>CAZNSP010000009.1:18749-122540 GCA_964575795.1 uncultured Rhodobacterales bacterium
CGCTGGTGATCGACCTGTCGCTGTCCAAGGTGGCGCGCGGCAAGGTGATGATCGCCCACAAGCGCGGCGAGCCGATCCCGGAGGGCTGGGCGCTCGACGTCGAGGGCCGGCCGACGACCGATGCGGCCGCCGCGATGGCCGGCACGATGATCCCGGCGGGCGACGCCAAGGGGGCGGCGCTGGCGCTGATGGTCGAACTGCTCTGCGCCGGGCTGACCGGGGCGAACTTCGCCTGGGAGTCGAGCTCGTTCTTCGATGCCGAGGGGCCGCCCCCGGGGATCGGCCACCTGATCCTGATCCTCGATCCCGCACGGTTCGGCGGCCATTTCGCGGCCCGCGCCGAGGCGATGTTCGCGGCGATCGAGGCCGAGGAGGGCGCACGGCTGCCGGGCGCGCGGCGTTTCGCCGGACGTGCGGAGACGGTCACGCTGCCCGGGGCGCTGGTTGCGGAGCTCGAGGCGCTGGCCGCGATGGAGAATACCTGATGCTCGATACGATGACTGAACAAGGGAGAGACAAGCACATGGCGACGAAACCGCACCTTCTGGTGCATCACAAGGGCGACAACGTCGGTGTCGTCGTGGTCGAGGGCCTGACGGCGGGCACCGAGATGCTCGCGGTCTGCACCGAGGACAACTCGGACTTCCGGATCACCGCGAAGGCGGACATCCCGATCGGCCACAAGGTGGCGCTGAAGCCGCTGAAGGCCGGCGACACGGTGATCAAGTACGGCGAGGACATCGGCCGGATGGTCGGCGACGCCGAGCCGGGCGGGCACGTCCATACCCAGAACCTCAAGACCAAGCGGTGGTAAGCACGATGGCATTCGACTTTTCGAACGAGACGGTGAAGGCCTGGCGGCGCGAGAACGGCCGGGTGGGCGTGCGCAACCACGTGGTGATCCTGCCCGTCGACGACATCTCGAACGCCGCCTGCGAGGCGGTGGCGAACAACGTCAAGGGCACGATGGCGATCCCGCATGCCTACGGGCGGCTGCAGTTCGGCGAGGACCTCGACCTGCATTTCCGCACGATCATCGGCACCGGGGCGAACCCCAACGTCGCCGCCGTGGTGGTGATCGGCATCGAGCCGGAATGGACCAAGCAGGTCGTCGACGGCATCGCCAAGACCGGCAAGCCGGTCGAGGGCTTCTGGATCGAGCAGAACGGTGACTTCGAGACCATCCGCAAGGCGTCGTGGAAGGCGAAGGAATTCGTGCACTGGGCGACGGAACTCCAGAAGGAGGACGTGCCGCTGACCGATCTGTGGGTCTCGACCAAGTGCGGCGAGAGCGACACGACCACCGGTCTTTCGTCCTGCCCCACCGTCGGCAACATGTACGACAAGCTCCTGCCGCACGGCCTCTATGGCGTGTTCGGCGAGACCTCGGAGATCACCGGGGCGGAGCATATCTGCGTGAAGCGCGCGGCGAACCCGCAGGCGGCCGAGAAGTTCATGAAGACCTGGCAGGCCTACCAGGACGAGGTGATCGAGCCGTTCAAGACGAGCGACCTCTCGGACAGCCAGCCGACCAAGGGCAACATCCTCGGCGGTCTGACCACGATCGAGGAGAAGGCGCTCGGCAACCTCGAGAAGATCGGGCGGACCTCGACCTATATCGACGTGCTGGAGCCGGCCGAGGCGCCGGCGAAGGGGCCGGGGCTCTACTTCATGGACACGTCCTCGGCTGCGGCGGAATGCGTCACGCTGATGGCGGCGGCGGGCTACGTGATCCACACCTTCCCGACGGGCCAGGGCAACGTGGTCGGCAACCCGATCGTGCCGGTGATCAAGATCTCGGGCAACCCGCGGACGCTGCGCACCATGTCGGAGCATATCGACGTGGACGTGACGGGCGTGCTGAGCCGCGAGATGACCATCGAGCAGGCCGGCGACGCGCTGATCGAGATGATCCGGCGCACGGCGAACGGGCGCTTCACCGCGGCCGAGGCGCTGGGCCATCGGGAATTCTCGATGACCAAGCTCTACCGCTCGGCCTGAGCGGGACGCGCGGCCCCGCCGGGTGCGGCGGGGCCATCCTTGCCCCAGTGGGTCTGACGAAACCGCGGTGGCGCGGGAGGGAAAGCCGTGGCGATCGTCGATCGGATCGAGGCACTGAAGGCGTCGGTTCAGACGCTGGCGCCGGGGCTCGTCCTCTGCGTGACCGTCGCGGCGGCGGCGAGTTTTCTTTCCGACCATTACGGCGGGCCGGCGATGCTGTTCGCGCTCCTGATCGGGATCGCGTTCAACTTCGTGATGGAGGAAGGCCGGGCGAAGCCGGGGGTCGAGTTCGCGGCGCGCACGGTGCTGCGGCTCGGGGTCGGGCTCCTCGGCATCCGGATCACCTTGCAGGAGATCGCGGCCTTCGGCTGGCAGACGCCGGCGGTGGTCGCGGGGCTGATGGCGCTGACCATCGGCACGGGTTTCGTGGCCGCGCGGATCTTCGGGCGGCAGTGGCGGTTTGCGCTGATGACCGGGGGTGCGGTGGCGATCTGCGGGGCGTCGGCGACGCTCGCCATCGCCGCGGTCATCCCGCACAACGACAAGACCGAGCGCAACGTGCTCTTCACCGTGGTGGCGGTCACCACCCTCTCGACCATAGCGATGGTGATCTATCCGGTGCTGTTCGGGGCGCTGGGTTTCGAGGACCGCGAGATCGGCTTCCTGATCGGCGCGACGATCCACGACGTGGCGCAGGTGGTGGGTGCGGGGTATTCGGTTTCGGACACCGCCGGGGATGCGGCGACGGTGGTGAAGCTTTTGCGGGTGGCCTATCTGCCGGTGGTGCTGATGGCGGTGGTGCTGGTGCTGCGCTGGCAGGGCGCGGGCGGGGGCGGGAAGGTGCCGCTGATGCCGTGGTTCATGGCGGTGTTCATCCTGCTGTCGGTCACGGGGAGCGTGGTCGAGCTGCCCGCGGCGGTGACGGGGCCGATCGAGGTGGCGTCCCGGGCGATGCTGGTGACGGCGATCGCGGCGCTGGGGGTGAAGACCTCGATCAAGGCGATCCTGTCGGTGGGCAGCGGGCACATCTGGGTGGTGACGGTGGAGACGCTGGTGCTGCTTGCCGCGGCAATCGTGGCCTTCGAGCTGTTCCTGTCATTCGGCTGAGGCCGCGACCGCCATGCGGCGGGTGCTGGCGCGGACCACGAGTTCGAAGCCGAGGTTGGTGACCTCGGGCAGGTCGGTGCGGCCGGCGGCGCGGGCGAGCACGAGTTCGGCGGTGCTGGTGCCGATGCCGGTGCCGGGGGGGCGCACGGTGGAGAGGCGGGGGGTGGATTCCTTGCCGAAGTCGAGATCGCCGAAGCCGATGACGGCGATGCGCTCGGGGATGGGAATGCCGCGGCGGGTCGCCTCGAAGAGTGCACCGAGGGCGAGGAGGTCGTTCGAGAAGACGATGCCGTCGAGGCGCGGACGCTGTTCCAGCAGCTCGGCGAAGGCATGGGCCGCGGCGGCGGTCGAGCCCTGGGGGCCCGCGTCGATCACCAGCGGGGGGGCGAGGCCGGAATGGCTGGCGAGCGTGTCCTCGTAGCCGCGGGCGCGCTGGGCGGCGCGGCGGTCTCGTTCGAGCCGGGCGCCGACGAAGACGATGTCGCGGGCGCCCTGTTCGATCAGGTGGCGGGTCTGGACCCGGCCGACATCGGAATGGGAGAAGCCGACGAGCATGTCGATCGGGTTCGGGCCGAGCTCCCACATCTCGACCACGGGCACCTCGGTGGCGGCGAGCATGCGGCGCGTCGCGCGGTCGTGGTGGAGGCCGGTCAGCACCATGGCGGCGGGCGACCAGGCGAGGAAGGTGCGCACGAGGCGTTCCTCGGTTTCGTCGTCGTAGTTGGAATGGCCGATCAGGAGCTGCACGTCCTCGGCGATCATGCGGTTCTGGAGTGCTGTGACGGTGTCGGCGAAGAAGGAGTTCACGAGGCTCGGCACCACGACGCCGACGACGCGCGGCCGCGCGCCGGCGAGCGCGCCCGCCATCAGGTTCGGGACGTAGCCGAGCGTGTCGATAGCGGACTGGATCCGGGGGCCGAGCTTTCCGGAAACCGCGTCGGGGTCGCGCAGGAAGAGCGACACGGTGGAGGGGGAGACGTCTGCGAGGCGGGCGACCTCGGTCATGGTGACCCGGGCCGGGCCTCCGCGGCGGCGGGTCATGGTCGCACCCTGAAGCTGGGAGTGGCGGCGGCGGGGGTCGGCCGATGCAGGCGCGCATCGGCCGACCCGGTGGACCGGTCCCCGGCGGCGACCGGAAAGGCCGCCGCCGGGGTGAGCTTGTCGTGACGCCCCCCGCAAGGGGCGCCGGTCGTCACTGGCTCATGGCCGTGGCGCGGTCGGCCTCGACCGCCTCGGTCGCCCGGGCGAGCGCGCTTTCGAAGGCGCCGAGGAATTCCTCGCCGTCCGCACCGAAGGTCTCGAGATACCAGTCGCGGATCGGGGCGGCGGCGGCGCGGAACTGCTCCATCTCCTCGGCGGTCGGCGTATAGATGTTGCCGCCGGCAGCGGACCACTTCTCCCAAGCGTCGAGTTCCTTGCGCGGCTGGATGCCGAACTGGATCGTCGCCATCATCGCGCCGCCGTCAAGCACCACCTGCTGCTGCTCGGGCGTCAGCGACTGGAACTTGCCGTTCCCGATGAACCACATCGAGGACATGTAGGCATGGCCGTCGAGCGTGATGTTCTGCAGCTGCTCCTGGAAGTTCATGTTGGTGATGTCGGTGATCGAGTTCTTGGTGCCGTCGACCACGCCGGTCTGGAGCCCGGTATAGACCTCGAGGAAGGGAAGGGGCGTCGGCGAGCCGCCCATCTCGCGTACGAGGCGCTGCTGGATCTCCGATTCGATGGTGCGCAGGCGCAGTCCGGCGACGTCGGCCGGCGAGCGGATCTCGCGCTCCTTGTTGGCGAAGTTGCGCCAGCCGCCGGTCTGGCTGAGCGAGAGGAGCAGGATGTCGCCGTTGGTCGCCTCGCGAATCTTGTTGCGGACGAAAGCGTTCAGCTCCGGGTCGCGCAGGGTGGCCTCGGCGATACGGTCGCTGGGGAAGGCGTAGGGGATGTCGAAGCCCTGGATCGCCGGGTAGATCGCCGCGGCGCCGCCGGCGGTGGCGGTATAGACGTCGACCACGCCCGCCCGCATCGATTCGAAGCATTCGTTCGCCGAGCCGCAGAGCTGGGCGCCGGGGAAGATGTTCACGGTGACCTCGCCGCCGGTGCGGGACTCGACGAAGTTCTTGAAGACGAGGGCCGCGTCGTATTCCTCGTCCTCGGTATTCGCGAGGAAGACGAGGTTGAGCTCGGCGGCCGCGACCGGCGCGGCTGCGAGGCTCACTGCGAGTGCGGTCGCGGCGAGGCCGGACTTGAGATGGGTGAGCGTGGTCATGGAATTTCCTCCGTGGTTGGCTGGATTGTATAGGAAGGCTGGTAGGTTACTGGACGTAGCCGAGCATCCGCGGGATCCACAGGGTGATGCCGGGGAAGTAGACCATGGCGAAGACGACCGCGACTTCGAAGGCGAAGTAGGGCAGGAGGTCCCAGGCGATGCGTTCGACGCGCTCGCCCGAGATGCCGGAGCAGACGAAGAGCACGAGACCCATGGGCGGCGTGATCAGCCCGAGGATCAGCGTCGTGCACATCACCACCGCGAAGTGGATCGGATCGACGCCGAGCCCGACCATCACCGGCGCGAGCAGCGGCCCGAGGATCAGGATCGCCGGGCCTGCGTCCATGATCGTGCCGATCGCGAGCAGGAAGATCACGATGATGAAGAAGAGCGTCAGCGGGTCGTCGCTGATGCCGAGCACGAAGCCGGAGACGAGCTGCGGCGTGCCCTTGAGCGAGACGAGCGAGGCGAAGGAGACCGCGGCGCCGACGAGGAGCAGGATGATCGCCGAACGCAGCGCCGAGTCGCCGAAGATCTTCGGCAGGTCGGCGATGCGGATCTCGCGGGTGATGAAGAGCCCGAGGATCAGGGCGTAGAAGGCGGCGACCGCCGCGCCCTCGGTGGGCGTGAAGATGCCGCCGACGATGCCGCCGATCAGAATGATCGGGGTCAGGAGCGGCATGAAGGCGGATTTGAACGCCTGGCCGGTCTCGGCCCAGGTCGCGCGCGGGTCGGGTGCAGGGAAACTCGTGAACCGGGCCATGATCGCGACGACCGCCATGAGTCCGAAGCCGATGATGAGGCCCGGCAGGATGCCGGCGGCGAACATCGAGGCGACCGAGACCTGCATGATGAAGGCGTAGAGGATGAAGAGCCCCGAGGGCGGGATGATCGAGGCGAGCACGGCCGAGGCGGCGGTGATCGCGCCGGAGAAGGCTGCGGTGTAGCCCTGCTGCTTCATGCCGGGGATCATCACCGAGCCGAGCGCCGAGCTGTCCGCCACCGCCGAGCCGGAGCCGCCGGCCATCATCAGCGAGGACAGGATCGAGACCTGGCCGAGCCCGGCGCGGCGGTGGCCGACGAAGCACTGGGCGAACTTGACGATGCGGGTGGTGACGCCGCCCGCGGTCATCAGCTCGCCCGCGAGGATGAAGAAGGGCAGGGCCATCAGCGGGAAGCTGTCCATGCCGGCGAAGAGGCGCTGGAGCAGGAGGTTGAGGAAGGGCAGCCGCCCCTCGATGATCATCGTCGCCGAGGGCGCGAGCAGGAGCACGAAGACGATTGGCATGCCGATCGCCATGAGCCCGAGGAAGAGCCAGATGTAGAGATAGGCCATTGTGCGTGCTCCTCAGTCGACCGAACTGCCGTAGAACTGGACGTCGTAGTGGTCGGGCCGGCCGAGATTGACGGCGAGCTTCAGGACCCGCTCGACCGAGCAGAGCGCAACGAGCGCGAAGCCGATCGGCATGATCGCGTAGACGTAGCTGAGCGGGATCTGCAGGGCGAGCGTGCGGCTGGTGGCGGCGCGCTCGGTTATGCCCCAGGAGTACCAGACGGCGCCGATCAGCAGCACCAGCACCGCGAGCTCGATCAGGAGGCCGAACAGGCGGAAGGGGAAGGTCCCCTTGATGGCGCCGATCAGCAGGTCCAGGCTGACGTTGAGGCCCTGACGATGCGCCATCGGGAAGTAGAGGAAGGCCATCCAGACCATCATCGTGCGCGCCACCTCCTCGGTCCAGCCGAAGCTGTCGCCGAGGACGTAGCGATAGACGACATGCACCATCACGACGCCGAGCATCACCATCAGCAGGCCCGTGGCGATGGCGCCGGCCGTCCGCGTGGTGAAGGTGTTGATCGCGCCGAGGCCGCGGATCAGCGAATCCATACCGTTCCCTCCCGAATGTCGCTGCGCCGTCCGGCGCGTGACCCGTTTGCCCCTTCTTCGGGGGTCGTCGCATTTTCGTAGCGTTGCGAAAATGATTATCAGAGGTTCACGGGTTTGTCAAAGTCGAACTGGATCGGGGGTCGATGCGGCGATTTGTTGGGGTTTCGTGGG
Organism: uncultured Rhodobacterales bacterium; assembly: GCA_964575795.1. Classification (GTDB taxonomy): domain Bacteria; phylum Pseudomonadota; class Alphaproteobacteria; order Rhodobacterales; family Rhodobacteraceae; genus Amaricoccus. The sequence continues at coordinate 26,174 of CAZNSP010000009.1, forward strand.
GGTTTCCGGTGGAATCGGTGATTCCCCTCCGAAAAGGCGTTTGACAGCGCGGGCCGAGGAGGCGTATCGTTCGAAACGCTACGAAAATGCAGGGTGGGCGTTCGCGACGGCTGTCGACGGCCTGCCGGGGAGGGGCAGATGTCCGAGGGGCGACGCCGGGTCGAGGAGCTGCGCAGCCAGCGGTGGTATGCGGGCCGTGACATGCGCGGTTTCGCGCATCGTCAGCGGACCCAGCAGATGGGGCTGCGGCGCGAGGAATTCCTCGGCAAGCCGGTCATCGGGATCGTCAACACCTGGAGCGAGATCTCGACCTGCCACCAGCACCTGCGCGCGCGGGCGGAGGCGGTGAAGCGGGCGGTCTGGGCGGCGGGCGGCTATCCGATCGAGCTGCCGGCGATGTCGCTCGGCGAGGTCATGGTGAAGCCGACGACCATGCTCTACCGCAACTTCCTGGCGATGGAGACCGAGGAACTCCTGCGCTCGCATCCGATCGACGGGGCGGTGCTGATGGGCGGCTGCGACAAGACCGGGCCGGGGCTGGTGATGGGCGCGATCGCCATGGACGTGCCCGCGGTCTTCGTGCCGGCGGGGCCGATGCTGAACGGCAACTGGCGGGGCATGAAGCTGGGTGCCGGGACGCACACGCGGAAGTACTGGGACGAGTACCGCTCGGGCAACCTGAGCGAGGCGGAATGGGTCGATCTCGAGAGCCGGATGACGCGCTCGGCGGGGACCTGCAACACGATGGGGACGGCGTCGACGATGACCTCGATCCTCGACGCGGTGGGGCTGACGCTGCCGGGGGCCTCGTCGATCCCGGCGGTGGATTCGGGGCACGAGCGGATGGCCTCGGCGGCGGGCGAGCGGATCGTGGAGATGGTCTGGGCCGACCGGAAGCCGTCCGCGATCCTGCGGCGGGAGAACTTCCTGAACGGGGCGCGGGCCTACATGGCGCTGGGCGGCTCGACGAACGCGGCGGTGCATCTGCTGGCGATCGCGCGGCGGGCGCGGGTGGAACTGAGCCTCGACGATCTGGACCGGATCGCGCGCGAGGTGCCGGTGCTCGCCAACATCTTCCCCGCGGGCGACAGCCTGATGGAGGATTTCTACTATGCGGGCGGGGTGCGGGCGCTGCTCGCGCGGATCCGCGACCGGCTCGATCTCGACGCGCTCGACGTCACGGGCGGCACGCTGGGCGATTCGCTCGAAGGCGTGGAGTGCTGGTCGGACAGGGTGATCCGGCCGGTGGACGATCCGGTGACCGACCGGCCCGCGCTCGCCGTGCTGCGCGGCAACCTCGCGCCGTCGGGGGCGGTCATCAAGCCGAGTGCGGCGAGCGCGCATCTGATGCGCCACCGCGGGCCGGCGGTCGTCTTCGAGAACCATGCCGACCTCGTGGCGCGGATCGATGCGCCCGAGCTGAACGTCACCGCCGAGTCGGTGCTGGTGCTGAAGAATGCCGGGCCGAAGGGCGCGCCGGGGATGCCGGAATGGGGCGCGCTGCCGATCCCGAAGCGGCTGCTGGCCGAGGGGGTGCGCGACATGGTGCGCATCTCGGACGCGCGGATGAGCGGGACGCATTACGGGACCTGCGTGCTGCATGTCGCGCCCGAATCCGCGGTGGGCGGGCCGCTGGCGCTGGTGCGCGACGGCGACATGATCGAGCTGGACGTGGAGGCGCGGCGGCTCGAGCTACTGGTGCCCGAGGACGAGCTCGCCGCCCGCCGCGCGGCATGGACGCCGCCGGCGCCTAAGACGGCGCGGGGCTGGACCGCGCTCTTCTGCCAGCACGTGACGCAGGCCGACGAGGGCTGCGACTTCGACTTCCTGCAGGACGGGCAGGAGCAGCCCGAACCCGAGATCTTCTGAGGAGACATGCGATGACGGTTCCGGCCAACAGACTGAAGGCGGCGCTGCGGGCGCGCGAGAGCGTGCCGCTCGGCACCTGGGTGATGAGCGCCTCGAACGTGATCGCCGAGGCGATCGGCTGGGCGGGCTTCGACTTTGCCGTGGTCGACATGGAGCATTCGCCGATCGAGCTGCCCGAGGTGGTGCACATGCTGCAGGCCATGGCGCCGACCGGCTGCGAGGCGCTGCTGCGGGTGCCGTGGAACGATCCGGTGATGGTGAAGCGCGTGCTCGACTCGGGCGCGCGCAGCCTGATGTTCCCGATGATCCAGAACGCCGAGGAGGCCCGCGCCGCGGTGCGGGCCACGCGCTATCCGCCGGAAGGCAACCGCGGCGTCGCCGTGCTGCACCGGGCGAGCCGCTACGGCACGGTTCCGGGCTATCTGGCGGGCGCGGGCGCGGAGATCGCGGTGGTCGTGCAGCTCGAGACGCCGGAGGCGATCGCCGCGCGCGACGAGATCATGGCGGTGGAAGGCGTGGACGCGATCTTCGTGGGCCCGGGCGACCTGTCGGCCTCGATGGGTCATCTCGGCAACGTCAAGGCGCCCGCGGTTCAGGCGGCGCTGCGCGAGACGGCGGCCGCGGCGGCGGCGAAGGGGATGGCCTGCGGCATCGTCGGGCCGGACCCGGACACGGTGCGCGGCTATATCGACATGGGGTTCAGCTATGTGGCGGTCGGCTCGGACCTGAGTCTGATGATGAACCGGGCGGCCGAGGTCGTCTCGGCGTTCCGGGGTGCTCCCACGGCGGCGAAGCCCTCGGAAAGCGTCTACTGATGCGCGCGGCGGGGGCCCGGACATGAGCTACGAGGCCGTGCGCTACCGCTCGCTCGAGGGGCGGCGGGTCTTCGTCTCCGGCGGCGGTTCGGGCATCGGCGCGGAGCTGGTGCGCGCCTTCGCCGCGCAGGGCTCGGAAGTCGGCTTCGTCGACATCGATGCCGATGCGGCGGCGGAGGTGGCCGGGGAGACCGGCGCGCGCTGGTGGCAGGCCGACGTGCGCGACATCGACGCGCTGAAGGCCGCGCTGGCCGAATGCGGGCCGGTCGGCGTCCTGGTCAACAATGCCGGGCGCGACGACCGCCACCGCATGGAGGACGTGACGCCCGAATACTGGGACGATTGCCTGGCCGTGAACCTGCGGCACCAGTTCTTCGCGACCCAGGCGGTCGTGGAGGGGATGCGCGCGGCGGGCGGCGGGTCGGTGATCAATCTCGGTTCGGTCTCGTGGATGCGGGGCCGGCCGGGGATGGTGGGCTATACCACCTCGAAGGCCGCCATTTCGGGCATGACTCGGACGCTGGCGCGCGAGCTCGGCGGGGACGGCATCCGGGTCAACTGCGTGGTGCCCGGCGCGATCCTGACCGAGCGGCAGCGCCGGCTCTGGCTGACGCCGGAGCTCGACCGGCAGTTCATCGATTTGCAGGCCCTCAAGTTCAGGCTCGAGGCACAGGACGTGGCGCGCGTCGCGCTTTTTCTCGGCTCGGACGAGAGCCGGGGTTGCACCGGACAGGATTTCATCGTCGATGCTGGACTTACGCTCAACTGACTCCGCCTTCGTCTGCAACGCGCAGGCCGATGAATTCACCATCCGCCTCGGCGACCGCACGATCCTGCGCCACAGCGCGGATCGCCCGGCGTTCTTCGTCGGCGTCGGCCGTCTGACCATGGAGATGTATCGCGGCAACTTCACCGTCGGCGACTACATCGAGGAGCGGATCGCGCTCAGGCACTGGATGGTCGAGAGGGGGCGGCTCGTCCTGTCGCGCTATTCCACCGACATTCCGCAGGTGGCGCTCGACCTCGAGGAGGAGGGCGGCGCGCTGGTGCTGCGCTTCGAGGCGCTGCGCGAGTTCGGGCGGTTCTGGGTGCGGATCGCCGCCGATCCGGGCGAGCGGGTCTGGGGCTGTGGCGAGCAGTTCTCCTACCTCAACCTGCGCGGGCGGCGTTTCCCGCTCTGGACGTCGGAGCCGGGCGTCGGGCGCGACAAGGCGACCGAGATCACCTGGCGGGCCGACGTGACGGGCGGCGCGGGCGGCGACTATTACCACACCGGCTATCCGCAGCCGACCTTCCTGTCGGAGCGGCGGTATTTCCTTCATGCCGAGACCAGCCGCTATGCCGTCTTCGACTTCCGCGAGCCGGAGTACCACGAACTGGAGTTCACCGAGGCGCCGGAGCGGATCGTGCTGGAGGCGGCACCCGACCTCGTGTCGCTGGTCGAGAAGGTGAGTGCGCGGTTCGGTCGGCAACCTGAATTGCCGGAATGGGCGACCGGCGGGGTGATCCTCGGCCTGAAGCGGGGCGAGGCCCATGCGCGGGAGAAGCTCGACCAGGCGCTGGCCGCGGGGATGCCGGTGACCGGGCTCTGGTGCGAGGACTGGGCCGGTGTGCGGCAGACGAGCTTCGGCACGCGGCTCTTCTGGAACTGGGAATGGCAGCCGGCGCGTTATCCGGGCCTGAGGGAATGGGTGGCCGAGCTGCGCGAGCGGGGGATCCGGTTCCTCGCCTATGCGAACCCGAACCTCTGCACCGACGGCGGGCTCTATGCCGAGGCCGAGGCGCTCGGTCATCTGGTGCGCGAGCCCGACGGGCGGATCAGCATCATCGACTTCGGCGAGTTCGACTGCGGCACGGTGGACCTGACGAAGCCGGAGGCCGCGGCCTGGCTGCGCGACCGGATCCTGAAGCGGAACATGCTCGACCTCGGCATCACCGGCTGGATGGCGGATTTCGGCGAGTACCTGCCGACGCATGTGACGCTCGCGAACGGGGCGGACGGCTGGCAGGAGCACAACCGCTGGCCGGAACGCTGGGCGGCAGTGAACGCCGATGCGGTGGCGCAGGCGGGGCTGACCGGAGACGTGGTCTTCTTCATGCGCGCGGGCTTCACCGGGGTGCAGGCGCATTGCCCGCTGCTCTGGGGGGGCGATCAGTCGGTGGACTTTTCCCGCCACGACGGGATGCCTACGACGATCATCGCGGCGCTGAGCTCGGGGCTGATGGGGAACGCCTTCCACCACACCGACATCGGCGGGTACACGAGCCTCTTCGGCAACGTGCGGACGGCGGAGCTGATGATGCGCTGGGCCGAGATGGCGGCCTTCACGCCGGTGATGCGGACGCATGAATCGAACCGGCCCGAGGCGAACCACCAGTGGTTCGACAGCGCCGAGACGACGGCGCATCTGGTGCGGATGGCGAAGGTGCACGTGGCGCTGGCGCCGTACCTGCGGGCGCTGGTCGCCGAGGGGGCGGGGCGGGGTCTGCCGGTGCAGCGGCCGCTCTTCCTGCATTTCGAGGCGGATGCGGCGGCGCGCGACATCGACGACCAGTACCTCTTCGGCGCCGACATGCTGGTCGCGCCGGTGCTGGAGGCGGGTGCTTCGCGGCGGCGGGTCTATCTGCCCGAGGGCGCGCGCTGGGTGCATCTGTGGAGCGACGCGGCTCACGATGGCGGGCAGTGGCTGGAGGTCGACTGCCCGTTCGGGGAGCCGCCGGTCTTCTGGCGCGAGGGTTCGGACTGGGCCGGGGTCTTCCGGGCGGCGGTGCAGGCGGCGGGCTGAGGCGGGTCAGCCGGTGGCGGGGGCGGCGGTCGACCGGCGTTCCACCAGCGCGATCGGCAGCATCTCGTGCCCGGTGTCGCCCGCGCCCCGGACGAGGGCGAGCAGCCGCCGGACGGTCTCCGCGCCGATCTCGGTCGAGGGGATGTCCACGGTGGTGAGCGGCGGCGAGACATGGGCCGAGAGCTCGCCGTTGTCGATGCCGGCGACGGACATCGCGGCGGGGACGGGGATGCCGCGGGCGTGGCATTCGGCGATGGCGCCGATGGCGAGCAGGTCGATCGTGCCGATGATCGCGGTCGGGCGCTCGGCCAGTTCCAGGAACAGGCTGCAGGCGACGCGGCCGCCGGGGACGGTGAGCGGCTGTTCGATGTGATACATCGCCGGGAGGGGCACACCGGCCGCGGCGAGCGCCGCCTGCACCCCGGCGAGGCGCGCGCGCTGGCGGTCGTTGTGGCGCAGGTATCCGGTGACGACGGCGATGCGGCGATGCCCGAGCGACAGGAGGTGGCGGGCGACGATCGCGCCGGCTTCGCGGTTGTCGACACCGACGCAGGCGTGCCCCGGACGGCCCGACCACATCTGCGCCACGGGGATGCCGGCGCTCTCGATCAGGTCCCAGGTCGCCGCGGGCCGGCCGTCGCCGACGAGGGCGAGGCCGTCGACGCCGTGGGAGAGGAGCTTCTCGACCGCCGCGTATTCGCCGGCGGGGTCGTATTCGTGCGAGGCGACGAGCATCTGGTAGCCCGCCTCGGACAGGGCGATCTGCATCTCCTGAAGCGTGTCGGCGAAGATCGGGCTGTTGAGGGTGGGGATCACGACGCCGATCGTGTTCGACCGGCCGGAGGCGAGGGCGCGCGCGGCCCGGTCGGGCCGGTATCCGAGGCGGTGGGCGGCTTCCCGCACGCGGGCGAGCGTGTCGGCGCGGAGAAGTTCCGGCTGGGACAGGGCCCGCGAGACGGTGGCGATCGAGACGCCTGATTCGCGGGCGACGTCTACGAGGCTGGGCTTGGGGCGACGGGCCATGGCATCGGGGTCCGCAATTTCTGCAAAATTTTCATACCGCTTACACGCGGCCGGCGCAACATTCTTCAAAAAACGGGTTGACACCGGACTTTTGTGGTATGTAAGCGTTTTCAAAAAGGGGAGGAGCCGTGTCAAGGCGCGCAAAGATCGGCGGAGCCACAATCCTGGTTCTGGTCATCCTGTGGTATCTGGCCACGACGGCCCTGGGGCTGATCGGCCCGGGCCGGTTTCCCTCGCCGAAGGCCACGATCGACGCCTTCAACCACGTGATGTTCCGTGGCTATGGCGGCGGCACACTGATCGATCACGTCTACAACTCGCTCCGACTGGTGGTGATGGGCTTTCTCGTCGCCGTCGCGACCGGGGTTCCGCTCGGCCTGCTGATGGGCTGGAGCCGGCGGGCCGAGGCGCTGATCAACCCGGTGTTCCTGATCATCCGGCCGATCCCGCCGCTCGCCTGGATCCCGCTCGCCATCCTGTGGCTGGGGCTCGGGGACGCGGCCAAGATCATGGTGATCTGGTTTGCGGCCTTCGTTCCCTCGGTCATCAACGCCTATGCCGGCGTGCGAAACATCGACAAGCCGGTGCTGGAGGCGGCCGCGATGCTTGGCACGCCGAAGCTGCGCTTCATCCTCGAGGTGCTGATCCCGGCGGCGAGCCCGATGATCTTCACCGGCCTGCGCCTGTCGTTGCAGGCGTCGTGGACGACGCTGGTGGCGGCGGAACTGGTGGGTGCGTTCTACGGCCTCGGCCGCGTGCTGAACGTCGCGCAGCAGGACCTCTATCCGGGCATGATCCTGGTGGGGATGATCGCGGTGGCGATCCTCGGCTGGGCGACGACGAAGGCGCTGGCGATGCTGGAGGCCCGGGCGCTCGCCTGGAACCAGGCCGCCGCGCTGGCAGGGAGGGGCTGATCCGATGCCGAACAAGATCACCTTCGGGCAGAGCGTCATTCTCGGCTTCGCGGGCCTCGGCGTGTTCCTCGCGATCTGGACGGGGCTCTCGGTCTCGGGGCTCGTGCCGCGGCTGTTCCTGCCGACGCCGTTCGATGTGCTCGACCGCTTCACGGAGCTGCTCGACCGCCGGTTCGCCGGCGCGACCTTGCCGCAGCATCTGGCCGCGAGCTTCCAGAGGTTCGCCTACGGCTTCCTGCTCGCCGCGCTGGTGGGCATCCCGCTCGGCCTGCTGATGGGCTGGTTCCGCATCCTCGACGAGATCGTCTCGCCGATCTTCGACGGCCTGCGCTTCATCGCGCCGATCGCCTGGGTGCCGTTCGCCGCGCTGTGGTTCGGCACGGGGATCGGCGGGCCGATCATGATCATCTTCGCCGGCGCCTTCCCGCCCTGCGTCATCAACGCCTATCGCGGCGCGAAGTTCGTCGATCCGCGGCTGATCGAGGCGGCGAACATGCTGGGCACGCCGAACCACCGGGTCATCACCGAGGTCCTGCTGCCGGCCTCGATCCCCTCGATCGTCTCGGGGCTGCGCGTCTCGGCCGGGCTCGGCTGGCAGAGCCTCGTCGGCGCCGAGCTGATCGTGGCCTCGACCGGGGTCGGCTACATGATGGTCCAGGGTCAGGCGAACGTGTCCACCACGACGGTGATGGCGGGCATGGTCGCGATCGGGCTCGTCGGCCTCGCGATCGACACGGCGCTGCGGCTGACCGAACGCATCATCCTCCGCCATCGCGGCCTCGAGCACTAGGGAGACTGAACCATGGGCGTCATCCGATTCGAAGACGTGGGCCGCGTGTTCGGCTCCAAGGCCAAGCCCTTCGTGGCGCTGAAGAACATCGACCTCGAGGTCCGCGACAAGGAGTTCGTCGCGATCGTCGGACCATCGGGCTGCGGCAAGACCACCTGCCTGCGGCTGGTCGCGGGGTTCGATTTCCCCTCCTCGGGGCGGGTGCTGGTCGACGATGCCGAGATCAGGCGGCCGCGGCCGGAGCGGGCGGTGGTGTTCCAGCAGTTCGCGCTGTTTCCGTGGAAGACGGTGCATGACAACATCGAGCTCGGCCTGCGCAACCAGAACGTCGCGAAGGCCGAGCGCGAGGAGCGGATCGGCCGCATCCTCGACCTGATGAACCTGACGAGCTATTCGGGGCATTTCCCGCACCAGCTTTCGGGCGGCATGCAGCAGCGTGTCGCGATCGCCCGGGCCTATGTGCTCGATCCCGACGTACTCCTGATGGACGAGCCGTTCGGTGCGCTCGACGCCCAGACCCGGGTGGTGATGCAGGAGGAGCTGGTCCGGCTCGCCCGGCGCAACCCGCGCACGGTGCTGTTCATCACTCATGCGGTCGAGGAGGCGGTCTATCTGGCGGACCGGGTCGTGATCATGACCCGCGCGCCGGGACGCATCAAGGAAGTGCTCGACGTGCGGTCGATCCGCGAGGCCGAGAACTGGGACGGCTACGAGAAGATCGAGGACGTGATGGACCTCGAGAGTTTCGTGCACCTGCGCACCCACATCTGGCGCAGCCTGCGCGAGGAAAAGGCGGCACAGGCCGCGTGAAGAACCACCAGCTCAAAACAACCGGGAGAACCTCCATGAAGAACCGCATCGCAGGCCTCGGGCTCGCCGCCCTGCTGGCGAGCGCCGCAATGCCGGCGCAGGCGCAGGACCTGACGCCGATCAACGTGAGCTACCAGCCGGCGCTCTACTGGGCGCTGCCGTTCCACGTCGCGACCGAGATGGGCTGGTGGGCCGAGGTCGGCCTCGCGCCGTCCTTCACGACCTTCCCCGCTGGCGCGCCGCAGATCGCCGCGGCGCAGGCGAACGACTGGGACGTGGGCGGCACCGGGTCGGTGCCCGCGGTGCTGGGTGCCGCGCGGTTCGGGCTGAAGACCGTTGGCCTGACCAACGACGAATCCGCCACCAACACCCTGATGGCCCGCAACGAGGTCATCGAGGGGCTGCGCGCCGACCCGTCCTCGATCGCCGGGCAGTCGATCCTGATCACCACCAACTCGACCGCCGACTATGCCGCGCAGGCCTGCCTGCAGATGTGGGGCGTCGACAAGGGCAGCGTCGAGTTCGTCAACCTCGCGCAGGCGCAGATCATCTCGGCGGTCATCTCGGGCAACGGCGACATCGCCGGCGTCTGGGCGCCGAACACCTACACACTGCAGGAGCGCGCGGACAGCGACTATCTCTGCTCGGGCAGGGACGCGGGCGCGATCGTGCCGGGCGCGCTGGTGGTGCGGCCGGGCTTTGCCGAGGAGAGCCCCGAGCTCGTGGCGAAGTTCCTCGCCGTCTATCTGCGGGGCTGGGCCTGGGCCGAGGCGAACCCCGCCGAGGCGCGCGAGATGCTGGTGGACTTCTATTCCGAGGGCGGGGTCGAGATCTCCGACGCCGCGGTCGAGGCGGAGTTCGACCTGCGCCCGATCTTCACCCTCGAGGAGCAGCTCGCGATGCTCGACCGCGCGGACGGCACCTCGGACCTCGACGACTGGTTCGGCGCCATCGCCGGCTTCATGGCCGAGGTCGGCACACTGGAGGCTGCCCCCGAGAGCGGCGACTACATCGACCCGAGCTTCATGCAGATGGTGATGGACGATCCGGCGCTCGCCGCCTTCGCCACGCTGAACGACTGACGCAACGCCCCGCCGTGCAGGGCGCGGCGGGGCCTCTGCCACGAAAGAGACCGAGATGACGATTTCCTACCTCAAGAAGGCGAGCAAGACCCCCGAGACCGAGACCGGGAACGCCCAGGCGGTGGTCAGCGAGATGCTCGCGCGCATCGAGGCCGAGGGCGAGGAGGCGGTGCGCCACTATGCCCGGACGCTCGACAAGTGGGACGGGCCGATCGTGGTGACCCGCGAGGAAATCGAGGCCCGCGCCGCGGAGGTCCCGCAGCAGGTCCGCGACGACATCGCCTTCGCCGCGGGCGAGGTGCGCCGCTTCGCGCTGGCGCAGAAGGAATCGATCGGCGAGTTCGAGCTGAAGATGGGCTCGGGGCTGACGGCGGGGCAGAAGATGGTCCCGTGCAACGTCGCCGGCTGCTACGTGCCGACGGGGCGCTATGCCCATATCGCCTCGGCCTACATGTCGGTGGCGACTGCGAAGGCCGCGGGGGTCAAGACGGTGATCGCCTGCTCCACGCCCTATCGCGGCGGCGGCATCCATCCCTACGTGCTCTACGCGATGAACGTGGCGGGCGCGGACATCATCCTGACGCTCGGCGGCGTGCAGGCGATCGCGACCATGGCGAACGGGCTCTTCACCGGCAAGCCCGCGGACATCATCGTCGGCCCCGGCAACAAGTACGTCGCCGAGGCGAAGCGCACGCTGTTCGGCAAGGTGGGCATCGACGTCTTCGCCGGTCCCTCGGAGATCGGGATCATCGCGGACGAGACTGCCGATCCGGAGATCGTGGCGGTCGACCTCGTGGGGCAGGCCGAGCACGGGCACGAGAGCCCGGCCTGGCTCTTCACCACGTCGCGGGAACTCGCCGAGGCGGTGATGGCGCGGGTGCCGGCGCTGATCGAGACGCTGCCGCAGCCGGCGCGCGATGCGGCCGGTGCCGCCTGGCGCGACTATGGCGAGGTGATCCTGTGCGACACGCGGGAGGAGGTCGTCGAGGTCTCGGACCGCTATGCGAGCGAGCATCTGGAGGTGCATGCCGCCGATCTCGACTGGTGGCTGGCGACGCTCAGCAACTACGGCTCGCTCTTCCTCGGCGAGGAGACGACGGTGGCCTTCGGCGACAAGTCCTCGGGGCCGAACCACATCCTGCCGACGAAGTTCGCGGCGCGGTATTCGGCGGGGCTGTCGGTGCACAAGTTCCTGAAGCCGCTGACCTGGCAGCGGGCGGACCGGGAGGCGTGCAAGACGCTGTCGCTCGCCACGGCGCGAATCTCGCGGCTGGAGGGGATGGAGGCGCATGCCCGCACGGCAGACGTGCGGATGGCGAAGTACTATCCCGGCCACAATTTCGACCTCGGACGGCCGGTCGAATCCGTCGAATGAGCACGGGCGCGCCCATCGATCTCGGCGCGCCGCCGCCGATCCCGGCGGCCGCGCGGGAGCGGGTCGCGGCGTTGCTCGACACGGGCAGGCTGCACCGCTACCGCGAGGGGGACGCGCTGCCCGGTGCGGCGGCGCGGCTGGAGGCGGCCTTTGCCGAGCTGATCGGCACGCCCTATGCGGTCGCGGTCAATTCCTGCGGCAGCGCGCTCTACCTGTCGCTGGTCGGGGCGGGGGGCCGGCCCGGCGATCCGGTCCTGATGGGGGCCTTCACGCTCGCCCCGGTGCTCGGTGCCATCGCGAATGCCGGCGGGGTTCCAGTGCCGGTCGAGATCACCGAGGATCTGGTGATCGACTTCGACGACCTCGCGCGGAAGGCGGGGGAGACCGGGGCGCGGCATCTGCTCGTCTCGCACATGCGCGGGCATGTCTGCGACCTCGGGCGGCTGGCCGAGCTGTGCGACCGACTTGGCCTCGTCCTGATCGAGGACTGTGCCCACAGCCTGGGCGCGACCTGGGCGGGGCGTCCGACGGGGAGCTTCGGCCGCGCGGGCTGTTTCAGCTTCCAGTCGGCCAAGCATGTCAACGCGGGCGAGGGCGGCATCATCGTGACCGCCGATCCGGACCTCGCCGCGCGGGCGATCCTGCATTCGGGGAGCTACATGCTCTACGGCCAGAACGGCGCCCGGCCGTCGGACGAGGTCATGGCCCGCTGGAAGGACGCCTGCCCGAACTTCAGCCTGCGGCTGTCCGAGCTGGCGGCGGAGCTGGCGATCGCCCAGCTTTCCGACCTGCCGGATCGCGTGGCGGACTGGAACGCGAGCCACGACCGCATCGCGGGGGGCCTTGCGGGCGTCGCGGGCGTCGCCCTGCCGCACCGGCCGCCGGAAGAGGGGTATGTGCAGAGTTCGCTCCAGTTCCGTCTGCCCGGGTTTTCGCGGGACCGGATGGCGGAATTCGTCGCCGTTTGCCGGGCGAACGGGGTCTACGTGAAGTGGTTCGGCGTGCCGGCGGCCGAGGGCTATACCAGCGCGCCGCGCCACTGGGGACACCTGCCGGGCGCGCCGGCGGCACCGGGGACGCAGGCGATACTCGATACGCTCTGCGACATCCGCCTGCCGCTCGGCCTGAGCGCCGAGGATTGCGACCAGATCGTCGCGGTGATCGCGGGCGCGGTCGGCCGGGCCATGGCGGAGGATCGGGCATGAACCGGCTCGACGGGCTCTTCGACCTGACGGGACGGCGGGCGCTGATCACCGGCGGCAGTTCCGGCCTCGGCCTCGCCATGGCGGAGGCGCTGGGCCTGCAGGGCGCGGCGGTGAACCTCGTCGCCCGGTCGCCCGAGCGGCTGGAGGAGGCGGTCGCCGGGTTGCGGGCGGCGGGCATCGTGGCCGAGGGCCATGCGGCCGATCTGGCCGATGTGGCGGCGCCGGCGGCGCTGGCGCGTGCGGTCGGCGCGGTGGACATCGTCGTCAACGCCGCGGGCATGAACCTGCGCCAGCCCTTCGGCGTGGTGACGGCCGAGGCCTTCGACCTGCACATGGCGGTGCATCTGCGCGCGCCATTCCTGCTGACGCAGGTCTTCGCGCCGGGCATGGCCGAGCGCGGCTGGGGCCGGATCGTCAACGTGGCCTCGCTGCAGTCGGTGCGGGCGTTCCCGGATTCCGCGCCCTATGGCGCGGCGAAGGGCGGGGTCGTCCAGCTGACCCGGGCGATCGCGGTGGAATGGTCGGGCCATGGCGTCACCTGCAACGCGATCGCACCCGGGTTCTTCCGCACGGCGCTGACCGAGGCGGTGTTTGCCAACCCGGATCTGGCCGCGCGGAACGCCGCGCAGACCGCGATCGGGCGGAACGGCGAGCCCGAGGACATCCGGGGGCTGGTCGTGTTCCTCGCCTCCGACGCCTCGGCCTATGTGACCGGCCAGACCATCTTCCTCGACGGGGGGTTCACCGCGAAATGAGCAGCATGATGAAGGCGCTGGTCTATACCGCGCCCTACACGGTCGAGTATCGCGACGCGCCGGTGCCCGTGCCCGGCCCCGGCGAGGTGCTGGTCCGGGTGGAGGCGGTGGGGATCTGCGGGTCGGACATGCACGGGTTCCACGGCCACGACGAACGGCGGCCGCCGCCGCTGATCCTGGGCCACGAGGCGGCCGGGACGATCGCCGCGGGCGAGCGGGCCGGTCAGCGGGTGGTGATCAATCCGCTGGTGGTCGATCCGGAATGCCCGGCGGCGAAGGCCGGGCGGCCGCATCTTTCGCCGACGCGGCAGATCATCTCGATGCCGCCGCGGCCCGGTGCCTTTGCCGAATTCGTGACGATCCCCGAGCGCAACGTGCTGCCGATCAGCGACGGTCTTGACGTCCGGACCGCGGCGCTGACCGAGCCGATCGCGGTGTCGTGGCACGCGGTGCGGATCGGGTCGGAGCGGCTTGGCCAGCCGGTCGAGACGGCCTCGGCGCTGGTGCTGGGCGGGGGAGCGATCGGGCTTGCCGCGGCGCTCGTCTGTCGCCGGCTGGGGATGCGACGGATCGCGATCGCGGAGACCAGCGCCGAGCGGCGGGCGGTGCTGGCGCGGGAGGGCGGGTTCGAGCCCTATGATCCGGTCGACGGGGACGGGCCGGCCGGGGTCGATCTGGTGATCGATGCGGTGGGTGCTGCGGCCACCCGCGCGGCGGCCTCGCGCCTCGTGCGGCCGGGGGGCGTGATCGTGCATGTGGGGCTGCTGCCGGGCGAGGGCGGGTTCGACATCCGCCGCATCACGCTGCAGGAGATCACCCTGATGGGGTCCTACTGCTACACGCCGGAGGATTTCGCCGCGACGCTGGCCGCCATCGAGGCGGGCGAGCTGGGGGCGCTGGACTGGTTCGCGACCTATCCGTTGGCGGAGGGCGCGCGGGCATTCGCCGAGCTCGATGCCGGGCGGGTGGCCGCGCCGAAGGCGGTTCTGCTGCCGGCGGACGGCTGAGTCAGGCGAGGGGCTCGACGGTACAGTCCCGCAGCAGCCGCTCGGTCGTGGCGCGGTCGCAGAGCTCGGTCGCGGGGGTCATGACCGCGGCGGCGGCAGCGGCGGTGCCGGCGCGGCAGGCCTCGCGCAGCGGTTCGCCCCGGGAGAGGGACAGGGCCAGGGCGGCGACGAAGCTGTCGCCGGCGCCGATGGCGCTGAGGACCTCGACCTTGGGCGGGCGGCACAGGAAGAGGTCGTTCGCCGTGGCCATGACCGAGCCCTCGGCGCCGCTGGCGAGACAGACGATCCGGGCGATGCCGCGTTCGACGAGGCTGCGCGCGAAGGCCGCGAGGGCCTCGATGCCATCGAGGCCGTCGCCTGCGAGGTCCTGCGCCTCGCGCCGGTCGAGGCGCAGGAGGTAGAGCGGGCGGGGCCGGGGGACGAGGGTGGCGGCGAGCGCAGCGCCGGAGGTGTCGAGGATGGTCTCGGCGCCGCGGGCGGCGGTCTGGTCGTCGAGGCGGAGCCAGGTGTCGGGGGCGAGGCCGGGGGGGAGGCTGCCGCTCGCCACGAGGAGCGTGCCGGGGGTGGCGAGGGCCTCGATTCGGGCGAAGGCGGCCTCGGCGAGGGCCGCGTCCCAGATGGGGCCGGGGAGGACGAAGCGGTAGTGCTCGCCCGTCGCCTCGGAGCGGACGGCGAGGCTCTGCCGGGTCAGCCCTGCGACGGGGATCTCGACGGGATCGATGCCCTCGGCGCGCAGGAGATCGACGAGCAGCGCGCCGATCGCGCCGCCGACCGCCACGGCGCAGCGGCTGTCGCCGCCGAGGATGCGGATCGCGCGGGAAACGTTGACGCCGCCGCCGCCGGGGTCGATGCGCGGGGCGGCGCAGCGCAGCTTCGGCCCGGGGACGACCTCGGGCGCGGAGGTGTCGAGGTCGAGCGCGGGGTTCAGCGTGACGGTCAGGATCGGGCGCATCGGCGGTGTTGGGAGCAGGCGGCGGATGCGCCCGGGTGGGGGATCAGTTCAGGGCGCGGATCGCCTCGAGCACGAGGAAGCTCGCCTCGGCGACGCGGAGGAGCTGGCTGTCGACGACGACGTATTGCGAGCCGGGGGCCGGGCGGCGCAGGCCGTAGCGTGACCAGTCGTCGGCTCCGAGGATGATGATCGGGGTGCCCGGATGGATGCGGTCGCCGGCGCGCCAGGCGTGGCGGGCCTGGCCCGGCGGGACGCAGGCGGGGGTCTTCTTGGCGAGGCCCGGCGGGCAGTGGGCCGGCTGGGCGAGGGTGGGCGCGGCGGGCAGCGCCACGGCGAGGGTTAGGGCCGCGAGGCGGGGCGAAAGGATGCGAAGCATGGCTACCTCCGGTTCGGGGGGTGGTCTTGCGGCTTAACGCACAACCTAGCGCCCCGGTTGCACGGAAACCAGTGCGGCGGTGCGCGTCTCAGGTGTCGTGGCCGCGGCCGGCGAGCCAGGGCAGGACGGCGGAGAAGTCGCGCCCGCGCCCGCCCTCGGCGACGAAGGCCTCATAGAGCCGGGCCGCATGGGCGCCGAGGGGGGTGGCCGCGTCGACGGCGGCGGCCGCCTGCTGGCTGAGCGTGAGGTCCTTGAGCATGAGTTCGGCGGCAAAGCCGGGTTTGTAGTCGTTGTCCGCCGGGGTCTTCGGGCCGATGCCGGGGGCGGGGCAGTAGGTGTTGACCGACCAGCAGGAGCCCGAGGAGGTCGAGACCACGTCGAACATCGCCTGCCGGTCGAGGCCGAGCTTGTCGGCGAGCGCGAAGGCTTCGCAGACGCCGATCATCGAGATGCCGAGGATCATGTTGTTGCAGATCTTCGCGGCCTGCCCGGCGCCGGAGGGGCCGCAATGGACGGCGCGCGATCCCATGATCTCGAAGAGCGGTTTCGCCCTGGCGAAAGCCTCGTCCGAGCCGCCGGCCATGAAGGTGAGCGTGCCGGCCGCCGCACCCCCGACACCGCCGGAGACCGGCGCGTCCACGGGCAGGTGGCCGGCGGCCGCAGCCTCGGCGGCGGCGGCGCGGGCGCTGTCGACATCGACGGTCGAGCAGTCGATCATCAGCGTGCCGGGGCGGGCGGCGGGCACGATCTCGGCCGTGACCGCGCGCAGGATCGCGCCGTTCGGCAGCATGGTGATCACCGCGTCGCGGTCGCGGGCCGCCTCGGCGGCCGAGGCGGCGGGAGTGACGCCCTCGACGGTGACGCCGGCGACGTCGTAGCCGGTGACGGCATGGCCCGCCGCGACGAGGTTGCGGGCCATGGGCGCGCCCATGTTGCCCAGTCCGATGAAGCCGATCTGCATGTCTTGCCTCTCTCGCTCAGCCGGCCGGCGCCAGCACCAGTTCGTCTGCGCCGAGCGGCGCCATCAGTTCCGCGACCCGGTCCGCGGTGATGCCGGTGAAGGCGTCGGCCCATTGCGGTTTGCGGTCCTTGTCGATCACCTGGGCGCGCACGCCCTCGAGCATGTCGCCGGCCTCGATGATGCGCCAGGCGGTACGGAATTCGCGGGCGAGTGCCGCGGCGAGGCCGGGTTCGCGCCGGGCGGCGCGGACGAGGGCGAGGGTCGCGGCCATCGAGAGCGGCGAGAGCCGGCGCAGCCCGGTCAGCACGCCGTGGCCCCAGTCGGTCGCCTCGAGCCGGGCGGCGAGCGTGGCGAGGTCGGGGGCGGAGAAGGCGTCGTCGATCGCCGCCAGGTGTTCGGCGAGTTCGGCGGGTGGCGCATCGGTGGCCACGTCCGCGATCGCCGCGGGATCGCCGGTCTCGACAAGCCGGGCGAGGAGCGCGGGCCAGGCGGCCTCGGGGACGAAGCGGTCTGCGAAGCCGGCGAGGAGCGCGTCGCCGGGGCCCATGCGGTGGCCGCTGAGCCCGAGGTATTCGCCGAGGTGGCCGGGGGCGCAGGCGAGCAGGTGCGTGCCGCCCACGTCGGGCACGTAGCCGATGCCGCATTCCGGCATGGCGACGCGCGAGGTCTCGCAGACCAGGCGGTGGCTGGCATGGCCCGCGAGCCCGACACCGCCGCCGAGCACGAAGCCGTGCATCCAGACGACGATGGGCTTGGGGTAGCGTGCGATCGCGGCGTTGAGGCGGAATTCCTCGGCCCAGAACGCCCGGGCGAAGCCGAAGTCGCCCTGCCGGCCGCGGGCGTAGATCTCGGCGATGTCGCCGCCAGCGCAGAAGGCACGCGGCCCCTCGCCGTCCATCACGACGAGCGCCACGGCCGGGTCGTCGCGCCAGGCGTCGAGTGCGGCATGGATCGTGCGCACCATGCCGGGCGAGAGCGCGTTCAGCGCCTGCGGGCGGGTGAGGGTGATGCGGCCGGCGCGGCCCTCGATCCGGGTGGAAACTTCGGTCATGTCCGTTCCGCCAGAAGCGCGCGGGCGGTGATCACGCGCATGATCTCGTTGGTGCCTTCGAGGATCTGGTGCACGCGCAGGTCGCGCACGATCTTCTCGATGCCGTAGTCGGCCAGATAGCCGTAGCCGCCGAGCAGTTGCAGCGCGTCGTTGGCCACCCTGAAGGCGGTGTCGGTGACGAGGCGCTTGGCCATGGCGCAGTATTTCGTGGCGTCCGGCGCGCCCTGGTCGAGCTTCCAGCAGGCTTGGTAGAGGAAGATGCGCGCGGCCTGAAGCTCCGTCTCCATGTCGGCGAGGCGGAACTGTATGGTCTGGAAGTCGCGGATCGGCTGGCCGAAGGCCCGCCGCTCGCCGGTATAGGCGAGCGCGCGGTCGAGCGCGGCCTGCGCGCCACCGAGCGCGCAGGCGGCGATGTTGAGCCGGCCGCCGTCGAGCCCGCGCATGGCATAGCGGAAGCCCGCGCCCTCCTCTCCGAGGAGGTTCCCGGCCGGGATGCGGCAGTCGTCGAAATTGACCTGCGCGGTCGGCTGGGCCTTCCAGCCCATCTTGCGCTCCTGCGCGCCGAAGCCGAGGCCGGGTGTGCCGTTCTCGACGAGGACGGCGGAGATGCCCCTCGGCCCCTCGCCGCCGGTGCGGACCATGACGAGATAGAGATCGGAGAAGCCGCCGCCGGAGATGAAGGCCTTGGAGCCGTTCAGCGTCCAGCCCGTGTTGGTGCGTTCGGCCCGGGTGCGGAGCGCGGCGGCGTCCGAGCCCGAACCGGGTTCGGTCAGGCAGTAGGAGACGATCGTCTCCATGGTGACGGCGCCGGGCAGGTAGCGGTCGCGCAGATCCTCGGAGCCGTAGGCCGAGATCATGTAGGCGCACATGTTGTGGATCGAGACGAAGGCGGCGACGGTCGGGCAGGCCTGCGACAGCGCCTCGAAGACGAGTGCGGCGTCGAGGCGCGAGAGGCCGGCGCCGCCCATCTGCTCGGGCACGTACATTGCGGCGAGGCCGAGGTCGGCGACCTCGCTCAGCATGGCGCGCGGCATGGTGCCGGCGGCTTCCCATTCCGCGGCGTGGGGGGCGATCCTTTCCTGCCCGAAGTCGCGGGCCATGGCGAAGATCGCCTGCTGTTCCTCGGTCAGGGCGAAGTGCATGTCAGTCTTCCCACGGGTTGAAGAGCCGCACGCCCGTGCCTTCGAAGTCGCGGGTGTTGCGGGTCCAGAGGGTGAGGTCGTGGACGATCGCGGTGGCGGCGATCAGGCCGTCGGCCGGGTGGAGGGTTCGGCCGGCGCGCCTGCAGGCCGCGGTCATCCGTCCCCAGGCCTCGGCGGTCTCCAGAGTCACCGGCAGGATGTCGGCGCCGAAGTCCTCCACCAGGCCGTCGTAGAACGCTTGCAGTCCGTCGCGGCGCCTCGAAGGGGGCAGCTGATGGATGCCGCGCAGGGTCTCGCCAAGGACGATGACGCTCAGCACGACGCGGCCGGAGACTTCGGCGAAGGCTGCCTTCACCCGCTGGAGGCCGTGCGGGTTCCAGAGCTCACCCAACACGTTCGTGTCGGGGAGGATTCGCTCAGTCATCGCCGAAGTCGAAGTCGACCTCGCGTGGCGGCGAGCGGTCACGGCTGAGGTCCACGCCCTCGAAGGACGGGCCCTGCAGCAGATATTCCCCGAGGCTCATCTTCTTCGCGGGCTTGCCGGCGAGCCGCTCGTATTCGGCCTCGGACAGCACCACCACGGTCTCGCCTCGGCGGCGCACCCGCTGAGGGCCTTCGGTGAGGGCGCGGGTGATCAGTTCGGAGAACTTGTTCTTGGCCTCGGCGACCTGCCACATGATCGGCCTCCATCTTGGCTAGATTGTCTAGACAATATGGCTGGCGGCCCGCGCGATCAAGCGCGGGCCGCCGGTTCGTTTCACTCCATCGTCGGGATCGAGAAGGCGGCGCCTTCCTTGATGCCCGAGGGCCAGCGGGAGGTGACGGTCTTGGTGCGGGTGTAGAAGCGGAAGGCGTCGGGGCCGTGCTGGTTGAGGTCGCCGAAGCCCGACTTCTTCCAGCCGCCGAAGGTGTGGTAGGCGAGCGGCACCGGGATCGGGACGTTGACGCCGACCATGCCGACGTTGATCCGGCTGGCGAAATCGCGCGCGGTGTCGCCGTCGCGGGTGAAGATCGCCGTGCCGTTGCCGTATTCGTTGCGCATGGTCAGGTCGACCGCCTCCTCGTAGGACTGCGCGCGGACGGTGGAGAGGACGGGGCCGAAGATCTCCTGCTTGTAGATGTCCATCTCGGGCGTCACCCGGTCGAAGAGGCAGGCGCCGACGAAGAAGCCGTTCTCGTAGCCCTGCATCCGGAAGCCGCGGCCGTCGACGACGAGCTCGGCGCCCTGCTCGACGCCGCGGTCGACGAGGCCGAGGATGCGGCGCTGGGCGTCGCGGGTCACGACGGGGCCGAAGTCCACGTCGTTGCCGGCGGTGTAGGGCCCGATCTTGAGGCTCTCGACCTTGGGGATCAGCTTCTGGATCAGGGCGTCGGCGGTCTTCTCGCCCACCGGGACCGCGACCGAGATCGCCATGCACCGTTCGCCCGCAGCACCATAGCCCGCCCCGACGAGCGCGTCGACCGCCTGGTCGAGATCGGCGTCGGGCATGATGATCATGTGGTTCTTGGCGCCGCCGAAGCATTGCACGCGCTTGCCGTTCGAGCAGCCGCGGCCGTAGATGTATTCCGCGATCGGCGTGGAGCCGACGAAGCCGATCGCCATGATGTCGGGGTTGTCGAGGATGGCGTCGACCGCCTCCTTGTCGCCGTTGACGACCTGCAGGACACCGTCGGGGAGGCCCGCCTCCTGCATCAGCTCGGCGAGCATCAGCGGCACGGAGGGATCGCGCTCGGACGGCTTGAGGATGAAGGCGTTGCCGGCGACGAGGGCCGGGCACATCTTCCACATCGGGATCATCGCGGGGAAGTTGAAGGGCGTGATGCCCGCGACGACGCCGAGCGGCTGGCGCATGGAATACATGTCGATGCCGGGACCGGCGGCGTCGGTGAACTCACCCTTCAGCAGATGCGGCGCGCCGATGCAGAATTCGGCGACCTCGAGGCCACGGATCACGTCGCCTTTCGCGTCGGGCAGGGTCTTGCCGTGCTCGGAGGAGAGCTTCTCGGCGAGCTTGTCCATGTCGCGGTTCAGGAGCTCGACGAACTTCATCATCACGCGGGCGCGGCGCTGGGGATTGGTCGCGGCCCATTTCGGCTGCGCGGCCTTGGCCGAGGCGACGGCCGCGTCGAGTTCGGCCTTGGAGGCGAGGGGGACGGTGGCCTGCACCTCGCCGGTCGCGGGGTTGAACACCTCGCCGAAGCGGCCCGACTTGCCCGGCACGCGCCTGCCGTCGATGAAATGCGAAAGCTCGGTCATGGGGTCCCCTCCGATTGTCCGAATTCGGGCACACTAGCGGGAAATCGGCACGGGGTCAGGGGGAAATTGCCCAAAGGCATTTTGCATTCCTGTCGGTTCGCAATCCGTGATAAGCGGTGCGTCATGCAGAAAAACAGCATGAAATGGGATGATCTGCGGGTGTTCCTGGCGGTGGCGCGCCAAAGCCGGCTGATGGCGGCGGGACGGGTTCTGGGGCTCGACCCCGCGACGGTCGGACGGCGGATTACCGCGCTGGAGGAGGCGCTGGGCGCGAAGCTCTTCGACCGCTCGCCGCAGGGTTACGCGATGACCGAGGCGGGACGGAACCTGATGACCCACGCGCAGGCGATGGAGAACCTGGCCGCGGCGGCGAGCGAGGAGGTGGGCGGGCATTCCGACCGGCTGTCGGGCACGGTGCGGATCGGGGCGCCGGACGGGGTGTCGAACTACCTGCTGATCGACGCCTGCGACCGGCTGAGCCGGGACAACCCCGACCTGCAGGTGCAGGTGGTGGCGCTGCCGCGGATGTTCAGCCTGTCCAAGCGCGAGGCGGATCTGGCGATCACCGTCTCGCCGCCGAGCGCGGGGCGGCTGACCGTTCGCAAGATCGCCGACTACCGGCTGCGGCTCTACGGGCAGCGGGCGCTGGTCGAGGCATCGGGCGACGTCCGGACGATCGACGACCTGCACGACCTGCGCGGGATCGGCTACATCTCGGACATGATCTTCGACAAGGAGCTCGACTATTACGCGCTGCTCGGGCGCACGCAGGAGCCGTCGCTGACCTCGAACAGCCTGATCGTCCAGCTGCGCTGGTGCCTGCGTGGGGCGGGTTTGTGCATCCTGCCGGATTTCGTGGCGCGCGAGCATCCCGACCTCGCGGTGGTGCTGCCCGACGACATCCGGCTGATGCGGAGCTTCTACCTTGTGCGGCATCAGGACGACGCCCGGGTGGCGCGGATCAACCGGATGGCGGACGTGGTGGTCGAGCACATGCGCGCGGCCCTCGCGCAAGGCACGGCTTGACAGGCGGGCGCCGGGGGGGCGAGACTTTTCGCGTCTGGGCCGCCTGCGGGCGCGCGGCGGTCGTGCGGGGAGAGAAGCCATGTCGGTCAAGCAGATCATCAGCAACAAGCGGATGACGCAGATCATCTCGGTCAAGCCCACCGACAGCGTCGCGACGGCCGCGGAGATCCTCGCCAAGCACAAGATCGGTGCGGTCATCGTCAGCCGGGACGGCGCGATCGTGGACGGCATCCTGTCGGAGCGCGACATCGTCCGGGGACTGGGCACGGCCGGGATCGGGGTCATGACCCAGCAGGTGCGCGAGATCATGACCGCCGAGGTCATCGCCTGCCATCCCGAGGACACGGCGAATTCGGTGATGGAGAAGATGTCGGACGGACGCTTCCGCCACATGCCGGTGGTCGAGGGCGGCAGGATGGTCGGCGTGATCTCGATCGGCGACGTGGTGAAGGCGCGGATCGACGAGATCCAGCACGAAAACACCGCCCTGACCGAGATGATCTCCAACAGCTGGTAGGCGCGGCCTTCCCCGGCGCTTGACCCCGGTCGCGCAATCCTGTTGCGTGGCGGCAAAACCGCGCGGGGGACAGTCATGCGCATAGGCCTCTATCCGGGGACCTTCGATCCGATCACGCTCGGGCATACCGACATCATCCGGCGGGCCTGCACGCTGGTCGACCGGCTGGTGATCGGCATCGCCATCAACCGCGACAAGGGGCCGATGTTCAGCCTCGAGGAGCGGGTGGCGATGGTGGAGGCGGAATGCGCGCCGATCGGCGCGGCGGCGGGCGTCGAGATCGTGGCGCATCCCTTCGAGAACCTGCTGATCCACTGCGCGGCGGACGTGGGCGCGCACATGATCGTGCGCGGCCTGCGCGCGGTCTCGGACTTCGAATACGAGTTCCAGATGGTCGGCATGAACCGGGCGATGAACGACGAGGTCGAGACCGTGTTCCTGATGGCCGACGCCCATTACCAGGCGATCGCCAGCCGGCTGGTGAAGGAGATCGCGCGCCTCGGCGGCGACGTCTCGGGCTTCGTGCCGCCCATGGTCGCCGAGGCGCTGAGCCGGAAGTTCGCGAGTACGCGCTACTGAGGGTGGAGATCGCCGTCGTCGCGGATGGCGCGGTGGCGGCGGCCGGTCAGAAAGGTCGCCGCACAGGGCCTCCGGACTGCGGCCGATGCGGCCGCGGGGCGACGATCTCGACCACGATCTCGGCGGGCGGGCGGTTGTTCGCTCCGGGTCAGGGATGGGCCTATTCCAACATCGGCTACGGTCTGGTGCGCGAGGCGGTCGAGGCGGCAGCGGGTGCGGAGATCGGCGCCGCGGTCGAGACGCTGGTCTGCGCGCCGCTCGGGGTTGGGGGCGTGAGGCTGGCCAAGCGGCCGGAGGATTTCGGCGGGCTGCCCGGCAGCGTGGACTACGACCCGGCCTGGGTGTTCCACGGCTGTCTCGTCGGGACCGCCGCGGCGGCGGCGCGGCTGCTCGATGGTCTGATGGAAGGGCGGCTTCTCGGCGCTGAAATGCAGGCCGAGATGCGGGGTTGCCATCCGCTCGGTGGGTTGATCGAGGGGCGGCCGTGGCGGCGGTACGGCTACGGGCTGGGGCTGATGTGCGGCGCTATGGTCGGGAAGGACGGCAAGGCGGTGCCGGTGGCGGGCCATACCGGCAGCGGGCCGTTCTCGGTCGCGGCGGTCTACCGCGCCGGGGGCGTGGCGCCGGTCACGGTGGCGGCCTTCGAGGCGGGCGGTGACGCCGCCGCGGTCGAGCGGACGGTGGCGGAGCGCCTGGGGCGGGCGTGAGCCGGGGCGTCGACGGGCGCGCACAAATTTCCGCCGGCGCGCGGGCCGGGGGCTTTCCCTTGGCCGGCGTGCAACCTAGGGTCGCGGCCGACCAACCGAGGAGGAATCGATGGCCGAGATACGCGACCCGGAGAACACGCTGGTGATCGAACTGAAGGGCGGCGAGGTGCATGTCGAGATGCTGCCCGACGTGGCGCCCAAGCATGTCGAGCAGATCAAGGCGCTGGCCCGGGCGGGGGAATACGACAACGTCGCCTTCCACCGCGTGATCGAGGGCTTCATGGCCCAGACCGGCGACGTGGCGAACGGCGACATGGAGGACGGGTTCAACCTGAGCCGCGCCGGGACCGGGGGATCGAGCCGGCCGAACCTGCCGGCGGAATTCTCGAAGCTGCCCTTCGACCGGGGTGTCTGCGGGATGGCGCGCAGCCAGAACCCCAACAGCGCCAACAGCCAGTTCTTCATCATGTTCAAGGACGGGCATTTCCTGAACGGGCAGTACACGGTCTGGGGCCGGGTGATCGCCGGCATGGAGCATGTGGACGCGATCACCCGCGGCGAGCCGCCGAGCCGTCCCGACCGGATGATCCGGGTGCGCGTCGCCGGAGACGCGGCATGATCCGGGCACTGGTTCTGGCCGCGGCGCTGGCCTTTGCCGGTGCCGCCGTCGCGCAGGAGGCCGAGGACGTGCTGGTGATCGAGGTCGAGGGCGCGGCCGCGGGCACCGTAGAGATCGCGCTGCGCCCCGACATCGCGCCGCAGCACGTGGCGCGGATCAAGGAGCTGGCCCGGGCCGGCGCCTATGACGGCGTCGCCTTCCACCGGGTGATCGAGGGCTTCATGGCCCAGACGGGAGACGTCGAGCACGGCACGCGCGCGGCCTTCGGGGCGGGCCGGGCGGGCACCGGCGGCTCGGACCTGCCGGACCTGCCGGCGGAATTCTCGGACGTCGCCTTCGAGACCGGCGTGGTCGGCATGGCCCGGGCGCAGGACCCGAATTCGGCCAATTCGCAGTTCTTCATCATGCTCGCCCCCGCGCCGCATCTGAACGGCCAGTACACGGTCGTGGGCGAGGTGATCGCCGGGCAGGAGGTGGTCGACGCGATCACGCGCGGCGCAGGGCCGAACGGCATGGTGGCGACGCCCGACTGGATGGCGCGGGTCCGGGTGAAGGCCGACGGCTGAGCGCGGAACCCGCGCGGGGTCCGGTGCGTTGAAGGGAGCGGCCCCCGTGCGGGCCGCTTCTTCACGACGGGAGCCAGACCATGTCCGCACCTGATTCCGATCCAGAGGCAAGGCGCGCGCGGATCGCCGCCAGGATCGCGGCCGCAGAGGCGCGGCTCGCCAGGCGCAGGGCGGGCGACGACATGAGCGACCTGCTCGCCGCGATGAACGACGATCTCGACGAGATCGTGCACGAGGACCGCGACGCGGCGGACCGCGCCAACGACCGCATCGAGGCCCGGCTCGCCGCCGAGCGCATCCGCCTCGAGGACGACGCGGAGGAAGAGGACCGGTGAGCCGGGCTCAGCCGGCGAGGCGGACGAGCGCGTGGCGCTTCTTGCCGGCGGAGAGCTTCAGGGGCGCGGTCATCGCGTCTGGGCCGAGCATCAGGCCCGGGTCGCGGAGCGGTTCGTCGTCGAGCCGGGCCGCGCCCTCGTCGATCAGGCGGCGCGCGTCCTTGCCGGATTTCGCGAGGCCGGTACGCACGAGGAGCTGGGCGATGGAGATGCCGCCCTCGGGGATGTCGGCGGGGGCGAGCGTGACCGTGGGCAGGTCCTCGCCCGTGCCGCCCTGCTCGAACACGGCGCGGGCGGTGGCCTCGGCCGCGGCCGCCGCCTCGGGCCCGTGACAGAGGGCGGTGACCTCGTTGGCGAGCGTGATCTTGGCGGCGTTGATCTCCGCCCCGCCGAGCGCGCCGACGCGGTCGCATTCGTCGAGCGGCAGCTCGGTGTAGAGCTTCAGGAACCGGCCGACGTCGGCATCGGTGGTGTTGCGCCAGAACTGCCAGAACTCGAAGGGGTGCAGCATGTCGGCGTTGAGCCAGACCGCGCCCGAGGCCGACTTGCCCATCTTGCGCCCGTCCGAGGTGGTCAGGAGCGGCGAGGTCAGGCCGTAGACCTCCACCCCCGCGACGCGGCGGGTCAGGTCGATGCCGTTGACGATGTTGCCCCACTGGTCCGAGCCGCCCATCTGGAGCATGCAGCCGTAGCGGCGGTTGAGCTCGAGGAAGTCGTAGGCCTGCAGGATCATGTAGTTGAACTCGAGGAACGACAGCGACTGGTCGCGGTCGAGCCGGGACTTCACGCTCTCGAAGCTGAGCATCCGGTTCACCGAGAAGTGCCGGCCGATGTCGCGCAGGAAGTCGAGGTAGTTGAGCGCGTCGAGCCATTCGGCGTTGTTGAGCATGATGGCGCCGGCCGGCCCCTCGCCATAGGAGAGGTACTTCGCGAAGATCCGGCCCATGCTGGCGATGTTCGCGTCGATCTGGGCGGGCGAGAGGAGCGGGCGTTCCTCGGAGCGGAACGAAGGGTCGCCGACCTTGGTCGTGCCGCCGCCCATCAGCGTGATCGGCTTGTGGCCGGTCTTCTGCAGCCAGCGCAGCATCATGATGTTGAGCAGATGGCCGACGTGCAGCGACTGGGCGGTGGCGTCGTAGCCGATATAGGCGGGCATCGCGCCGTGCAGGAGGCGCGCGTCGAGACCTTCGAGGTCCGAGCAGTCCTGCAGATAGCCGCGGGACTGCATGACGTGCAGGAACTCGCTTCGCGGGCGGTAGGTCATCGGCGGGGTCCTTTCGCGCGGGCCGGCGCCGTTCTATAGCGAAAGAAAAGTCGAAGGGAAGGGCGATGGCGGAAGCCTTGCGGGCGCTGGGCCTGATGTCGGGCACCTCGATGGACGGGGTGGACGCCGCGGTCGTGGTGACCGACGGCGAGACGGTGCAGGACTTCGGCCCGGTCGCCTTCCTGCCCTATGCGGCGGAGGAGCGGGCGGTGCTGCGGTCGAGCCTCGGGCTCTGGCCCGGCGAGGATCCCGCGCGCGAGGCGGCGATCGAGGCACTGGTACGGGGCGCGCATGCGAAGGCGGTGGCGCGGTTCGACGGCGTCGACGTGGTCGGCTTCCACGGCCAGACGCTGGCGCACGACCCGGCGCAGGCGCGGACCCATCAGATCGGGCGGGGCGATCTCCTGGCCCGCGAGACCGGGCGGCGGGTGGTCTGGGATTTCCGCTCGGCGGATGTGGCGAGCGGGGGCGAGGGCGCGCCGCTGGTGCCGTTCTTCCACTTCGCGCTCGCGCGCAGGCTCGGGCTCGACGCGCCGGTCGCCTTCCTCAACCTCGGCGGGGTCGGCAACGTGACCTGGGCCGATCCCCGGATTGCCGCGCCCGAGGCGGAAGGCGCGCTGATGGCCTTCGATACCGGGCCGGGCAATGCGCTGATCGACGATTTCCTGCAAGGACGGCTGGGGCGGAGCCATGATGCGGGCGGCGCGATCGCGGCGGAGGGCAGGGTGGACGAGAGCGTGCTGGCGGGGCTCGCGGCGCATCCGTTCATTGCGCGAAAGCCCCCGAAGTCGCTCGACCGGCAGGAGTTTCACGGGTTTCTGGATCGGGTGGCGGGGCTGTCGGTCGAGGATGGGGCGGCGACGCTCGCCGCGTTGACCGCGGCCTGCGTGGTCGAGGCGGCGCGGCATTTCCCCGAGCCGCCGGCGCGCTGGCTGGTCTGCGGCGGCGGGCGCAAGAACGCGACGGTGATGCGCATGCTCGGCCGGCGGGTGAATGCGCCGGTCGAGCCGGTCGAGGCGGTCGGGCTCGACGGCGACATGCTGGAGGCGCAGGCCTTCGCCTATCTCGCGGTCCGGGTGTTGCGCGGCCTGCCGACGAGCGCGCCCGCGACCACAGGCTGTCGCGTGCCGGTCTGCGGCGGGCGGATCAGCGAGCCGGGCTGAAGGCGCCGTCCGGGCGCGACCGCGGCGCGCCCGCGCGCCAAACCATTCGCGACTGCGGCGCGCGTGCGCGCCGCCGGGCCCAACGGGAGGGCGCGGCTCTGCCGCGCCCGACGGGCGGGAGCCCCCCGGCCCGGTTCCCGGCGGTGAGAGTTCAGCGCGTGGTTTCGGTCAGGCGGCGCCGAACGTAGGTGTCGACCTTGGAGATCATCTCGTCCATGCCGGGGTCGAAGAAATGCCCAGCACCCTCGATCGTCTCGTGGGTGATGGTGATGCCCTTTTGCTGCTTGAGCTTGTCGGCGAGGCTTGCCACGTCGGCGGGCGGTACCACGCGGTCGGCCGAGCCGGACAGGATCAGTCCGGAGGAGGGGCAGGGGGCGAGGAAGCTGAAGTCGTACTGGTTCGCCGGCGGCGCGACCGAGACGAATCCGGCGATCTCGGGCCGGCGCATCAGGAGCTGCATGCCGATCCAGGCACCGAAGGAGAAGCCTGCAACCCAGCAATGCCGGGCATTCGGATTGAGGCTCTGCAGGTAGTCGAGCGCGGCGGCGGCGTCCGAGAGCTCGCCGATGCCCTGGTCGTATTCGCCCTGGCTGCGGCCCACGCCGCGGAAATTGAACCGCAGGCAGGTGAAGCCGATGTTGTAGAAGGTGTAATGCAGGTTGTAGACGACCTTGTTGTTCATCGTGCCCCCGTAGAGCGGGTGGGGGTGCAGGATGATCGCGATAGGCGCGTCCTTGGACTTCTGCGGATGGTAGCGGCCCTCGAGACGGCCGTCGGGTCCGGGGAAAATGACCTCGGGCATGCGGGGCGGATACTCCGTTGCGCGATGGCCGAGACGAAACTTGACGTAAACGCTCAACCAATCTAGAAGGATTCTAAACTGCGGGTCGCGGCGGGCCGCGCCGACCGCATGCAGTTAAGCGGTGATCGGGCGAGCGTCAATGCCCGCGACCGGAGGACGGGATGAAGCTGAGCACCAAGGGCCGCTATGCGATGATCGCCCTGACCGATCTGGCGGCCCAGGGCCCGGACCGGCTGGTGTCGCTGGCCGAGATCTCGGAGCGGCAGGACATCAGCCTCGCCTATCTCGAACAGCTCTTCGTGAAGCTGCGCCGGGCCGAGATCGTGGAATCGGTGCGTGGCCCAGGCGGGGGCTATCGTCTGGCTCGCCCGACCGAGCAGATCCGGGTGTCGGACATCCTGTCGGCGGTGGACGAGACCATGGATGCGCTGACCCGGGGTGCGGGCGCGAGCGGGGCGGCACTCGGCAGCCGGGAGCAGGCGCTGGCCGACAAGCTCTGGGAGCAGCTGTCGGCGAATGTCTACGTGTTCCTGCACCAGACCCGGCTGAGCGACGTCGTCGGCGACCAGATGGCGCCCTGTCCGGCGGTGCCGGCCTTCGTCAACGTGGTGGACGAGGGCGCATGACGCGGGCGCGGGTCTATCTCGACTGGAACGCGAGCGCCCCGCTCAGGCCAGAGGCGCGGGCGGCGATGGTCGCGGCGCTGGACGTCGTGGGTAACCCGTCCTCGGTTCATGCCGAGGGCCGGGCGGCGAAGGCGGTGCTGGAACGGGCGCGGGCGCAGGTGGCCGCGGCCGTGGGCGCGGAGCCCGCGGAGGTCGTCTTCACCTCGGGCGCGACCGAGGCGGCGGCGCTGGGGCTGGCGGGCCGGGGGCTTCTGGGTGCTGCGGTCGAGCATGACTGCGTGGCCGCCTGGGTCAGCGCGGACCTGCCGGTCGATGCGGCGGGCCGGGTGACGGTGGCCGAGCCGGGCCGCTCGGTCCTTCAGGCGGCCAATTCCGAGACCGGGGTGGTGCAGGACCTGCCGCCAGGGCTCGCGCTCGTCGATGCGGTGCAGGTGGTCGGCAAGCTGCCCTTCGCCTTCGGCTGGACGGGGGCGGAGATGGCGATCTTGTCGGCGCACAAGCTCGGCGGGCCGAAGGGCGTCGGCGCGCTGGTGCTGCGGCCCGGTGTCGCGGTCGAGAGCGTGCTCCGCGGCGGCGGGCAGGAGATGGGGCGGCGTGCGGGCACGGAGAACCTGGCCGGAATTGCCGGCTTCGGCGCGGCGATCGCGGCGGCTGCGCGGGATCTGGCCGACGGGGTGTGGGATCGGGTCGCGGAAGTTAGAAATATTCTAGAAAGTGCTCTGGAAGCCGCCGCGCCAGAGACTATTTTTGTCGGGAAAGACGCGCGACGGCTGCCGAACACGTGCTGTCTTGCCGTGCCCGGGTGGCGGGGCGAGACGCAGGTGATGCAGATGGATCTGGAGGGGTTCGCGATCTCGGCGGGCTCGGCCTGTTCCAGCGGCAAGGTCCGGCCGAGCCGGGTGCTGCGGGCCATGGGCCACGACGAACGGGTCGCATCGAGCGCGATCCGGGTATCGCTGGGGCCCGCGACGACGGAAGACGAGGTCCTGGCGTTCGCCGCGGCCTGGGAGAGACATCATCGCCGGTTCCGGCGGAAGGCCGCCTGAGCGCGGGGAGCGAAGCGCCCTGAAGGGCGGACGGAAGGAAGGTTCAGCATGGCTGCGTTCGACGATGTCAGCATCCGCGAAGGGGTCGATCAGGAGACGGTCGCGGCCGTCCGCTCGGTGGGCGAGCGCTACAAGTACGGCTTCTCGACCGAGATCGACACGGAATACGCGCCGAAGGGGCTGAACGAGGACATCGTGCGGCTGATCTCGGAGAAGAACGGCGAGCCGGAGTGGCTGACCGAGTGGCGGCTGAGCGCCTATCGGCGCTGGGTGACGCTCGAGGAGCCGTCGTGGGCGATGGTGCATTATCCGAAGATCGACTTCCAGGATCAGTACTACTACGCGCGCCCGAAGAGCATGGCGACGAAGCCGAAGTCGCTGGACGAGGTCGATCCGGAACTGCTGCGCACCTACGAGAAGCTCGGCATCCCGCTGAAGGAGCAGATGATCCTCGCCGGTGTCGAGGGTGCCGAGGACGCGCCGGCCGAGGGGCGCAAGGTGGCGGTCGACGCGGTCTTCGATTCCGTCAGCGTCGGCACGACCTTCAAGGCGGAGCTGGCGAAGGCCGGCGTGATCTTCTGCCCAATCTCGGAGGCGGTGCGCGAGCATCCCGAGCTCGTGCGCAAGTACCTCGGCAGCGTCGTGCCGCTGAGCGACAACTTCTATGCGACGCTGAATTCGGCGGTCTTCTCGGACGGGTCCTTCGTCTACGTGCCGCCGGGTGTCCGCTGCCCGATGGAGCTGTCGACCTATTTCCGGATCAACGCCCAGAACACCGGGCAGTTCGAGCGTACGCTGATCATCGCCGACAAGGGCTCCTATGTGAGTTACCTCGAAGGCTGCACCGCGCCGCAGCGCGACGAGCACCAGCTGCACGCGGCGGTGGTGGAGATCGTGGCACTGGACGATGCCGAGGTGAAGTATTCCACGGTCCAGAACTGGTACCCGGGCGACGAGGAAGGCCGGGGCGGCATCTACAACTTCGTCACCAAACGCGCGGATTGCCGCGGCGCGCGGTCGAAGGTGATGTGGACGCAGGTCGAGACCGGCTCGGCGATCACCTGGAAGTACCCGTCCTGCATCCTGCGCGGCGAGGGGAGTCAGGGCGAGTTCTACTCGATCGCCATCACCAACAACCGCCAGCAGGCCGACACCGGCACCAAGATGGTCCACCTCGGGCGGAACACCAAGAGCCGGATCGTGTCGAAGGGGATCAGCGCGGGCTTCGCGCAGAACACCTATCGCGGGCTCGTCACCATGCATCCGAAGGCGACCGGCAGCCGCAACTACACGCAGTGCGACAGCCTGCTGATCGGCGACCAGTGCGGCGCGCATACGGTTCCCTATATCGAGGTGAAGAACAACTCGAGCCGCGTGGAGCACGAGGCGACGACCTCGAAGGTCGACGAGGACCAGCTGTTCTACTGCCGCCAGCGGGGCATGGACGAGGAGGAGGCGGTGGCGCTGGTCGTCAACGGCTTCTGCCGCGAGGTGCTGCAGGCGCTGCCCATGGAGTTCGCCATGGAGGCTCAGAAGCTGGTGGCGATCAGCCTGGAGGGGAGTGTCGGTTGATGCTGGGGGTCATTCTCGCAGGGGTCGTGCTGGGAGCGGCGACGCTGGTGATCCTGAAGGGTCGGAAGCGGCCCGAGGCGCGGCCGGTGCGGGTCGAGGTCGAGGACCGCAAGGACCCGCGGCGGCGCTGAGGCCGACCACCGGGCCGCGCGCCGGGGATTGCCGGGGCGCAGGCCGTTCGCGAGCGATCGCCACAATGGACTGGAAACACGGGAAACTGAGCCTGCCGGCATTGCGGCGGACGGAAACGGTAGGAGAACCATGCTGAAGATCGAGAACCTGCACGTGAAGCTCGAGGAGGAGGACAAGGCGATCCTCAAGGGCGTCGACCTCGAGGTGAAGGCCGGCGAGGTGCATGCGATCATGGGGCCGAACGGCTCGGGCAAGTCGACGCTGTCCTATGTGCTGGCGGGCCGTGACGGCTATGAGGTCACCGAGGGGTCGGCGTCGCTGGAGGGCGTGGACCTTCTGGTGCTGGAGCCCGAGGAGCGGGCGTCGGCGGGGCTGTTCCTCGCGTTCCAGTATCCCGTGGAGATCCCCGGCGTCGGCAACATGACCTTCCTGCGCACCGCGGCGAACGCGCAGCGCAAGGCGCGGGGCGAGCCGGAGCTGAACGCGGCGGATTTCCTGCGGCTGGTGCGTGAGAAGGCGAAGGCGCTGAACATCGACGCGGAAATGCTGAAGCGGCCGGTCAACGTCGGCTTCTCGGGCGGCGAGAAGAAGCGCAACGAGATCCTGCAGATGGCGATCCTCGAGCCGAAGATGTGCATCCTCGACGAGACCGATTCCGGGCTCGACGTCGACGCGATGAAGCTGGTGGCCGAGGGCGTGAACGCGCTGCGCTCGCAGGACCGGGCGTTCCTGGTGATTACCCATTACCAGCGTCTGCTCGACCATATCCGCCCCGACGTGGTGCATATCATGGCGGACGGGCGCATCGTGCAGACCGGCGGGCCGGACCTCGCCCTGCAGGTCGAGCAGTCCGGTTACGGCGACATCCTGAAGTCGGTGGCGTGATGGCGGTTCCTGCGGCGAAGATCGACGGCGCGGCGGCCCTGCTGGCGGCATGGCCGACGCCGGACGGCGAGGCGGGCTGGGCCACGGCGGCACGGGCGGCCGCGCGGAAGCGGCTGCACGCGATGGGCGCGCCCGTGCGGCGCGACGAGTACTGGCGGTTCACCGACCCCGCGAGCCTGACGGCGCTGCCCGCGCCGGCGGCGGCGCTGTTCCGGACCGACGAGCCCCCGATGTTCGGCGAGACCGAGCGGGTGAACCTCGTCTTCGTGGACGGGGTCTTCGATGCGGCCCGGTCCGACGACCCCGCGATCGCCGGCGTGGAGATCCAGCCGCTCGGCGCCGCGCTGCGTACCGACATCCACTGGGCGAGGGAGGTCTTCGGGGTGCTGGAGGCGCGTGGGCAGGTGCCGGTCGACCGGCCGCTCGCGGCGCTGAACACCGCGCTCGCCACCGAGGGCCTCGCGATCCGGGTGACCGGGCGCGCGGCGAAGGCGGTGAACCTCGTCTATCTGCACGAGAGCGAGACCTCGGACGCGCTGATCCACCACGTGATCCGGCTGGAAGCCGGCGCGGACCTGACGGTGCTGGAGAACGGGCCGGCGGCGGCACGGTTCAACAAGGTGATGGAGGTGGAGATCGCCGATGGCGCCGCCTTCCACCACGTGCGCACGCAGGGCCGCGACCACGAGCGCCGGGCCCATACCGCGATCTTCGCACGGCTGGGCCGGGAGGCGAGCTTCAAGTCCTTCACGCTGACGGTGAACGGGCGGCTGACGCGGAACGAATGCGTGATCGAGTTCGCCGGGGACGATGCCCATGCGCGGGTCGCCGGGGCCTGCGTCGGCGACGGCGATTTCCACCACGACGACACGGTGTTCATCACGCACGGCGCGGAGAACTGCGAGAGCCGGCAGGTGTTCAAGAAGGTGCTGCGCAACGGCGCGGTCGGCGTGTTCCAGGGCAAGATCCTGGTCAAGCAGGGCGCGCAGAAGACCGACGGCTACCAGATCAGCCAGGGCCTTCTGCTGGACGACGACAGCCAGTTCCTCGCGAAGCCCGAGCTCGAGATCTATGCCGACGACGTGAAGTGCAGCCACGGCTCGACCTGTGGCGCGGTGGACGAGACTGCGCTCTTCTACCTGACCTCGCGCGGGATCACCCGGGCCGAGGCGCAGGACCTGCTGGTGCTCGCCTTCCTCGACGAGGCGATCGTCGAGATCGAGGACGAGGCGCTGGCCGACGACATCCGGGCGCGGCTCGCCGGCTGGATGGCGCGGCGGCGGCGCTAGCGGCATGGCCGAGGGGGTCGTCGCGGCGATCGGCGCGGCCTGGCGCAACCCGCGGGCGGCGATGGCCCGGCAGATGCGCGAGGGCTCGTCGGAGGAGCGTGCGCTCTTCCACCTGATGGCGGCCTGCGGGCTGGGGTTCCTCGCCAGCCTGCCGGCGGCGATCCGCAATGCCCGCGCGGTGGAGGCCGACGATGCGCTGGCCGCGACGATCGGCGCGCATCTCTTCGGTTTCCTGTTCGTGGCGCCGCTGCTCATGTACGGCGTCGCGGCGCTGGTGCATCTGGGCGCCCGGGCCTTCGGGGCGACGGGGCGCTATCTGCATGCGAGGATGGCGCTCTTCTGGGCGCTGATCGTCGGGGCGCCGATCGCGCTGGTGCTGGCGCTGATCGGGGTGGCGGCGGAGGCCACGCTCGGCGCGGGCGTGTTGCCTTGGCTCACGCCTCTGGGCTATGCCGGTCTGGCGCTTTGGCTCTGGATCTTCGGGACCAGCCTCGCCGAGGCGGAAGGCTTCGCGCATGGCGGCAGGGTCGTCGCGGCACTGGCGGCCGGGTTCGGTGGGCTTGCCGTTCTGGTGGCGATGCTCGCCGATGGCGCGGCCTCGGCCGGGGGTTGAACGCGATGCAGGCGGACGGAACGGACCGGAGGGGGCCGATGAACGGCTGGAAGGACCTGGCGCTGGAGAGCATCGTCCGGCCGCGGGAGGCAGCGCGGAAGATCCTGCGCCTGAACCTGCCCGTCGAGGTCGTGTTGCAGGCCGCGGTCGCGGTGATCTGCGCGGGCATGGTGCTCGCCTATCTCTCGGTCCGCCTGAGCCCCGGTTCGGTCGATCCGGTCGCCTCGGCAATCGTGGGCGACCCGCTGGTGGGCGCGCTGATCCAGTTCTTCGTGCTGTTGGTGGTCACGGTCCTGTCGTTCCGCGTGGGCAGGGCCTTCGGCGGGACGGGCGACCTGCGCCAGGCCTTCACGCTGGTGGTCTGGCTGAACGTGGTCCTCCTGCTGATCCAGGTGGTTCAGGTGGTGATGCTGGTCATCCTGCCGCCGCTCGCGGCACTCCTCGCCATGGCGGCGATCGGCTGGACGCTCTGGGCGCTGGCGAATTTCCTGTGCGAACTGCACGGGTTCAGGAACGCCTTCATGGTGCTGGGCGGCGTGATCCTGACGGTGATCGTGATGTTCTTCACCGTGGGCATCGTGTTGTCCATGCTCGGCTTTCAGCCGCCGGTGCCCGCATGACCTACGAAGTGAACGAGGTCCGGCGCGACTTCCCGATCCTGTCGCGGGAGGTCCACGGCAGGCCGCTGGTCTATCTCGACAACGGTGCCTCGGCGCAGAAGCCGCAGGCGGTGATCGACGCGGTGACGCAGGCCTATTCGATGGAATACGCCAACGTCCACCGCGGGCTGCACTATCTGAGCACGGTCGCGACCGAAAAGTACGAGGCGGTGCGCGGGATCGTGCAGCGCTTCCTCGGCGCGCGGCACGAGGAAGAGATCCTGTTCACCACCGGCTCGACCATGGGTATCAACCTGGTGAGCTATGGCTGGGCGGCGCCGCGGTTCGAGCCGGGTGACGAGATCGTGCTGAGCGTGATGGAGCATCACGCCAATATCGTGCCGTGGCATTTCCTGCGCGAGCGGCAGGGCGCGGTGCTGAAATGGGTCGAGATCGAACCCGACGGCAGCCTCGATCCGCAGCGGGTGATCGACGCCATCGGGCCGCGGACGAAGCTGGTCGCGATCACCCACATGTCGAACGTGCTCGGCACGGTGGTCGACGTGAAGGCGATCTGCGCTGCGGCGCGGGAGCGCGGCGTGGCGGTGATGGTCGACGGCAGCCAGGCGGCGGTGCACATGCCCGTGGACGTGGCGGATCTCGGCTGCGACTTCTACGCGATCACCGGGCACAAGCTCTACGGGCCGACCGGGTCGGGCGCGCTCTACGTCCGGCGCGAACGCTATGCCGAGATGCGGCCGTTCCTCGGCGGCGGCGACATGATCCGCGACGTCACCCAGGAGGACGTCACCTACAACGATCCGCCGCACCGGTTCGAGGCCGGCACTCCCGGGATCGTGGCGACGATCGGGATGGGCGTGGCGCTCGACTACATGATGGGGCTCGGGCTCGACAACATCGCCGCGCACGAGAGCAGGCTGCGGGACTATGCCGCCGGGCGGCTCAACGGGCTGAACTGGCTGACGGTGCAGGGCAACGCGCCCGGCAAGGGGGCGATCTTCTCCTTCACGCTGGAGGGTGCGGCGCATCCCCACGACATCTCGACCGTCGTCGACCGCAAGGGCGTGGCGGTGCGCGCGGGGCACCACTGCGCCCAGCCGCTGATGGCGCATCTGGGGGTCAGCGCGACCTGCCGCGCCTCCTTCGGCCTCTACAACACCACCGAGGAGGTCGACGTGCTGATCGACGCGCTGGAGACCTGCCACGATCTCTTCGCCTGACGGCCGGCTGGCGCGGCGCGGAGTTTTCTGCTATCGTCATGCGACTGGTTGGGGCCTTCGGTCCTGCCGCATCCGCCGTCCGATGCCAATGAGACAGCGGGCTGACGCTTCGGTCATGGAGAAGGTGCCCTTTCGGCGCACGGCCCATCGGGGTGGTCCGGACGGGCCGGTTTCCGCGTTGCCGGTCGAAGGAGGATGTCCATGAAATCCCATGTTCTCGATCCGAAGAAGATGACCGTCCAGCTCAGGCAGCTGGTCGCCGTGGCGGCGGGCATGCTGGGGATCGGGGCCCTGCCGAATCCCGACGACCCGCTGCCGCCGGGGCCCTGGGACCCGGTGGTCCGGTCGGTGCTGGGCGCCACGCCATATCCCTGGCGGATGCAGAGGATGCTCGATCCCGAGCCGAGCCCGTGGCAGGTCGGTGCCGCGGGGATCGCCGGGGCGATCTTCGGACCCGACCCGACGCCCTGGAAACTCGGCGCCGCGGCGCTGGCCCGGGTCGGGCTCAACCCGCAGCCGCTTCCGCCGCGGGTGGCCATGGTCGCGACGCTCGCCGAGGCGGCGATCGCGCGGGCCGAGCTTCTGGGCGACATGGCACAGGGCGAACGTCGTCAGGGTGCGGGCGCCTATGTGATGATGCTGATCGACGACTGGTGCGGCACGCCGCCGCGGAAATTCCCGTGGCCGTGGCCGGGACCGCGGCCGAACTGGGCCGAGGAGGTGATCGGCCCGGTCGACCATCTGGTGATGGCGGCGGTGTTCGAGGCGGTGCTGAAGGGGCCGGTCGGCGAGGATCTGGGCCGCGGGCTGCGCTGCGGCATGGACCGGCTGATGGAGACCGCGGCGTTGCCGGTGCAATGAGACCGGGCGGCGGGTTAACTCAGTCGGCGCCGAGGGCTTGTGTCGCGGCGTCGACGAGCAGCCTGTCGCCATGGCCGTTGCAGGCGGCCGCGACCTCGCGGATCCACGCGTTGGTCGTGGTCGCGTCGCCGAAGTCGATGGCGTCGCCGGCCACGGGAAGGGCGCGAAGCGCATCACGCTGCTCGACCGGGCCCATGGTCAGGAACGCGGCGCAGGTCGTGGGATCATCGAGGACGGAATGCCCGAAGAGGCCCTGTGCGGCCAGCGGCAGCGGCAGGAACGCCGCGGCGGCGAGGGCGGGGAGTAAGCGACGCATGGGTCAGGGCCTCCTGTCCCCG
The DNA here is from genome assembly GCA_964575795.1 of uncultured Rhodobacterales bacterium. Classification (GTDB taxonomy): domain Bacteria; phylum Pseudomonadota; class Alphaproteobacteria; order Rhodobacterales; family Rhodobacteraceae; genus Amaricoccus. The sequence continues at coordinate 64,124 of CAZNSP010000009.1, forward strand.
GAGCGGTGCACCTCGCCCGCGGCGGCGCGGATGGCTGCGATGTTGGATGCGTAGCGGTCGGCGCCGCCCTTGAAGACGGCGGAGCCGGCGACGAGGGCGTCGGCCCCGGCCGCGACGCAGAGCGGCGCGGTCTCGGGCGTCACGCCGCCGTCGACCTCGAGCCAGATCGGGCGGTCGCCGATCATCGCCCGCAGCTCGCGGATCTTCGGTAGCTGCGAGTGCAGGAAGGACTGGCCGCCGAAGCCGGGGTTGACCGACATCACCAGGATCAGGTCGAGCCGGTCGAGCACGTATTCCACGGCCGAGGGCGGGGTCGCGGGTGTGAGCGAGACGCCGGCCTTCGCGCCGAGCTCGCGGATGCGCGCGAGGCTGCGGTCGAGGTGGGGGCCGGCCTCGGCATGGATGGTGACGATGTCGCTCCCGGCCTTCACGAAGGCCTCGAGATAGGGATCGGCGGGCGCAATCATCAGGTGCACGTCCATGACGGTGCGCACATGTGGGCGGAGTGCTGCGACCACGTTCGGGCCGATGGTGATGTTCGGCACGAAATGGCCGTCCATCACGTCGACATGCACCCAGTCCGCGCCCTGATCCTCGATGGCGCGCACCTCCTCGCCCAGCCGGGCGAAGTCGGCGGAGAGGATCGAGGGCGCGATCTTGAGATCGCGGGTGAAGGGGCCGAGCGGCATCAGCGGTCCACCGAACGGAGGCGGCGGATCAGCGAGGAAGTGTCCCAGCGGCCACCGCCGAGCTTCTGCACGTCCTTGTAGAACTGGTCGATCAGGGCGGTGGCGGGCAGGCTTGCGCCGTTGTTGTCCGCTTCCTCGAGGCAGATGCCGAGATCCTTGCGCATCCAGTCGACGGCGAAGCCGAAGTCGAACTTGTCGTCGAGCATCGTGTTGCCGCGGTTCTCCATCTGCCACGAGCCGGCGGCGCCCTTGGAGATCACCTCGAGCACCGCCTTGCCGTCGAGCCCGGCCTTCTGGGCGAAGTGCAGGCCTTCGGAGAGGCCCTGCAGCAGGCCCGCGATGCAGATCTGGTTGACCATCTTGGTGAGCTGGCCCGAGCCCGCGGGGCCCATCAGGCGGCAGGCGCGGGCGAAGGCGGCGATGACGGGTTCCACGCGGGCATAGGGTTCGGCGTCGCCGCCGCACATGACGGTGAGCACGCCGTTCTCGGCACCGGCCTGGCCGCCGGAGACCGGGGCGTCGATGAAATGCGCGCCGCGGTCGCGGGCGGCGGCATGGAGTTCGCGGGCGACGGCGGCCGAGGCGGTGGTGTGGTCGACGAAGACCACGTCCGCGGCGAGCGCGTGGAAGGCGCCGTCAGGGCCGGTCGTGACGCTGCGCAGGTCGTCGTCGTTGCCGACGCAGGCGAAGACGATCTCCGCCCCTTCGGCCGCGGCGCGCGGGGTGGGGGCCGAACGGCCGCCGTGCTGTTTCACCCAGGCCTCGGCCTTGGCCGCGGTGCGGTTGTAGACAGTGACCTCGTGACCCTTGGCGGCGAGGTGGCCGGCCATCGGATAGCCCATCACACCCAGTCCGATGAAGGCGGTCTTCGCCATTTTGTGCTCCCCCTGAGGTTGCCTTGCATTGCAGGTCCCCCTAGTGGCCTGCTATCGGTTCGGGGTCAAGCGAGAGCGGAAGGACCGGCCTGCATGGCGTTTCTCTTCAGGTGGCTGATACGGATATTCGCCGTTCTCGCCACCCTCTCGGCCCTTGCGCTTCTGCTCGGATACTATCTCGCCGGACAATCGCTTCCCGATTACAGGCGGGCCTATCTGGTCGAAGGGCCGCGGGCGCCCTTCGAGATCGTGCGCGACAACTATGCGGTGCCGCACATCCTGGCCGAGACGGATTCCGACGCCTTCTTCGGGCTCGGGTTCGTCCATGCCCAGGACCGGTTGTGGCAGATGACCATGCTGCGGAGGACCGCGCAGGGGCGGCTGTCGGAGCTGTTCGGGCGCGAGACGCTGGCGATCGACGAACTGATGCGGGCGCTCGACATCTATAGCATCGCTCAGCAGGCGGTGGAGCATCAGTCCGGGGCCACGCTGGAGGCCCTGCAGGCCTATGCCGACGGGGTGAACGCGTGGCTGCGCGTCGTGCAGGAGGAGGCGCTAGGGCGCGGCGCGCCGGAGTTCTTCTTCTTCGAGGCGTCGATCGCGCCATGGGTCCCGGCGGATTCGATCGCGGTGCAGAAGCTGCTCGCGCTGCAGTTGACCGACAAGGCGCGGATGGAGACGCTGCGCGCGACGCTGTCGCTGCGGCTGCCGGGGGAGCGGTTGCGCGACATCCTGCCGGACGCGCCGAACGATGCCTTCATGGGCCTGCCGGAATTCTCGGCGATGTTTCCCGACGCGCCTGGCGTGACGGGCCGGCGGGCCGAGCGGCATCCGCTGGATCCGCTGCCCGAGCCCGGGTTCGGCGGCGCATCGAACGCCTTCGCGGCGATGGGCCGGCGGGCGGCGGGCGGCGCCCCGCTGCTCGCCACCGATCCGCATCTGGCGCTGACCGCGCCGTCGATCTGGATGCTGGCGCGTATGGATCTGGCCGAGGGGCCGGTGATGGGCGCGACGATCCCGGGGATGCCCTCGATCATCATAGGTCGGAACGCGCATCTCGGCTGGGGGCTGACCTCGAGCTATGCCGACGATCAGGACCTCTATATCGAGCGGCTGAACCCGGACGATCCGGAGCAGTATCTGACCCCGGCGGGCTGGCAGGCGTTCCGCAGCCGCGACACGGTGATCGGCGTCCGTGGGGCGGCGCCGGAGACGCGGCGGCTGCGCTGGACGCAGCACGGCCCGGTGATCCCGGGCGATCATTTCGGCGTGGCGGGGGTAACGCCGCCGGGGCATGTGGCGAGCCTCGCCTGGACCTCACTCGCGGTCGAGGACCGCTCGATCGAGGCGGCGATCGGGCTGATGCGGGCGCAATCGGTGCGCGAGGCCCGCGAGGCGGTGCGGGACTATGTCGGGCCCGCGCAGAACCTGGTGATGGCGGACCGGAACTCGGTCGCGCTGCAGGTGGCCGGTGCGCTGCCGGCGCGGCAGGCGGGACACACGAGCCAGGGGCGCATCCCGGCGCCGGGCTGGCTCGCGGTCAACGACTGGCAGGGTTTCCGACCGTTCGACAGCAACCCGTGGGTCATCGATCCGGCCTCGGGGATCGTGGTCAACACCAACAACAAGATCACCGACGCGCCGTTCCCCGATCACATCAGCCACGACTGGGGCGATGCCTATCGCATCATCCGGGCGGCACGGCTGCTCGGCGGGCGGGAGATCCACACGCTGGACAGCTTCGTCGACATTCAGACCGATACCGTGGCCGAGACGGCGCGGGTGCTCTTGCCGCTGATCGCGCGCGACCTGTGGTACTCGGGCGAGCCGGCCGCCGCGGACACCGACGAGCGTCGGCGGCAGGTGGCGCTGGAGCGGCTGGCGAACTGGACGGGCGAGATGTCGGAGCACACGCCCGAGCCGCTGATCTATGCCGCCTGGACCCGGGCCTTGACGCGGCGGCTGGCTGTGGACGAGCTGGGACCGCTGGTCGACATGGCGCCGAGTTCCAACCCGGTCTTCCTCGAGCGGGTGTTCCGCGACGTGGAGGGGGCCGGCGCATGGTGCGACGTGGTGCAGACGAGCCGGATCGAGGACTGCACGGAGATGTCCCGGCTCGCGCTCGACGAGGCGCTGCTCGACCTGGTGGAGCGCTACGGCCCGCGGCTTGAGAGCTGGCGCTGGGGCGATGCGCATCAGGCGGTGCATCGGCACCAGACGCTTGGATCGGTGCCGCTCCTGCGGCTTCTGGTGAACATCCGGCAGGATACGCCGGGCGGCAACCACACTCTTTTGCGCGGGCAGTCGCCGGGCTCGGGGCCCGAGCCGTTCCAGAACGTGCACGCGGCGGGCTTCCGGGCGGTCTATGACTTCGCGGACCCGGATTCGAGCGTCTTCATCATCTCGACGGGGCAGAGCGGGCATGTGCTGTCCCGCCATTACGACGATCTGTCGCTGCTGTGGCGGCGGAGCGAGTATATCCCGATGTCGCTCGACGCGAGCCTTGCGCGTGCCGGTGCGATCGGGACGATGCGGATCGAGCCGGCGGGGGCCGCGGCGGCGGACTAGCTCCGCCTGCCGGCCGGTTCAGCGGATGATGCGGTTGTACTTGGCGCCGCCGAAGCTCGCCCCCGCGATCAGGCCGCGCTGGCCGAAGACAACCTCGTAGATCGGGCGGTTGATGCGGGTGGTGGTGACACCGGCCGCAGCGCCGTCCTCGACGAAGACCACGGCGGCGCCGACGCCGAGTTCCCAGCCGTCGGCCATGCGGAAGTCCTGGAGCGCCTGGCTCGACATGAAGAAGAGCGCCTGGTTGTATTCGGCGGCGCCGAACGTGAAGCCGAGGCTCACGGCCGAGAGCGAATAGTAGTCGACGATCGCCGGACCGATGAGGAGCGCGCCTTCGCCGTAGGCGCCGCTGGCGAAGACGCCGACCTCGATGATGCCTGGGATGATCAGGACGCCCTGGGCGCGCTGGGCCAGTTCGGCGGTGCCGGGCACCTGCTGGAACATCCGGGCCTGGGCCTCGGCGACGCGGGCGTCGATCCCGGGCCCGGTGCTCGCCGTCATGCCGGTGTTGGTGGAGGTGCAGGCCGTGGCGCTGGCGCCGGCCGCCAGGAGAAAGCTGCGTCGGGTCCAGGGGGTCATGGACGGCTCCTTACATGCTCGGGTCTCGGGCGGACGAACGATCGTCGTGTCGGACACACTGTGACGCGTAACATATCTCGCGGTGTCATGCCAAGGCTACCACCAGATATCGGCAAAAGGCCGCGCGGCTCATCCCATTTGCAGCAGGCGGGCGGCACAGGGGGCGAAATAGGTGAGGATGCCGTCGCAGCCGGCGCGTCGGAAGGCGACCAGGCTCTCCATCATCGCGCGCTCGCCGTCGAGCCAACCGTTGCCGGCGGCGGCCTCGATCATCGCGTATTCGCCGGAGACCTGATAGGCGAAGGTTGGCACGCCGAAGGCGTCCTTCACGCGGCGGCAGATGTCGAGATAGGGCATGCCGGGCTTGACCATGATCATGTCCGCGCCCTCGGCAAGGTCGGCGGCGACCTCGCGCAGCGCCTCGTCGCCGTTCGCGGGGTCCATCTGGTAGGTCTTCTTGTCGCCCTTCAGCGCGCCGGTCGCGCCGACCGCGTCGCGGAACGGTCCGTAGAAGCTGGAGGCGTATTTCGCGGCATAGGAGAGGATCGCCACGTCCTTGTGGCCGGCGGCCTCGAGCGCCGAGCGGATCGCGGCGATACGGCCGTCCATCATATCGGAGGGGCCGAGGATGTCGGCGCCGGCCTCCGCCTGGGCGAGCGACATGCGCACGAGCGCCTCGAGCGTCTCGTCGTTGAGGATGACGCCGTCGCGGACGAGGCCGTCATGGCCGTCGGAATTGTAGGGGTCGAGGGCCACGTCGAGCATGATGCCGACCCCGGGCACCGCCTCCTTGATGGCGCGGGTGGCGCGGTTGACGAGGTTGTCCGGGTTCCAGGCCTCGGTCGCCTGCGGGTTCTTGTCGGCCGCGTCGGTATAGGGAAAGAGCGCGAGGCAGGGGATGCCGAGGGCGACCGCATCGCGCGCGGCGAGGACCGCGCGGTCGATCGAGAGGCGCGAGACGCCGGGCATCGAGGCGACGGGTTCCGCGAGGTCGTCGCCGTCGCGGATGAAGATCGGCCAGATCAGGTCCGCGGGCGACAGCCGCGTCTCCTGCACCAGCGTCCGGATCCACGGCGTACGGCGCAGGCGGCGCGGACGGGCCTGGGGGAAGGGGGCGACGACGGGCTGCATGGCGGGCCTTTCGGGGCGGTTCCTCAGCCGCAGATGTGGCACAGGGCGCGGAGCGGGCTCAAGCGCAAAGCTGGCCCGGGCGCTTGACGGCGGCGGCGTGTTGGGGTCACACAGGCGCGGCTCGGGGGACGGAGGGGCATGTTTCAGGTCATCAGCACCGCGAGTTTCTTCAGCCTCTGGTACTGGGTCCTGACCGTGGTGGTCTGGACCACGGTCTGTCACCGGACGCTGGGCGTGCCCTACGATATGCTGCTTCGGGCCGAACGGCTGCCCGCGGAGGCGTTGCGCGTCGAGCAGCTGGCGGCGGTACATGTGGCACGCGCGACGGCGCTCCACCATGGGCTCGGGCTGCCGCTGGCGGCGGTGGCGGGGTTCGTGCTGGCAGCACTCGCGACGCTCGGCTTCGGGAGCCGGCTGGAACTGGCGCAGGCGGTGTTCGTGCTGCTGTTTCCGCTGGCGCTGGTCGGGCTCGCGAACGTGCGGTTGGCGATCGTGCTGGAGCGGACCGGTGCGACGGGGGCAGAGCTGCGCCGGAAGCTGACGCGGCGGCGGTTCTGGAACCAGGTGATCGCGATCCTGGCGATCCTCTCCGCGGCGCTGGCGGCGCTGATCAACGATCCGCGAACGGCGCTTTACTTCTGATCGGCGGCTTGTCTCGGATACGCGGCTGCGCTACTTCGCCGCCATGACCCGACAGGAGCCCCTGTCCCCGGGGCGCACCCTCGTCGGCGGTGCGCCCGAGGGATTTGACGCCAGCCTCGTTGCCCAGACCGTGACCCGCACCGGCGGGCCGGTGATCCATGTCGCGCGGGACGACGCACGGCTGAACGCGATGCGGGCGGCGCTCCGCTTCTTCGCGCCGGAGCTTCCGGTTCTGAGCTTTCCGGCCTGGGACTGTCCGCCCTACGACCGGATATCGCCCAATTCCGAGATCTCGGCACAGCGCATGGCGACGCTGGCGGCACTGGCCGAGGGTTTCGACCGGCCGGCGGTGATCCTGACCACGGTCAATGCCGCGACCCAGCGGGTGCCGCCGCGGGCCGTGCTGCGCGAATCGAGCTTCATCGCGACGGTCGGCGGGCGGATCGACGAGGCGGCGCTGCGCGCCTACCTCGTCCGCATGGGCTTCGCCCAGGTCGCGACGGTGACCGAGGCGGGCGAGTTCGCGGTGCGGGGCGGGCTGATCGACATCTATCCGCCGGGCGCGCGCGGGCCGGTGCGGCTCGATCTCTTCGGCGACGTGCTGGAAGCGGCACGGCGCTTCGATCCCGAGACCCAGCGCACCATCGAGCCGGTGAAGCGGGTGGAACTGGCGCCGGTCTCGGAAGTGATCCTCGACGAGGCCTCGATCCAGCGGTTCCGGACGAATTATCGCGAGCGGTTCGGGGCGGGCGGGCAGGACGACCCGCTCTACGAGGCGATCAGCGCGGGGCGAAAGCATCAGGGCTACGAGCACTGGGTGGCGTTCTTCCACGAGAGCATGGAGACGCTCTTCGACTATCTGCCCGGGGCGCCGGTGCTGCTCGACGACCAGGTGGACGCGAGCCGCACCGCGCGGTGGACGAGCCTGCGCGACCAGTACGAGACGCGGGTCGAGGCGATGGGGGTGAAGGCGCGGATCGGGACGGTCTACAAGCCCGCGCCGCCGGAACTCCTGTATCTCGACGACGCGGGCTGGACCGAGGCGCTCGCTGGGCGGCCGGTGCGGCAGTTCTCCCCCCTGCCGCAGCCCTCGGGGCCGGGGGTGATCGACGCGGGCGGGCGCATCGGGCGGGATTTCGCGGCGGAGCGGCAGCAGGAATCGGTGAGCCTGTTCGGGGCGCTGGCCGATCACGTCGCGGCGAAGCGCCGGACGGGCAACGTGGTGCTGGCGTCCTATTCGAAGGGTGCGCGCGAGCGGATGGAGACCCTGCTGTCCGACAGCGGCGTGGGCGGCATCCGCGAGATCGACCGGGCCTCGGAGATCGGGTCCGGCAGCGGGGCGCTCTGCCTCGCGGTCTGGGAACTCGAGCACGGGTTCGAGGCGCCGGGGCTGACGGTGATCGCCGAGCAGGACGTGCTCGGCGACCGGCTGATCCGGGCACCACGGCGGCGCAAGCGCGCCGACAACTTCCTGACCGAGGCCGCGGGGCTGATGGCCGGCGACCTGGTGGTGCATGTCGATCACGGGATCGGCCGCTATACCGGGCTCGAGACGATCACCGCCGCCGGGGCGCCGCACGAGTGCCTGGCGCTGGAATACGCGGGCGGCGACAGGCTCTACCTGCCGGTGGAGAACATCGAGCTCCTCAGCCGCTATGGCCACGAGGAGGGGCTGCTCGACCGGCTGGGCGGCGGGGCGTGGCAGGCGAAGAAGGCGCGGCTGAAGGCGCGCATCCGCGAGATGGCGGACCGGCTGATCCGGATCGCGGCAGAACGCGCGCTGCGCAAGGCGCCGGTGCTGGAGCCGCCCGAGGCGATGTGGGACGCCTTCTGCGCGCGCTTCCCCTATGCCGAGACCGACGACCAGCTGAACGCGATCGCCGATGTGCTGGGGGACCTCGGTTCGGGGCGGCCGATGGACCGGCTGGTCTGCGGCGACGTGGGTTTCGGCAAGACCGAGGTGGCGCTGCGCGCGGCCTTCGTCGCGGCGATGTCGGGCGTGCAGGTCGCGGTGATCGCGCCGACGACGCTGCTGGCGCGGCAGCACTACAAGAACTTTGCCGAGCGGTTCCGGGGCTTTCCGTTGCGGGTGCGGCAGCTGTCGCGTTTCGTGCCGGCCAAGGAGGCCGCCGAGACGCGCGAGGGGCTGGCGAAGGGGGGCGTCGAGATCGTCATCGGGACGCACGCGCTGCTGGCGAAGAACATCCGCTTTGCCGAGTTGGGCCTCCTGATCGTCGACGAGGAGCAGCATTTCGGGGTGGTGCACAAGGAGCGGCTGAAGCAGCTGCGCTCGGACGTGCACGTCCTGACCCTGACCGCGACGCCGATCCCGCGCACGCTGCAGCTGGCGCTGTCGGGTGTGCGCGAGTTGAGCCTGATCGCGACGCCGCCGATCGACCGTCTGGCGATCCGGACCTATGTGAGCGAGTTCGACCCGGTTATGGTGCGCGAGGCGCTCTTGCGCGAGCACTATCGCGGCGGGCAGGCGTTCTACGTGGTGCCGCGGATCTCGGACATGGCCGAGGCGGAGGCTTTCATCCGCGAGCAGGTGCCGGAGGTGAGCCTGATCACCGCGCATGGCCAGATGGCCGCGGGCGAGCTCGACGAGCGGATGAACGCCTTCTACGACGGCAAGTATGACGTGCTCCTGTCGACGACGATCATCGAATCGGGCCTCGACATCCCGGCGGCGAACACGCTGATCGTGGAGCGTGCAGACATGTTCGGGCTGGCGCAGCTCTACCAGATCCGGGGGCGAGTCGGACGGTCGAAGATGCGGGCCTATGCCTATTTCACCACCGAGCCGCGCCGCAAGCTGACACCGCAGGCCCAGAAGCGGCTGCGGGTGCTGGGCAGCCTCGACACCCTCGGTGCGGGCTTCACGCTGGCGAGCCAGGACCTCGACATCCGCGGCGCGGGCAACCTGCTCGGCGACGAGCAGTCGGGTCACGTGCGCGAGGTCGGCTTCGAACTTTACCAGGAGATGCTGCACGAGGCGATCGCCAAGCTGCAGTCGGGCGATATCGAGGTGACGGACGAGGCCGGCGACTGGTCGCCGCAGATCAACCTCGGGGTGCCGGTGCTGATCCCGGGCGAGTACGTGCCCGATCTGGACGTGCGGATTGGGCTCTACCGGCGGCTGGCGCAGCTGCAGAAGAAGGTGGAGCTGGAGGGTTTCGCGGCGGAGCTGATCGACCGGTTCGGCCCGCTGCCGCCAGAGGTGGAGACGCTGATGACCGTGGTGCGGATCAAGGCGCTGTGCAAGCGGGCGTGCATCGCGAAGCTCGACGGCGGGCCGAAGGGCGCGACGGTGCAGTTCCACATGGACAAGTATCCCAATCCGGCCGGGCTGGTGCAGTTCCTGCAGGACCAGAAGGGCCTCGCCAAGATCCGCGACAACAAGATCGTGGTGCGCCGCGACTGGGCGACCGACAAGGCGCGGCTGCAGGGCGCGTTCGTGATCGCGCGCGACCTGGCGGCGCTGGCGAAGGTGGAGAAGGCGGCCGCGAAGGCGAGCGCCTAGCGACGGGTGGTGATCCTGCCGTCGATGTGGAGCGTGTGGCCGTTTCCGGACGACGCGGTATCGGCCAGGAACACCGCGGCGCCGACCGGTACGGAGACCTCGCCCCGGCGGCCGGTCGGGTCGACGTGCACGCTCAGGGCGCGGAGGCGGCCTCGAGTTCGGAGACGATGCGTGTCCAGACCTCGGGCGGCTGGGCGCCGGTGACGAGGTAGCGGTTGCCGAGGATGAAGGTGGGCACGCCCGTCACGCCCATCTCGCGGAAGGCGGCGTCCTCGGCGCGGGTCTCCTCGACATCGGCATCGCCGGTCAGGAGGCGGCGCACCAGCGTCGCGTCCATGCCGACAGCGGTCGCGGCGGCGACGAGTACATCGGGGTCGGAGATGTCCTCGCCCTCGCGGAAGTAGCGGCGGAAGAGCTGGCCGACGAGCGGGGTCTGCACGCCCTCGGCGCCGGCCCAGCGGATCAGGCGGTGGGCGTCGAGGGTGTTCGGGGTGCGCCGGATGCGGTCGAAATGCAGGTCGAGCCCGGCCTCCGCCGCGGCCGCGTCGATGCGGGCATAGATCTGGCGGGCGCGGTCGGGTCCGCCGAACTTTGCGTCGAGATAGGCCTGCCGGTCGGCGCCCTCCGGGGGCATGTCGGGGTTGAGCTGGAACGGGCGCCAGTGGATGTCGAAGGGCTGGGCCCGGGCGGTCTCGAGCGCGCGGGTCAGGTTGGCGGCGCCGATGTAGCACCAGGGGCAGATCGGGTCGGAGACGATGTCGAGCCGGGTCATTCCGGCACCTCGCGGAGATGGCGGCGGAGGAGCTTGCCGGTGGGGCTGCGGGGCAGGCGGTCCATTCGGCGGAAGATGCGGGGGCATTTGTACCGCGCGAGGCGGGCGGCGCAATGGGTGGTGAGCTCCTCCGGATCGAGGGGGCCGGCCGCGGTGTAGAAGGCGGCGATCACGGTGACACCCGCCTTCGCCTCGATCTCGGTAACCGCGCAGTCGGCGATGGCGGGGTGTTCGAGGAGCGCGGCTTCGACTTCCTGCGGCGCGACCCGGTAGCCGCCGGCGTTCATCACCTCATCGGCGCGGCCGAGATGGGTGAAGGTGCCGTCGGGGTTCATCCGAGCACGGTCGCCTGTCAGGAACCACTCGCCGCGGAAGGCGGCCGCGGTCTCCTCGGGGCGGCGCCAGTAGCCGAGCATCAGGCCGGGGTCGCGGCGGGAAACCGCGAGCAGGCCCTCGTCACCGAGCGGGACCGGCTCGACACCCTCTTCTGGCAGGATCGCCACGCGGCGGCCTCGCTGGGGGCGTCCGGTGGCACCCGGGACTGGGGGGTGGGCGGGGCAGAAGGAGAGGTAGGTGGAGACCTCGGACATGCCGAGCGCCTCGTAGACCGGCTTGCCGGTCGCACCGGTCCAGGCTGCCGCGAGCGTGGGCGGCCATGCCTCGCCGGCGCTGAGCCCGTGGCGGAGGCTGGCGAAGCCCGTCGCGAGGTTCGGCGCATCGAGCATCTGACGGAAGACCCCGGGCGCGGCGGCAAAGATCGTCGCGCCATGAGCGGCGGCGAGCGCGGGCCAGACGTGGCGGTCAGGCCGGCCGGTGTAGATCAGCGCGGTCGCACCGATTGCCCAGGGGTCGGTCAGCCCGGCGCCGAGCGTGTAGGTCCAGTTGAAGGCGCCGGCGTGCAGGACCCGGTCCTGCGGCGTCAGGCCGTACCAGCCGTCCCACATCATCCGGCGCGCCCAGGCTGCGCGCTGACCGTGCACCACACCCTTGGGGCGGCCGGAGGTGCCGGAGGTGTAGACCATGTAGGCGGGATCGTCGGGGGCGGTTTCTGCGAAGGCTGCAGGGGGATGGCCCCGCAGTTCGCGGAGGCCGTCGAGGTCGAGGCAGCGGGTGCCGGGTGGCAGGTCGGCGGGCAGGCCGAGGATGACGAGGGCGGGGTCGAGATCGGCGCGGATCCTCTCGAATTCCGCCGGCGTGAGCAGGGGCGAGGTCGGCACAGGGACGGCACCGATCGCGTTTGCGGCGAAGAAGGTGATGGGGAAGTCGGCGGAATTGCCGAGGCGGAGGAGCACGCGGTCGCCCTTGCCGATGTCCAGCAACCCGAGGCCGCCGGCGGTGCCGAGGATGGCGGTGCGCAGGCCGGCATAGGTCCAGCGCTCGGCAACCTCGGCCGGGCCGGCGAGGACCTCGAGCGCGACCTTCTCCGGCGTGCGGTCGGCCGCTGCGAGCGTATGGGCCGCCATGTTGAACGGCGCTGGGCAGGGCGCGAACGGCCCTTCGTCGAAGAGCGAACTGGTCATGCCCCGGTATTACCGGGCGCCAGGCGGGGGCGCCAGCTTGCCGGGTCGTTCAGCCCATCCGGCGGGTTTCCGGATGAAGGCTCTTGCCGAGGATGTGATCGCTGCGATCGACGACGTGCTTTCCCGATCCCACGATCAGCGGATCGGGTTCGCCGATCAGGCGATGATCCTTGTCGGGGTATGGCAGCGAGGCGAGGAAATGCGTCATGCATTCGAGCCGGGCGCGCTTCTTGTCGTCGGATTTCACGACGGTCCATGGGGCGTCGGCGGTGTCGGTGTAGAAGAACATCGCCTCCTTCGCCTCGGTGTAGTCGTCCCACTTGTCCATCGACTCGCGGTCGATCGGGGAGAGTTTCCAGCGCTTCAGCGGCTCCTCCTCGCGTGCGAGGAAGCGGCGGGCCTGTTCCTCGCGCGTGACCGAGAACCAGTACTTGAACAGGCGGATGCCACTGCGTGTCAGCATCCGCTCCAGTTCCGGCGCTTCCCGCATGAACTCGAGGTATTCGTTGGGCGTGCAGAACCGCATCACCCGCTCCACCCCCGCGCGGTTGTACCAGGACCGGTCGAAGAGCACGATCTCGCCGCCGGCCGGCAGCTGCTGGATGTAGCGCTGGAAGAACCACTGCGTGCGCTCACGCTCGGTGGGCTTTTCCAGCGCGACGACGCGGGCGCCGCGGGGGTTGAGATGTTCCATGAAGCGCTTGATCGTGCCGCCCTTGCCGGCCGCATCGCGACCCTCGAACAGGAGCACGATCCTCTCGTTCGCGACCTTCACCCATTCCTGTACCTTGAGCAGTTCGACCTGAAGCAGGGCCTTGCGCCGCTCGTAGTCGCGGGTGCTCATCCGGCTCGCGTAGGGGTATTCACCGCTCTCGAAGAGTCCGCGGATCGCGTCGGGATCGTGGCGGAGCTGGGCCTGCCGGTGGCGTGCCGCGGCGGCGGCCTCCAGTGCGTGCCGTGTCGGAGCCGGATGGATCGCGGCCTCGGCGTCCGGCGAAAGCGCAGCCTTCGTCGAGGGCCCGGTCGCGGCCCCCTTCCCGGCCTCGCCTGCCTCCAGGGCTTGCGGCGGGTTATTCTCCGGCTTGGCGTGGACGGCATCTGCGGTCATGCGCGGATTCCTCGCGGGTCACATTTCCGTCATACTTGTTCACGACGGCGAGGCAGGTGGCTTTGATCCAGGTCAACCTTCCCTCGTCGGACGCCCAGCCGGACGGCGCCGATCAGGCGAGGCTCCGGGCGCTCCAGCGGGCCGCATGGGCTTCGATCGCGGCGATGCGGTCGGCGGTGCGGGGATGGCTGAGCAGCCAGACCGGCTGGCCGCCGCCCATGCCGGCCATGCGGTCGAGCTTGCGGAACATGCTGACCTGCGGGCCGATGCCGAGGCCGGCCTTGGTCATCAGTGCGGCGGCATATTCGTCGGCCTCGAACTCGTCCTGTCGCGAGAGGCGGGCGGCGAGAAGGCTCGTAAGCAGATTGGCCACGAGCACGCCGACGAAGGGGATGAAGCGGCCGATGACCATGACGAGTGCCGTGCGGATCGCGTTCTGGCCGGAGAAGTCGAACATCCGGCGCTTCGCATGGCCGAGCGCGACATGGCCGAGTTCGTGGGCGACGACCGAGGAAATCTCTTCGGCGGTCACCTCGCCGGCGCGGAAGCGTTCGTAGAAGCCGCGGGTGATGAAGATGCGGCCGTCGGGCGCCGCGAGGCCGTTGACCGGCGCCACCTCGTAGATGCGCACGTCGAGCCGTGGAAGGTCGACGGCGTGGGCGAGGCGGCGCAGCACGGGTTCGAGCGCCGGATCGGCCAGGGGAGTCGAGCGTGCATCGAGTTCGCGGGCGCTGCGCCAGACGGAGAACTGGTACATCGCCAGCGCGGCGACGATGGAGAGGATGATCGGGGTCAGTTGCAGCATGGGGCGAATATGGGGTCGGTACGCGTTGCTGTCACCTTCGTGCCGGTCACGGCTCAGCGGGCGAGTTCGCGGATGCCGGCATCGAGGCCGGCGAGGGTCATCGGATACATCCGGCCGCCGAAGATCGAGGCGATCATGGCGACCGACGGCGTGAAACCCCAGGCCCGCTCGGGCAGGGGATTGATCCAGATCGCGCGGGACCAGGTGGCGAGCACGCGGTCGAGCCAGACCTGGCCGCTTTCGGCGTTCCAGTGCTCGCTGGCGCCGCCGGCATGGGTGATCTCGTAGGGCGACATGGCGGCGTCGCCGACGAAGACCACGCGGTAGTCCGGGCCATAGGTGCGCAGGATCGCCGCGGTCGGGGTCTGGGCGTCCCAGCGCCGGCGGTTGTCGCGCCAGACGCCTTCGTAGAGGCAGTTGTGGAAATAGAAATGCTCGAGATGCTTGAACTCGGAGCGGGCGGCGGAGAACAGCTCCTCGACCACGCGGACATGCGGGTCCATCGAGCCGCCGACGTCGAGGAAGAGCAGGAGCTTCACGGCATTGTGCCGTTCGGGGCGGGTGACGACATCGAGCCAGCCCTGCTCGGCCGTGCGGCGGATGGTGGCTTCGAGGTCCAGTTCGTCCGCCGCGCCCTCGCGCGCCCAGCGGCGCAGGCGGCGGAGCGCCACCTTGATGTTCCGCGTGCCGACCTCCACCGCGTCGTCGAGATTGCGGAACTCGCGCCGGTCCCAGACCTTGACCGCGCGCTGGTGGCGCGACCGGTCCTGGCCGATGCGCACGCCTTCGGGGTTGTAGCCGTAGGCACCGAAGGGCGAGGTGCCGGCAGTGCCGATCCATTTTGATCCGCCCTGATGCCGTCCCTGCTGTTCGCGCAGCCGCTGCGCGAGCGTCTCCATCAGCTTTTCGAAGCCGCCGAGCGCCTCGATCTCGGCCATCTCCTCGGGCGTCAGGTGTTTCTCGGCGAGCTTCTGCAGCCACTCGGCGGGCAGGTCGAGCCGTTCGAGCAGCGCCTCGGGCGTGATTTCGGCCAGACCGCCGAAGCAGGTGGCGAAGACCCGGTCGAAGCGGTCGATGTGACGCTCGTCCTTGATCAGCGCGGTGCGGGCGAGGAAATAGAACCCTTCAGCGTCATAAAGCACGACCTGGGCCTGCAGCGCCTGCAGGAAGGTCAGGTATTCCCGCATCGATACCGGGACGCGAGCCGTGCGCAGCGCCTCGAAGAAGCGCGGGAACATCGCTCAGAGCAGGCCGGCGCGCATGGCGAACACGCTGGCGATGAGGGCGGCGAGCGCGAAGGCGATGCCGTGGGCCGCCCCGTACTGGAGCCGGTCCAGAAGGTCGCCGCCGCGGCTGGCGGCACGCTGCCAGCCGACGAACATGCCAAAGGCGAAAGCAATCAGCGCAAGAAGCATCGCTAGATCATTCCTCGTCGAGCCGCAGAAGCGCGTCGATCTGTGCCTGTTCGCGCGCGAAGGCGCCGTCGGCGTCGCCGAAGCCATAACGCGCCCATCGCAGGCTGTCGAGGCGGGTCGACCGGGCCTCGTCCTCCCGCCCGAGTTCGAGGAGCGCCTCGGCCTTGATGGAGAGGAGGCCCGCGACGAGGATCGCATTCTGGGCCCGGCGTGCGGCGTCGAGATGCCGGCCGGCGATGGTCAGCGCAACCTCGGGCTGGCCGGTGCTGACGGCGAGCGCCGCGACATGGATGCCGGACTGGGCGGTGCGCACGTCGCCGTCGCCGAACCGCCGGCGGCTGAGATTGTAGGCTTCGGCGAAATGGCGGGCGGCGGTGACCGGGTCGCGCCGGATGGTGAGCCGGCCGAGGGTGAGGAGCGAGACGTCGAGCCTGTGATCGACCGGGCGCATTTCCACCGCGATCTCGGCGGCGACCTGGGCGGCGCCGAGGCGTTCCTGCGGCTGGTACCCACGGGCCAGTGCCGTCTCGATGGCATTTGCCCATGCGCGGCTTTCGGGATGGCGCGGCTGGCGCGGCAGGCCGCGTCCGCGGGGGTTCACGCGATCGAGCACGCGCGGCAGGACCGCGGCGGCTTCGGCCCGGCTCATGCCGCTGCGGAACTCCGGCTGGTAGAGCGTGCGCAGCATCAACATGTCGAAAGGGGTGGCGATCCCGTGGAAATTGTCGTCGTTCCAGATGGAATCGGGCAGGCGATAGAGGTCGTTCGCGGGGCCGAGGGCCTGGGTGATCTCCTCGTGCAGGCAGTCGCGCGCGTCCTGGGGGGTGGTGTCCACGGGCAGGAAGATCGCGGCGCCTTCGAGGCGGCGCTGGTCGGACCAGCGCAGACGTTCACTGGCCGGGCGGCGGAGGAAGCCGGACCAGCTGGTCTCGCCCGGCACGATGAAGCAGGCGGCGGTGGGATAGACGCGCGCGATCTGGGCGGAGGGCACGACCTCGATATGAATCTGCGCCTCGGCCGGATCGGTGGTCTCGGCGATATCCAGCCCCGCCTCGCGCCGAAGGCGCTCGAGCAGCGCGTCGAGATCCTGCTGATAGGGGGCGAGGGCGGCGGAGCGGACATGGATCCTGATCGGATCCTCGTAGCGGAGAAGACCCGGCAGGGTTTCGCCGCTCTCGAGTTCGAAGGTGAGCTCGAGGAAATCCTCCGCGAGATCGGCGTTGGATCGGGCGACCCCCTGGGGCTGGATCACGGGCGCGAAGCGGACGCTGCTGATCTCGGTGGTGATCGGCGCGCAGGCGACGAGCGTGAGGGAGAGGGCGAGCGCGCGGAGCAAGGTCCCGGCCCTCAGCGCTTGTACTTGATGAACGGCGTCGCGGTGCCGATGCGGTCGTAGAGGCGCCGGGCGGTCGCGTTGTCCGCCTGCGTGAGCCAGTAGACGTTCGGACGTCCGGCGATGTCGGCCGCGGCATAGACCGACTCGATCAGCGCGCGGCCAGCGCCGGTGCCGCGGCTTTCGGGCAGCACATAGAGGTCCTGCAGGTAGGTCACGTCCTCGACCTGCCAGCAGTGACGGTGGAAGATGTATTGGCAGAGGCCCACCGGGCGCCCGTCGTCGAGCGCGATGAGGCCATGCAGGTCGGTGAACGTCGGGTCGATCAGCCGGTCGAAGGTCGTGCGGTAGACCGTCTCGGGCCGTTCGGTCTCGTAGAAGGCGAGGTAGGCGCGCCACAGGGCCCGCCACGCGGGCTCGTCGCCGCTCGCCAGGGGGCGCACCGCGACACTCACGCCGGCACCCTCCCGGGCAGGCGGGGTGTCAGCGGCGGAGCTTGCGGGCGTTCGCGCGGGTGCGGCTGCCGTAAGGGCGCAGCGCGGCGGAGGCGATATGTACGGGATGGGCGCCGCGGGCCGCCGCCACCGAAGCCTTCTCGGCCGCCGCGACGAACGCCGTCGCCTTTTCCATCACCATGCCCATGGCCTCCGGCGCGCTCATTCCGCCTTGGGCGATGAGCATCGAACGCCGGGCGATCACCTCCGCAGCTTCGACGGACATCCGGCTGTAGGCGGTGGCGAGACGGTACCACGACATCATCGCGTCGAAACTCCGGGGTCCGTAGAACATCGGCAGGGCACCTTTCATGTTGCGGCGCACAATAGCATGGGTCTGCATGCATGTCACGGGCCGAATGTGTTGTGATCACGATCGGCGACCCCTGTCCATGAAGGCCAGCCGTTCGAAGAGGTGCACGTCCTGCTCGTTTTTCAGGAGCGCGCCGTGCAGGCGGGGCAGCGCCTCGCGCGGGTCGCGGCGCAGGTCCTCGGACGAGAGATCCTCGGCGAGGAGGAGCTTGAGCCAGTCGAGGACCTCGGAGGTCGAGGGTTTCTTCTTAAGCCCCGGGGTTTCGCGGATCTCGAAGAACTGGGTGAGGGCGGTGCGCACCAGCGCGGGCTTGATGCCTGGGAAATGCACCGCGACGATGCGCTCCAGCGTCTCGGCATCGGGAAAGCGGATGTAGTGGAAGAAGCACCGGCGCAGGAAGGCGTCGGGCAGTTCCTTTTCGTTGTTCGACGTGATCACGACGATCGGCCGCTGGCGGGCGCGGATGGTCTCGGCCGTCTCGTAGACGTGGAACTCCATCCGGTCGAGTTCCTGGAGCAGGTCGTTCGGGAATTCGATGTCGGCCTTGTCGATCTCGTCTATGAGCAGCACGGTCCTGCCCTCGGCGTCGAAGGCACGCCAGACAGGGCCCGGCCGGATATAGTTGCGCACGTCGTGGACCCTCGCGTCGCCGAGCTGGCTGTCGCGCAGGCGGCCGACCGCGTCGTATTCATAGAGCCCCTGTGCCGCCTTGGTCGTGGACTTCACGTGCCATTCGATCAGCGGAAGGCCGAGGGCCGTTGCGACCTGGCGGGCGAGTTCGGTCTTGCCGGTGCCGGGCTCGCCCTTCACGAGGAGCGGGCGCTCGAGCGCGATGGCTGCGTTGACCGCGACCATCAGGTCGGGCGTCGCAACGTAGTCCGCCGAACCCGTGAACCGCATGAATTTCCGCTCTCGCCCTGCCGTCAGACAGGCAACCTAACAGCGCGCTCCCATTGTGCAAGTTCGGATATGTTCCACGTGACAACCCAGTGGAAACCCTTTATCGGGAGGCCGCAGAAACGCCGAAGGCACGCGCGGCGGTCCTGAGCGGACGGTCGGGCTTCGTCCCAAGGCCCTGTAGTCTTGTAGGGTATGACGTGATGAAGCAAGAAACCAACTTCGATATCGAGTATCACCCGTCAGAGGACGAGCCCTTCATGAACCCCCGGCAGCTCGACTATTTCCGTCGCAAGCTGCTGGCCTGGAAACAGTCGATCCTCGAGGAAAGCCGCGGCACGATCGAGCACATGCAGGAAGGCACCCGGAACATCCCCGACATGGCGGATCGCGCCTCGGAGGAGACCGACCGGGCGCTGGAGCTGCGCACGCGGGACCGGCAGCGCAAGGTGGTGTCGAAGATCGACGCCGCGCTGCGGCGGATCGAGGAGGGGACGTACGGTTACTGCGAGGAGACCGGCGAGCCGATCTCGCTGAAGCGGCTGGAGGCGCGTCCGATCGCCACTCTGAGCCTCGAGGCGCAGGAGCGTCACGAGCGCAAGGAGAAGGTGCACCGCGACGATTGATCGCCGCGCGGGGCTGGGGAATTCTGGGGGCCGGTGCCGCGGGGCACCGGCCCTTTTTCATGCGCGACCGGAGAGTTGCCAATGCGGTTGAACGGATGCGAGGTGGCGGTCGTCGGCGCGGGAATCGGCGGGCTCGCCGCGGCGCTGGCGCTGGCGCAACGTGGCGCCCGGGTCACGGTGCTGGAGCGTGCCACGGCGCTGGCCGAAGTCGGCGCGGGCATCCAGGTCGGGCCGAACGGCGTGGCGGTGCTGGAAGCCCTCGGGCTGCGCGACGATGCCGAGCGGCTGGCCAGCGTGCCCGCGGCGATCCAGTTGCGCGAGCATCGTTCGGGTAGGATCGTCGCGCGGGTGCCGCTCGGGCAGGACTGCGTGGCGCGGTATGGCCGCCCGTACTGGCAGTTTCACCGCGCCGATCTTCTGGGTCTGCTGTCGGCGGCCGCGGCGGAGGCCGGCGTGGTGCTGCGCCTCGGGACCGAGGTCCGCGGCGTGGAGCCAGGCCCGGCGGGGGTGCGCATCGTGACCGCGACCGAGGAGTTGGCCGCGGCGGTGGCGATCGGTGCGGACGGGGTCCGATCCACCCTGCGGCAGACCCGCTTCGCCGGAAGCGCGCCGCGGTTCACCGGCCATGTCGCCTGGCGCGGGCTCGTCCCTGCCGGCGCGCTGCCGGCGGCCATCCGGCGGGACGCCACCTCGGTCTGGATGGGGCCCGGCCGGCATCTGGTGGCCTATCCGCTGCGTGGCGGGGAGCTGATCAACTTCGTCGCCGTCGAGGAGCGCGCAAGCTGGGCGGAGGAAGGCTGGACGCATCCCGACGACCCCGCGCGGCTGCGCGCGGCCTTCGCCGGCTGGGCGCCGGAGGTCACCGGGCTGCTCGACGCCGTGGAGGAGACGTTTCTCTGGGGGCTCTTCGACCATGCGGAACTGACCGAATGGGTGGCGGGGCGACTCGCCCTGCTCGGCGACGCCTGCCATCCGATGCTGCCGTTCCTGGCGCAGGGCGCGACCATGGCGCTGGAGGATGCGTGGGTGCTCGCGGCCGAACTCGGCCTTGCGGAGGATCCCGGCCGGGGGCTGATGGCCTACGAGGCGCGCCGCAAGCGCCGGGCGACGCGGGTTCAGCGGGCGGCCGCCCGGAACGGGACGATCTACCATTTCGCCGTGCCGGGCGCGCGACAGGTCCTGCATCTGGGCATGCGGGCGGTGTCGGCGGCGGCGCCCGGCGCGCTGATCGGACGGTTCGACTGGCTCTATGGCGGAGACGTGGTCAGCGCCGACCCGCGCGACTGAAGGATCAGAGGTCGAGCTCGGCCCAGATCGGCACGTGGTCCGAGGGCTTCTCGCGGCCGCGCACCTCGGAATCGATCCGGCAATCCTTCAGGCGGTCGGCGGCCTGGGGGGTCAGCAGGATGTGGTCGATCCGGATGCCGTGGTTCTTCGGCCAGGCGCCCGCCTGGTAGTCCCAGAAGGTGTAGGTCCCGGGCGCGGTGTCGATGGTCCGCAGGGCGTCGGTCAGGCCGAGATTGACGATGCGCCGGAACGCGCTGCGGGTGGTCGGCAGGAAGAGCGCGTCCTCGGCCCAGACCCGAGGGTCGTGGCAATCCTCGCCCTGGGGAATCACGTTGAAATCGCCGAGGATGACGGCCGGCGACTCCTCGGCCAGCAGTGCCGCGACGCGGGCTTCGAGGCGGCTCATCCACGCGAGCTTGTAGTCGTATTTCGGCCCGGGAGCGGGATTTCCGTTCGGCAGGTAGAGACCGCAGATCCGAAGCACGCCGGAGGTTCCGGCGACCGTCGCCTCGATCCAGCGGGCATTGTCGTCCGCGTCGTCGCCGGGCAGCCCGCGCGACAGGTCCTCGAGCGGAAGCTTCGACAGGATCGCCACCCCGTTGAAGCTCTTCTGCCCGTGGGTCGCGACGTTGTAGCCGCGCTCCTCGATCTCGAGCCGGGGAAAGGCGTCATCGGTCGACTTGATCTCCTGCAGGACGACGACGTCCGGCCGCGCTTCGTCCAGCCAGTCGAGCAGCGCCGGCAGGCGGGCCTTGATGCCGTTGATGTTGAAGGAGGCGATCTTCATCCCCGAAGGCTAGCCGCCGTCCGGATCGGCGGCAAGCGGTCGCGGGCGATTTCCGCTAGAGCGCGGGCGGGCCGCCATGCTAGCAGTTGCGAAGGCAGGCTCGGGGAGATCGTCGAATTGAGCAACCCGTCGGAACCGGTGCGGGAGGAGGCGATCGCGCTGCCGAGGCCGGAGGTCTATCCGGCGGGCATTCTCCTCGCCGCGATGTTCTTCGGCGCCTCGCTGACACCGTCGCTGATCCCCCGCGATCCGCTTCTGCAGGGCGTGCTCGGCGGGGCGGTCGGGGCGATCGGCTTCGAGATCGGACGGGCGCTGCGGTGGCTCTGGAATTTCATGGAGCTGCCGAAGGCGGGGCCGGGCTGGGCACGGAACCTGCGCCTCGCGAGTTTCGGTACGGCGGCGGCGATCGCCGGGTTCAGCCTCTACCGGGCCGCGGACTGGCAGAACGCGACACGCGCCGTCTTCGGGATGGAGCCGGTCGAGAGCAGCCATGTGCTGACCGTGGGCGGGGTCGCCCTCGTGGTCTTCGCGGCGCTCTGGCTGGTGTTCCGTCTCTTCGGGATGCTCAATCGCCTGGTGATCCGGCAGCTCAACCGCGTGTTGCCGCCGCGGGTCGGCATGGTGATCGGATTCGGGCTGGCGCTGTGGGTGTTCTGGGCCTTGGTCGATGGGGTGCTGGTGCGGCAGGCTTTCCGCATCGCCGATGCCTCGTTCGAGGCGGCCGACACCTTCGTCTCTCCGGACCTCCCGGCACCGACCGATCCGATGCGGAGCGGCAGCGCGGACTCGCTCCTCGACTGGCAGGAGCTCGGCCACTGGGGGCGTTCGTTCGTCGCGACCGTGCCGACCCGGGAGGAGATCGCGGAATTCGTGCCGGAAGGCGCGATGGAGCCGATCCGGGTCTATGTCGGGCGCCGGGCGGCGGAGACGTCGCGCGAACGGGCGGAACTGGCGCTGCAGGAACTGATCCGGGTCGGCGGCTTCGAACGCTCCGCGGTGATCGTCACCTCGCCGGTCGGCACCGGCTGGATGGACCCGGGGGCGCATGACACGGTCGATTTCATGCTCGGCGGCGACGTGGCGACGGTCGCGGTGCAGTATTCCTATCTGACGAGCGTGCTCGCGCTTCTGGCGCATCCGGACTACGGGGTGGAGCAGACGCGGGAGCTCTTCGACGTGGTCTACGACTACTGGACCCGTCTCCCGCGCGAGAAGCGGCCGCGGCTCTATGTCCACGGGCTGAGCCAAGGGGCGTACAACTCGCAGCGGACGCTGCCGCTGCTCGACATGCTCGCGGATCCGATCGACGGGGCGATGTGGGCGGGTTCGCCGTTCTTCAGCCCGTTCTGGCAGAGCGTGCGCGACGGACGGGTTGCCGGAAGCCCGGTCTGGCGGCCGCGGTTCGGGAACGGATCGCTGGTGCGCACGCTGACCCAGTACGGCGGGACCGACGGGGATTACGCGCCCTGGGGTCCGATCAGGATCGTCCTCCTGAACTACGGCAGCGATCCGATCGTGGTCTTCAACTCCGGCTCGGGCCTCCTGCCGCCGGCCTGGCTCGAGGCGCCGCGCGCGCCGGACGTGGCGCCGGAGTTGCGCTGGTTCCCGCTGGTGACGATGTTCCAACTCGGCCTCGACAGCGCGATTTCGCTCAAGAAACCGGGCTTCGGGCATTTCTACATCGCGCGCGACTACATCGACGCCTGGGCGGCCGTGGTCGATCCCGAAGGCTGGAGCCCGGCGCGCGCAGCGCAGCTGAAGGCTATATTCGAGCGCCGCGGCCTGCCGCGCTGATGGCCCGGCCGCAGGGCGGTCAGATCGAGAAGCTGGTTCCGCAGCCGCAGGACGAGGTGGCGTTCGGGTTCTTCACGACGAAACGCGCACCGATCAGCTCGTCGGCGAAGTCGATCTCGGCATCCGCGAGGAAGGGCAGCGAGACCGGATCGATCAGCACGCGCTGACCGTCCTTTTCGAGCACGAGGTCGTCCTCGGCGGGCGCGTCCTCGAGCTTGATATCGTACTGGAAGCCCGAGCACCCGCCGCCCTCGACCGCGACGCGCAGCGCCTTGGGGGCGTCCCCGCCGTTGATCTCGCCGAGCCGGGCGAAGGCGCGGTCCGTCACACGGGGCGGAATGGAGAGCGGCATCTTTGCGACCCTGCGAGGTATGGGTTAGACAGCGGTCAATCTAGGCATGCGGCGTGGCCGCGACAAGGCAGGTCCCATGACTGTTCCCTATGCAACCCTGCCCGAGGCGAGCCGCGGCCGGCGCTTTGACGAGGAAGGCTCGGCCCATCGGTCCTGCTATCAGCGCGACCGGGACCGGATCATCCATTCGAGCGCCTTCCGGCGCCTGAAGCACAAGACCCAGGTCTTCGTCGAACACGAGGGGGACTACTACCGTACGCGGCTGACCCATTCGATCGAGGTGGCGCAGGTGGCGCGCACGCTCGCCCGGACGCTGCAGCTCAACGAGGAACTCGCCGAGGCGGTGGCGCTCGCCCACGACCTCGGGCACCCGCCCTTCGGTCATACCGGCGAGGACGAGCTGAAGCGGCTGATGGCGCCCTACGGCGGGTTCGACCACAATGCGCAGGCGCTGAAGATCGTCACGCGACTTGAGGCGCACTACGCGGATTTCGACGGGCTGAACTTGACCTGGGAGACGCTGGAGGGCATCGCGAAGCACAACGGTCCTGTGACGGGCGAGGTTCCGTTCGCGCTCGCCGAGTACAATGCGCTGCACGATCTCGAACTCGATACTCATGCGAGCGCCGAGGCCCAGGTGGCGGCGATCTCGGACGACATCGCCTACAACAACCACGATCTTGCGGACGGATTGCGCGCGGGGCTGTTCGATCTGGAGGATCTGCGGGCACTGCCGCTGATCGGGTCGTGCATCGCCGCCGTCGATGCCCGCTGGCCCGGCCTCGAGCCGTCCCGGCGCGAGCATGAGGCGCTGAGACGATTCTTCGGCCTGCTGGTCGAGGACGTGCTGGACACCAGCCGGGCGCGGCTGGCCGAGTCGGGCGTGCGGACGGTCGGGGACGTGCGATGCCTCGGGCGGCCGGTGATCCGATTCTCGGACGCGACCTTCGCGGAGCTGAAGGTGATCCGCGAGTTCCTGTTCTACCGCATGTACCGGCACTGGACGGTGCAGCGGATGCGTCGCAAGGCGGCGGAGGTGGTCCGGGCGCTCTTCGAGATCTTCACCGAGGCGCCGCAGCTGATGCCGCAGGGCTGGAACGCCGACGCCCTCGATTGCGACGCGACCACGCGGGCGCGGATCGTCGCGGACTACATCGCGGGGATGACAGACCGGTTCGCGCTGCAGGAGCACGCCAAGCTGACCGACCCGATGGTCAAGGGCTGACTTTGCCATGGAGGGCATCCGTGGCCTGTGCTAACCGCGGGGCGCTCGAAAGACTGGGGACGGTGATCCGATGGACCTCTTTGCCGATGTGAAGCAGCTGGTGCTGGGGGCGCTCGCCAAGATGCAGGAGGCGGGCACGCTGCCGCGCGGGCTCGATCTGGCCCCGGTGACGGTCGAGCCTCCGCGCGATGCGGCCCATGGCGACATGGCGACGAATGCGGCGATGGTGCTCGCCAAGACCGCCGGCCGAAACCCGCGCGAGATCGCCGGGGCGCTGGCGGAGGCCCTGGCCGGGGACCCGATGGTGGCGAGCGCCGAGGTGGCGGGACCGGGCTTCATCAATCTGCGGCTCGATCCGGCGCGGTGGTTCGCGGTGGTTCCCGCGGTGCTGTCGGCGGGGCGGGATTTCGGCCGCTCGGCGATGGGTGCGGGCCGGCGCGTCAATGTCGAATTCGTCTCGGCCAACCCGACCGGGCCACTGCATGTCGGCCACACCCGCGGCGCGGTCTTCGGGGATGCCCTGGCGGGGTTGCTGGGATTCGCGGGTTTCGCCGTGACGCGGGAATACTACATCAACGACGGCGGCGCGCAGGTCGATACGCTCGCCCGGTCGGTCTATCTGCGCTACCTTGAGGCGCTGGGGGAAGCGGTAGAGTTTCCCGACGGCACCTATCCCGGCGACTATCTGATCCCCGTTGGCCAGTCCCTTGCCGAGGCGCACGGACGCGATCTCGTCGGTCGGCCGGAGGCCGAGTGGCTGCCGACGCTGCGGCAGTACGCGACCGACCGGATGATGGACATGATCCGCGCGGATCTCGCGCTTCTCGGCGTCCGGATGGATCACTTCTTCTCGGAAAAGTCGCTCTACGGCACCGGGCTGATCGAGGAGGCGCTGGCGGAGCTCGAGAAGCGCGGCCTGATCTACGAGGGCGTTCTGGAACCGCCCAAGGGCAAGGCACCCGAGGACTGGGAGCCGCGCGAGCAGACACTCTTCCGCTCGACGGCCTATGGCGACGACGTCGACCGGCCTGTGAAGAAGTCGGACGGCAACTGGACCTATTTCGCGCCCGACATCGCCTATCACTGGGACAAGGTGCGGCGCGGCTACGACGAGCTGATCGACGTGCTGGGGGCGGACCACGGCGGATACGTGAAGCGGCTGAAGGCGGTGGTTGCCGCCCTGTCGGGGGCGAGGGTGCCGCTCGACGTGAAGCTCTGCCAGCTCGTGAAGCTGACCAAGGGGGGCGAGCCCTTCAAGATGTCGAAGCGCGCCGGCACCTTCGTGACCCTGCGCGACGTGATCGAGCAGGTCGGCCCCGATGTGACCCGCTTCGTGATGCTGACCCGCAAGAACGATGCGCCGCTGGATTTCGACTTCGACAAGGCGCTGGAGCAGTCGAAGGACAACCCGGTCTTCTATGTTCAATACGCGCACGCCCGGGCCCATTCGGTGCTGGCGCGGGGGGCCGAGGCGGGCTTCTCCGTCACCGACTCCGATCTGGCGGGCGCGGACCTCGGACCGCTCGGCACCGAGGGGGAGCGGAAGCTGGTGCAGAAGATCGCGGAATGGCCGCGGCAGGTGGAGGTGGCGGCAAACCATCATGAACCGCACAGGATTGCCTTCTACCTCTATGACCTTGCCTCGGAATTCCATGCACTCCAGCATCAGGGCAAGCTGGAGCCCGCGCTGCGCTTCGTGCGCGATGACGCACCGGAGGTGACACGGGCGCGCCTGGCACTGGTCCGCGCGACGCAGGTTGTCATCTCGTCCGGTCTTGCTATTCTCGGAGTGACCCCGATGGACGAGATGCGCTAAAGACATCAGACATTTCGGGGTTGGAGCAGAGCCGCGCACAATGTATAGTGTCGGAAAACAGGCAAGACCCCATGAGCGACATTTACGGCGACGATTACGATTCCCTGAGGGACCCTGACGCGGCCGGGTTTCTGCCGGCAGGCGCGGTGCGCCTGGCGGGTGCCACCGTGTTTCTCGGCCTGATCGTCGGCATGAGCTTCTGGGCGTACAGCCTGGGAACGCGCGATGCCGCCGAGGTACCGATCATCCGGGCCATGGAAGGACCGGCGCGGGTCCAGCCCGGCGATCCCGGCGGGTTGCAGGCCGCACACCAGGGTCTGGAGGTCAATTCCGTCCTCGCCGGCGCGCCTCTGGAAGCGGAGGCCGCCGCCGGCGTCTCGCTCGCGCCGCCGCCGATGACGCTGGCCGAGCAGGACGGTCCGCAGGGCGAGCTGATCATCGAGGCGCCGACCCATTTCGACGCCGCGGAGATGCTGGGCGAGGAGGAGCTGAGGCTTCCGGTCCAGGAAGAAGGCCCCGCGATCGCCGACTTCATCCCCGTAGGCACGCCCGAGCCGTTGGCAGTGGTGCCCGAGACGGTCGAGCCCGAAGTGGTGGCGGCAGTCGAAGCTGGACCCGTCGTTACCGACCTGCGGCCGCGCGGACGGCCGGCAAACCTGGCGCGGGCGACGGCGCCCGTCCAGACGGCGGCGGCTCCGGCGGCGCAGGCTGCGGCCCCTGCGGCGGCGGCCGCCCCGGCCGCCGCGCCCCAGGTCGCGGCGGCGCCGCGCGAGGTGACCGGCCTTCGCGCAGGAACCCGGCTGATCCAGCTCGGCGCCTTCGACAGCGAGGTACTGACCCGTCAGGTGTGGGATCAGCTTGCGCGTCAGCACGCGGATCTGCTCGGCGGCAAGAGCCTCTTCGTGGAGCGTGCCACGGCGAATGCGAGGGTGTTCTACCGGCTGCGCGTCGCGGGCTTCGAGAGCACCGACCAGACCCTGAACATGTGCGAGGCGCTCCGGGCACGCGGCGTCGACTGCATTCCGGTGACCTTGCAGTAGATGGCGGCCCGCGCGGTCATCTTCGGCTGCGAGGGTCCGGAACTGAAGGATTCCGAGCGGCGGTTCTACGCGGACGCGCAGCCCTGGGGCTTCATCCTCTTTGCGCGCAACATCGAGAGCCCCGAACAGGTCCGGCGGCTCACGGATGAGTTGCGCGCGAGCGTCGGACGCGATGCTCCGGTCCTCGTGGACCAGGAGGGCGGGCGGGTTGCACGGATGCGGGCGCCGCACTGGCGCGAATGGCAGCCGGCGCTCGATCAGTGTGCCGGGCTGTCGGAACGGTCATTGCGGGTGCGGGCCATGCGGCTACGGTATCTGCTGATCGCCAGCGAGTTGCGGGCAGCCGGGATCGACGTGAACTGTGCACCCGTGCTCGACGTGATGCAGCCGACGAGTCATCCCGTCATCCGCAACCGGACCTATGGCGGCGAGCCCGACGAGGTCGCCGAGATCGGTCGTGCGGTCGCGGAAGGGCTCCTCGAAGGTGGCGTGTTGCCGGTGATCAAGCACATGCCGGGGCAGGGGCGGGCCAAGCTGGACTCGCATCTCGAATTGCCGGTGGTCTCGGCCACACGCGCCGAGCTCGAGACGGTCGACTTCGTTCCGTTCCGGGCGCTCGCCGATCTGCCGCTCGCCATGACCGGGCATGTCGTCTTCCAGGCCATCGACCCGGAGCGTTGCGCAACGGTCTCGCCCGCGGTTGTGCGGCTGATCCGCGTGGAGATCGGGTTCGGCGGCCTCTTGATGACCGACGACCTGTCGATGAAGGCCCTCGGTGGCAGCTTCGCCGAAAGGGTGTCCGGCGCGCTCGGGGCGGGTTGCGACATGATCCTGCACTGCAACGGCAAGCCGGCGGAGATGATCGAGGTGGCGGGCGCGGTGCCGGTGCTCGCGGGACAGGCGCTGGCCCGGTCGCAGCGGGCGCTTGCCCTGAGGGGCGCTGGCGGCGGCGTCGATGCCGCGTCGCTCGATGCGGAATTCGCCGCCCTGCAAAGGCAGGCCGCCCATGCCTGACGATTTCTTCGACGCCACATCGACTGCGGACCGTCTCGCCGCCGAGGCGCTGGTCGTGGACGTGGAAGGGTTCGAGGGACCGCTCGATCTCCTGCTGGCGCTGTCGCGGACGCAGAAGGTCGACCTGCGGCGCATCTCGATCCTGAAACTCGCCGAGCAGTATCTTGTCTTCGTCCAGGCGGCGCGAAGCCTGCGGATCGAGCTGGCGGCGGATTACCTCGTGATGGCGGCCTGGCTCGCCTATCTGAAATCGCGGCTGCTCCTTCCGCCCGACCCGTCCGAAGAGGGGCCGTCCGGCGAGGAACTGGCGGCGCATCTCGCCTATCAGCTCCAGCGCCTCGAGGCGATGCGGGCGGCCGCGGCGCAGCTCATGGCTAGGGACCGGCTGGGCAGGGACATCTTCTCCCGGGGCGCGGCCGAAGCCGTCGGCGAGACCCGGAAGGTGACCTACAGCTCCACGCTGATCGATCTTCTGCGCGCCTATTCCCGCATAAAGACGCGCGACGACTTCACGCCGCTGCACCTCGGTCGAGGACCGGTGCTGACGATGGAAGAGGCGCTCGAACGGATGCGCGGGCTGATCGGGACCGCAGTGGACTGGGCCGACCTGTCGGCCTGGCTGCCGCCCGACTGGACCGCCGATCCCAAGCGGCGGCGGTCGGCGACCGCCGCGAGCTTTGCCGCCGCTCTGGAGCTCGCCAAGGCGGGGCGCGTCGAGTTGAGGCAGGAGCGTGCCTTTGCCCCGCTCTATCTGCGACTGAGGCCCGGAGAGGTACCGCAATGAACGATGCCACCCATGACTTCGCCCAGGAAGCCTTCGCGACCATTCCCGACGCAATCGAACAGGAACGCATGGTCGAGGCCGTCCTCTTCGCGAGTTCCGAGCCGCTCAGCCAGCGCGAGATTGCGGAACGGCTGCCGGCGGGCTGCGACGTGGGCGAGACCATCGCGGCGTTGCGGCGTCGCTACGAGGGGCGCGGTGTCCAGCTGATGCGCCTCGGGGATGCCTGGGCGTTCCGGACCGCCTCCGATCTCGGGTTCCTGATGAGCCGCCAGGTCGTGGAGCATCGCAAGCTGAGCCGCGCCGCCATCGAGACGCTGGCAATCATCGCCTATCACCAGCCGGTGACCCGGGTCGAGATCGAGGAGATCCGCGGCGTCTCGGTCAGCAAGGGGACGATCGACCTGCTGATGGAACTCGGCTGGATAAAGCTCGGGCGCCGCAAGCAGACCCCGGGTCGGCCGGTGACCTTCGTCGTCACGCCGGCCTTCCTCGATCACTTCGGGCTCGAATCGGAGGGTGATCTGCCGGGGCTCGCCGAGCTGCGTGCCTCGGGTCTGCTCGACAGCCGCCCGTCGCCCGGCGGGCTGCCCGGGCTGGGGGCAGCGGATGACGCTGCGGAGGACGAGGACGAGGCAAGCTGCGACGATGCCGACAACCTGCTGGTCTGAGGACGGGCGCCGGAGCCGGTGAGCGGTGGCGAGGATGCGGTCGCCCGCGCCGCGGCGGAGCCGGTGGCGGTCGTGGACTATGACCCTGCCTGGATAGATCGCTTTGCGGAGGAGGCGGCGCATCTTCGGACCTGCCTTCCGGCGCATCTGATCGGGCGGATCGAGCATTTCGGCAGCACCGCCGTGCCCGGCATGGCGGCAAAACCCATCATCGACATCATGGTGGAGGTGAGCAGCCTCGAGGACGTGCGCAACACCATCGCCCCGATCCTACGCGGGCTAGGCTACGAGTACTTCTGGCGTCCGGTCGCGCCGGGATCGCCGGAGATCGACTATGCCTGGTTTATCAAGCGCGACGCGACGGGCCGCCGGACGCATCACGTGCATTTCGTGCCCGCTGGCTCGGCCTATTGGGACCGTCTGGTGTTCCGGGACCTGCTGATCGCCGATCGCCGTCTCGCGGCGGAATACGCCGCGCTGAAGCGACGGGCGGCGCGCGAGCATCCGGATGATCGCAAGGCCTATGCCCGTGCGAAAACGACCTTCATCCGCAGGGTGATGCGGGACCACTGACCGACGTCAGGCCGGGCGGAAATGCTTGGACAGTTTCAGTCCCTGGCCCTGGTAGTTCGACCCCACGTCGCGGCCGTAGAGGATGTCCGGCTCGGCCTGCATCCGCTCATAGACGAGGCGGCCCACGATCTGGCCGTGATCGAGCGCGAAGGGCGCTTCGTGGCAGCGGACCTCGAGCACGCCGCGTGCGCCCGAGCCGCCGGCGGCGGCATGGCCGAAGCCGGGGTCGAAGAAGCCCGCGTAGTGCACCCGGAACTCGCCGACCATGGCGAGATAGGGCGCCATCTCGGCGGCGAAGCCGGGCGGGACGTGGACCGCCTCGCGGCTGACGAGGATGTAGAAGGCACCGGGATCGAGGATGATGCGGCCCTTCTCGGCGTGCACCGGTTCCCAGTAGTCCGCCGGGTTGTAATGGCCGATCCGGTCGAGGTCGATCAGCCCGGTGTGCGGCTTGGCCCGATAGCCCACCCGTTCCCCTTCGCGGGCGAGGTCGACCGAAAACCCGAGGCCGCCGTCGATATGCGCGACCCCGTCGACGAGCCGCATTTCGGCGTCGAGCGCACGCAGCTCCTCATCCGAAAGGATCGCCGAGGGGCCGGAGCGGAACCGGATCTGGTTCAGGCGCATCCCGGGCCGGACCAGCACCGAGAAGGAACGCGGCGAGATTTCCGCGTAGAGCGGGCCGGAATAGCCGGGCTCGATACGGTCGAATTCCGCGCTCCGATCAGCGATCAGGCGGGTGAAGAGGTCGAGCCTGCCGGTCGAGCTCTTGGCGTTCGCGACAGCCGAGACCTCCGCCGGAAGGTCGAGCCGTTCCATCAGCGGCACGAGGTAGACGCAGCCCTTCTCGAGCACGGCGCCACCCCCGAGCTCGATCCGGTGCATCTCGAAGTCGGGAAGCCGTTCGGCCACCGTGGCAGTGCCCGGCAGGAACGAGGCACGTATCCGCCAGGCGTGGTCGCCAAGACGGAGATCGAGGCTCGCCGGCTGGATCTGGTCAGGGGCGAGCGGTCGGTCGGGGAGGATGCCGGCGTCCCGGACCAGGGCCGCGATCGCCTGCGAGGGAAGCACGCCCCCTCGCGACCGGGCCGGGTCTTCGGATCGGGGGGAGAGAGTGGTCGGGCTAGCGAGATTCGAACTCACGACCTTTCGACCCCCAGTCGAACGCGCTACCAGACTGCGCTATAGCCCGCCACGGCAGCGTTATAGACGCTTGCAGGGCGAGGACAAGCGGGAATTGAAGCTGCCCCGTCACTTCCGCTGATCGGAGACCATAACCTCCCGCAGGGCCTCGAGCTCGCTCAGCAGCGCCCGCAGTGCGGGGCGGTCGAGCGGCTTCATCGGGCGTTCCTGGGCGGGTGACGCATCCGGTGATGTGGCCGCCGTTGGGGTTGGCGGGGCGGTGAAGAGGTCTGGCTGGGTGTCGCCTGTATGCGCGCTCGCCTTGCCGTTCGTCAGGGCGCGCGGCTGGGCAATGGGGGGGGCCGGGCGGGCCGGCGCGGGCGCCGTAGCCGGTCCATCCGCTTCGCCCTCGGGCAGGGTGCCGAGCCCGATCACATGCCGCACACCCTTTTCGCGCAGGATCTTCTGCACGCCCTTGATCGTCAGTCCCTCGCCATAGAGCAGACCCTGGATGCCGCGGAGCAACCGGACGTCGTCCGGACGATAGTACCGACGCCCTCCGCCCCGCTTGACCGGTTTCACCTGCGCAAAGCGGGTTTCCCAGAACCTGAGAACATGTGCGGGCAGGTCAAGCGTTTCGGCGACTTCGCTGATCGTGCGAAAGGCGTCGGGGGACTTCTCCATGGGGCAGTCCCCGGTCAGTGCTTGTTGCCGGCGTCGACGCGCTCTTTCATGATGTGGGATGGGCGGAAGGTCAGGACGCGTCGCGGTTCGATCGGCACCTCCTCGCCGGTCTTGGGATTGCGACCGACCCGGGCGGTCTTGGAACGGACGCTGAAGGTGCCGAAGGAGGAGATTTTCACCGTCTCCCCGCGCGCCAGTGCATCGGACATGTGGCGCAGGACCGACTCGACCAGTTCGGCCGATTCGTTGCGGGAGAGACCGACCGTGCGAAAGACCGCCTCGCTGAGTTCCATTCGCGTCAAGGTCTTCTCACTCATGCGATCCCCCCGTCTGCGGTCAATATTTTGTTAACCCTAGGAGCAAATCCGAAAGCGAGTCAATAACAACGACTTGGGCTCGGGAGCGAAGGCGGGCTCACCAGCGCAGAACAGCCGCCCCCCAGGCGAGGCCCCCGCCGATCGCCTCCATCAGCAGGAGGTCGCCTCGCTGGATGCGGCCCTGCTCGATCGCGACGGACAGGGCCAGCGGAATGGACGCGGCCGAGGTGTTTCCGTGATCCTGCACGGTCACCACCACGCGCTCCATCGGCACCTTCAGCTTGTGGGCCGTCATGGTGATGATCCGCAGGTTGGCCTGGTGCGGAATGATCCAGTCGATGTCCCCCGGCGTCAGCCCGGCGCGGGCGAGCGCGGTCGTCCCGGTCTCGGCGAGCTTGTGGACCGCGTGCTTGAAGACCTCCTGGCCGGCCATGCGTACCACGCCGGCCGTTCCCGTCGTGGACGGCCCACCGTCCACATAGAGGAGTTCGTTGTAGCGCCCGTCGGAATTGAGGTCGGTCGCGAGGATGCCACGGTCCGCCGATGTGCCCTCGCCCGGCTGGCCCTCGAGGATCAGTGCGCCTGCGCCGTCGCCGAAGAGCACGCAGGTGGTGCGTTCGGTCCAGTCGAGGATCCGGGAGAAGGTCTCCGCTCCGATCACCATGACGCGCCGGGCCTGGCCCGACTGGATCAGTGCATCCGCGCTCGCCAGCGCGAAGATGAAGCCCGCGCAGACCGCCTGGATGTCGTAGGCAAAGCCACGATGCATGCCGATCGCATGCTGAACGCGCGTGGCGGTCGAGGGAAACGTCTGGTCCGGCGTGGCGGTCGCGAGGATGATCGCGTCCAGATCCGCCCCGGTCAGGCCCGCATTGTCGAGTGCGGCGCGCGCGGCAGCGATCGCGAGATCGGAGGTCTTCTCGTGCTCGGCCGCGAAATGCCGCCGTTCGATCCCCGTGCGCGAACGGATCCATTCGTCGCTCGTGTCGAGGGTCTTCTCGAATTCGGCATTCTCGCAGACACGGGTAGGCAGGTAGTGGCCGCAGCCAATGGCGACGGCGCGCATTCGCGTCATGACTGGGGAACCCCCTGTTGCCGGGAACCCGAATCGTGCGCGAGCCCCGTGGCGACACGCGCAGCGAGCTTTTCCGCGAAACCGTTCTGGGCGAGAGTGAAGGCGAGCTTGATGGCCGCCGATACGCCGGTGGCATCGGCGGATCCGTGGGACTTGATCACCGTTCCGTTCAGGCCGAGAAAGACGCCGCCGTTGACCCGGCGCGGATCGATGCGCTTCTGCAGCCGTCGCAGCGACGTGACGGCAAAGAGCGCGCCGATGCGCGACAGCGGGCTGAAGGAGAAGGCCTCGCGCAGGAGGTCGCGGATGAGGCTCGCCGTTCCCTCGGCTGTCTTCAGGGCGATGTTTCCGGTGAAGCCGTCCGTCACGATCACGTCGACGCGGTCGGACGACATGTCGCTGCCCTCGACGAAGCCGACGTACTCGAAGTCCTGGGCGGGCGCGGCATCGGCGATCAGCGTCGCCGCCTCATGCAGTTCGGGCCGGCCCTTGTGCTCCTCGGTGCCGACGTTCAGCAGGCCGACGCGCGGCCGCGTGAGGCCGAGCGCGTTGCGCGCATAGGATGCGCCCATTACGGCGTATTTCATGAAGTCGTTCGCGTCCGCACGGATATCCGCGCCCATGTCCAGCGCCACGTTGTAGCCCGAGGGGTTGCGCGAGGGCCAGAGCACGGCAATGGCCGGCCGGTCGACGCCGGGCACCCTGCGCAGCCGCAGCATCGAGAGCGCCATCAGCGCGCCGGTGTTGCCGCATGAGATGGCCACCTGCGATTCGCCGCTCTTCACCGATTCCAGCGCGCTCCACATGCTCGACCCCTGCGGGTTGCGCATCGCCTTGGAGGGCTTGTCGTCCATGCGGATCACCCCCTCCGCATGCCGGATGTCCACGCGCCGGGACAGCGGGCTGCGCTTGGGGATGCTGCGCCGGAGCAGTTCCCCGTCGCCGTGCAGGATGTAGAAGAGACGCGGGTTCTTGCTGAGCGACTTGCCCATGCCACTTATGATGGGCGCAACACCGTTGTCGCCGCCCATGGCATCAATGGCTATGACTATATCGTCAGGCCTACGGATCAGGTCGCAGGACGGGTCGATCCGGGATGTGTCGGTGGTCATACCGGACCAACCCCAGCGGTCTTGCTTCAGGCGGCTTCGTCGTCGATCTCGGTCTCGTCGACCTTGGATACGACTTCGCGTCCATCATAGTGACCGCAGGCACCGCAGACGTGGTGCGGACGCCGCAGTTCCCCGCAGTTGGGGCATTCGTTGGGATTGGCGGCGACCAGCGAATCATGGGCGCGGCGCATGCCGCGTTTCGAGCGCGTCACCTTGCTCTTAGGAACAGCCATATCTCGACCTCGGTATGCTCGGGCGCTTGCCCGGTTTGGTCAGGGTTTCACGCCCGTCGCGGCGGAAGTATCAGATACGGCGTGCGATGTCACGCCATAGCCTGACGCGCCGGGCCAGGGTAAGAAGCGCGCAAAATAGCGATTGCCACGGCCGCCGCAAGAGCCATTCCGACGAAACTCAATGACTGTTGCCCAGCTTGTCCTTCAGCGCCGCCAGCGCGGAGAAGGGCTTGACCTCTGCATCGCGCAGCGGCTGCTGGCCTGGGGCGGTAAAGACGGCCTCGCCGAGTTCGGCGCCTTCGGCGCGGGGGTAGGCGGGCAGGTTGAGCACGATCGACTCGACGGCGACACGACCGAGATCGATGCGGTCGCCGAGCGGCTCGGTCTCGTCGTCCTCGAGGGGCTCGAGCGTGATCTCGACCTCCTTCGGGCCCTGATTCCGCACGAAAAGGCGCCTGACGTCGATGTCGAGGCGGGTCGTCACGGGCTCGAGCGTGACCACGCAGGTCTGGATGACGGTGACGCCGAGCTTCGCCTCGAGCATCCAGCCGCCGGCGGCCGGGCGGAGGACACCGTGGAAGCGCAGCTTGCGGACGGCCCTCGCGTCGAGGAGCCGGGCCAGCGCGGCGCATTCCTCGGGCGTGGCGGAGAGGTCGAAGGGAAACGTCTCGAGACCGCGCAGACGGGCGACTTCGATGACGCGGGCGAATTCGGGATTGTCGGGGGAATGGTTTGATATATCGGGCATTCTTCGATTCCCGCGGGCGCGGCGCCGGGTGTGGCCCAAGTTCCTTGAACTTAGATCATGCGCGGGGTAGGGGAGCAAGGGGAAACCATCGGGATCCGAGCCGTCCATGTCCGCCCGAAAGATGCGAAGCCTTTGTCTTGCGGTGACCACCGCGGCGGTGTTGGCGGCCTGTGCCCCGACGGTCCGCATCCACGGCTACGTGCCGCCCGAGTCAGACGTGGCGCGGATCACGCCGGGCTTCGACAGTATCGCGACAGTCGAGGAAGTCCTCGGGCGGCCTGCCAGCCGCGCACTTCTTGGCGATTCCGCGTGGTTCTACATCCAGAGTACGGTGGAGAACTATACCTATAATCCGCCGAGGGTCATCGACCGGACTGTTCTTGCCGTCACCTTCGACGAGAACGGGATAGTTCAGGACATCTCGAGGTACGGGCTGGAGGATGGGCGGATCGTCAACCTGACGACGCGCACGACCGAGACCGGGGGGCGGACGCTGGGTGTTCTGGAACAGATCTTCGGCAACCTGCTGAACCTCGATTCCGGCCAGTTCCAGAATTAATCCCGCGCGTTCAAGGGCTTGTCGTGCCGGGCACGGTGGCGGACGCAAGGCCGTGGCCGGGGCGCCGGTGCATCGGGCGGCGATGTCCGGCGCTGCGGGTGGAGCCGCGGCGAAAGAGCCTCCGGCGACGGGATTCGGCAGGTGATATTCGGGTGCTATTTGGGTGATATTTCGGTCCCATGATTTCCGCGCCGGACCCCGCGGCTTGCGCCCCGGGACCGCGGCCGTTATTCCCGTCTGAAACAGTCGGAAATACGGACCCTTCCGAGACATGGCCGAACGCCTCCTGAAGCTTCTCGCCTGGATCGTGGCCTTCGTCTGCGTGGCGCCGATCGCGGCGGCGGCGCTCGCCGCCCTGACCGGCGACTGGGCGACGTGGCAGGGGCTGATGGCGACCGTGCTGCCGGGCTATGCGGCCAACACGCTGCTGCTGGTGCTGTGCGTGAGCCTCGGGACTGCGGCGATCGGCACCGGGGCGGCCTGGCTCGTGACCATGTACCGCTTTCCGGGCGTGCGGCTGTGGGAGATCCTGCTGGTCCTGCCGCTGGCCTTTCCGGCCTATGTCATGGCCTATGCCTATACCGACCTCCTGTCCCATCCCGGGGTGGTGCAGTCGACGCTGCGGCAGGTGACGGGCTGGGGGCCGCGGGACTACTGGTTTCCCCGGATCCGGTCGCTGCCCGGGGCGGCGGCGATGCTGACGCTGGTGCTCTATCCTTACGTCTACCTGCTGGCGCGGGCGGCGTTCCGGCAGCAGTCCTCGAACGCCTATCTGGCGGCGCGGACGCTGGGCAAGGGGCCGTTCGAGGCCTTCCTGCGGGTGAGCCTGCCGATCGCGCGGCCGGCGATCGCGGGGGGCGTGCTGCTCGCCGTCATGGAGACGATCGCGGATTACGGCACGGTGGCCTATTTCGGGGTGCGGACATTCTCGACCGGCATCTACCAGGCGTGGTTCTCGATGGCCGACCGGGCGGCGGCGGCGCAGCTTGCTCTGTGCCTCCTCGCCTTCGCGCTGGTCGTCGCAGCGCTCGAGCGGATCGAGCGGGGGCAGGCGAAGTCGCACATGCGCGGCGCCCGGCTCGCCGCGCTCGAACCCGTGCGGCTGCACGGCGTGCGGGCCTGGGGGGCGGTGGTGGCCTGCGCGCTGCCGGTGCTCTTCGGCTTCGTGGTGCCGGTGATCGTGCTCGGCGAGCTCGCCTGGGGCTCGGGGCAGAGCATCCTCGATCCGCGCTATCGCGGCTTCGTCGCGAATTCGCTGACGCTCGCCGGGATCGCGGCGGTGCTGACCGTGGCCGGGGCGGTGGTGATCGCCTTTCGCGCGCGCCTCGTGCCGGGGCGGGTGTCGCGCGGGCTGATCCTCGGGGCGGGGCTCGGTTATGCGGTGCCCGGGGGGGTGATCGCGGTGGGGCTGCTCGTGCCTTTCGCGGGGCTCGACAACCTGATCGACGGCTGGGCGCGGGAGCGGTTCGGGGTGTCGACGGGGCTGTTGTTCACCGGGTCGATCTGGCTGCTGATCGTCGCCTATGTCGCGCGGTTCATGGCGGCGGGCCTCAACGCCTACGACGCAGGCATGAGCACGGTCAGCCCGCACATGGACGCGGTGGCGCGTGCGCTCGGACGGGGGCCTGCGGGGGTGCTCTTCGCGGTGCATCTGCCGATCCTGCGGGCGAGCGTGCTGACCGCGCTGCTGATCGTCTTCGTGGACGTGATGAAGGAACTGCCCGCGACGATGATCATGCGGCCGTTCAACTTCGACACGCTGGCGGTGCAGGCGCACCGGCTGGCCGCGGACGAGCGGCTGGCCGAGGCGGCGGTGCCGAGCCTCGTGATCGTCGCGATCGGGCTTCTGCCGGTGATCCTCGTCTGCCGCAGCATAGGCGCCTCGGCGACCGGCCGGGTGAAGCGCGAGGCCGCGGTGGCGGGGTAGGGGCGCAACTCTCTTTCGTTGCAGGAGGAAGCGTGGCCTCGTCGCATCCCCGGCCGATTTGACCGTCGGCAAATCGGCCCGCGCCTGCCTGCCCCTCGGCAGGCGCGATTCCGCGCCCGCCCAGGCAGGCGCGCGCCGATTACCCGGCGCAGCACCTGCCACCCTCGCCCTCCGCAGGCTTGCTGCGGGCGACCGGGCCGGGTGGACGTCCACTGGACGTCCACCCGGCCCGGGCGGGAAGGCGGCTTCGTGGTCGCCCGGCGCCTATTGCCCCAGCACCACCCCCTCGCGGCGGCGGTCGGCGGCGCCGATCAGGCCGTCGGGTTCGACGGCGATGACGTGGAGGCCGGAGTTGAGGTCGGTGATCGAGACCTCGTGGCCGAGGAAGCGCAGCGCGGCGGCGGTGCCTTCGGCGCCCTCGCCCGCCTCGACATTGGTCGGGCCGTTGCGGCTGAGCACGTGGGGGCGGTCGATGGCGAGCTGGGGGTCGAGGTCCCAGTCGAGGATCGCGACCAGCGCCGCGGCGACGAAGGGGATGATGTTCGCACCGCCCGGCGACCCCGCGAGCAGGACTGGCGCGCCGTCGCGCAGCACCACGGTCGGCGCCATGGACGAGCGCGGGCGCTTGCCGCCCTCGACGCGGTTGGCGACCGGGGCGCCGTCGGCCTCGGGCGCGAAGGCGAAGTCGGTGAGCTCGTTGTTGAGGAGGAAGCCGCCGGTCATCACCCGCGAGCCGAAGCCGGTCTCGATCGTGGTGGTGG
The DNA here is from genome assembly GCA_964575795.1 of uncultured Rhodobacterales bacterium. GTDB lineage: Bacteria > Pseudomonadota > Alphaproteobacteria > Rhodobacterales > Rhodobacteraceae > Amaricoccus. The sequence continues at coordinate 103,292 of CAZNSP010000009.1, forward strand.
CCGAGACCATGTCGCCGTAGCGGTCGACGATCACGAAATGGGTGGTGCCGGCGCGCGGACGCTCCGCATCCGGGGCGCGAAGCTCGGCCTCGTCCCAGGGCGGCTCGCCGGGGGCGGCGGTGGCCATGGCGGCGACCGGGTCGATCAGCGCGGCGCGGGAGGCGAGATAGGCGGGGTCGAGCAGCCCCTCGGGCATGTCGACGAAGTCGGCGTCGGCCATGTAGAGGCCGCGGTCGGCGAAGGCGAGCTTCGCCGCCTCGACGAAGAGATGGGTGGCGGCGATGCCGGGGCCCATGGCGGGCAGGTCGAAGGCCGACAGGATGCCGAGCATCTGGCCCACGGTCAGCGCGCCGGAACTGGGCGGGCCCATGCCGCAGACCTCGTGGCCGCGGTAGGGAAAGCAGACCGGGTCGCGCTCGATCACCTCGTAGGAGGCGAGGTCCCAGAGGGTGAGGATGCCGGGATTGGTCTCGGTCCGCACGGCGCGGAGGATGTCGCGGGCGATGGCGCCGGTGTAGAACGGCTCCGCCCCGTGGGCGGCGTAGAGGCGCAGGGTGCGGGCGAGGTCGGGGTTGCGCATCGTCGCTCCCTCGGCGAGCGGCGCGCCGGCCTCGTCGAAGAAGAGCGCGCGGGCCTGCGGGAAGCGGTCGAGGTCGCGGGCGCCGGCGATGGCGGCGGCGAGGCGGGGCGAGACGGGGAAGCCCTCCTCGGCGCGGTCGATGGCGGGCTGGATCAGCTCGGCCCAGGGCAGGCGGCCGTGGCGCTGGTGGATGACTTCGAGGAGGCGCGGGGTGCCGGGCACGCCGGCCGAGCGGCCGCCGATCACCGCGTCCCAGAAGCCGAGTGGCTGGCCGTCTGGGCCGAGCCAGTAGTCGGGCGTGGCGGCGAGCGGGGCGCGTTCGCGGGCGTCGAAGCTGGTGAGCCGTTCGAGCGCCGCGTCCCAGTAGAGCAGGAAGCCGCCGCCGCCGAGGCCGGAGCTCTGCGGCTCGACGAGGTTGAGCATGACCTGGACCGCGACGGCGGCATCGGCGGCCGAGCCGCCGGCGGCGAGCACGTCGTGGCCGACCTGGGCCGCGAGGGGATGGGCGGCGGCGACCATGAAGTCGCGGGCGAGGACCGATGTGCCGCGCTCGGCCAGCGCGGTGGTGGTCTCGGGCTGCACGGGCGCGCCGACCTGCGCGAGCGCGGGGGCGGCGGCGCAGAGGAACGCGAGGGCGGCGAGGCGCATGGGACCCTCCCTTGGGAGTGTGGGAAGGTCAGCGTAGCAGGCGGGCCGGCCCCGGGTCTACCGGGACCGGCCGGCGGGCATCAGGGGAAGCCGACCTCGTTGAAGATCTGCTGCGCGAGGGGCTGGTTCTCGCCGAGGACCGAGAGGTTCAGCGTGTCGGCCTTGAATTCGCCGAGCGAGGCCGGGCCCTCGCCGATCGGCACGCCGGGGACGGCGGGGTACTCGTTGTTCTGGTCGGCGAAATGGACCTGGGATGCCTCCTCGGTGAGGAATTCGAGGAAGGCGACCGCGTTGTCGCGGTTCGGCGCGTTCACCGCGACGCCGGCGGCGGCGATGTTGACATGGGTGCCGGTGGTGTCCTGGTTCGGCCAGACGAGGCCGATGCCGTCGGTCGAGCCGGTCAGCCCGTCGACCTGGGAGGTCAGGGCGCGGAGGAAGTAGTACGTGTTCGCCACCGCGATGTCGCATTCGCCGGAGACGAGGCCCTTGAGCTGGTCGGTGTCGCCGCCGGCGGGCGGGCGGGCGAGGTTGTTCAGGAGGCCGGTGGCCCAGTCCCGCGCGCCGTCCTCGCCGAGATGGTCGATCAGCGCGCTCATCATCGAGAGGTTGTAGATGTTCGAGGCGGAGCGGATGCAGATCTGGCCGGCGTATTGCGGGTCTGCGAGCGCCTCGTAGGTCTGGGGCGGGTTCTCGACGCGGTCCCTGGCGTAGAAGATCACCCGGGCGCGCTGGGAGAGGCCGAACCAGTGGCCCTGCGGATGGCGCAGGTGTTCGGGGATGCGGGCTTCGAGCAGTTCGGAGGCGACCGGCTGGAGGAGGCCTTCCTCGTCGGCGATCCAGATGCGGCCGGCGTCGACCGTCAGGATGATGTCGGCGGGGCTGTTCGCGCCCTCGGCCCGGATGCGGGCGATCAGCTCGTCCGCCTCGCCCTCGATCCGGTTGACCCTGATCCCGGTCGCCTCGGTGAAGGCCTGGTAGAGCGCGTCGTCGGTGTCGTAGTGCCGGGAGGAATAGATGTTGACCTCCTGCGCCAGCGCGGGGACGGCGAGGGCGAGCGACAGGGTCAGGCCGAGCGCGGTGCTGCGCTGCCAGCAGTCGAGAGGCATTCGGGTCTCCTTGGGTCTGTCCCGGTTGGTCGAGTCTTTCTGTCGGGAATCTATCGCGATCCCGACAAAAGAAGTCAACCAAGAAATCGACAAAAACGGTCGGGATAGCGCGATCCCGCCGGTCCCGGCCGGGCGCTCAGTATTCCCGTTCGTAGAAGATGCCGATCGTGGTGTTGCCGTCGCTCGCCACCGAGCCGCGGGCGGTCAGCCGGTCGGTGATGTCGAGGTTGATCGTGGCCTGGGACGTGCCCTCGGTATTGGTCTGCACGTCGAGATAGACGTTGTCGTCGAGATAGGCGCCGGCGCGGACCGCGGTCGCGCCGTCCTCCTCGGTCACCACGTCGAGATCGGCGAGACCGGTGGCGCCGCGCAGCTGCGCGAGCAGGCCGTTGCCGCCGGCGCCCGCCAGTTCCGCCGCTGCGGCGGCGAGCTGGGCGAGCTGGAAGGCCGAGAGCTGCTGCGAGCTGCGGTTGAAGATCACGAGCGCCAGCACCTCGTCCTCGGGCAGGGGCGGCTCGGACGAGAACTCGATGTCGGGCGACGAGACGCGGCCCGAGACGGTGACGATGGCGGTGGTGCCGCCGGAGCTGGTGCGGGCGACGAAGAAGATCTCCGGATCGAGATTGCCGACGAGCTGGAGCGAGCCCTCGTCGAAGTCGATGCGCTGGCCGAGGATGTCGAGCCGGCCGCGGCGCAGGTCGAACTGGCCGACCGGCTGGAGGTCGGTGGTCTGCCCCTGCAGGGTCAGCTGGCCGCCGAGTTCCACGTCGAGGCCGCGGCCGCGCACGAAGATCTGGCGGGGTGCGGTGACGAGGATGTCGAGCTGCAGGCCGCTCTGCCCGGTCGCCTGTGGCGGCGAGGGGGTGCCGAGCTGGGCGCGGTCGAGCGTCTGGCGCACCGCCGGGCGGGGCCGGACGTGGCGGACCTGTTCCAGCGTCGCGGCGGCGTTCGCGCCCAGCCCCTCGGCGACCGAGATCTCGGTGGCGCCGAGGTCGATGCGGCCGCGCACCGTGCCGCCGCCGCCGGTGAGCGGGCCATTGATCGCGAGGTTGCCGGAGAAGTTCGTGGTGACGAACGAGCCGTCGGTATAGCGGATGTCGTTGAGGTCGATGCGCAGGTCGGCGGGGAAACGCTGGGCGGCATTGATCGAGAGGCGGCCGGCCGCGGTGATCGTCCCGCCGGCCGCGACGCTGGCGCGGAAGGCGCGCAGCTCGACGTTCTGGCCGGTGAGGACGGCATCGGCGGTGACGGCCTCGAGCCGGACGTTGGTGCGGGGATCGACGAGGGTGCCGTTCTCGATCGTGGCGGTGCCGGAGAGCGCGGGGGAAGCGAGGCTGCCCCCCGCGGCGACGTTGACGCGCAGGATGCCGCTCGCCTGCGCGTCGCGCACGGCGAGGAAGGCATCGGCGATGCCGAGCGGCACGGTGCCCGAGGCGCTGATGTCGAGGCCCGGGCCGGCGAAGGGCACGCGGCCGGTGCCGTTGAGGCTGATCCCGTCGGGGCCGCTGGCGGTGAAGGTGCCGATGCTGACGGCGTTCCCGGCATAGCTGCCCACGGCGGAGACCGTGAAGGGCGCGATGCCGTTTTCCGACAGGACGCGGGCGGTGAGCCCGCTGCCGTCGAGATCGAAGGCGACGGTGGGATCGGCCGGCGGTCCGCCGATGCGCGCGGTGCCGGAGATCGAGCCGCCGAGGCCGCGGTTGCCCGCGACGCGGTCGATGAGCACCAGCGGGAAGGCCCGCAGGTCGACGGCGAGGTCGAGCACGCCTTCGCCGAGCGGCACGCTGCCGGCGACGTCGGCGGCGAGGCCGCCGCCCGCGCCGAGGGTGGCATCGAGCGCGAGGCGGCCCGCCTCGGTGCGGCCGGTGGCGGCGACGGTGAGGAGCGGCAGTCCGGCGGCCTGCACCACGGACGAGCCGAGGCCGGTCGCGTCGAGGTCGAAGGTGACGTCCGGGGCGGCACGCGGGCCGGTGACGCGCGCGGTGCCGTTCACCGTGCCGGTGACGCCGAGCGCGGGCTGGATGGCGTTGGCGAGGTCGAGCGGCAGCGCGCGGATCGCGAGGTCGATGTCGAAGGTGTCGCCGACGCTGCCCCGGGCCTCGACCTGGCCGGAGCCGACGTCGAGCCGGAGCGGCGTCAGGTCCACCGTGCCCGGGCCGAGGGTGACGGTCGCGGGTTCGGCGAGGCGCGCGGCGAGCGTCGCCTGCTCGACCAGCAGGCGGTCGAGCGTGACGGCGAAACCCGCGGGCAGGCGGGCGAGCGAGCCGGCGAGTTCGGCCTCGGTGCCGATGGCGAGCCGGGCCGCGGCGGTGAAGTCCATGCCCTCGGTCCCGGCCTCGGTCGCGGTGGCGGTCAGGGTGTCGATCTCGATGCCGGCGGCGCGGATCGCCTCGACCTCCAGCCGACCGTTGGCCAGCGGCACGCCGAGGGCGTCCTCGATCCGGGCGTCAAGCGAGAGGCTGCCGATCGCGTTGTCCTGGAAGCGCAGGTCGCCGCCCTCGGCATGCAGGGTCAGGCCCTGTCCCGGGCGGCCCGCGTCGAGGGTCAGGTCGAGGTCGAGCGCGCCGGCGGCATCGACGAGGGCGAGGGCGGCGAGCGGCGCGAGGTCCGGGGCGCGCAGCGACAGGCTGCCTTCGAGCGGCTCGTCCGCGCGGCTGGTCACGCCGCCGGTGAGCCGGTTCGGTCCGAGTGCGAGGTCGAGGTCCGAGACGCTGCGGACGGAGCCGACGAGGGCGACATCGGTCGTCAGCGCGAGGATCTGGCCGTCGAGGCTGCCGGAGCCGCCGACCGTGCCGGTGATGTTGCCGTCGGTGAAGTCGCCGCGGAAGCCCAGCGCGATGCCGGCGATGTCGCGGTCGAGGAGCCGGCCCTGCGGCACGGCGGCCGAAAGCTCGACCGCAATCGGGCCGGCGAGGCCGCGGACGGTGCCGGTCGCGGTCAGCGGGCCTTCGATGCGCGGGTCGATCAGGCCGAGATCGGCGAGGCGGGCCTCGAAGCCGATATCGGTTTCGGTCGAGGAGATGCGGCCCGAGGAGGTGATCTCGACCTGGTCGTTGGCGAGGCGGAAACCCTCGGTGCGGAAGCCGTCGCCGTCGCGGGCGAGGCGGCCGTCGAGGGTGGTGGCGCCGGCGAGCAGCGGGTCGAGCTGGGCGATGCCGGTGACGAGATCGGTGGCGCCGCCCTCGAGCAGGAGGTCGAAGCCGCCGCTGTTGAGCTGGACCGCGCCCTCGGCCCGGACGTCGACGGCGCCGGCGAGCGCGCGTCCCGCGATGCCGGAGAGCGAGGCGATGTCGTCGATGCGGATCGCGTGGCGGCCGGAATAGACCAGCCCCTCGAAGCCGCCGGCGGTGAAGACCGAGAGGCCGTTGCCGCTGATCTGGAGCTGGTTGATGACCGGGGGCGCGCCGCTGGGCAGGCCGGCATCGGCGAAGAAGTCGATCCGGCGGCCGATGGCGGCGCGGATCGCGGGGTCCTCGGACCAGACGCCGGTGGCGAGGCCCTCGGCGAAGATCGTGACATGGCGGGTCGCGGGGTCCTGCAGGTTCTCGGCGAGGCCGCCCATGTTGAGGGTGATGTCCTCGAACGCGATGTCGCCCGCGACCAGCCGGTCGAGGCCGAGGTAGCCGGTCCATGTCCGGGCGTTGCCGTATTCGACGTAAAGCGTCGCGGAATGGAGCTGCGTGCGGGCGCCGGGCACGGGGAGGGTGACGGGATCGCCGCGCGGGTCGCCGAGATCGCCGGTGAGGTTCAGCGACTGGAGGAAGTTGTCGGGGCCGGTCTCGAGCCGGCCGTCGAGGGTGAGGGCGGCGCCGGCGAGCCGCAGCCGGTCGAGCCGCAGGCCGCCGGCGGTCTTGTTGACCCCCTCGAGATGGACCACGGTGTCGCCAGCGAAGAAGTCGCGGAAGTCGGGCGGGATCAGCGGCGCGAGCCGGCCCTCGAGGTCGACGGTGAAGCCGAGGCCGGCGTCACGGTCGCGCAGTTCCACCGCGCCCTCGATCAGCCGGTCGCCGCCGGCGTCGAGCTGGAGCGCGACGTCGAGCGCGTCGAGCGGGCCGGCGCCGTTCGCGCGCAGGTCGATCTCGGGGCGGTTCTCGATGTTGAGCGCGGTGGCGATCAGCCCGCCCTCGGGTTCCTGCAGGCTGAGGTCGAGGGCGAGCTGGCGGGTGGCGTTCGAGAAGTTGGCGGTCAGGTCGAGATGGCCGCCGGCGCCGTCGCGGCGGTCGACGGCGAGCGTGGTGTCGAGCGCGCCCGAGACGAGGTTCAGCGAGCCGGCGACGCCGAGTTCGGCCGACTGGCCGAGCACCAGCTCGCCCAGCGTGATGGTGGGGAAGTCGAGGTTGGCGATGCGGATCGAGACGGGAAGCTCGGGCAGGGTGAAGGGCTGGGCCTCGACGCTCGGCAGGCGGGGGCCTTCGGGCTCGGGCGTCACGCCGCGGCGGACGAAGTCGATGCGCTGGGCGGAGAGGGTCTCGACATTGACGCGGCCGAGCAGGAGCGCGGCGCGGCTCCAGTCGATCTGCGCCTCCTCGATCCGCAGCCACACGCCCTCCTCGTCGGAGATGGTGATCTCGGCGATCCGGGCCGAGGAGGAGAGCGCGCCGGTGACGCCCGAGAGGCGGATCTGGCGGCCGGGGGCGGAGAGCTGGTTCTGGAGCAGGTTGAGGATGAAGCCGTTGTCGTCGGTCGCGGCGTCGTCGCCGGCCGGCTGCTGGGCGTCGGCAGCGAGCACGCCGAGCGCGAGGCAGCCGGCGAGGAGCGCGGCCCGCCTCAAAACGCCTGTCCTATGCCGATGTAGAAGGCGAAGCTGTCGTCGTCGTCGCGCGGGTTGAGGGGCGTGGCGAGGTCGAAGCGCAGCGGGCCGATGCCGGTGTAATAGCGCACGCCGACGCCCGCGCCGAAACGCAGGTCGCCGTCCGTGCTGTCGAGCCAGGCGTCGGCGCCGACGAGGCCGCCGTCCACGAAGCCGACCGCGCCCCAGCGGTCGTTGACCCGGTAGCGCAGCTCGCCCGACACCTCGAACAGGCTGCGGCCGCCGGCGGTGACGGTCTCGCCGTCCGGGGTCACGAAGTCGACGCCGATCGAGTTGACCGCATAGCCGCGCACCGAGCCGCCGCCGCCGGCGAAGAACAGCTGGTTCGGAGGGCTTTCCTCGGTCGAGGGTCCGGCGAAGCTGCCGAGCTTCGCGCGGCCGGCCAGCACCGTCTGCCGTTCGTCGCCGAAATGCAGGTAGGTGCGGCCCTCGACCGTGCCGCGGACCGCGGCATTGCCGTAGTCGAACTCGTAGTAGGGGCGCAGGTCGGCGGCGAAGAAATAGCCCTCGGTCGGGTCGAGGGTGCTGTCGCGGCGCTCGTACTGGGCGCGCACGACCGGGCCGAAGGTGGTGAAGTCGCGGACGCCGAAGTCGTCGGTGAACCGGGCGCGGGAGGCCTCGAGGAAGACGTCGCCCGACCATTTCTGGCCGATGCGCTGGTTGAAGCCGATGCGACCGGTGATCGAGCGTTCGCGGTAGGTGTCGAAGTCGTTCTGGAGCGCGAGCAGGCTCGCGAAGGCGCTGGTGTTCGGGGTGATCACGCCGGGGCGGGTGATCGTCGCGCCGAGCCGGTAGGTCAGTTCGTCGGGGAATTCCTGGGTGCCGATGCCCTGGATCGAGCCGTCGACGCGCAGCCGCTCGGCCCGGCCGAAGAGGTTGCGGTGCAGCCAGTAGGCCTCGATCCCCAGCCCGTCGAGGGTCGAGATCGTGCCGCCGATGCCGTAGGCGCGGCGCAGCCGGTCCTCGACGAGGATGTCCACGGGCATGGAGCCGTCGGGTTCGAGCTCGCCCTCCTCGATGCGCAGGAGGCGGAAGACGCCGAGATCGCCCAGCCGCTGGTTCGCTTCCTCGATGTCCTCGGGATCGAACCGCTCGCCCTCGGGCAGGTCGGCCATGAAGGCGATGAAGGCGGGGTCGACCCGCTCGCTGCCCGAAACGCGCACCGGGCCGTAGCGCACCGGGGGGCCGGGGTCGAGCCGGATCAGCACGTCGAGCCGGCTGGTGTCGTGATCGGCCACTACCTCGCGGTCGGTCTCCAGCGCCTTGGCGTGGCTGCGTTCGCGCCACCGCTCGATCGCCAGCGCCGAGGCGGCGTTGACCACGCCGGCGCGCGCCGTCTGGCCGGGGGCGAAGCCGATGTCCTCGGGGCGGCCGTCGCGGTCGTCACCGGGATCGGGCCAGGGCGGGGGGTTCTCGAACGCGGTGGTGCCGAAGCGGAACCGGGGCCCGGGGCGCACGGTGACCGAGATCGGCACCGGCGGCGGCAGGTCGGCGGCCAGTGTCAGATCGGCGACCTCGCGGCCATGGGCGGTGATGCTGATCTCGCCGCCGTAGAAGCCGGCGTTGTAGAGCGCGGCGAGGATGCGGCGGTAGTCGCCCTTGGACTTCGCGAGGAGGCCGGCCCGGCCGGAGGCGGGTTCCTCGCGGTCGCTCCAGAGGTTCGAGGCCCTGCGGATGGCGTTGGCGAGACGCTCGTCGTCGGTCTCGACGGTGAAGGCGACCGTGTAGGGCAGGGGGTCGATGATCTCGATCTCGGTGTCGTCCTCGGGGCTGCCCCAGAGGCGGATGCCGAAGATCTCGAACGCGACGGCGGGGCCGGCACCGGCAAGACCGCCGCAGACGAGCAGCACGGCCAACGGAAACCTGTGCCGGTATCGGCCCATCCACCCCTTCCTGCCTGTCGTTCCTGCTCACTTTTTAACACATGCTAAGGAATTATGGCCCGCGCACAAGTGCAGGGGCGTCACAGGGCGGGATGGAGCGTTCCCGGGCGGGGATCGGCGGATTGTTGCCGATCATGGATGGTCCGTCAGCGCCCGGCCTCGGCGAAGATCCGGCGGGCGTGCAGGATGCGGGTGAGCGCGGTCAGGAGGCAGAGCCCGGCGAAGACCCAGGCGAGGGCCGCGAAGTGCTGCGGCCAGAGGCAGAGGGCCACGAAGAAGGCGATGGTCTCTGTGCCTTCGAGGAGGCCGCCGGAGAAGTAGAGGTTCTTGATCCCCCGCGCGGAGGTCGAGAGGCGGCGGCGCTCGGCGAGGATGGCGAAGCCGAGGAAGCTCGCGGCATTGACGTAGAAGGAGAAGATCAGCGCCGCCCCGGCGAGGCCGTTCGCGCCGGGGTCGAGCAGGACGAAGGCGAGCGGAACCGCGCCGTAGAAGGCGAAGTCGGCGCAGATGTCGAGATAGCCGCCGAAGTCGGAGGTCTGGCGCGCACGGGCGACGGCGCCGTCGAGGCCGTCGGCGAGGCGCGAGGCGAGGATGAGGGCGAGCGCGGTCCAGAAGGCGCCGAGCGCGACGGCTCCGGCCCCGGCGAGGCCGAGGGCGAGGCCCGCGAGCGTCACCGCGTCGGGATGCACGCCGAGCCGCGCCAGCCAGCCGCCCGCGCGGTCGAGCGGCGGGTCGATCAGGCGGCGCATGGCGGCGTCGAGCATTAGCGGGTTCCGGGCAGGGGTGGCGGGATGGGTGAGAGATAGGTCCCCGGGCGGGCGGAGAAAGGCCCCGTCGGGTTCGCGGGCGCCGTCCGGCCCTAGAGCACGCGTGGCAGCCAGAGCACGATGCCGGGGAGCGCGACGAGGAGGGCGACGCGGATGACCTCGGCGCCGAAGAACGGCATCACCCCGAGGAAGGTCTGGCTCATCGGCGTGTCGCGGGCGAGCGAGGAGATGATGAAGACGTTCATGCCGACGGGCGGCGTGATGAGTCCCAGTTCCACCACGATGAGCGCGAGGATGCCGAACCAGATCTTCAGGTCCTCGGTCGTCATGCCGAAGCCCGCCTCCTCGGCGCTGACGAACATGCCGCCGTTGATCTCGACCAGCACCGGCCAGAAGAACGGGATGGCGAGCAGGATCATCGAGAGGCTGTCCATCAGGCAGCCGAGCACGACCAGCGCCACGAGCAGCAGGATCAGGATGGTCATCGGCTCGAGACCCGAGGCGCCGAGCCACTGCGCCGTGGCCTGTGGCACGCCGCCGCGCGACATGAAGATCTTCAGAAGCTCCGCCCCGAGCAGGATCAGGTAGATCATGCCGGTGGTGGACGCGGTCTCGAGCAGCGCCTCGCGCAGCGCGCGCAGGTCGATGAGCCGGCAGACGGTGCCGTAGAGCCAGACGAGGAAGACCCCCATGGCGGCCGCCGGGGTGGGCGTGAAGAAGCCGGCGTAGAGCCCGCCGATCACGAGGCCGAAGATCAGGAGGACGGGGATGACGCCGAGGGTGGCGGCGCGGAACTCGGCCGGGTCGGCGGGTTCGCCGCGGGGGCCCGCCTCGGGGCGGACGCGCACGTAGAGCGCGATGGTGACGAGGAAGAAGGCGACCGCGATCAGGCCGGGGATCAGCGCCGCCTTGAACATGGTGACGATGTTCGCCTCGACGATCACCGCGTAGATGACCAGCACGACCGAAGGCGGGATCAGGATGCCGAGCACCCCGCCCGCGGCGAGCGCCCCGGTGGCGAGCGGGCCGGAATAGCGGTTGGCGCGCAGTTCCGGCAGGGCGACGCGGCCCATGGTCGAGGCGGTGGCGAGCGAGGAGCCGCAGACCGCGCCGAAGCCCGCGCAGGCGGCGATCGCGGCCATGGCGACGCCGCCGCGCATCCGGCCGAGCCAGGCCCGCGCGCCGCGGAAGAGCTCGCGGCTGAGGCCCGCCTTGGTGGCGAGCGCGCCCATCATCACGAACATCGGCACGACCGAGAGGTCGTAGATCGAGAACTGGCCGAAGGCGAGGGTCTTGAGCTGGTTGAGGAAGATCGCGGGGCCGCTGAGGATCATGATGCCCCCGCCGCCGACCAGGATCATCGCATAGGCGATGGGCATGCGGATGGCGATGAGCGCGACCAGAACGGCGAGTCCGGCGAAGCCGGTCGTCAGGGCGTCGAACATCGGATCAGGTCCGGGCGACGGCGCGCCCCGCCTCGAGGAGCGAGACGAGCGCGGCGAGGGCGAGCAGCACGAGCGAGGCGACGACGGGTACGAAGGCCCACCAGATGGGAACCTGCAGGATGGCAGTCGTCAGGTTGTAGGCCTTCTGGTCTAAGAGGCCGAGCCACATGCGCTGGGCGAGCAGGAGCGCGAAGCCGAGCGCGACCACCGCGGCGAGGAGCGCGAAGGCCGCGACCCAGCGCCGCGGGGCGCGGGCGGTGAAGATGTCGGCGGTCACGTTCGCCCCGGTGATCTGGCAGTAGGGCAGGAAGCTGAACACCGCGACGGCGACCCCCACCTCGGAAAGCTCGAACGCCCCGGCGAAGGGGCGGCCGAAGAGGGCGTTGGCCAGGATCGACCAGGCGTTGACCGCCACGATCGCGAGCAGCAGGACCCCGCCCGCGAGTGCCCAGGCGGTGGCGGCCCGCTCGACCGCCCCCGCGAGGCCGCGGCGTTCGGGCGCGGCGCCCCGGTCCAATCAGGAGCCGTCGGAATGCGCGGCGATCGCCGCGCGGGCGCGCTCGACCAGCCCGGCGCCGTCGATGCCCTGGCCGGTCACGTCCTCGATCCAGCGGTCGACGACCGGGGCGAGGGCCGCGTCGAAGGCCGCGGTCTCCTCCTCGGTCAGGATCACGTGGTTGTTGCCGGCGGCGACGAACATCTCGATCACGTCGTCGTCGTTCTTGCGCCAGATCTCGCCCAGCTCGGCCAGCCATTCCTCGCCCGAGGCGTCGATGAAGGCCTGCTTGATGTCTTCGGGCAGGCCGTTCCAGCGGTCGAGGTTCATCGAGACCTGGAAGGTGGTGTTGCCGAAGCGGCTGAGGTTGGCGCCCTCGATCTGGTAGTCGGTCTGTTCCTGCAGGCGCAGGGGGGCCGCCACCTCCCACGGGATGAACGCGCCGTCGACCGTCTTGCGGGCGAGGGCTTGCGGCAGGTCGGGCACGGGCATGGCGACCGGGTTCGCGCCGAGCGCCTCGATCACCCAGGCGCCGGTGCGGCTGGGGGTGCGGAGGTTGAGCCCGGCGACGTCCGCGGGCGTGCGGATTTCCTTGTCGACGGTGTGGATGCCGTTGCCCGCATGGACATGCAGGAACATCACCTGCACGCCGGCATAATCCGCGGCGAGGTGTTCGTCGAAGATCTCGCGCATTGCGAGATTGGTCGCGCCCGGATCGTTGACATAGACCGTGGGCAGTTCGAACACCTCGCTCCGCGGGAAGAGGCCGGGGGTATAGCCGTTCACCGTCCAGACGAGGTCGACGACGCCGTCGCGGGCCTGCTGGATCAGCTCGGGCGGGCGGCCGCCGAGCGACATGGAGGGATAGATCTCGATGTCGATCCGCCCGCCGGAATTGGCCTCGACCCGCTCGGCCCAGGGGGCGAGCATGGCCGTGTGGGCCGGGGCGAGCTCGGACAGGAAGTGGTGGAGCTTGAAGGTGAATTCCTGGGCCTGCGCGCCGCCCGCGATGAGCGCGGCGGCCGCGGTGGCCATGGCGAGCCTGTGCAGTGAGGTCATGCGGCTTGTCTCCCCCTGTTGTCGCGCGGCGGACACCGGTGCCGGACGCGTCGCTTGTCCGGAAGTGATAGCCCCGCGGCGGGCGGCCTGCAACAGAACCCCGGCGCGGCCGCGGACATTTCCGGCCGCTGGACTTTCCGCGCAAAAGAGCAAGTCTGGGCGCCGGGAGGACGCATGACCGAGACGATGGAACGGATACGCGCCGCCGTGACGGCGCGGCGCGACGAGGTGGTCGAGCTGACCCGGGACCTAATCCGGGTGCCGACGCTGAACCCGCCGGGGGCGGAGTACCGGCCGATCTGCGAGCTGCTGGCCGCGCGGCTGGCGCGGTCGGGTTTCGAGACGCGGCTTCTGCGGGCGGAGGGCACGCCGGGGGACAGCGACCGGCATCCGCGCTGGAACCTCGTGGCGCGGCGCGAGGGGGCGGGTCCCGGGCCGGGCTTGCATTTCAACGGCCATATCGACGTGGTGGAGGTCGGCCACGGCTGGACGGTGGACCCCTTCGGCGGCGAGCTGCGCGACGGCCGGGTCTATGGCCGCGGGGCCTGCGACATGAAGGGGGGGATCGCGGCGGCGGTCGTGGCGGTCGAGGCGTTCCTGGAGCTCTGGCCGGATTACCGCGGGGCGATCGAGCTCTCGGCGACCGCGGACGAGGAGACGGGCGGCTATGGCGGCGTGGCGTGGCTCGCGGAGCGGGGGCATTACGCGAAGGTGGACCACGTCATCATCCCCGAGCCCCTGAACAAGGACCGGGTCTGTCTCGGCCATCGCGGGGTCTGGTGGGCGGAGCTCGAGACCTTCGGGCGGATCGCGCATGGGTCGATGCCGTTCCTCGGCGACTGCGCGGTGCGGCACATGGGCGCGGTGATCGCCGAGATGGAGGAGAGCCTGTGGCCCGCGCTCGCCGCGCGGCGCACGGCGATGCCGGTGGTGCCCGAGGCGGCGCGGGCCTCGACGCTGAACATCAATTCGCTGCACGGCGGGCAGGAGGAGCGGCCGGCCGACTTCACCGGCTGGCCCTCGCCGGTCGTGCCCGACAGCTGCCGGATGATCGTCGACCGCCGTTTCCTCGCGGAGGAGGAGATCGGCGCGGTGAAGGCCGAGTTCCGGGCGGCGGTGGAACGGGCACGCGGGCGGCGCCCCTTCCGCTACGAGCTGCGCGACATGCACGAGGTGCTTCCCACCATGACCGACCGCGACGCGCCGGTGGCCGCGGCGGTGGCGGGCGCGGTGGAGCGGGTGCTGGGCCGGGCGGCGGAATTCGTCGTCTCGCCGGGGACTTACGACCAGAAGCACATCGACCGGATCGGGCGGCTGAAGAATTGCATCGCCTATGGCCCCGGAATACTGGACCTCGCGCATCAACCTGACGAATATGTCGGCGTGGACGACATGCTCGACGCGGCCACGGTGATGGGCCTCGCGCTGGCCGATCTCTTGCAGGTCGAGGCAAACTGAACGGCGGCGCCAAGACCGCCCGGCGACGGTGGAGGTTCTTATGAGACATGTCCTGTTGGCGGCGGTCTGCGGGGTGGCGATGCTGGCCGCCACCGCCGAGGCGGCCGAGACCGAGATCACCCTCGGGATGCAGCTCGAGCCGCCGCATCTCGACCCGACGGCCGGGGCGGCGGCGGCAATCCGCGAGGTGACCTATGCGAACGTCTACGAGGGGCTGACCCGCTTCGCCCCGGACGGCTCTATCCTGCCGGGGCTGGCGTCGAGCTGGGAGATCGCGCCGGACGGGCTGAGCTGGGTGTTCAACCTGCGCCCCGGCGTCACCTTCCACGACGGCACGCCCTTCACCGCCGAGGACGTGGCGTTTTCCTTCGAGCGGGCGATGGCCGAGGATTCGACCAATGCGCAGAAGCAGCTCTTCGAGGGGATCAACGCGGTCAACGTGATCGACGACGTGACGGTGGAAATCGGGCTCGACACGCCGAAGGGGAGCCTGCTCTTCAACCTCGCCTGGGGCGACGCGATCATCGTCTCGCCGGCGAGCGTGGAGAACAACCGCACCAACCCGGTGGGCACGGGGCCGTTCCGCTTCTCGCAATGGGTGCAGGGCGACCGGGTGGAGCTGGTGGCCTACGAGGACTACTGGGGCGAGAAGCCGAAGCTCCAGAAGGTCACGTTCAAGTTCATCTCCGACCCCACGGCGGCCTTCGCGGCGATGATGGCGGGCGATATCGACGCCTTCCCGGTGTTCCCGGCGCCGGAGAACCTGATGCAGTTCGAGGCCGATCCGCGGTTCCAGGTGGTGGTCGGCACCACCGAGGGCGAGACGATCCTCGCCATCAACAACGCCCGCGCGCCGTTCGACGACATCCGCGTGCGGCAGGCGATCGCCCATGCGATCGACCGGCAGGCGATCATCGACGGGGCGATGTTCGGCTACGGTACGCCGATCGGCAGCCATTTCGCGCCGCATCACCCGGCCTTCATCGACCTGACGGGCATGTCGGCATACGACCCGGAGAGGTCGCGGGCGCTTCTGGCCGAGGCGGGGCTGGCCGACGGGTTCTCCACCACGCTGGCGCTGCCGCCGCCGTCCTATGCCCGGCGCGGTGGCGAGATCGTGGCGAGCCAGTTGCGCGCGGTCGGGATCGAGCCGCAGATCGTCAACATGGAATGGGCGCAGTGGCTGGAGCAGGTGTTCACCGGCAAGGATTTCGGCCTGACCATCGTCAGCCATACCGAGCCGCTCGACATCTGGATCTATGCCCGCGACGACTATTACTTCGGCACCCACGATCCGGTGATGAGGGCGCTGATGCACGAGTTCGACCGGACGGCGGACGAGGCCGACCGCAATGCGCTCCTTCGGGCGGCGCAGGAGCGGGTGGCGTCGCAGTTCGTCAACGGCTTCCTGTTCCAGCTCGCCAAGACCGGTGTGGCGGACGCCCGCATCCGCGGCCTCTGGCCGAATTCGCCGACCCAGGCGAACGACATGACGGCGGTCTACTGGGAGGAGTGACGGCGGCGGGCGCGTCCCTCGGGTGCGCGCCGCAGTTCCGGAATGCGAGACGCCCGCGCCGGGGAGGCGCGGGCGTCGTCGTTCCTGACGGATCGTGCCGGCGGGCTATGTCACGCGGTGGGCGTGCCGCGACGGCGCAGTCCGCGCAGGGCGGCAAGGCCGCCGATCAGCAGAAGGCCGGCGGCGGGCAGCGGGATCGGCGAGGCGGTGACGAGGTTCTGCTTCTTCGGCGTGCCGGTGCTTTCGAGGAAGGTGAGGTTCCACACCTTGCCGCCGACATAGTTGAGCATGTTGGACAGGTAGGTCGACGCGGCGGTCAAGGCAGCCGTACTGCTGCTCGTTGCCTGGAAGTCGCCGGCGCCGAGCAGATAGCTGCCCTCCCCTTCGTAAAGAGCTTCCCATAGCGCGAGCTGGAAGCCGGCGGACTGGGCGTTGTCCCCGACGTCGACGAGGTGGTAATTCGCGTCGAAGAGTTTCTGCACGCGCGCCATCTGAGCGTCGTCGAGGCCGAAGCTGTTCTCAAACGGTGTGTTGGTGATGTTGTAGGGATTTGGTCCGGTCGAAATCGTCGAAGCGATGTCGAGGCACCAGGCGACGAAGTTGTCCAGCACGGTGGGATTGGTCGTGTCGACCATGTTGAAGCCGCCCGCGGAGGCCCCGATCGGAAGGGATGCCCCTGCTTCTTCCGGCGCACTCGTGATGGTGACGTTCGCCTTGCCGGACTGACCGACGTACTGGAGGGTGAGCGGCGTTGCGCCAACCGTTCCCGTCCCGACAATAAACAGGCCCGCGGCGAGCGCGGCTTTCCAATGCTTCATTCTTCTCACTCCCTCCGGTGCGCAGAGCGCACACCTTGTCCCGAATCCATCAGTACCATCGAAGTGACGGTTTCGAGAAGTGGAAAGTGTTTGTTAACCAAACATTTGTTCCTGACCGCGTCGGTTTCGACTCCAGCGATCAATTCAGCGGAGGATCGGACTCGCTTCGGTTGAATGAATCAGACTCCATCCGAATCGCCATTCCGTGAAGTGCCGGACCGGATCGACCGTGGTCCCGCTCAGAACGGCAGGAACTCCAGCAGGTGGCCGGGGCGGATGGCGGTGTCGTCGGCGGGGATGGCGACGAGGCCGTCGGCGGCGGCGAGCTCGGCGATGCGGGCGGAGAAGCTGCCGGGCAGGATCGTGGCGATGGGCGCGCCGGTGGCGTCGTGGCCGGTGATCCGGGCGGGGCGGAATTCGCAGCGGCCGGGGTCGCGGTCGAGGGTGAAGCCGGCCTTGACCACGGATTTCGGGCGCAAGGGCGCCGCGAGCCCGGCGAGGCGTTCCGCGATGCGGGCGCCGATCAGGGTCCAGCCGACATGGGCGGCGACCGGGTTGCCGGGCAGGCCGAGCCAGACCGCCCGGCCGAGCCGGCCGAGGGTCAGCGGCTTGCCGGGCTTCATGGCGATCTTCAGGACCGTGAGCGTGCCGCCGGCCGCGCGCACGAGGCGGGGCAGGTGGTCGGCGTCGCCGACCGAGACGCCGCCCGTGGAGACCACGAGATCGGCGGTGGCGGCGGTGGAAAGCGCGCGGGCGAGGGCTGCGGGGTCGTCGGGGACCGCGCCGAGATCGGTCGCCTCGATCCAGTTCTGGGCGAGCGCGCCGATCAGGCCGAAGCGGTTCGAGTTGTAGATCTGTCCCGGGCCGAGCGGTGTGCCGGGGGCGGCGAGTTCGCTGCCCGAGCAGAAGAAGGCGATGCGCACGCGGCGGCGGACGGCGACCGTGGCGGCGCCGGTGGCGGCGGCGGCCGCGGCCTCGCGCGCGAGGATCAGGCGGCCGGCCTCGAGGATCGGCGCGCCGAAGGGCAGGTCCTCGCCGCGGCGGCGGATGTTCTGGCCGGGGCGCGGGCGGCGGTCGATGAGGATCGCGCCGTCGCGGCGCAGGGCGTGTTCCTGCATCACCACCGCGTCGCAGTCCGCGGGGACGGGCGCGCCGGTCAGGATGCGGAGCGCGGCGCCGCGCGGACGGGCCGGGGCGGCGCGGTCGCCGGCGGCGACGGCGCCCGCGACGGGCAGGAGCCAGGGGCCGTCGCCGGTGAGGTCCGCGGTGGCGAGCGCGTAGCCGTCCATGGCGGAATTGTCGAAGGGCGGCAGCGGGATCGGGCTGCGCAGGGGCGCTGCCAGCACCCGGCCGATGGCGGCGGCGAGCGGCAGGGTCTCGGCCTCCGCGACCGGGGTCGCGAGGTCGAGACCGCGGGCGAGTGCGGCGTCGAAGGTGAGGAGGCCGGGTTCGGCCTCGCAGCCGCAGGCGTCGGGATGGGGGCGGTCGGTGATCATGGGACGGGCTCCGGGATGCGGGGGCCGGCGCAGCTGCAGCCGAGGTCGCGCAGGAGGCCGTCCTTCAGCCCGTAGATCAGGCCGTGGATGGCGACCGGCTGGCCGCGGCGCCAGGCGGCGCGCAGGATCGGGGTTTCGGCGATGCGCTCGACGCCCTCGGCGACGTTGAGCTCGGCGAGGCGGTCGATCCGGCCGGCGGGGTCGAGCGGCGCGAGGGTGGCGCCGTTGCGGCGGGCGAGGCGGCGGATCGGCTCGATCCAGTGGTTGGCGAGGCCCTCGGTGCGGTCCTCGAGGCTGGCCTTGACCCCGCCGCAGCCGTAGTGGCCGCAGACGATGACATGCTGCACGCCGAGCGCCTCGATGGCGAATTCGAGTGCCGAGAGCAGGTTCATGTCGCTGGAATGCACCACGTTCGCCACGTTGCGGTGGACGAAGACCTCACCCGGCTTCAGTCCGGCCACCTGGTTCGCGGGCACCCGGCTGTCCGAGCAGCCGATCCAGAAGAATTCCGGCGCCTGCAGGTTGGCGAGGCTGCGGAAGTATTCCGGATCGGCGGCGGTCTGTGCGGCGGACCAGCGGCGGTTGTTGCGGAAGATGTCTTCGAGCATCGGGCGCCCCTTGCGGCCGGGCCTCAGGCGGCCCGGTCGAACTCTATGCCGGTGATCTCGGCCGCGGCAACGAGATCGGCGACGAGCCTGCGCGCGGCAAGCGCCCAGGCGGCCCGTTCGAGGCGGTCGCGGACGTGGCGCGCGACCTTGTCGTAGGGCAGGAGCGCGCCCTCGGCCCGGGCGTCGAGCCGCACGACATGGATGCCGTAGCGGGTGGCGACGGGTTCGGGCGCGATGGTGCCGGGCTCGATCCGGTCGAGCACGGCCTCGAATTCCGGCACGGTCTCGCCGGCGAGGATCTGGCCGAGGCGGCCGCCGGCCTCGCGCGAGGGGCAGGCGGAATGCTCGCGCGCGAGCCGGTCGAAGGCACCGGGGTCGCGGGCGAGTTCCCCGAGCAGCACGCGCGCGCGCGCCACCGCACCCTCGCGCGCGGCCGCATCCTCCGGCGCGGCGGGCGGGAGGATATGGGCCGCGGCATAGAGGGTCGGCGCGCGGAAGTCCGCGGCGTAGGAGACCATCGACATCGCCGGGATCGGCGAGAAGCCGATCACCCGGTCCG
>CAZNSP010000010.1:0-115137 GCA_964575795.1 uncultured Rhodobacterales bacterium
TCATCAGGCCGTTGATCATGCCGCCCCAGGACGGCATCCACAGCATCACCGAGAAGGTCATGCCGAGGAACTGCGCCCAGTCGGGCAGGGCGGTGTAGTGCAGGTGGTGCGGACCCGCCCAGATGTAGAGGAAGATCAGCGCCCAGAAGTGGATGATCGAGAGCTTGTAGGAATAGACCGGGCGTTCGGCCTGCTTGGGCACGAAGTAGTACATCATGCCGAGGAAGCCCGCGGTCAGGAAGAAGCCCACCGCGTTGTGGCCGTACCACCACTGAACCATCGCGCCCTGGACCCCGGGGAAGAGGATCACCGACTGCGAGGAGAAGAGCGAGACGGGGATGGTGGTGTTGTTGACCACATGCAGCATCGCCACGGTGACGATGAAGCTGAGCAGGAACCAGTTGGCGACGTAGATGTGCGGCTCCTTGCGCTTCACTAGCGTGCCGAGGAAGACCACGAGGTAGACGACCCAGACCACGGTGAGCCAGAGGTCGACGTACCATTCCGGCTCGGCGTATTCCTTGGACTGGGTGGAGCCGAGGATGTAGCCGGTCGCGGCGAGCACGATGAAGAGGTTGTAGCCCCAGAACACGAACCACGCCGCGTTGCCGCCCCAGAGGCGCGTCGCGCAGGTGCGCTGCACGATGTAGAACGAGGTGGCGATCAGCGCGTTGCCACCGAAGGCGAAGATCACCGCCGAGGTGTGGAGCGGCCGGAGGCGCCCGAAGCTGGTCCAGGGCAAGTCCCAGTTGAGGACCGGGAAGGCGAGCTGGAAGGCGATGTAGGTTCCCGCGAGGAAGCCGACGACGCCCCAGAGCGCGGTCGCGATCACCCCGGCGCGGACCACGTCGTCCATGTAGCCCGTCGCGGGCGCCGGGCGTGGGCTCCCCGCGAGGCGGATCTGCCGCAGGAACATGAAGGCCGCGAGGGCCATGATCATGAGGGCATGCACCTGGTAGGTCAGGTCCATTCCCCAGTTCGCGGCGATGGCGGCCAGGAGGGTCACGATCCCCCAGCCCGCGATCTTCACTCCATCCAGCATGTCAGCCTCCCAGGGACGCCGGACGGATTCCGGGCGTCGCGTATCACTCTGCCCGACATGTGCTATGGATCTGGGCGGCGCTCATTGATTCAGATCAACCCTGTGGCCCCATGATGCAGAGGCGGCAGAAAGACGGAGGCAGCACATGGCGGAAATGGAGGACGAGGTCGGGGTCTGTATGGTCTGCGGCCGCAGGGCCGCCCGGACGGACCTGCGCACGGTCGAGAGCCTCAGCACGGGTGTCGCCGCGCGGCTGCGCGAGGACTATCCCGAGGCCGGCGAGGAGGATCTGATCTGCCGGGCCGACCATGCGCGCTATCGGCGCCTTCATGTGGAGCGGCTGCTCGAGGCCGAACGCGGCGAGCTCGGTTCGCTCGACGAGGAGGTTCTGGCGAGCCTCGAGGCCGGGGCGACGGTCTCGGAGGACGTGGAGGCGGCGTATGCCGAGACGCGAACCGTCGGTGAACGCGCGGCGGATGCGGTGGCGAGTTTCGGCGGGTCCTGGACCTTCATCCTGGCCTTCTGCCTGGTGCTGGTCGCCTGGATGACCGTGAACGTCACCGGCGCGCTGGTCGGCACGTTCGACCCCTTTCCGTTCATCCTGCTGAACCTGTTCCTGTCCTGCATCGCGGCGCTGCAGGCGCCGATCATCATGATGAGCCAGCGGCGGCAGGAGGCGAAGGACCGGCTGCGGGCGGAGAACGACTACAAGGTCAACCTGAAGGCCGAGCTGGAGATCCGGCACCTGCACGACAAGATCGACCATCAGTTCGCCCGGCAGTGGGAGCGGCTGGCCGAGATCCAGCAGATCCAGATCGAGATGCTGGAGGAGGTATCGCGCGACGGGCGCGGCTAGGGCATCGCTGCGCGCACCGCCTCGTCGAAGGCGCGGCTGTCGGTGGCGAGGTTGCCGGTGCGGTAATCGCTGCCCCCTTGTTCGAGGGCGTGCGCGCGGCTGTCGACCGCAACGATATGGGCCGTGCCGGCGATCCATTGCAGGATCGGCGAGCCGCTGTCGCCCTGCGTGGTGTCGCATTCGTGCCGGACGACGCCGTTGTCGAAGGCCGCGGTGAGGCGGCAGCCGATGTGCGCCGAGAGGTTCTCGCCGGTGTCCCAGCTGTAGCCGGCCTGGTCCACGCGGAGGCCCGTGGCCCCGATCGCCTTCAGGTCCCGGGATTCCAGCACGCGGATCGGCAGGAAGCCGACGCGGTTGCCGAGCGGACGGTCGAGGGTGACGAGGCCCCAGTCGTGGGCGTTGGCCGTGCCCTGGTCGCGGCGGGCGGCGCGGTATCCCGGCGCGATGGTGACGCCGACGATGCGCGCGACGCCCTGGTCGCGCCCGTGGCCGAGGCCCGCACGAAAGGCGAGCGGGCGGACGGGATCGAGGCTGCCGGAGCTGGTGAGGCAATGTGCAGCGGTCAATACGAGGCGGGGTGCCACGAGCGTGCCCGTGCAGGTGCTGTCCGCCAGCTGGAGGTGGCCGATGGCGCGCCAGGGCAGGGCGGTGGCATCGACGAGCTGGCGGTCGTCGCGGCCGAAATAGTGGTCGGCCGCCGCCGCCGGCCGGTTGCGGCCCATGCAGTCGGCGGTGTCGCTCAGCGGCTCGCAGCGCCCGGAGCCGTTGCCGGGCTCGTCGCAGCGACCGTCGAAGGCGGAGGCGCAGCTGTCGTCGCGGCCGCGCAGCCACGCGACCGCCGCGCAGTCGGTGGTGTCGCTGCCCGCGATGCAGACGCCCGAGCCGATCCGGGGCTCGTCGCATTCCCCGTCGGCGGCCCAGGCGCAGCTATCGTCGCCGCCTGCGGCGAGGGCCCGGCAGTCACTTGCGTCGGTTCCCGGCCTGCAGGCGCCGGTGCCGCCGAACCGGGCGTCGTCGCATTCGAGGTCATTGGCGAATTTGCAGCTGTCGTCGCCGAGCCGCCGGCGCAGCCGTTCAGGCAGCAGGGCGAGCAGCCGTGCGGTCATCGCCGCCGGGGTGTCGCGTCCGGCGCAGTCGGTGGAATCGGTTCCGTCGCGACAGGCGCCCGTTCCGGCGAAGCGCGGCTCGTCGCAGGCGCCGTCACGGGCCCACTGGCAGCTGTCGTCCGCGCCGGCGGCGAGGGCGGAGCAGTCGGCAGTGTCGGTGCCCGGCGGGCAGTTGCCGGATCCGCCGAAGCGGGCTTCGTCACAGGCATTGTCGAGGGCGGTTGCGCAGCCGTTCGCCGCCTGGATGGCCTTGCAGTCGCTGCGGTCGGTTCCGTCGGTGCAGCCGGTCGAACCGCCGAAGCGGGGTTCCTCGCAGATTCCGTTCTGCGCCGTGGCGCAGAGATCGGTCCAGAGGCCGCGCGCAAGCGTACGGCAGTCGGTCGTGTCGGTGCCCCAGGCGCATTCGCCGCCGCCGCCGAAGCGCGCCTCGTCGCATTCGCCGTCGAGGGCCCAGCGGCAGGAATCGTCCTCGGCCGCGGATGCGGCGCAGGCGACCGCCAGCAGGTAGATTGCTGCGAGGGGGCGCGCCAGTCGGAGGGGCTCCGAAGGGGCTGTCAGGGCGATCCGCTCAGACCAGCGTGCCGCCGTCGGCATCGTCGCCGGATTCCGCGATCAGCCGGCCGAAATCGGGGACATGCACCGTGCGGTTGTCGCCGAGGCCGATCAGCCCCTCGCGCTTCAGGGCGGAGATCTGGCGGCTGACGGTCTCGATGGTCAGCCCGAGGTAGTCGGCCATGGCCTCGCGGGTGATGTAGAGCGGAAAGCGCAGGCCGTCCCCGGGCTCGCGCCGGTTCAGCGCCGCGTCGCGCCGGGCCATGATGACGAACAGGCTCGCGATCTTTTCCCGCGCGGTCTTGCGGCCGAGCAGCAGCAGCCATTCGCGGGCCGCATCGAGTTCGTCCAGCGTCATCTCGAGCAGGCGCCGCTCGATGTTCGGCGTGCGGGTGACGATGCGCTCGAACTCGGGCTTCTGGAACAGGCAGAGCGTGATGTCGGTGGCCGCGACCACGTCGTAGGTCAGCTTCTGACGTCCGGGACGGCCGAGGAAGTCCGACGGCAGCAGGAGACCGATCATCTGGCGGCGGCCGTCGGGCAGGGTGCTCGTCAGCATGGCGACGCCCTCGACCACCGATCCCACGAAGGTGAGCTTCTCGCCCGCCCAAGCGATGGTCTCGCCCGGTGCGAAGCTCCGGTAGGACTTGATCCGGTTCAGGTCCTCGAGTTCGTCCTTTTCGCAGTTCGCACAGACTGCCCGATGGCGAATCGGGCAATCCTCGCAGCGCGTGTTCACGATTTTCTGCGACGTCACACCCGCCATCTAGACCCGACCCAATCCCTCAGTCTCTGCCGGAAACCTTACGCGTGTGGTTGATCCTGATCAAGGAAGTTCCGGTCCGAAGTGCCTAGCCGTGACACCATGACGTTTGATTCGGCGGCGCTCACCAGCCTGCTCGAGCGGAGCGTTCCCCGGTACACGAGCTATCCCACGGCCGCCCGTTTCCAGAAGGACATGGGCGGGGAACACTACGACGCGTGGCTCGCGGCGCTGCCCGAGGCGGCCCGCCTCGCCGTCTATGTCCACGTGCCGTTCTGCGAGCGTCTGTGCTGGTTCTGCGCCTGCCGAACGCAGGGCGCGACCTCGGCGGCGGCGGTGCAGAAGTATGTCGACCTGCTCTGCGCCGAGATCGCCCGGACCGCGGCGCTGTTGCCGTCGGGCGCGCGCGTCGTCCGGGTCTGCTGGGGGGGCGGATCACCCACGCTGCTGACCGCCGGGCAGATCGAGCAGCTGGCGGGGACGATCGCCGGCCGGCTGAGGCTGGCCGAAGGGTGCGAGATCCGCGTCGAGATCGACCCTTCGGCGACGGGGGAGGACAGGCTCGCGGCGCTGGCCGCGACGGGCACGAACCGGGCGAGCCTCGGGGTGCAGGATTTCAGCCTCGTCGTCCAGCAGTCGATCGGCCGGCGCCAGTCGCTACGGGCGACCCGGGCGACCGTCGACCGGCTGCGCGATCTCGGGGTGACGAGATGGACGGCGGACATGCTGTACGGGCTGCCGAACCAGGACGTGCCGAGCCTCGCCGCCTCGATCGGGCATGTGATCGCCATGGCTCCGGACCGCATCTCGCTCGGCGGTTATGCCCATGTGCCCTGGATGGCGAAGCGGCAGCACATGATCCGCGAGGAGAGCCTGCCGGACGTGGCGCTCCGCATGAGGCTCAACCGCGTGGCGCGGGATCTGCTGGCGCAGGCCGGATACCGGGCGATCGGCATCGACCATTTCGTGGCGCCGGGGGACGATCTGGACCGGGCCGGCGCGGAGGGCCGTCTGCGGCGCGATCTCGAAGGGTATACCGACGACGTGGCTGATGCCCTGATCGGCTTCGGGGCCTCCGCGATCTCCCGGTTCCCGCAGGGCTATGTCCAGAATGCGGTCCGAACCGGCGCCTATTGCGAGAAGGTCGCCGCGGGGGGTCCGGCCGGTGCGGCGGGCTTTGCCCTGAACCTCGAGGATCGGGTGCGGGGCCGGGCGATCGAGATGCTCATGTGCGACTTCGCGGTGGATTTGGCCGCGCTGCGGGACGCGTTCGGGGATTTCGTCCGGGTGCTCGAGCCCGGATGCCGGGAAGCGGCCGCGCAGTATCCGGACTTCGTCGCGCTGGACGAGACGGGATTGCGGATCGTCGAGGAGGCGCCGCTGATGGCGCGGCTCGTGGCACGGCTCTTCGACGGCTACCCCGGCCCGGATGCGCAGTTGCCGCTGGCGATCTGATCAGCGGGGCAGGGTGCCCGGGGGAAGCAGTTCGGCGAGCGGGCGGCGGGCGCGCTTGCGCAGAAGCTCCAGATGGCCGAGCGGGGTCCAGCCGGCGAGGGTGGTCTCGATCCCGTCCTCGCGCAGCGCACCCTTGAGTGCTGTCTCGACGGCGCCGCGGTCCTTGCGGGGGAAGGGGGCGAAATCGATCACCACCTGCCCGCCGAGCCCGCGGAGCCGCAGCTGGCGCGGCAGCGCGCGGGCGGCGCCGATCGAGGCCTTCAGGCCGGCCGCGGGCGAGGTGTCCGCGCCGGTGTTGACGTCGACTGCGACGAGGGCGGTCGTCGGCTCGATCACGAGGGAAGCCCCGCCGGCGAGCTGCACGCGCGGGACGAGCAGCGCGTCGATCGCCTCCCAGACACCGTGGGCGGCGAAGGCGCCCGTGGCGGGTTCGAAGAGGCAGTCCCGGGTCGCCTCCGGCCATTCCCGCCAGGCCTCGGTCCGGGCGTCGGGCGCGTCGAGGAGCAGGGCGGGTGCATCGGTTCCGGTCTCGAGCACCGCGGCGGTCCGGCGCAAGTCGGCGATCTCGGCGGCGATCTCCGCGTCGGGCGCATCCGCGGCGTTGCTGCGCACGATCAGCCCCAGCGTCTCGGGCGCGCCACCCATCGCAGCGTCCGCGAGCGCCTGGAGCCGGTCGCGGTCAGCGCCTCCGATCCCGCGCGCGAGGTTGAGGCCGGGAGCGCCCGGGGTGAGGATGGCGTTGCGGCCCTTGAGCGTGAGGCGGCGGGTGACGGGCGGCGCCTTGCCCGGCTCGGCCCAGGTGGCGACCTGAACGAGGATCGGCTTGCCCGGGGCGATCCCGGCCGCCTCGCGCAGGAAGCCCATCTGGTCGCCGCCGAGTGCGACCATGATCCCGCCCATGCCCTTCATGGGACGCCCGGGCACGGCGCGATAGATCGCGCCGGGCCGGGGCGCGGGGTCGCCGGGCGGCGGGTCGACGATCAGGTCGTCGAGCCGTCCGTCGACCATGCGGGCGGTCGCGTATCCCCCGCGCGGAAGTGCCTCGACGGCAATGGTCACACCCTTCATGGTGTGTGGTATCCCGCGCCGCGCAAGAGGTTCAGCGTCTCGGTCAGGGGCAGGCCGACCACGTTCGACCAGGAGCCGCCGATCCAGGGAATGAACCCCTCGGCCCGGCCCTGGATCGCAAATCCGCCGGCCTTGTCGTGCCATTCGCCGGAGGCGAGATACGATTCGATCTCGGCGTCGGAGAGGCGTTTGAATCGCACCGCGGTCTCGACGCGGCGGGTGCGCAGGATGTCGTCCCGGCGCAGGGCGACGCAGGTGATCACCCGGTGCCGCCGCCCGGAAAGCAGGCGCAGGAAGGCCTCGGCCTCGGCCGGTCCGGAGGGCTTGCCGAGGATGCGGCGGCCCGCGGCGACCACGGTGTCGGCGGTCAGCACGAGATCGCCCGGGCCCGACGCGATGGCGCGGGCCTTCTCGCCGGCGAGGCGTTCGGCGTGGCGCTGCGGGACTTCGCCCTTGAGCGGTGTCTCGTCGATCTCGGCGGGGACGACGGCGTCGGGCACGATGCCGACGCGGGCGAGCAGTTCGAGACGGCGTGGGCTCGCTGAGCCGAGGATGAGGCGAGGGTTCATCGACGCGTCCGGGTTCCCGCTGGGCGCGAACGCGCGGCGGGATTACTTGAAACGGTAGTTGATCCGACCCTTGGTCAGATCGTAGGGCGTCATCTCGACCTGGACCTTGTCACCGGCGAGGACGCGGATCCGGTTCTTGCGCATCTTGCCGGCGGTGTGGGCGATGATCGTATGGCCGTTTTCGAGCTCTACCCGGAAGGTCGCGTTGGGCAGAAGCTCTTTCACGACCCCTGGGAATTCGAGAAGCTCTTCCTTGGCCATGTTTGCTCCGATGGTGGCTGCACGGGGTGGCGAGAACGCAGTGTTCTGTCGCGCGCGGAACATGGGGGGAGCGGCCATTGAATTCAAGCGAAAAAAGGCCGTGCGGACCGGGGCGGGGCAAATAGCCGGCAATATTCAGGCGGTTTTCGCGGGGCGGGGAGGGTCCGGCGGGCCGAAACGCTCGCGAATGCGGCGCGCGATCTGGTCTCGGGCCTGCCGGTAGGAGGCGAGCTTGTCCTCGCGCGTCTCGCCGAGGCCGGTGGGATCGAAGATCGGCCAGTACTCGACGTCGATGGCGTGATAGCGGGTGTATTCGAGAGCCTGACGCTGGGCGGCGGGGGAGAGCGCGACGATCAGGTCGTAGCTGTCGATCTTGTCGCCCCATTCCTCCATCTGGTGAAAGCTGCGGACCCTGTGGCGGTCGAGGTCGACGCCGATCTCGGCACAGACGGCGATCGCGAAGCCGTCGATCTCCAGCTCGTTCTTCACCCCCGCGGACTGGACGTAGATCCGGGTGCCGTAGTTCTTCTTCATGATCCCCTCGGCCATCGGCGAGCGGACCGCGTTGTAATCGCAGCAGAACAGCACCGAGGAGGGGGTGTCCCGGATCATCAACCCTTGAAGTGCAGCACGCAGATCAGGGTGAAGAGGCGGCGGGCGGTGGCCATGTCGGTCTCGACCTTGCCTTCGAGGCGTTCGAGAAGGATGCGGCTGCCCTCGTTGTGGATGCCGCGGCGGCCCATGTCGATCGCCTCGATCTGGGCCGGCGGCAGGCGCTTGACCGCGTCGAAATAGCTCTCGCAGATCTGGAAGTAGTCCTTCACCACCTGGTGGAACGGAGTCAGGGACAGGTGGAACTCGCCTGCCTTTTCGCCGGCTTCGGACGCAAGCTCGAAGACGAGGCGGCGGTCGCGGATCGAGAGGCGGAGGCGGTAGGGTCCGGGCACGACGGGACGTCCGTCGCGCGCGGGCAGCGCGAAGCGGTTGTCCTCGAGCAGATCGTAGATCGCGACCCGGCGCTCCTGCTCGATTTCGGGCGTGGGCGGCGCGAGGCCGGTTTCGTCGAGCGCGACCTCGATCAGACGGTCGGTCGGGTTCATGCTGCCCCTTCCTCGCGGTTGAGCCGTTCGAGGCGCGCGCGGACCGACAGTCCGTGGGCCTGCAGGCTCTCGGAATTGGCCAGGGTCTCGGCCGCGGGGCCGATCTGGGCGAGCGCGGTGGGCGTCATGCGGGCCAGCGTGCTGCGCTTCATGAAGTCGAGCACCGAGAGCCCGCTCGAGAACCGCGCCGAGCGGGCGGTCGGCAGGACGTGGTTCGGGCCGCCGACGTAGTCGCCGATCGCCTCGGGCGTCCAGGCGCCGATGAAGATCGCGCCGGCATGGCGGATCCGCGCGGCCAGCCCCTCGGCGTCCTGGGTCATCAGTTCCAGATGCTCGGGCGCGATGCGGTCGGAGAGCCGGACCGCCTCGTCCCAGTCGGAGACCGTGATGACGGCCCCGAAGTCGCGCCAGCTGGCGCCGGCGATGGCGCCCCGTTCGAGGGTGGCCAGGCGGCGTTCGACGGCCGCGGCGACCGCGCGCCCGAACTCCGCGTCGTCGGTGATCAGGATCGCCTGCGCCGCCTCGTCGTGTTCGGCCTGGCTGAGTAGGTCGAGCGCGATCCAGTCGGGATCGTTGTCGCGATCGGCGATGACCAGCACCTCGGAGGGGCCGGCGATCATGTCGATGCCGACGCGGCCGAAGACCCGGCGCTTCGCCGCCGCCACCCAAGCGTTGCCCGGTCCGGTGATCTTGTCGACGGGGGCGATCGTCTCGGTGCCGAGCGCCAGCGCCGCGATCGCCTGGGCGCCGCCGATGCGATAGACCGTCTCCACCCCGGCGAGGCGGGCGGCGAGCAGGACCAGCGGATTGGACTTGCCCTCGGGCGTGGGGGCGCAGATCACGAGCCGCTCGACGCCCGCGACCCGCGCCGGGATCGCGTTCATCAGGACCGAGGACGGATAGGAGGCGAGGCCGCCCGGGACGTAGAGCCCGGCCGCGGCGACCGGCGTCCAGCGCCAGCCGAGCTGGGCGCCGCTCGCGTCGGTCCACTGGGCATCGGCTGGCAGCTGGCGTTCGTGATAGGTGCGGATCCGGGTGGCGGCGAGTTCGAGCGCGGCGCGTTCCGCGGCGGGCACGGCGGCGATGGCGGCGTCGATCTCGGCGGGGCTGAAGGCGAGCGTCACGGGGGTCAGGCTCAGCCGGTCCCAGCGCTCGGTCAGCTCGATGACGGCGGCGTCGCCGCGCTGCGCGACATCGGCGATGATCGCGGCCACCGCCGCGTCGACATCGGCATCGGATTCGCGCTTCGTGCCGAGGAACGACCGGAAGCGTTCTTCGAAGTCCGGGTCGGAAGTGTCCAGAAAGATGGGCATTTCCGAACCGTTCTATTCGGGCGAATGCGACGGGGCGCGGCGCGCCCGCGCGACATAGGGTCGCGTGACGTCGACGAGTGACACGTCGAGGCATTCCGCGTCGAGCACAATCTCGCCGTCCCCGGCGAGCACGAGGCGCACGCGGCCGGCACCGTCCTCGGTCGGCTCGAAGCCGATCGACAGGACCGCCATGACCAGTTCCCGGTCGGCGGGATCGACGCCGCTGGTGCGGGCGCGCATCACGCTGTCGACCGTCAGGAGGGACTGGATGCGCTCGAAGGGGCGGTGCTGGCGTTCGGCCGCGGTGCGATCCTCCCAGCGGAAGCGGTTGAGGAGGAGGGTGAAGCGATGCCGCCGCGGCATCCAGGCGATTCGGTCGGGCTGGCAGACCGCGTCCTGCACCAGTGCCGAGATCACCGCCAGATCCTCGGGCGTCTCTGCGCGCAGGCGCAGCGGGCGTTCGGCGCCGTCCTCGAACCGCGCATCCGTCATGCGGCGCGCTCCGTGATGCGCTCGATGCGGGCGCCGCAGGCCGAGAGCTTTTCCTCCACCCGCTCGTAGCCGCGGTCGAGATGGTAGACGCGGGCGACGCGGGTCTCGCCCTCGGCGGCGAGCCCCGCGAGGATCAGGCTGACCGAGGCGCGCAGGTCGGTGGCCATGACCGGTGCGCCCTTTAGGCGTTCGACGCCTGTGACGGTTGCCGTGCCGCCGTGGACCTCGATCCGCGCGCCCATTCGGACGAGTTCCGGGGCGTGCATGAAGCGGTTCTCGAAGATGCGTTCCTCGAGCCGGCTGACGCCGTCGGCGAGCGTGAGGAGCGCCATCATCTGGGCCTGGAGGTCGGTGGGGAAGCCGGGGAAGGGGGCGGTCTCGACATCGACCGGCTGGATGCGGCCGTTCTGGCGGCCGACCTTGACCCCGTCGGCGGTGTCCTCGACCGAAATGCCGGCCTGTTCGAGCTTGTCGGCGAAGGCTTCGACGAGGTCGCGCCGTCCGCCGACGAGTTCCACCTCGCCGCCGCAGATCGCCGGGGCGAGCATGTAAGTGCCGAGCTCGATCCGGTCGGCGACGACGGGATGGGTGGCGCCGTGCAGGCGGTCGACACCCTGAATCGTAATGGTTTCAGTGCCTTCGCCCTCTATATGTGCCCCCATCCGGCGCAGGCAGCGGGCGAGGTCGACGATCTCGGGCTCGCGGGCGGCATTCTTGATGACCGTGGTGCCGCGGGCCAGCGTGGCGGCCATCAGCACGTTCTCGGTGGCGCCGACCGAGACGAAGGGAAACTCGAAGGTCGCGCCGCGCAGGCCGCGGGGGGCACTGGCATGGACATAGCCTTCGCGCAGCTCGAGTTCGGCGCCGAGCGCCTCGAGGCCCTTCAGATGCAGGTCCACGGGGCGGGCGCCGATGGCGCAGCCGCCGGGCAGCGAGACCACCGCATGGCCGTCGCGGGCGAGCATCGGCCCAAGGACTAGTATGGAGGCGCGCATGCGCCGCACGATCTCGTAGTCGGCGCGGTGGTTGGAGATGGACTGGGTGCCGACGACGAGGACGCGACCGTTCTGGAGGCGGGCGACCTCGCAGCCGAGGGATTCAAGGAGGAGGCTCATCGTCCGGATGTCCGACAGCCGCGGGGCGTTCGTCAGCGTCAGCGGCTCGTCGGTCAGGAGCGCCGCGGGCATCAGCGTCAGACAGGCGTTCTTGGCCCCCGAGATCGGGATGCGGCCATTCAGGCGGTGACCGCCCCGGACCAGGATGCTGTCCATACTCTATTGTTTTCCCTTGTCTTTCTGCCCGGCCTCGGCGGAGCGTGCCCGCTTCTGCGCCTTGCGACGGGCGAGGTTCGCGCGCAGCGCCTCGGCCAGTCGCGCGGCCCGGTCCCGCCCCTCGGGGCGCGGCTTGGGCTCGGGCGGGGCGGTCCGGTCCGTCATGGGGCATCTCTCTAGCGCAAGGGGCCGGGGCGGTCCAGATCGGCGTTCACGGACCCCGCGGGGGAGGATTTCGGGCGGGTGTCATTCGGGTGCTATTTGGGTGCTATTTGGGTGGCATTCCATCCGGATCCGCGGGCGCCGCCGCGGCCGTCGCCGGGATCGGCAGATTGCCCTTGCGCGGGTCGCCAGATCGGCTAAAACGCGCCCCACGCTGCCGTAGCTCAGTGGTAGAGCACTCCCTTGGTAAGGGAGAGGCCGTGAGTTCAATCCTCACCGGCAGCACCAGCACCTTGCGAAAGACCAGCACGCGCGCGTTCCTCGTCCCGCGCAGCGCCGGTCATGATGCGGCGGGACCGGCGATCAGGGTCGCGCAGTTCGATCACGGCATCGGTCATCGGTGGCATTTCCGGCGGGTCGGGTCGCGCGTTGGCGGCTTCAATCTGCACAATTCGTGATCTATGAAGATTATAATCTGGGCAGACCAGATGCCTCTGACGATGAAAGAAGACCATGAATGCCATCGACGAGAAGCTTCAACCGATCCTGGCCGAGGTCATCCGGCGCAATGCCGGTGAACCGGAATTCCACCAGGCCGTGCACGAGGTGCTGGAGAGCCTCGGCCGGGTGGTGGTCAAGCACCCCGACTATCTCGACCTCGCGCTGATCGAGCGCATCTGCGAGCCCGAGCGCCAGATCATCTTCCGCATCCCATGGATGGACGACGAGGGCCGGGTGCAGATCAACCGGGGCTTCCGGGTCCAGTTCAACTCGGCGCTCGGCCCCTACAAGGGGGGCATGCGGTTCCACCCCTCGGTCAACGTCGGCATCATCAAGTTCCTCGGCTTCGAGCAGACCTTCAAGAACGCGCTGACCGGCATGCCGATCGGCGGCGGGAAGGGGGGATCGGACTTCGACCCCAAGGGCCGGTCCGAGGGCGAGATCATGCGCTTCTGCCAGTCGATGATGACCGAGCTGCACCGCCATCTGGGCGAGCAGACCGACGTGCCGGCGGGCGACATCGGCGTGGGCGGGCGCGAGATCGGCTACATGTTCGGCCAGTACAAGCGCCTGAACAACCGCTTCGAGGCCGGGGTCTTCACCGGCAAGGCGCTGGCCCATGGCGGATCGCGCGCCCGGACCGAGGCGACGGGATACGGCAACACCTATTTCGTGCAGGCCATGCTGGAGACGCGGGGCACGTCCTTCGACGGCAAGACCGTGGTGGTGTCGGGCTCGGGCAATGTGGCGATCTATTCGATCGAGAAGGTGCAGTCCTTCGGCGGCAAGGTGATCGCCTGCTCCGATTCGAGCGGCTATGTCCTCGACGAGGCGGGGATCGACCTCGACCTCCTCAAGGAGATCAAGAACGTCCGCCGCCAGCGGATCTCGGAATATGCCCGGCGCCGTGGCGGGTCGGTGCATTTCATCCCCTCCGACAAGGGGACGATCTGGGACGTGCACTGCGAGGTGGCGATGCCTTCGGCCACGCAGAACGAGCTGTCGGGCAAGGACGCGAGCAAGCTGGTGAAGAACGGCGTCATCGCGGTGGGCGAGGGCGCGAACATGCCGTCGACCCCCGAGGCGGTGCAGATCTTCCGCGACGCGCGTGTCCTCTTCGCGCCGGGCAAGGCCGCGAACGCAGGGGGCGTGGCGACCTCGGCGCTCGAGATGCAGCAGAACGCGAGCCGCGACAGCTGGACCTTCGAGCAGACGGAAGCCCGCCTCGCCACGATCATGCGCAACATCCACGACAACTGCCACGAGACCGCCGAGGAATACGGCGCGCCGGGCGACTATTTGCTCGGCGCGAACATCGCGGGCTTCGTGCGGGTGGCCGAAGCGATGCGGATGCTCGGCGTGATCTGATGGTCCGGTCCCCGGCCCTTCCGCAGGGCCGGGACCAAACCCCTAGCGCAGGGTCGGCAGCACCCGTTCGCGGACCGCGCGCAGGTGGTCGCGCATCGCGGTGGCGGCCGTGGCGGGATCCTGGGCCTCGATGGCGGTGATGATCGCGTCGTGCTGGTCGAAGCTGAAATGGTCGGCGGCGGGGGCTGCGGTGGTGCGCGGCTGGTTCCAGACGATCGAGCGGCGGACGACGTTCAGCGTCTCGAAGAGATGGAACAGCAGCTTGTTGTGCGTGGCCCGCGCGACGGCGAGGTGGTACTTGTTGTCCCAGGCCTCGTAGCTGCGCCAGTCGGGGGCGGTGCGGGCGCGGCGGCTGCAGTCGCGGATCTGTTCGAAATCGGCATTCACCCCGTGCAGCGTCGCGAGCCGGGCGAGCTCGGGCTCGATGGCGAGCCGGGCCTCCAGCACCTGCGCGGGGCTCGCCAGCTGGCCGAGGAAGGCCACGTCGTCGAGATTGTGCACCGGCCGGGCGCCGATGAAGGTGCCGCGCCCCACGTGTCGCCAGATCAGGCCGTCGGCTTCGAGGGCTGCGAGCGCCCGGCGCAACTGGGCGCGGGTGGCGCCGAAGCTGTGGGCGAGTTCGCGTTCCGGCGGCAGGCGGTCGTTGTGGCCGAATCCGCTGTCGGTGATGTAGCGCCGGATCCGTTCCGACAGTTCCGCACCGTTCTGCATGGGTTCCGACCAATCCTGAAAATGGTTGCACGCCGGCCGCGCGATTTCGCGCAGGCTGCAGCGTGAACGCATAATTTCCTGCAAGCCCATGCGCAACAGGTTCGGTTTCGCCACGCGACCAATCGTGAGATTGGTCGAATGCGGAACGGCGAGGGAATGCGGTACACTCGCCGTCGAGATGCCGCGCACCAAGTGAAGCGACACGCAGGGGGAGGAAGCATGCGTCTGGCGACGATCGAAATCGACGGCCGGTCCGAAGGGGCCGTGATCGAGGCGGACGGATCGGCCCGGCCGATCGGCGGGACGCTTCAGGACCTGATCGCGGGCGGGCCGGCGGCTCTGTCGGCACTTCGGTCCCGGATGGCGGCGGGTCACGACGCGATCCCCGCGTCGGCGGTCCGGCTGCTCGCGCCGCTGCCACGGCCGGAGAAGAACGTCTTCTGCGTCGGCCGGAACTATCGCGAGCACATCGCCGAGGGCGAGCGGGCGCAGAACGTGAAGATCGGCGTGACCGAGGTGCCGGTGTTCTTCACCAAGCCGCGCACCGCCGTGGTGGGTCCGGGCGCCGAGGTGCCGATCTTTCCCCATGTCTCGACCCAGATTGACTACGAGGTGGAGCTTGCGCTGGTGATCGGCAAGGCGGGGCGGGACATCCCGCGCGAGCGGGCGCTCGAGCATGTGTTCGGCTACACGATCCTGAACGACGTCACCGCTCGCGACGTGCAGCGCCGCCATGGCGGGCAGTATTTCAAGGGCAAGGGGCTGGACGGGTCCTGTCCGATCGGCCCCTGGATCGTCACCGCCGACGCGATCGGCGATCCCGCCAGCCTCGGCATCCGGTGCAGCGTGAACGGCGAGCTGCGCCAGGAGTCCGTCACCTCGGCGATGATCTTCGACATCCCGACGCTGATCGCCTCGCTGTCGGAGGGACTGACGCTGGAGCCGGGGGACATCCTCGCGACCGGAACGCCCTCGGGCGTGGGCTATGCGATGGACCCGCCGCGGTTCCTGCGGGACGGCGACCGGGTGGTCTGCGAGATCGACGGGATCGGAAGGCTCGAGAACACGATGCGCGAACAGGCGCAGGCGCGTAGGGTGGCCTGACGAGGCTCGGGGCGCGGGTGACAGCGGCCCGCACCGCGACGAGGGTACCGCTGACAATAACGGGAGGATGACATGAACTATCCTGAATTCTCGCGGCGCGGCCTGATGGCCGCGGTCACGGGGGCGGCGATGACGCTGGCCGCAGGGGGGCTGCATGCGCAGGCCCTGACGCCGGTGACCTTCGTGCAGCCGAGTCCCTCGGCGATCAACTCGTTCCCGGTCTTCGTGGCGATCGGCGAGGGCTTCTTCGCCGAGGAGGGGCTGGAGGTGACGGTGGAGTCGATCAACGGCTCGGGCGCGGTGCTGCAGGCGCTGGCCTCGGGACAGGCGCAGATCGGCCGGCCCGGCCCCGGCCCGGTGCTGGCGGCGCGCGCCCGCGACGTGGACGTGGTCTTCATCTACAACGTGGCGGCGCGGTCGAACTTCGGCATCGTCGTGGAGGAGGATTCGGACTACCAGACGCCCGCCGACCTGAAGGGCGGGGTCATCGGCACCGGCACGGCGGACGGCGCGGAGGTGGGTTTCGCCCGCAACGTGCTGTCGGGCGCGGGGATGACCGAGGGCACCGACTATACCTTCCTGACGGTGGGTGACGGCGGGCCGGCGACGGCGGCGTTCCAGCGCGGGGACATCATCGCCTATTCGGCCTCGACGGCGGATGCGGCGATCCTCAACCAGCGCGGCATCGCGGTGCGCGACATCACGCCCGCGGAATATGCCCGGTTCTTCGGCAACGGCCTCGCCACCACCGGCGAGCTGATCCGCGAGAACCCCGACCTGATCGAGCGGTTCCTGCGCGGCTTCATGAAGGGGCATGCCTTCGCGCTGGACGACGCGAACCGCGATGCGGTGCTGGCGCATCTGGCGGCGAGCAACCCGCAGGAGAGCGAGGACCCGGCCTTTGCGTCGGCGCTCTTCGACGCGGTGCGCTCCAAGACCATCCCGATCGACGAGACGCAGGGTCTCGGCTTCATGCCGCCCGAGGTCTGGGTGGAGTGGCAGGACGCGCAGGTCTCCGGTGGCGAGATGGCAGCGCCGCTCGACGACCTCGAGGCCGCCTTCACCAACGATTTCGTCACCAAGCTCAACGCGGAGATGAACTGATGGTCGCGCCCGCCAAGGTGTCACCGCTGCGGGCCGCGGCGGGCGAGCCCGTCTACGAGTTGACGGGCGTGGGCAAGACCTACGCCCGCAACGCGGTCCGGGCGCTGGAGGGGGTCTCGCTGACCCTCACCAAGGGCAGCTTCTCGTCGGTGATCGGGGCGAGCGGCTGCGGGAAGTCGACGCTGCTGAAGATCATGGCGGGGCTGATCCCGCCGTCGGAGGGGCGGGTGGTGCTGGCCGGCCAGCCGGTGACGGGCCCGCGTCGGGACATCGGCATGATGTTCCAGCAGGCGACGCTGTTCCCGTGGCGCACGACGATCGAGAACGTGCTTCTGCCGATCGAGATCCGTGACGGCAAGCGGGCGGCCAATGCGGCGCGCGACCGGGCGGCGGGGCTTCTGGAGCTGGTCGGGCTGAAGGGCTTCGAGAACGTCTATCCGAACGAGCTGTCGGGCGGCATGGCGCAGCGGGCGGCGATCTGCCGGATGCTGGTGACCGAGCCGGCGGTCCTGCTGCTCGACGAGCCGTTCTCGGCGCTCGACGAGCTGAGCCGCGACTTCATGAACATGGAGCTGCAGCGCATCTGCCTGGAGAAGGTCGCCACCGCCTTCCTCGTCACCCATTCCATCGCCGAGGCGGTGATCCTGTCGGACACCGTCTATGTGCTCGCGCCGCGGCCCGGACGCATCGCGGAGATCGTCGAGATCGACCTGCCGCGACCGCGCACGCTCGACATGATCACGACGCCGAAGTTCGGGGCGCTGGTGGAGCGCATCCGCAGCCGGCTCGACAAGGGAGATTTCTGATGGCCGACGTGTCGTCGCGTCCCGACACCGCCAGCACCGTCTGGGTCGAGGAGGTCAGCCTGATCGACCGCATCCCGCGGGCGGTGCAGATCATCTTCGTCGCGGTGGTCTTCATCGGGTTCTGGGACCTCCTGACCCGGTCGGGGCTGGTGTCGCCGATCATCCTGCCCACCCCGGCGGAGACGCTGAAGGACCTGATCTTCGTCGGCCAGAACCTGATCTCGGGCGGGTACATGGCGACGGCGCTCTGGATCACGATCAAGACGGTGCTCTACGGCTTCGCGCTCGCCATCACCATCGGCTTCACGCTGGGCATCATCGTGGGCGAGACGGCCTTCGGCGAGCGGGCGATCATGCCCTATCTCGTGGCGATCGACACCATGCCGAAGGTGGCCTTCGCGCCGCTGTTCGTGGCCTGGCTCGGCTTCGACATCCAGTCGAAGGTGGCGCTGGCCGCCTTCATCGCGACCTTCCCGATCGTGGTGGGCACCGCGGCGGGGCTGCATGCGGCCGACGAGAACGCGCGGATGCTGTTCAAGACCATGGGCGCGAGCCGGTGGCAGACGCTGTTCAAGATGAAGCTGCCGACGGGCCTGCCGCAGATCTTCACCGGGCTGAAGATCGCCTCGGTGGGCGTGATGGCGGGCGCGATCACCGGCGAGTTTCTCGGCGGGGGCAGGGGCTTCGGCGAGCTGATCCGCGTGGCGGCGTCGCAGCTCAACACGCCGCGGGTCTTCTCCCTGATCATCTACCTGAGCCTCGTCGGCCTCGCGCTCTTTGCCGCGACGGTCTGGATGCAGCGCTGGCTGGTGTTCTGGAAGAAGGAACGCGTCTCGACCGGCGAGATCTAGGTCCGTGTCCGGGGATCGCATCGCCGCGGACGCTCTGGAGGCCTTCGTCGGGCGCGTCCTCGGCGCGCTCGGCGTGCCGGCAGAGGACGCGGCGACCGTGGCGCGGGCCATGGTCGAGGCCGACGCGCTCGGCTACGACACCCACGGCACGTTCCGGCTGCGGCAATATGTGAACCGGCTGAAGGGCGGCGGCATCCGTGCCGCCGCCCGGCCGCATGTGGTGCGCGAGACGGTCGCGACCGCGGTGATCGACGGCGACGACGCGCTCGGCCATCTGGCCATGCTGAAGGCGGTCGCGCTCGCCGCCGAGAAGGCGAAGGCGACGGGGATCGGCTGGGTCGGCGTGCGCGGCGGCAACCATGCGGGTCCCGCGGCGCTCTATGTCCGGCCTCTGGCGGATGCCGGCATGATCGGCCTCGCCGCTGCGGTGGGCAGCGCGAACCACGTGACGCCCTGGGGCGGCACGGACCTCCTGCTCGGGACCAATCCGCTGGCGGTCGCGGCGCCCTATGGCGGGGACGACCCCTTCGTGCTCGACATGGCGACGACCGTGGCGGCGATGGGCAAGATCAAGACGCTGGCCCAGCGCGGCGAGCCGATGCCCGAGGGCTGGATGGTCGGGCGCGACGGCAAGCCGCTGACCGATCCGAACCGGCGCGAGGAGGGTTTCCTGCTGCCGATCGGCGGGCCGAAGGGCTATGGCATCTCGCTCGCCATCGGGCTGCTCGCCGGGGTGCTGAACGGCGCGGCCTTCGGCAGCGGGGTGGTGGATTTCACGAAGGACACCACGAGCGCGACCAACACCGGCCAGTTCGTCGCGGCGATCGACATCGCGGCCTTCTGCGATCCGGCGGAATTTGCGGCGGCGGCTTCGGCGGCCTTCGCCGAGATGCGGGCATCGCCACCGCTGCCGGGGCATGATCCGGTGCGGGTGCCGGGCGACGGGCGCGGGAGCTTGCGGGCGCGCAACCTGGCCGAGGGCATTCCGCTGCACGCGGCGCTGCGCCGCGAGCTCGACGCGATCGCGGCGGAATGCGGGGTCGCGCCGCTGGTCTGATCAGCCGGTGGCCCAGACCCAGGCGTAGCGGGCGGCCATGACCAGCAGGAAGACCGCGAAGGCGCTTTGCAGCGCGCGGGCTGGCAGGGCATGGGCGATGCGCACTCCGACCGGGGCGAGCAGGAGGGTCAGCGGGATCAGGAGCGCGACGCCCACGAAGTTCACGTAGCCGAGCGAGAGCGGCGGCAGGCCCGGCGCGCCCCAGCCGGCGGCGATGTAGCCGAGCGCGCCCGGAACCGCGATCAGCACGCCCACCCCGGCCGAGGTGGCCACCGCCTGGTGGATCGGCCGGTTGTAGAGCGTGAGGTAGGTGGTGCTGAGCACGCCGCCGCCGACCCCCATCAGCGTCGAGAGAAAGCCGATCAGTCCGCCGACCGCGTTGTGACCCACCGGGCCGGGCAGATGGTCGCCGAGGCGCAGGTTCCTGGGGTTGAAGAGCATGCGCAGCGCGACGATCGTGGCCACGACCGCGAAGGCGAGGCGCAGCTCGTTGCCCGAGGCGAAGGCCGCGACCACCGAGGCGAGGGCGACGCCGGCGGGCACGCCGAGGATCCAGCCGCGCAGGACGGCCATGTCCACCGCGCCGCGTGCACGATGCGCGGTGAAGGAGCGGATCGAGGTCGGGATGATGACCGCGAGCGAGGTGCCGACGGCGACATGCATGCGGATCTCGTCGCCGTAGCCGAGATAGGCCAGCGCCTCGTCGAAGACCGGCACGATGACCGCGCCGCCGCCGATGCCGAAGATGCCGGCGAGAAGGCCGGCGAGCACGCCCGCCACACCGAGGCCCGCGGCAAGCCAGAGGATGTCCCCGAGCGGGATCGTCTCGATCACGGGATCGTCTCCGGTCAGGTTGCGGGGCGGGTGGTGTAGAGGCGTTCGAGCGCCTCGAAGGTCAGCCGGTAGTGCAGGTCGAGCGCCTCGGTGGCGCGGGCCACGTCGCCGTCGAGCGCGGCCTCCATGATCGCCTTGTGCTCGGCCAGCGCGTCGCCGCGGCGGGCGTCGGAGAAGTTGCTCGACACGTTGCGGTAGCGCACCGACTGGTCGATCATCATCGCGCAGAAACCGATCAGCCAGGACGATCCGCAGCCGGAGAGGAGGGCGAGGTGGAAGGCGCGGTGGCGTTCCTCCCAGACCGGGTTCGGCGCGGTGGCCTCGTCGAGGCGGAAGGGGGTGCGGGCGAGGCGGTGGTAGCCGAGGATCACCGCCTCCTCCCATTCGGTGGAGCGGTGGGCCATGGATTCCGCCAGCGCCTTGGTTTCGAGCCAGCGCCGGGTCATCACCAGCTCGCGCAGCTTTTCCAGCGTCAGCTCGGAGACGAAGAAGCCGCGCTGGTCGTGGCGGGTAACGAGGTCCTCGGCGGCGAGGCGGTTCAGCGCCTCGCGCACGGGGTTCGCGCCCACCTCGTAGCGGGCGGAGATCGCGTCGATGGCGAGCTTCGCGCCCGGCATGAGCGCGCCCTCGACGATGTCGCGGCGCAGGAGCTCGTAGACCACCGTCGAGGCGGCGGCCTTGCCCGGAGGCGCCTCGCGCCGCGTGGAATCCCTCATGTCGTCGTCCTCATCCGGCTGTTCTAGTGTCCGATCATGCGGTGTCGAGCCGGGAGGATCCGGCCGCGGGAAGCGGTGCGCGGCCGGAGGAGTTCGGTCATTCGGCGTTCCAGGTCTCGACGAACTGGTTGGTATAGGCGGCCGAGAGGTCGTCGAGCGGGGCGTCGAGCGCGCCGCTCGCCTGGGCGCTTTCGTGCCAGGCTTCCCAGTGCTCGGCCGGCTGGTAGCCGAAGCCGTGTTCGGCGAAGGCCTCGGTCGGAGTCATGCGCTCGACCGCCGAGACGAGGAGGGCGGCGGCGAAGTCCCGGTCCTCGCCTTCCTGGGGATTGCCGGCGGCGGCATGGGCGAGCACGGCGTCGGCATTCGCGGGGTCGAGCGCGAAGCGCATGCCGCGGACCAGCGCGCGGCCGAAGCCTTCGATCACTTCGGGATTGGCCTCCATGTAGTCGCGCATGACCGCGAGGCCGTTGCCGAAGAAGCCGAGGTATTCCTCGGGCGTGATCTCGCGCAGGTTGATGCCGCGGGCGCGCAGGATGGCGGCGTCGCTGACCGCGCCGGCATAGGAGGAGACCTCGTCGCGCATGAAGGCGATCGCGGCGGTGCCGCCGTCGCCCACGGGCAGGAAGGTGAAGTCGGTGTTCTCTTCGAGGCCGAGGTCGGTCATGATCGCGCGGGTGAAGGACACCTCCGCCCCGTCTACGGTGCCGACGCCGATCACCGTGCCCTTCAGGTCCTCGGGGCTCTGGATGTCGGAATCCTCGGGAACGAGCAGGCCGAAGACGCTCTTGGGGTACATGTTGTAGATGAAGACCACGTCGACGCCGCGCGCCCGTGCCGCGAGAACCGGGCCGGGTCCGGGTGCGCCGATCTGGGCCTGGCCCGAGGACATGACCTGGAGCACCGCGGAGGAGCCGTCCACCGCCTCGACGGTGACGTCGATGCCCTCCTCGGCGAAGTAGCCCTCGCCGATCGCGGCCCACATCGGCACGAAGGTCAGCGCCGAGGGATTGGGCACGACGACGGTGACGTTTG
This sequence comes from uncultured Rhodobacterales bacterium, assembly GCA_964575795.1. Classification (GTDB taxonomy): domain Bacteria; phylum Pseudomonadota; class Alphaproteobacteria; order Rhodobacterales; family Rhodobacteraceae; genus Amaricoccus. The sequence continues at coordinate 22,095 of CAZNSP010000010.1, forward strand.
TCTGGGCCTGTGCCGGCAGGCCGAAGCCGAGGGCGATTGCTGCGGCGATGCCGAAGGTGCCGCGGCGTGTGAATACGGGCATGGTTGATCCTCCCTGGATGGCCCGGTCTGCGTCCTGCGCCGGGTTGCGAAGAATAATCTACGATTCTGGCATTTCCTGTCCAGCATGGATTCGCCGCGGCATGACACCGGGCGCCCGGCGCCCCCGCAGCGGATTTCCATCGACTTTTCAGGGAATTGGCGGTCGGGACTGCCGCAGGCCCGGCACGGATAATCCATGATGCTTGCCAAAGGTTGGAAAAATCCAGTTTCCTGCGGGCCAGACAAGGGAGGAGATTCGCATGTCGCAGGAGAAGTTCGCGGTGCCGGCACCGGCCCGCGCGGTGCTGGGCGTGACCGGCTCGGACGAGGTGTTCCCGGTGCGGCGCGTCTATTGCATCGGCAAGAACTACGTGGCGCATATCAAGGAGATGAACGCGGATCTGCGCGACCCTCCGGTGATCTTCATGAAGCCGGCCGATGCGGTGGTCCGCGACGGGGGCGAGATTCCCTATCCGGTCTGGACCAACAACCTCCATTACGAGCTGGAGCTGGTGGTGGCGATGAAGTCGGGGGGCTACGACATTCCCGAGGCCGAGGCGCTCGACCACATCTACGGCTACGGCATCGGGCTCGACATGACCCGGCGGGACCATCAGGCGGCGGCGCTGGAGAAGGGGCTGCCGTGGGAGGTGACCAAGGCCTTCGACCGCTCGGCACCGATCAGCGCGATCACGCCCGTGGCGCAATGCGGGCATGTGGACAGCGGGTCCATCCGGCTGAGCGTCAACGGCGCGGTGCGGCAGGACGCGGATGTCTCGCTGATGATCTGGAAGACGCCGGAGATCATCGCGCGCATCTCGCAGCAGCATGCGCTGCAGCCCGGCGACATCATCATGACCGGGACACCGGCCGGCGTGGGCGCGGTGGTGACCGGCGACCGGCTGGTGGGCGAGATCGACCGGCTGGGCCGGCTCGAGGTCACGATCGGGCCGCGGGCGGCGTGAGGGGGGTCCGGAACGGAAGGAGGGTGCCATGAGGATCGGGATTGCGGGGGTCGGCCGGATGGGGGCCGCCATCGCCGAGCGGCTGATCGGGCAGGGACATGCGGTGACGGTCTGGAACCGGACCGCGGCCCGCACCGCGCCGCTGGAGGCGCTGGGCGCCGGGGTCGCGGAAACGCCGGCCGCGCTGGTCGCCGATACAGAGGTGATCGTCACCATCCTGACCGATGCGGCGGCGCTCGACGCGGTCTATGGCGGGGCGGAGGGGCTGCTGGCCGGACCGGTCGCGGGCAAGCTCTTCATCGAGATGAGCACGGTCCGGCCCGGCGACGAGGAGGCGCTGGCCGAACGGGTGCGGGCGGCCGGCGCGACCTTCGTGGAATGCCCGGTGGGCGGAACCGTGGCGCCGGCGAAGGACGGCAAGCTCTTCGGCTTCGCGGGCGGCGCGGCGGCGGATGTGGAGCGCGCGCGGCCGGTGCTCGACGCGCTTTGCCGGCGGGTCGAGCATGTCGGGCCGGTGGGGGCGGGGGCGCGGGTGAAGCTCGCCATCAACCTGCCGCTCGCGGTCTATTGGCAGGCGCTGGGCGAGGCGCTGGCGCTCTGCCGCGGGGTGGGGCTGGAGGGCAGCCGGATCGTCTCGATCTTTGCCGATACCTCGGGCGGGCCGAACGTGATGAAGGCCCGGGGCGAGGTGGTGGCGAAGGCGCTCGACGGGGCGGAGATGGCGGGCACCTTCGACATCGACGGGCTGCGCAAGGACCTCGGCACGATGCTCGCCGAGGCGGAGGGGCTGGGCGTGGCGCTGCCGGTCACGCGGGCCGCCCGCGAGGCCTATGACGCGGCCTCTGCGGCGGGGCTCGGCCGGCTCGACGGCGCGCAGCAATCGGCGTTCTGGCGCGCGCGCGGCGCGGAGTGAACGACGGGCGGGCGGCGCGGGTTCAGGGCCCGAGCCGCTCGGCCACCGAGGTCAGGTGCCGCCGCATCGCGGCCTGCGCGGCCTCGGCATCGCGGGCCTCGATCGCGTCGACGATGGCGTCATGCTCGGCGAAGCTCGGGTGGCCCGGGGACGGGGCCGGGCCGGTCCGGGCGATCCGGCCCCAGGCGATCATCCGGCGCAGCATGTTCAGCTGGTCGAAGAGCGCGAGGAGCGTGATCGAGGCGCTGGCCGCGGCGATCCCGCGGTGGAAATCGTTGTCGAGCGCCTCGTATTCGCGCCAGGAGATCGCGCGGCGCGACCGGTCGGCGATCACCCGGATCCGGGCGATCGCGTCGGCCGTCGCGTGGAGCGCCGCCTCGCGGGCGAGGCCGGGCTCGAAGGCTGCGCGGGCGCGCATGGCGTCGGCGGGGCTGACGCGTCGGGCGAGCGTCGCGAGATCGCCGCCGGCGGGGTGATCGCGGCTGGCGGCAAGGAACGTGCCCTTGCCGACATGGCGCCACAGCACGCCGTCGCGCACCAGCGATTCGAGCGCCCGGCGCAATTCCGACCGCCGGAGGCCGAGCTCCGGGCCGAGCCGGCGTTCCGGCGGCAGGCGGTCACCGGGCGCTAGGCCCTGCTGCGCGATGAAGGCGCGCAGCTGCGCCAGCGCCGCCGCGCCGGAGATGTCCGGGTCGTCCGCCGTCCTGTCGTCCATCGCAACCTCCGCGGAATGCTGCCGGCGGATGCACGCTAGCGGATTGATCCGGATTGATCCATCCCGGGAACTGTGCGACGAACGCGCGAAACCAGAAGGGGGATTCCCGCGACATGCCGAAAACCGTGCTTGAACCGAGCCCGATCGTCACCGCGCCGATCGAGGGGACCGACGAGGTCTTTCCCGTCCGCCGCGTCTATTGCATCGGGCGCAACTATGCCGCCCATGCCATCGAGATGGGCCACGACCCCGACCGCGAGCCGCCGTTCTTCTTCCAGAAGAACCCCGACAACCTCGATTTCTCAGGCGAGTTTCCCTATCCGGACCGGACCACGGACGTGCACCACGAGATCGAGATGGTGGTGGTCCTCGGCAAGGGCGGGGTGAACATCCCCGTGGAGAAGGCGCTCGACTGCGTGTGGGGCTATGCGGTGGGGCTCGACATGACACGCCGGGACCTGCAGGGCGAGGCGAAGAAGCTCGGCCGGCCGTGGGAGATCGGCAAGGCCTTCGAACGCTCCGCGCCGATGGGCCCGATCGTGCCGGCGTCGCGGATCGGGCATCCGTCCAGCGGCAAGGTCACGCTGAAGGTGAACGGCGAACTGCGCCAGGAGGGCGACCTCAACCAGCTGATCTGGAAGGTGCCGGAGATGATCTCCTACCTCTCCGACTATTTCGAGCTGAAGGCCGGCGACGTGATCATGACCGGCACGCCCGCGGGCGTGAACGCGGTGGTGAAGGGCGACGTGATGGAAGCCCATGTCGAGGGCGTGGGCGACCTGACGGTCAGGGTCGTCTGACCCGCGACGGCCCGTCCGGGCGCCGGGCGGGCCCTAGCCCTGCGCGGCGGAGGTGTCGATCACCTCGTAATCGTGGGTGATCTCGGCGGTCTTGCCGATCATCGCCGAGGCCGAGCAGTATTTCTCGGCCGAGAGCTTGAGGGCGCGCTCGACCTTGGCCGGGTCGAGGGCGCGGCCGCGCAGGACGAAATGCATGTGGACCCTGGTGAAGACCTTCGGGTCCTCGGTCGCGCGCTCGGCCTCGAGTTCCACGCGGCAGTCCTCGATCGCCTCGCGGCCACGTTCGAGGATGTGGACCACGTCCCAGGCCGCACAGCCGCCTGTGCCGATCAGCACGAGTTCCATCGGGCTGGGGCCGGGTTTCGCGACCGTCTCGCCATGGGCGGTGCCGAAGGCGATGGCATGGCCGGTGGAGGACACGCCGACGAAGGTGCGGTCCCCGGCCCAGGTGATCTGTGCCTTCATGATATCCCTCCCGTCACTTGCGCGAGCATTAGCGCCGGAGGCGGGGTGAGGTAAAGCCCGGGCCCGATGCGGGGGCCGAAGAAAGAGACGCCGTTCCGAGGAGTGGCGGAACGGCGTCAGGGACCGGAAGGATCCGGGTCAGTGATGGGTTCAGCGATAGAACACGTTGCCGCCGATCTCGCCGATGCGGGGGCGGGTGTTGAACCAGCCGGGATTGGCGCGGGCGGAATGGAAGAAGAGCGCGCCGCGGGTGATGTCGGGCGCGCCGGTCAGGACGGCTTCGGCGACGCGCTCGGCCCGTTCGCGGCGGGCGCGGTCGCGGAGCGCGAGGGACTTGCCCTCGCAGCGGTAGGAGAACTGGCAGCCTTCGCGCACGACGCCGCAGACGGTGCGGGGAAAGCGGGGGTCGCGGGCGCGGTTGACGACCACATGGGCCACCGCCTGGAAGGCCTCCGGCGTGTTGCCGGCCTCGAAATAGACCGCTTCGGCGAGGCAGGAATGGTCCGCCTCGGTGACGCCGGCGAACGCCTGGGTCGCCCCGGCGAGCGCCTCGGCCGCCGGGGCGGTGCTGGCGCGGCTGATCTCCGGTTCGATCGCCTGGCTGCAGTTCGCGAGGATCAGCAGGGCGCCGAGGGCGGCGGCGGTTCTCGAGATGGCGTGCAACGGGTCTCTCCCGACCGTTTCCGTTGCAGGATGTGTCGGACGGGAAGGGGTCGTTCGTCCATAAGTGGAATTCCGCCGAGCGGATTCTTGCCGAAGGGCCAGTGCGTTAACGCTGGACGGGCGGCCGGGGCCGGGTCCGGTTCAGTGCGCGGAACCCCAGGTGACCGCGATGCCGCTGAGCCGCGCGCCCTCGGCGGAGGGGAGGGCTTCGGCCGATGTCAGGATCACGGCGTCGACGCGGCCATAGCGGGCGCGGGCATCGGCGAGGAGCGCGGGGACGAGGCCGGCCTGCCAGCCATCGGCGGCGCGCTGGCCGGCGGCGGTGACCGGGCCGAGGGTGGTGTAGCCGCGGGTCGGCTCATGCGGCCAGACCGTCGGCGCCTCGCGGCGCAGCGTTAGGCCGCCCACGGCGAGGGGGGTGACGACCAGAAGTGCTGTGACGATGCCTGTCTTCATGGCGAACGGTGCCGGGTACCTTGAAACAAGTGACAGCTCGCACCCGATGGGTGACGACCTGCACGGGCTTTCTGCTCGAAGAATTTGATTCACTCTAAGATTCCGCGGTTGCGTTGTCGAGTTCTCGACCGTCCGACGAGGCGATTATGTCGCAGAATGATGCACTGGGGCCACAATCTCCCGGCCGGGAGGGGAAGCATCTATTCCAGTTCATCTTGAAATGCATTGTAGGTAAACGGGATATTTATGAGGGATGCCCTCAGTCTGGAGCCTGCATATCGGTGTTCTGATTTGCGTTCCTGCGAAGAGATGGGACGGTTTTCTTGCCGTCTTCCGGGCTGGTGTCAGCGCAGGATGCGGAAGCCGTCCACGTCGGGGACCGGCTCGCAGGGCTCGCGCGTGATCGCGGTGACGGCGGCGGCGGGTGGTCCGTCCTGCATCCGGGCGATCAGGCGGTCGACCTCGGCGGCGGGGCCGACGACGAGGGCGCGGACCGAGCCGTCGGCTTCGTTGCAGACCCAGCCGCCGAGGCCGAGCCGGCGCGCCTCGTCCCGCGTCCAGGCGCGATAGGCGACGCCCTGCACCCGGCCGGTGACGGTCACGAGAACGGCGCGCGGCTCCGCTTCCCCTGACATCGACATTCCTCCCTATCCCGGCGGTCCCCGTGAGCCTGTGGGGCGATGGGGGAAAATGCAACCGCGCCTTGACCGCGCGGTGGTGGGGTGTTTCGCTCGGGGTCTTCGAGGGAGGGGTGCCGATGTCCGCCGATCCGCTGCTGCAGCCGTTCCGGCTGAAGCATCTGACGCTGAAGAACCGGATCATGACCACGTCGCACGAGCCGGCCTATCCCGAGGACGGGATGCCGAAGGCGCGCTACCGGCTCTATCATGCGGAGCGGGCGAAGGGCGGCGTGGCGCTGACCATGACCGCGGGCTCGGCGGTGGTGTCGCGCGACAGCCCGCCGGTATTCAACAACATCCTCGCCTACCGCGACGAGGTGGTGCCGTGGATGCGCGAGCTGGCCGACGCCTGTCACGAGCACGGGGCGGCGGTGATGATCCAGCTGACGCATCTGGGGCGGCGCACGGTCTGGAACACCGGGGACTGGCTGCCGGTGCTGGCGCCGAGCCGGGTGCGCGAGGCGGCGCACCGGGCGTTCCCGAAGGAGGCCGAGGACTGGGATCTGGACCGGATCGCCGGGGATTATGCCGACGCGGCGGAGCGGATGGTGGCGGCGGGGCTCGACGGGATCGAGCTCGAGGCCTACGGGCATCTGCTCGACCAGTTCTGGTCGCCGGCGACCAACCGGCGCGAGGACGAACACGGGGGCGCGCTGGAGAACCGGCTTTCCTTCACCTTCCGTGTGCTCGACGCGATCCGGGCGCGGGTGGGCCCGGAGTTCGTCGTCGGCATCCGGCTGGTGGCCGACGAGCAGATGGAGGGTGGGATCGACGCCGAGGAGGGGCGCGAGATCGCCCGGCGGCTGGTGGCGGGCGGGCAGGTCGATTTCCTGAACGTGATCCGCGGCCATATCGACACCGACCCGGCGCTGGCGAGCGTGATCCCGTTGCAGGGGATGCGGTCGGCGCCGCATCTCGATTTCGCGGGCGAGATCCGGGCGGCGACGAAGTTCCCGGTGTTCCACGCCGCGCGCATCCCCGACGTGGCGACGGCGCGGCACGCGGTGGCGAGCGGCAAGCTCGACATGGTGGGGATGACGCGGGCGCATATCGCCGAGCCGCATATCGTGCGCAAGATCATGGAGGGTCGCGAGGCCGAGATCCGGCCCTGCGTCGGGGCGACCTATTGCCTCGACCGGATCTATACCGGGGGCGAGGCGCTCTGCATCCACAACCCCGCGACCGGGCGCGAGGCGGCGATGCCGCATGTGATCGCGACGCGGGCGGAGCGGAAGCAGAAGGTCGTGGTCGTGGGCGCGGGGCCCGCGGGGCTGGAGGCGGCGCGGGTCGCTGGGCAGCGCGGGCATGCGGTCGTCGTGCTGGAGGCTGCGGACGCGCCGGGCGGGCAGGTGCGGCTGACGGCGCTGAGCCCGGGGCGGGCCGAGATGATCGGCATCGTCGAATGGCGGATGGAGGAATGCGAACGCGCCGGGGTCGCGTTCCGGTTCAACACCTATGCCGAGGCCGAGGACGTGCTGGCCGAGGCGCCGGAGGTGGTGATCGTGGCGACGGGCGGACTGCCGGCGCCGGCGCCGCTCGCCCGCGGGACCGAGCTGGTGACCGGGGCCTGGGACATCCTGGCCGGTGACGCGAAACCGGGCGGAGAGGTCATCGTCTGCGACGAGGGGGCGGGGCCCTCGGCGATGCTGGCGGCGGAGAAGGTGGCCGCGGCGGGCGGGCGGATCGCCTTCGTCACGCCCGAGCGCGCGATCGCGCCGGACATCGGCGGGCTGAACCTCGTCCCGTATGTCCGGCGGCTGCAGGCGGCGGGGGCGGAATTCGCGCTCTGCTGGCGGCTCGCCTCGGTCGAGCGGTCGGGGAACCGGCTGAAGGCGCGGTTCGTCTCGGATTACGGCGACGCGGTGATGGAGCGCGAGGCGGATCAGGTGGTGGCCGATCACGGGCTCGCGCCCTTGACCGAGGTCTACGAGGCGCTGCGGCCCTTGTCCTCGAACGGGGGGGCGGTCGATCACGCCGCGCTCCTCGGGGGCCGGCCGCAGGGGATCGTGCGCAATGCGGACGGCGCCTTCCGGCTGTTCCGGATCGGCGATGCGGTGGCGCCGCGCAATACCCATGCGGCGATCTACGACGCGTTGCGGCTGTTGAAGGACTTGTGACGCTGCCTGTCGCATTTGCCCTTGCTCCGCGGCCGCGGGCGGGCCAGCTATGCAGCGAGGCCACCGAAGGGTCCCGATGAGCGAGCCGTCCAGAGCGACCTTCCACCGACCGCTGCCGACCTCGCTGGTGGCGCTCGTCCTGTTCATGGTCGCGGTCGAGGCGGTGCTGACCATGGCGGACATGGGCTGGATCGGCGACCGCAGCCTGCGGGCGCGGGTCTATGCGGCGGGCGCCTTCTGGGCGGGGCTGCTGGACGGTGCGGAACCGCTCTTCGCGTTCCAGCCGCTGACCATGTTCGTGAGCCACGCGCTGCTGCACGGCGGGCTGCTGCATCTCGCCATGAACATGGCGGTGCTGCTCGGGCTGGGGCGGTTCGCGGCGGACCGCTATGGCGACGGGGTGATCCTGCCGGTGTTCCTTCTGTCGGCGATCGCGGGCGGGCTCGTCTTCGGGCTGATCGCGGACGGGCGGTTCCCCATGGTCGGCGCCTCGGGCGCGGTCTTCGGCTTCATGGGCGTCTGGATCGCGTGGGACTGGCAGCGGCACCGGCTGCACGGCGCCTCGGTCCGGCCGGTGGCGACGCGCATCGCGGGGCTCGCGCTCATCAACCTGGTGATCTGGGCCGGGCTCGGCGGGATGCTGGCCTGGGAGGCGCATCTGGGCGGGTTCCTCGCCGGCCTTGCGATCGGCTGGTATCTGGAGCGCGGCATCGCCGTCCGGATGCGGCGGGCGCGGGCCGAGGCGCGCCAGCGCGCGCGGGAAAGCGAGTAGCGGCACGGCGGTCGCGGTCGGGGGCGCGGTCGGGGGCGGTTGACGGAATTTCGACGGGGATGATCGTCGGGCGCGGCGGGAGCGGGGGTGGCATGCGGCGTGTCTGGATCGGCTGTCTGGCGGCGGCGACGCTCGCGCTCGCGCTGTTCATGCTGGCGGCGCAGGGCTTCGGGCTGAGCGTGACGCGCGACCGGGTCGGCACGACGCCGGTGACGGTCCTTTCGGCGGGCGAGGGGCCGGCGCCGGTGGTGGTGATCGCCCATGGCTTCGCGGGCTCGCAGCAGCTGATGGCGCCCTTCGCGACCACGCTGGCGCGCAGCGGCTATCTGGTGGTGACCTACGATTCGCTCGGCCACGGGCGGAACCCCGCGCCGATGACCGGCGACGTGACGCAGGAGGACGGGGCGACGGCGGCGCTGGTCGCCGAGCTCGGCCGCGTCACGGACTGGGCGCGCGCGCTGCCGGGATCGGACGGGCGGCTCGCATTGCTCGGCCATTCGATGGCCTCCGACATCGTGGTGCGGCGGGCGATCGGGGATCCGGCGGTGGCCGCAGTGGTCGCGGTCTCGATGTTCTCGCCGGTGGTCACGGCCGAGGCGCCTGCGAACCTTCTCGTCATCTCGGGGGCGTGGGAGGGGATGCTGCTGACCGAGGCGCTGCGGGTCACCGGCGAATTCGCCGGCGCCGAGGCGGTGGCGGGTGTGACCTATGGCGATCCGGGGACGGGGCCCGCGCGCCGGGCGGTGGCCGCGCCGGGGGTGGAGCACATCGGCGTCCTCTACAGCGCGACGAGCCAGCGCGAGGCGCGGGACTGGCTGAACGCGACCTTCGGGCGCGAAGGCGCGGGGGCGGTCGACGGGCGCGGCAAGTGGATCGCGCTCTGGATCCTCTCGGCGGCGGTGCTCGCCTGGGCGGCGGCGCCGGTCCTGCCGGTGGTGCGCCGCGCGCAGCCGGCGGCGCCCGTTCCGGTCGGGCGGATCGTCGCCGCAGGCCTTCTGCCCGCGCTCGCGACGCCGCCGATCGCGGTCCTGCTGCCGCTGAGGGTCGTTCCGGTCCCGGTGGCGGACTATCTGGTGCTGCATTTCGCGGTCTACGGGCTGCTGACCGGGCTCGCCATCGTGCTTCTGCACCTGCCGGCCCCGGCGCGTCCGCGGATCGGTGCGCTTGCGGTCGCGACGCTGGCGCTGGTGGCCTTCGCGGTGCTGCTCGTCTTCCTGCCGCTCGACCGGTTCGTGACCGCCTTCCTGCCGACGGCGGAGCGCGCGGGGCTGTTCCTGACGCTCGGGATCGCGGTCGGGCTCTATTTCGTCGCCGACGAATGGCTGACGCGCGGGCCGGGGGCGCCCATCTGGGCCTATGCCTTCACCAAGGTCGCCTTCCTCGGTTCGCTCGCCCTCGCCGTCGCGATCGACCTGCCGCGGCTCTTCTTCCTGCTGATCGTGTTCCCGGTGGTGGTGCTCTTCTTCGTGCTCTTCGGGCTTGGCAGCCGGTGGAGCCGGATCTGGACCGAGCATCCGATGCCGGCCGCGCTCGCCAATGCGGTTCTCTTCACCTGGGCCATCGCGGTGACCTTCCCGGTGCTCGCCGGTTGAAGGCCCGATGCTGCCACGCCGAAGGTGGCGTCCGCGACCCGTGGGAGCGGTTCGGCCAAGGCAACCGGATCGGGATGCAGCGGCTCGGCGCGCTCGTGCGGGGCGTCCCGAGTTCAGCCGCCCGAAGGCCGCTGCCGATCTTCTGCAAACGTTTGACATAAAAGCTTCACTTGCCCGCCGAAGCCTTGCTATGGTGAAGGTGTCGCCGCATCGGCGGCCAAGACAGCCGCCATCGGCAAACTGTCATTCACGGGGAAGGAATATCCATGACGAAACCGGCACTTCTGCTGTCCACGGCGCTTGCGGGCGCGCTCGGCGCCGCACCGGCCCTGGCACAGACCGAAATCACCTGGTGGCATGCCATGGGCGGTGAACTGGGCGAGAAGCTCGAGGCGGTCGCCCAGGGCTTCAACGAGAGCCAGTCCGACTACGTGGTAACGCCCGTCTTCCGCGGCACCTATGCCGAGACGATGACCTCGGCCATCGCCGCGTTCCGCGCCGGCGAGCAGCCGCATATCGTGCAGATCTTCGAGGTCGGCACCGGGACGATGATGGCGGCCGAGGGCGCGATCTATCCGGTCCACCAGCTGATGGCCGACAACGGCAAGGCCTTCAATCCGGACGATTTCCTCTCCGCGGTGGTCGGCTACTACACCGATCCGCAGGGCAACATGCTGTCGTTCCCGTTCAACTCCTCGACGCCGATCCTCTACTACAACAAGGCCATCTTCGAAGCTGCAGGGCTCGATCCCGAGCAGCCGCCGGCGACCTGGGCCGACATGGAGTCCTTCTCGCAGCAGATCGTCGATTCAGGCGCCGCCCCCTGCGGCTTCACGACCGCCTGGATCACCTGGGTGCATGTCGAGAACTTCTCGGCCTGGCACAACCTGCCGCTCGGCACGCTGGAGAACGGCTTCGGCGGCTTCGACACCGAACTCGTCTTCAACAACGAGACGCTGGCGCGCCACTGGGACAACCTCAAGAAGTGGCAGGACGCCGGCCTGTTCCAGTACGGCGGTCCCGGACCCGGCAACGACGCACCGCCGAAGTTCTATTCCGGCGAATGCGCCATCTACATGAATTCCTCGGCCTCGCTCGCCGGCGTGCTGAACAACACCGACTTCGAGGTCGGCTTCGGCATGCTGCCCTATTACGACGACGTCGCGGGCGCGCCGCAGAACTCGATCATCGGCGGGGCGACGCTGTGGGTGCTGCAGGGCCACGAGCCCGAGGAATACGCGGCGGCGGCGGCCTTCTTCGAGTACCTCTCGCAGCCCGAGGTCCAGGCCGACTGGCACCAGTCGACCGGCTACCTGCCGATCACCTATGCCGCATACGAACTCGGCAAGAGCCAGGGTTTCTACGATGCGAATCCCGGCCGCGACATCTCGATCGAGCAGATGACGCTCAACGAGCCGACCGAGAACTCCAAGGGCCTCCGCTTCGGCAACTTCGTGCAGATCCGCGACGTGATCTCCGAGGAATTCGAGCAGCTGCTCGCCGGCAGCAAGACCGGCCAGCAGGCGCTCGACGCCTCGGTCGAGCGCGGCAACCAGCTCTTGCGCGAATTCCAGGCCACGGTGAACTGACGCCCTGAACCTCGACCGGCCCGCGCCAGCCGCGGGCCGGTCTGCCCGTTATTTACGGTCGTTCCCGATGCAGACCAAGCGGACCACCTTCCCGAGTACCTGGCTCCCCTATGCGCTGCTCGCCCCGCAGATCGCCATCACGCTTGTCTTCTTCATCTGGCCCGCCGCGCAGGCACTGATCCAGTCGGTGCAGCGCCAGGACGCCTTCGGCTTCCGCACCACCTTCGTCGGCATGGACAATTTCCGCCGCCTCTTCGCGGACCCTTTCTACCTCAACTCGATGTGGGTCACGCTGACCTTCGCGGTGGCGGTGACGGCGCTGTCGATGGGGCTCGCACTCCTGTTCGCGGTGATGGTCAACCGGATGATCCGCAGCCGCAGCCCCTATACCACGCTGATGGTCTGGCCCTATGCGGTGGCGCCGGCCATCGCCGGGGTCCTCTGGTGGTTCATCTTCAACCCCACCATCGGCATCCTGCCCTACATGCTGCGGATGATCGACTACCAGTGGAACCACCGCACCTCGCCGGTGGATGCGATGCTGCTGGTGGTGATCGCGGCGGCGTGGAAGCAGATCTCCTACAACTTCCTGTTCTTCCTCGCCGGCCTGCAGTCGATCCCGCATTCGCTGATCGAGGCCGCGGCCATCGACGGCGCCTCGCCCGTGAAGCGCTTCTGGACGATCGTCTTTCCGCTGCTCTCGCCGACGACGTTCTTCCTGATGGTGGTCAACATCACCTATGCGATGTTCGACACCTTCGGGATCATCCACGCGACCACCCAGGGCGGGCCGGCGCAGGCGACCAACATCATGGTCTACAAGGTCTATGTCGACGGCTTCGTCGGGCTCAATCTCGGCTCGTCGGCGGCGCAGTCGGTGATCCTGATGGGGATCGTGATCGTGCTGACCGTGATCCAGTTCCGCTGGATCGAGCGGAGGGTGCAGTACTGATGGTCGAGAACCGCCCCTGGCTCAACATCCTCGCCCATGCGATCCTGATCCTCGGCGTGGCGATCGTGGTCTTCCCGATCTACGTCGCCTTCATCGCCTCGACCCGCGGCCCGACCGAGTTCCTGTCGGGCGTCATCCCGCTGACGCCGGGCACGCAAATCGCCGAGAACTACGCCGTCATGCTCGGCACCGGCCTTTCGGTTTCCGGCACACCGCCGCTCGGCCCGATGATGCTGAACAGCCTGATCATGGCGGTGGCGATCGCCGTGGGAAAGATCGCGATCTCGATCCTCTCGGCCTTCGCCATCGTCTATTTCCGCTTTCCGTTCCGGGTGTTCTTCTTCTGGGTCATTTTCGTGACGCTGATGCTGCCGGTGGAGGTGCGCATCATGCCCACCTTCCAGGTGATCGCGGACCTGCGGATGCTCAATTCCTATGTCGGGCTGACTGTGCCGCTGATCGCCTCTGCGACGGCGACCTTCCTCTTCCGGCAGTTCTTCATGACGGTGCCCGAAGAGCTGATGGAGGCCGCCCGGGTCGACGGGGCGGGACCGATGAAGTTCTTTCGCGACATCCTGCTGCCGCTCTCGATCACCAACATCGCCGCGCTCTTCGTGATCCTGTTCATCTACGGCTGGAACCAGTACCTCTGGCCGCTGCTGATCACCACGGACCAGGGCTATTACACGGTGGTGATGGGCATCCAGCGGCTGGCGACGGCGGCGGATTCCGATCCGCGCTGGAACCTCGTGATGGCCGCGGTCGTGCTGGCGGCGCTGCCGCCGGTGCTCGTCATCCTCTTCATGCAGCGCCTGTTCGTGAAGGGCCTGACCGAGACGGAGAAGTGAATGGCCAGGATCGAACTGGAACAGCTGCGCAAGGTCTATGCCGGGGGTGTCGAGGCGGTGAAGGGCATCGACCTCGCGATCCGGGACGGCGAGCTCGTGGTGCTGGTCGGGCCCTCCGGCTGCGGCAAGTCCACGCTGCTGCGCATGGTGGCGGGGCTCGAGACGATCACCTCGGGGACGCTGCGGATCGGCGAGAAGGTCGTGAACAGGATGGAGCCGGCCGAGCGGGACATCGCCATGGTGTTCCAGAACTACGCGCTCTATCCGCACATGACGGTCTACGACAACCTCGCCTACGGGCTGCGCAACCGCGGCTTCAAGAAGGACGAGATCGACCGGCGGGTGCGCGAGGCGGGCGCGATGCTGGAAATCGCGGCGCTGCTCGACCGCAAGCCGCGGCAGCTCTCGGGTGGGCAGCGCCAGCGGGTGGCGATGGGCCGGGCGCTGGTGCGGGAACCGGCGGCGTTCCTGTTCGACGAGCCGCTGTCGAACCTCGACGCGAAGCTGCGGGTGCAGATGCGGGTCGAGATCCGGCGGCTGCAGCGGCGGCTCGGCACCACGTCGCTCTACGTCACGCATGACCAGATCGAGGCGCTGACGCTGGCCGACCGGCTGGTGGTGCTGAACGAGGGGCGGGTGGAGCAGATCGGCAGTCCCGCCGCGGTCTACGACCGGCCCGAGACGCTGTTCGTCGCGGGCTTCATCGGCTCGCCCGCCATGAACGTTCTGCCCGTGTCCCTCCTGCGCGGGCACGGGAGCCTGCCCGACTCGCTGCCCGACCGGGCGGACCTGCTCGGCATCCGGCCCGACAGCCTGCTGCTCGACCGGCCGGAGGAGGCGGCGCTGCCGATCCGGGCGGTGGTGGAACTGCTGGAACCCGCGGGCGGCGAGAGCCACATCTATCTGCGGGTCGAGGGCCATGACAGCCCGGTCACGGTGCGTGTCCACGGCCTGCCCGACGTGGCGGAGTTCCAGCCGCTGACCCTCTGGGTGCGGCATGCGGACTTCCATCCGTTCGAGGCGGCGACGGGGCGGCGCGTGGCCTGAACCCCGGGGCTTGGTGACGGGCGGCGGTTGCGGTAGCCTGAGGCCGACCCGGCCGCGGGGGGCCGTCGCAGGAAAGGACCATCCATGCTCGGTCTCGGCATCTTCTGGTTTCTGATCGTCGGCCTGATCGCCGGCTACATCGCCTCGCGGCTGAGCGGCGAGCGGCGCTCGCTGGTGCAGAACCTGGTGGTCGGCGTCGTCGGCGCGATGGTGGGCGGCGTGCTGTTCTGGGCGGTCGGGCTGCAGGCCACCGGGTTGATCGGCGCGCTGGTGGTCGCGACCGTGGGTTCGGTGGTGCTCCTGTTCCTGCTGAACCGCTACGGCAACGGCTAGGGCGGTGGCGGTCGCGCCGCCGCTCAGGGTGCTGGAGACCGCGGTCTATGCCCGCGACATCGACGCGGCGGAGCGGTTCTACGGCGGGGTGATCGGGCTGGAACGGGTCGTGCGCGCCGGGTCGCGCCACGTCTTCTTCCGCTGCGGGGAGGGCATGGTGCTGGTCTTCAACCCCGACGAGACGGCCGCGCCCCCGACCGGCGACCTGCCCGTCCCGCCACATGGGGCCATGGGGCCGGGGCACCTCTGCTTCGCGGTGCCGGGCGACGATCTCGACCGCTGGCGCGACCGACTGGCGGCGGCGGGCCATGCCATCGAGGCCGACTTCCGCTGGCCGACCGGCGCGCGGTCCGTCTACGTCCGCGACCCGGCGGGGAATTCGGTGGAGTTCGCGGAGCCGGGGTTGTGGGGGTATGAAGGGTAGGGAACGGCGGGGGCATGGTCAGGGCGGATCGAGCCGGGCCGGCAGGTCCATCCGTTCGTGAAGGATGCGCACGACCTCCACGCCCTCGTCATCGACGGTCCGATAGAAGGCGACATGGCGGCCGATGCGCAGCTTGCGGTAGCCCGGGCGCAGGTCCGAGGCGTCGGTTCCGGTACGCTCGCCGCGCGCGACCGCCCGGCAGGTCTTGACGATCGACCGGACGTAGGCGTCGGCCTGGCTGGCGCCCCAGTGCCGGGCCGTGTAGCGCCAGATCGAGTCGAGGTCGGCGACCGCCTTCGGCCGGAAGACGGCCTGGCGGTTCACGCCGCGGGGTCGGCGCGTCGGGCGGCGAGGAAGGCGTCGAGGTCGAGTGGCGCGGCCGGGCCGCTCGCCTCGCCCTCGGCGAGCGCGTTTCCGAGGGCGGCGCGGCGTTCCTCGTGCTCCTCGAGCAGGCGCAGGCCGGCGCGGACGACCTCGCTGGCCGAGGCGAAGCGGCCGGAGGCGACCTGCTGATCCACGAAGCCGAGGAAGTGTGGGCCGAGGGTGACGGAGGTGTGCTTGGTCATGGGGCGAGGATACCAGTTTCTGGTATTCAGGCAATCGGGCGACAGGATAACCGGGGATTGGCAGAATGGCTCGATGCGCCATCCTTCGACGTCTGGCCGACCGGCGCGCGGTCGGACCATGTCCGCGACCGGGTTCGAGGGGTAGGGGCTAACCCTGCAACGTCCGCACCCCGATTTCCCCTTCCGCCCGTGCCTGCATCGCGGCGACGGCGGAGATGCTGGCGGCGGCGGTGGTGAAGTAGGGGATGCGGTCGGAGAGGGCGACGGCGCGGATGTCACGGCTGTCGGCGACGGCCTGGCTGCCCTCGGTGGTGTTCATGACGAGCGCAATCTCGTCGTTCTTCAGCCGGTCGACGATGTTCGGCCGGCCCTCGTAGACCTTGTTCACGAGCTCGGACGGCACGCCGGCCTCGGCGAGCCAGGTGGCGGTGCCGCGGGTCGCGACGATCTGGAAGCCGAGGCCGACGAGGCCGCGGGCGGCCTCGGCCATGGCCTTCGTCTTGTCGGAGTCCTTGATCGAGAGGAACACCCGGCCGGCCTCGGGCAGCGTCATGCCCGCGCCGATCTGCGCCTTGAGGAAGGCGAGCGGGAAGGTGCGATCCCAGCCCATGACCTCGCCCGTCGAGCGCATCTCGGGCCCGAGTAGCGGATCGACGCCGGGGAAGCGGTTGAAGGGCATCACCGCCTCCTTGACCGAGAACCACGGCGTATGCGGATCGGCGAGCGTGAGCGGGTCGGCCAGCGGCAGTGGCGTGTCCGGGCCTACACCCTCGGGGTAGGGCGGGCGGAGGGGGAAGTTCGAGAGCGGCTCGCCCGCCATCAGCCGGGCGGCGATCGAGGCGATGGCGCTGTCGGTGGCCTTGGCGACGAAGGGCACGGTGCGCGAGGCGCGGGGGTTGACCTCGAGCACGTAGATCGCGCCGTCCTTGATCGCGAACTGCACGTTCATCAGCCCGACGACGCCGAGGGCGCGCGCCATGGCGCGGGTCTGTTCCTCGAGCTCGGCGACGATCGCGGGGCTGAGCGAATGCGGCGGCAGAGAGCAGGCGCTGTCGCCGGAATGCACGCCCGCCTCCTCGATATGCTCCATGATGCCGGCGACATGCACGTCGCGCCCGTCGCTGAGCGCGTCGACGTCGACCTCGACGGCATTGGCGAGATAGCTGTCGAGCAGGACCGGGTTCGCGCCCGAGACCTCGACCGCGGTGGTGATGTAGCGGTGGAGCTGCGCCTCGTCGCGCACGATCTCCATCGCGCGGCCGCCGAGCACGTAGGAGGGGCGGATCACGAAGGGATAGCCGATTTCGGCGGCGACGCGGCCGGCCTCCTCCGGCGTGCGGGCGACGCCGTTCGCGGGCTGCTTCAGGCCAAGCCGGTGCAGGAGCGCCTGGAACCGCTCGCGGTCCTCGGCGAGGTCGATCGCGTCGGGCGTGGTGCCGAGGATCGGGATGCCGGCGTCGTGCAGCGCGTTGGCGAGCTTGAGCGGCGTCTGGCCGCCGAGCTGGACGATGACGCCGTGGAGTGTGCCGTTCTCCTGTTCCACACGCAGGATCTCGAGCACGTGCTCGAGCGTCAGCGGCTCGAAATAGAGCCGGTCCGAGGTGTCGTAGTCGGTCGAGACCGTCTCGGGGTTGCAGTTGACCATGATGGTCTCGTAGCCCGCTTCGGTCAGCGCGAAGCAGGCGTGACAGCAGCAGTAGTCGAACTCGATCCCCTGGCCGATGCGGTTCGGGCCACCGCCGAGGATCACCACCTTGCGCTTGTCCGAGGGACGGGATTCGCATTCGGTGTAGCCGCCGTGCTCGACCTCGTAGGTGGAGTACATGTAGGGCGTCTGGGCCTCGAACTCCGCGGCGCAGGTGTCGATGCGCTTGAAGGAGGCGCGCACGCCGAGGCGCATGCGCTCGGCGCGGACCGAGCTTTCGGTGCGGGCGGTCAGCCTGGCGAGCCGGGCGTCGGAGAAGCCGAGCATCTTCAGCCGCCGCAGCGCATGGGGCTCGCGCGGGAGGCCCTCGCGGATGAGCCGGGCCTCCTCGTCGACGATCTCGCGGATGCGGGCGAGGAACCAGGGGTCGTATTTCGTGACCGCGTGGATCTCCTCGTCCGAGAGGCCGTGGCGCATGGCCTGGGCGGCGAGGCGCAGACGGTCCGGGGTCTGGACCGAGAGCGCCTTGATGACGGCGGCCGGGTCGGGTGCGCCGGGAATGTCGATCTCGTCGAAGCCGGTCAGCCCGGTCTCGAGCGAGCAGAGCGCCTTCTGGATGCTCTCGTGGAAGGTGCGGCCGATGGCCATGGCCTCGCCCACGGATTTCATCGCGGTGGTGAGCAGCGGCTCGGCGCCGGGGAACTTCTCGAAGGCGAAGCGGGGGATCTTGGTGACGACGTAGTCGATCGTCGGCTCGAAGGAGGCCGGCGTCACCTGGGTAATGTCGTTGTCGAGCTCGTCGAGCGTGTAGCCGACGGCGAGCTTCGCCGCGATCTTGGCGATGGGAAAGCCGGTCGCCTTGGACGCGAGCGCCGAGGAGCGGCTGACGCGCGGGTTCATCTCGATGACGACGAGCCGCCCGGTCTCGGGCTGCACCGCGAACTGGACGTTCGAGCCGCCGGTCTCCACCCCGATCTCGCGCAGCACCGCGATCGAGGCGTTGCGCATCATCTGGTATTCCTTGTCGGTCAGCGTCAGCGCCGGAGCGACGGTGATGGAATCGCCGGTATGCACGCCCATCGGATCGATGTTCTCGATGGAGCAGACGATGATGCAGTTGTCCGCCTTGTCGCGGACCACCTCCATCTCGAATTCCTTCCAGCCGAGCAGGCTCTCGTCGATGAGGATCTGGGAGACCGGCGAGGCGTCGAGGCCGGTCTTGCAGATGCGCTCGTAGTCCTCGCGGTTGTAGGCGACGCCGCCGCCGGTTCCGCCGAGGGTGAAGGCGGGGCGGATGATCGCGGGCAGGCCGACATGCTCGATGGCGTCGAGCGCCTCCTGCAGGGTGTTGGCGATGGTGGCCCTGGGGTTCTCCAGCCCGATGCGCTCCATCGCCTCGCGGAACTTCTTGCGGTCCTCGGCCTTCTCGATCGCCTCGCGCTTGGCGCCGATCAGTTCCACCCCGAAACGGTCGAGCACGCCCATGTCGGCGAGCGCGAGCGCGGTGTTGAGCCCGGTCTGCCCGCCCATGGTCGGCAGGAGCGCGTCCGGGCGCTCCGCCTCGATGATGCGCGCGACGATCTCGGGGGTGATCGGCTCGATATAGGTCGCGTCCGCCAGCCCGGGATCGGTCATGATCGTGGCAGGGTTGGAGTTGACCAGGATGACCCGGTAGCCCTCCTCGCGCAGGGCCTTGCAGGCCTGGGCGCCCGAGTAGTCGAACTCGCAGGCCTGACCGATGACGATGGGACCCGCGCCGATGATCAGGATCGAGCGGATGTCGGTTCTCTTCGGCATGGATCGGCCTTGCGCGGTCGGGCCCGCTGCCCGGGAGGCGGGCGGCGGGGACAGGGATTCGCCCCGGGATTGCAAATTGGCGTGGTTATAGAGGGCGGTCGCCGGGGCGCAAGGGCGAACGGCGCCGGCGAGATCAGCGGTCGAGGGCGAGGCTGCGGAAGATGCGGGCGGAGGTCGAGGCGATATCGCCGGCGCTGCCCGAGACCGGCACGCCTGGGCCGATATCCGCGACGATGGCGACGACCTCGAATGCTGAAGCGAAGTCTGGGGTGAAGCGACCGCATCCGAGGTAGCGCTTGTCAGTGGCGTCGGCACCTGTCCGACGGGGGCGTTGTTCAAACCTGCTGAGCGTGCAGATGTCTGCCCATTCGGGCGTCGCACCCGGGAGGGGGCGCAGCGTTTCGCGCTCGATGTGATCGCCCTGACCAAGCCTGCCGCTGAAGTCCGGACCCATCCCGAATTCGCGCATGGCGAGATCGGAGTAGCGTGTCGCCAAGTAGTTCGTCCTTCCCGCCGGTTGCTGCTGGCGGAGCCAACTCGTGTCGGCGGGCCCGAACGCTTCAGTCCGGGTGCGGACCAGGATCCGTCGGGTCGCTCCGGCTACGGCAAATGCGCAGTCAGCGGTGCCCGACGACCGGGCTACGAGACTGCAGGTCGCCGGCACTTCTACGGTGATGCGGTCGAAGCGCACCGCCTTCCAGTCGGCGGCGGCGGCCGGGACGGCGACGAGGGCAAAGAGGAGGGTGGCGGCGAGGGCACGGCGAGCGAGGTTGGTCGGCAAGGCGGGTCTCCGGTGCGGGTGCCGTCAGAACGTCATGGGAAGGCGCTTATTGCCATATTCATATAATTATGCAGGCGGGGGGGCCGCCGCAGCGTTGATCTGGGTCAAGCGGTCGCCAGTAATGGAAGAGCCCAGACTGCGCGGCTGGCGAAGCTCATCTTGCGCTCGGCTGGACGACGATGGGGCGAGACGACTTGGGTTCGCACTGGGCTTGCAGATTGCCTTGGCTACATAGGGCGGTCGCGGGGGCGCAAGGGCGAAGGACGCAGGTGCATCACGCCGTCCGGCTGTCGGCATCGCGCGTGCCACAGGTCCGCGCCGGACCGGCGCGGGTCATTGCATCCGGAGCGTGCCGAGCGTTCGATCCGCGATGGCGGGAAAGTCGCCCGCGGGACCCTGACCTCGACCGGGGTCCACGCGTTCCGTCAGTTGCGCACGGACGATGCGAAGCGTCGTGGTCGGCCGGTCGTAGCCGCTGCAGACGAGGCCCCGGCCGCGGACGGCGGAGCCGCGATCGTCGGCCGAATAGAAGAACCCTCGGCAGTCGATGGCGCCGGGCGGCAGACGCGGGGGTTGCGAGACGGAGAGTTCGCGCAGAGTGGCGCGGGGAAGCTCCTCCTCGAGGAACGCCTCGACGTGGCTGCGGTCGATCTCGAATCCGTCCACGGGTCGAGGTGGTTCCGGAATGCTGGCGAGGGACGCGGCACCGATTCCGGTCGTGGAGAGGTCGAGCCGCGTCTCGCTCATGACGAGGGCGAAGGCGTTGCCCGTGTCGCGTGTCCAGCCGCAGTTGACGCGGGCACCCGAGCGCGTGAGCGGACCGCATTCGGCCGGCGGCTGGATGCCGAGGGAAGAGGTTGTGGCGAGCCGGGAACCATCAGGGGCACCGCCATCCGGCGGAGCAGCGCAGGCGCCCACGATCAGCGCGAGGACCGCAATGGAGGGGCATTTGAGAACGTGGCGCGGCATTCGGAAACTCCCGGACCGGTCGCAAGGCGTGACCTGGATCGGCCCAATTGAAACTGCAGGCCGAAGCCCGCCTGAGAGTGCCGAGTGAAATGTGACCGGGTCAAGAGCCTGCTGATCGTCGGCCGTCCGCGCTGTCCTCAGGGGTCTGACGAGCCCGTCAACGCACCGCGCCGTGGTAGAAGAAGGTGCCGAGGCCGGAGGTGAAGACGATCGCGCCGCAGATCGCGTGCAGCATCACGGCGAGGGGAAAGCTGCCCCGGTGGACATAGGCATGGGCGAAGATCAGCCCGCCCGCGGTGCTGAGGAGGACCGCCGGCCAGTTCCAGAACATCAGATGCGCGAGGCCGAAGAGGGCGCCGTTCGCGAGGATCGCCGCATGTCCGGCGGGGAAGAGATGCCCGTAGCGGCGGAAGAACAGCGGGCGGAACACCAGCTCCTGCGGCAGGGCGGAGAGGAGCGGGTAGAGTGCCATGATCATCAGCCAGAGCTCGGGCGCGCGGCGCGGAAGTGACAGTGCCATGTGCGGCACGAGCCACCAGACCAGCAGGCCGCAGACCGCCGCGGTGACTGCCGTGACGCCGGCGACGAGGCCCCAGTCGGAACGGCGCCAGCCGCGCAAGAGTTCGCCCCAGGCGAAGCCGGGCGTCAGGCCGAGGAGGACGATCCCGAGAAGCGTCGCGGCGAAGAGCAGCGGGAACATCGCCGAGGGTGGCAGGACGAAGGCGAGCAGGATCGGCAGGCCGAGATAGAGGAGGGCGAACTCGATCCGGCGGGCGCCGAGGGTCGGAGCGGAGGCGGCGGTCGGTTCGGGGATGCGGCTGTCCATGCCTGTCATTGCCTCTCAGGTGGTGCCCCGGGGACGGCCGGTCAAGCTTGATCTGGCGCAAGGTGGCGGGGGCCGGGGCGGGTGAGACTTCGACGATTGCAGGTTCGGGGCGGGTGGCGATGGACGGGTCGAAGGGTCTCGTGGCGATTCTGGGCGCGAGCGGCGGGGTCGGGCACCGTCTGGCCGACCGCGCGCTCGCGGCCGGCTGGCGGGTCCGCGGGCAGAGCCGCGCCGCCGACCGGATCGATCCGCGCGGCGGGCGGGTCGAGATCGCGGTCTTCGAGCCGACCGATGCGGAGGCGCTCGGCCGGTTCGTGCGCGGCGCCCGGGTCGTGGTCTTCGCGCTCGGCATCGACCGGACCGGCCCGACGACGCTCTTTTCCGAGACCACGGCGGCGCTCATCGCGGCGATGCGGGGGGGCGGGGTCCGGCGCCTCGTCGCGATCACCGGGGTCGGCGCGGGCGAGACGCGCGGGCACGGCGGGCTTTTCTACGACCGTTTCATCTTTCCGCTCTTCACCCGGGCCCGCTATGCCGACAAGGAACGCCAGGAGAAGCTGATCGAGGCATCGGGGCTCGACTGGACCATCGTCCGGCCCGCGCCCTTCCGGCTCCACGCGCCGGGGACGCCGATCGAGGTCCACACGGACATCCCGCCGGATCTGGTCCTGAGCAGCATCACCCGCGACGAGGTGGCGGCCTTCGTGCTCGACGAGATCGAGACCGGCCGGTACCTGCGGCTGAAACCCTTCATCGGCCATCCCTGACGGGCAGGGGATCCGTCGGCTATTGCGCGGCGTCCCACGCCTCGAAGGCCTGCGCGGCCGCCGGGTGCAGAGGGGCGGTCAGGCCCGATTGCCGCATGGCCTCGGGCGTCAGGCCGAGGAGCAACGGCGCGTCCTCCTGCAGCTGGCCGAGCGCCGACAGCGTCTCGGTGACGAGGATGCCGATCGCGGCGGGATCGGCGGGGGCGAGCGTGACCACGGTGGCGGTCACCGCGATCGTCTCGACGTCCGACGAGAGCATGGGATAGGTCACCAGCGGGATGCGGAAACGGCGGTAGTCGTCGTTCTCCGCCACGAAGGCGTCGATCTCGGGTCCGGTCAGCGGCAGAAGCACCACGTCACAGTCCGCAAGCGCGCGCGCGACGCCGGCGTTCGGATGCCCGATGATCAGGACGGTCGCGTCGATCCGTCCGCTGCAGAGCTCGGCGATCGCGCTGCCCGCGGGCAGTTCCGCATAGGCGGCGAAGTCGTCGGTGGTCAGGCCGAAGCTCTCCATTATGCGGCGCATGCTCGCCTGTCGTCCCGACGAGGGATGGCCGATGTCGACCCGCTTGCCGGCGAGGTCGCCGAAGCTCGTGATGCCCGCGGATCGGCGGGCGAGCAGGGTG
The DNA here is from genome assembly GCA_964575795.1 of uncultured Rhodobacterales bacterium. Lineage (GTDB taxonomy): Bacteria > Pseudomonadota > Alphaproteobacteria > Rhodobacterales > Rhodobacteraceae > Amaricoccus. The sequence continues at coordinate 45,484 of CAZNSP010000010.1, forward strand.
ACCGGCTCGGCATGGAGCGCCATCACGCTGCGCAGCGCCGGCATCGGGCCGGCGCCCGCGAAGATCGAAGTCCCCTCGTAGGCATGGCGCTGCCAGTCCGACTGGACGATCGCGATGTCGATCTGGCCCGTGCGGAGCGCCGCGAGGTTGTAGAGCGAGCCCGACGTGCTCTCGGGCGAGCAGCGCAGCCGGCCGCGCTCGGCGCGGTTCACGCGTTCGCAGATGGCCGAGGCCACCGCGTAATAGCCGCCGTCGAGGTCGCCGGTGCCCACCGACAGAAAGGTCAGTGCCCGGGCCGGCAGGGCCGCGGCGACGAGCAGGCAGGCGAGGATCAGGGCGCGCATCTGGCGATTCCCGAACGAAGGTGTCGAAAGACAGGATTAGGGCGGCTCGGCGCGAGGCCAAGCGATTTTTCGGTTTGCCTGTGCGCGGCGCCGTTCTAAGCCTGTCGGACGACAGGGGGAGCGCGCGTCGGGTCACGGCCGCGCGAAAGGGTGCATGCCGGAGTTCCTGAAGCAGATCCCGCAGGACGATCTCGCGCTCTTCATCGCGCTCGTCGCGGTGGCCGCGGTCTCGATCGGCGTCTTCGTGCTCAAGCCGATCCTGCGGCTCTTCATCGGCCGGGGCGATCCGCAGATCAACGAGACCATCGGCTACGGCACGCAGAGCTTCAGCCTGTTCTACGCCCTGCTCATCGGCCTCCTGACAGTCGCGGCCTATCAGAACAAGGAGCGGGTGGAGCAGGCGATCCTGACCGAGGCCGCGGCGGTCGGCTCGCTCTATTCGGCGATGGACAGCTACCCCGAGCCGCTCAGGTCCGAGATGAAGGGCATGCTGCGGGACTACGTGCTCTTCACCGTGTACAAGGACTGGCCGGCGCACCGGAAGGGCGAGATCCTCGACGGCGGCAGCCACCGGACGAACGCCATGCGCCAGCGACTCGCCGGGTTCGAGCCGGCGTCCGTCTCGCAGGAAATCGTGCACCGCGAGACCTTCCGCGCCTTCCAGGATTTCGGCGCGGCGCGGCAGCTGCGGCTGAACGGAGTGATCACCCGCATCCCGGTGGTCCTGTGGTATGCGGTGCTGGTCGGGGCGGCGATCAACCTGCTGATCCTGATCCTGTTCCGCATCCGGCTGGTGGCGCATCTGATCCTCGGCACGATCAGCGCCTTCTTCCTCGGCGTGGTGCTCTTCGTGATCGTGGTGCTGGACGACCCGCTCAAGGGGGAGGCCGGCCTGCCGCCGACGCCGTTCGAGGATCTGTGGACCCGCCAGATGGTCTGGGACGAGCCGCTGCAATGAGGGGCGGGCATGGCTGAGTTCACCGTGCGCGAGGTCGAGGGCATGCGGCAGGTCCGGATCGACCTGCGCGACGAGACCGTGCGCGCCAGGCGCGGGGCCCTGTCGAACCTGCGCGGCGAGATCGTCATGACCCCGCGGCTGCCGCGCGTCGGCGACGTCTTCCGCTCGCTCTTCACCAACGAGGCGCGGATCCGGCCATACTACACCGGCACCGGCTCGATCCTGCTGCAGCCCTCGCTCGGCGGGTACCATGTCTTTGCTGTCGAGGGCGAGCGGTGGATTCTCGAGCCCGGGGTCTACTGGGCGTCCGAAGGCGGGGTGGAACTGGGCCTCCACCGCGAGCGGATCTTTCCGAGCCTCTGGGCCGGCGACGGCGTATTCGTCTGGAAGACTACGGTTGGGGGCGCGGGGCGGGTGGCGATCAACGCGCCGGGGCCGGTGGAGGTCGTGGACGTACGCGACACCGAACTGCGCGTGCAGGGGCGGCTGGTGCTGGGCCGGACCGAGGGGCTCGGCTTCCAGTCGAAGCGGCCGACGACCTTCCTGCGCAGCTTCATCTCCGGCCAGCGGCGGCTCAGGGTCTATCGCGGCACCGGCAAGGCGCTGGTCTGCTGGACACCCTACTGGAACCAGCACATGTACCAACGGATGACCGGCGAGGACATCCGCGGATCGCTTTTCGAATAGCCGCCGCCCCTCGTGTGGCGGCAGCTGTTGCGGGGTCGGGCCGGAATAGGCGCCTGCGTGCATTCCGGTGCAGTGGGATGCACGCCTGACCCGCAGGAGTTCAGCGGTTGCGGCCGGCGCCCGCCCCGAACCGCGGTCCGAAAGCACCGGCATGCACGGCGCGGCGCTCGTTCAGGCGCAGGCCCTGGGGGACATCGAAAGGTGCCGCGGTCCGGACACGATGCTGCTCCTCGAACTGCCAGCGGTAAGTCTCGAGGTTGCCGGTCCGCGGGCCGGGACCCTGGGCGAGTGCCGGAGAGGCGCCGATGGCGACGACGAGTGCTGCCGCGAGGATGCTGGCCGGGACGGCAAGTCTGGGGAACATGGTCATCTCCCGATGGGTTTCTCTCTATTATATATAGAAAAGTGAATGTGTTCCAACCCGCCCCGGGCCGGCACCTGCTGGCCGATGTTCCCGTTGCCCGGCGCGACTTCTGCCCCCCGGAGGGCGGTCGCCCTTGCGCGGACAGGGGCCTCCAGTATAAGTCGGCACCGCTTTGCGCGGGGCACGCCCCGACTTCCGAGGATATCCGATGCATCCCTACCGCAGCCATACCTGTGCCGAACTGAACCTGAGCCATGTCGGGCAGGAGGTGCGCCTTTCGGGCTGGGTGCATCGGGTGCGCGACCACGGCGGCGTGCTCTTCATCGACCTGCGCGACCATTACGGCATCACCCAGGTGCTGGCCGACAGCGACAGCCCGGCCTTCGCCGCGGTCGAGAAGGTGCGCGCGGAATGGGTGATCCGGATCGACGGGGTGGTGAAGGCGCGCGACGCGGCGCTGGTGAACCCCAAGATCCCGACCGGCGAGATCGAGGTCTTCATCCGCGCGATCGAGGTTCTGTCCGCGGCGGAGGAGCTGCCTCTCCAGGTCTTCGGCGACCAGGAATATCCCGAGGAAACAAGGCTCAGGTACCGTTTCCTAGACCTGCGGCGCGAGGCGCTGCACCGGACGATCATGCTGCGCAGCCACGTGATCGCGAGCCTCCGGCGGCGGATGACCGATCAGGGCTTCACCGAGTTCCAGACGCCGATCCTGACCGCGTCGAGCCCCGAGGGCGCGCGGGATTTCCTCGTGCCTTCAAGGCTTCATCCGGGCAAGTTCTATGCGCTGCCCCAGGCGCCGCAGCAGTTCAAGCAGCTGATCATGGTGGCGGGCTTCGACCGGTACTTCCAGATCGCGCCCTGCTTCCGCGACGAGGACCCGCGGGCGGACCGCTCGCCCGGGGAGTTCTATCAGCTCGACGTCGAGATGAGCTTTGCCACGCAAGACGATGTTTTTGCTGCGATCGAGCCGGTCATGCGCGGCATCTTCGAGGAATTCGGCGGCGGCCGGCCGGTGACGCCGGAGTTCCCGCGCATCGCCTACGCGGATGCAATGCTGTGGTACGGCTCCGACAAGCCCGATCTGCGCAACCCGATCAGGATGCAGGTGGTCAGCGAGCATTTCCGCGGATCGGACTTCAAGATCTTCGCGAAACTCCTTGAAACCGAAGGCAACGAGGTCCGTGCGATCCCCGCGCCGGGTGGCGGCAGCCGGGCGTTCTGCGACCGGATGAACGCCTATGCCCAGGGCGAGGGGCTGCCGGGGATGGGATATATCTTCTGGCGTGAGGGCATGGAGGCCGCCGGGCCGATCGCCAAGGCGCTGGGGGCCGAGCGCACCGAGGCTATCCGGACCCAGTTAGGATTGGGTGAAGGCGACGCGGCCTTCTTCCTGGGCGGAAAACCCTCGACTTTCCAGGCGGTTGCCGGCAAGGCGCGCAACGTCATCGGGCGGGAACTTGGGCTGACGGTGGAGGACCGGTTCGACTTTGCCTGGATCGTCGACTTCCCGATGTACGAGCGGGACGAGGAGACGGGGGTGCTCGACTTCAGTCACAACCCGTTCTCGATGCCGCAGGGGGGGCTCGAGGCGCTGGAGACGCAGGACCCGCTGGAAGTGCTGGGATATCAGTACGATATCGTCTGCAACGGGGTGGAGCTCAGCTCGGGCGCGGTGCGGAACCACCGGCCGGAGATCCTCTACAAGGCCTTCGAAATCGTAGGCCATCCAAGGGCTTACGTGGACGAGCACTTCGGCGGCATGCTGTCGGCCTTCCGCTACGGCGCGCCGCCGCATGCGGGCATCGCGCCGGGGGTCGACCGGATCGTCATGCTGCTGGCCGGTGCCGAAAACATCAGGGAAGTCATCATGTTCCCGATGAACCAGCGCGCCGAGGACCTGATGATGGGCGCGCCCTCGGCCCCCACCAACGAGCAGCTCCGCGAACTCGGCCTGCGCCTGATCCCGCGTGACTGAGAAGCCACACCGGGCTCCGGGGGGGCCGGAATCCGCAGGTGATATTTGGGTGCTATTTGGGTGCTATTTCGGTCCCGTGCCGTGCGGCAACACTGTGGCGCGAGGGGCACGGGCGGCGCGGTCAGTCGGGGCGGTCGGCGAGGGGGTGGCCCTCCGGATAGGGCGGGTCGAGGGCGAGCAGGGTGCCGGTGGTGCGGCGGAAAGCTTTCGGATCCACTAATCCTGTGTAATGTTCTTAGGCAGAATGCCGATGGCGAGGACCGGACAGCCGCCGCTCCTACCTGCGCCAATTCGACTGATGAGCTTGTGGGTGCCGGTGGTGCTGGCTCCGAATTTGGCGGCGACCGTTTCGCTGGTTTCGTTGCCATTGCGGTCGAGGCAGAAGCCGAGTTGCTTGAAAAAGCTGTTTGGCAGCTCTCGCGTGACGATCACGCCGACATCTATGACGGCCGACATCTATGACGCCCGCTTCAAAGAAGCTCCTGAAGGCATATAGGTCTCGGTCGTAGGTCTGATCCTTGCTGTTCCATTCATAGTCAAAGGCTACTCGCCCTCGCCAGAAGTCCACCATGTGATTGTGGATATAGTCCCGGCGCAGGATTTGATCGATTTCCGGAGGTGATTGACCCTTGCCCGCCCGCAGGCGCACGTGAAGGTCTGCCTCGATGCGCACTTCCTGATGAAAGCCCGCTTCCTTGGCGAGGCGAGCGAAACGCTCTGTGGCCGTCATGCGGTTGCCGCCGGGCGACCGTATTTCGGTCGTCGAGATGGTAAAGGCGCGAAGCACGGTGAGGATTGCTTCAAGCTCGCGAGGGGCGCGTTGGCGCAGAACCGCGGCGGCACTGCGATAGCTGTGGACCGAATATCGCGCTAGAAGGTCCGCGTCGAAGATATCCTTCGCCCAAGCCGGATCGTCAAAGACGGCATCCTTGACCTCCCTAGTCAAACCTACTCCGCCGCAACCGTTGAGTTGTAGGAGTAGGTGTCCCAGTCAGGTCGCCAATCAGGGTCCGCCTGATTGCCCCAAACGGTCCAGCCCTTCCTTACGCCGCGGCCGAACAGTTCTAGATAGGGGCCCCAGCTGCAGGCCTCGATGATCCCGTACTGCTCGTCCGGCTTGCGGGAATGCTCGCGCTTGCGGGTGCCGAACAGGTTGACCTGACGGCGGCCGGCCGCGAGGGTCCGGGCGTTCTTGCCGCGGATCCCGAAGAGCAGGATCTCGGTGACGTTGCGGAAGTAGAAGCCCACGCCCCGGCCATCGGAACCGCCGTCCTTGCGCACCTTGTGCCAGACGATGTTCGACTTGTACTCGAAGCCCCACGCGGACAGAACCTGCAGACCTTCGGGGAGCAGCGCGTTCGGCACCCAGAGGTAGCAATGCGCGCGATCGAGCAGGTGGTCAGCGACTGGGAGGTCGCAGATTTCCTCGGTCGTGAGCGTCGGATAGCGCGAGAGGCGCTTGTGCTCGGGAGCGACCTTGCCTGTGCGGTTGGTGAACCGCCAAGGCGGATCGGCCAGGACCGTTCCGAAGCGGCGGTCCCGGAGCGACTCGGACAAATCTTGTGCAGCGGTTCTTTCCATGCCCAACATAAAGCGGCAAGAGGGTGTGTATCTCAACTGGAACATTGCGCGAACAGACGCGAATGTCCACCCTTGGGATGGCCGGACGGTGATATTTCAAGGTTAACGCGGCGGCCGGCAGGCATGTGCGCCTTCCCCGAACGTCCCGACCGCGCGGAAACCGAAGCCGCCGCTTGCCAACGGCCGCGCGGGGGAGTTTGCTCCGCGGGTGACGGCAGGGAGGCGCGGGATGGCGGAGGGGGGGAAGGCGGCGGGACCGGTGCTCTGGCGGGCGACGGTGCCGGTGTTCGTGGACCTGCTCGACCGGCTGGCGGCCATGCTCGACCGGGCGGAGGCGGTGCTGGGCGAGGGGCTCGAGGCGGGGCTGATGCAGCGGCCGGCGGAGCGGATGTTTCCCGCGGGCCAGCAGATCGCCACCGCGGTGCAGTTCACCCTGCGCATCGCTTATCCGCTGGCCGGCCGGCGCGCGCCGGAGCTGCGCGACCGGATCGATGCGGCGGGCCTGCGCGCGCGAATCGCCGGGGCGAAGGCGCTGCTCGCGGCACTCGACCCGGGCGAGTTCGCCGGGGCGGAGGGGCGCGTCGTGCGGTTCCAGGCGGGCTTTGCCGATCTGGAGCTGTCGGGGGAGGATTTCGTGTTCCGCTTCGGCCTGCCGAACCTGCATTTCCACCAGGCGATGGCGCATCTGGCGCTGAAACAGGCAGGGGTGCCGCTCGGCAAGGCGGATTTCGACGGGCTGCACGACTATCCCGCGGGCTTCAGCTTCGGATGAGGGGGGACGGCATGGGCGAGACGGGATGGCCGGTCGGGGACTGGGCGCCGCCGCCGCGGCCGGGGCCGATGGTGCTGGAGGGGCGGTACGCGCGGCTGGAGCGGCTCGCGCCAGGGCATGCGGCGGGGCTGTGGGAGGGCTTCGCCGAGGACGGGGAGGGGCGGGTCTGGGACTACATGCCCTGGGGACCCTTCGCCGGGGAAGCGGACTACGCGGGCTGGGTCGCGGGGGTGGCGGGGGCGGCGGACCCGGTCTTCCATGCGGTGATCGACCGGGAGAGCGGGCAGCCCGGCGGGGTGGCGTCCTTCATGCGGATCACGCCGGAGCATGGGGTGATCGAGGTGGGCGGCATCGCCTGGGCGCCGCGGCTGCAGCGGACGCGGGCGGCGACCGAGGCGATGACGCTGATGGCGGCTTGGGCCTTCGGCGCGGGCTATCGCCGCTACGAGTGGAAATGCGACGCGCTGAACCGGCCGAGCCGGTGGGCGGCGGAGCGGCTGGGGTTTTCCTTCGAGGGCGTGTTCCGGCAGCACATGGTGATCAAGGGACGGAACCGCGACACGGCGTGGTTCGCGATGACCGACCGGGACTGGCCGGGGATCGCGGCGGCGCATGAGGCCTGGCTCGACCCGGGCAATTTCGATGCGGAGGGGCGGCAGAAGTGGCGGCTGGGGGAGCTGACGGCGCCGCATCGCGTGGCGTCGGACCCGGGGCATTCCGGGCGGTGATGGCGGGCATCACCGGATGGCGTTTGCAGCGGGGGCCGTGCCGGGGCAGGCTCGGGGACGGGAGGACCTGTGCATGACCTACAGGCTGGCGATCGGGGAGAGGACCTATTCGAGCTGGTCGCTGCGCGGCTGGCTCGCCTTCGCGGCCTTCGGGCTGGAGGTGGAGGTGGTCGAGGCGCGGCTCGACCATCCGGAGTTCCTGCAGGACCTCGCGGAGTTCGCGCCGGCGCGCACGGTGCCGGCGCTGCGGATCGAGGGGGTGGGCGTCATGTGGGACACGCTGGCGATCGCCGAGACGCTGGTGGAGCGGCATCCCGAGATCGCCTTCTGGCCGCGCGATCCGCAGGCAAGGATGCAGGCGCGGGCGATGGCGGCGGAAATGCATTCGGGCTTTGCGGCGCTGCGGGCCGAGTGCCCGATGAACCTGCGCGCGACGTTCCTGGGGCTGGTGCCGTCGGAGGCGGTGCGGAAGGACCTCGCGCGGATCGAGACGCTTTGGGACATGGCGCCGGGCGGCCCGTGGCTCTTCGGGGACTACACGCTCGCCGATGCTTTCTTCGCGCCGGTGGCGGCGCGGATCGCGGCCTACGGGCTGCCGGTGGGGCCGCGGGCGCGAGACTACACCGCGGCGCATCTGGCGCATCCGGCGTTCCGCGCGTGGCGGGCGGTGGCGCTCGCGGATCCGCGGCGGGTGGAGGCGGACGAGACCGGCCTGCCGGAAGGGCCCTGGCCGGCCTGAGTCAGGGCCGTTTCGGCGCGCGGTGATGGACGGGCGGCTCGAGTTCCTGTTCGAGCGCGCGTTCGAGTTCCACCAGATCGTCGGGCAGCGGCAGGCCGAGCGCCTGCATCTCGGCGAGCTTCTCGCGCAGGGTTTCCTGCAGCTGGTGGGCATCCTCGGGGCGGGCTGCGATCTCGTCCATCAGCATCGCGATCTGAACGCGGAATTCCTCGAAGGCCATTGGGTTCTCTCCGGTTTCTGCCGGCCTTCGCGCGGTGTTTGATCTGGCGCAAGGCTTGAGGGAGTTGTACCGCTTTAGCTGAGAGAAGGAAAATCCCGAAAGGAGGGGGCGATGGCATTTCGGACGGTTCTGCTGGCCATGGGCGCCGGGCAGGACGACGCGGAGCTGGATCGGGCGATCGGCATCTGCGACGCGCTCGGGGCACATCTGAACGTGCTGGTGCTCGGGATCGCGCCGCCGCCGCCGGCCTCGCCCTATGGCGTGGTGTCGAACGACATCTGGGCAGGGGAGATCCGCGAGGGCCAGGCCGAGGCCCAGGCGCGCGCCGACCAGGTGAAGGCGAAGCTGGCGGGGTCGGGCATCTCGGCGAGCGTGGAGTCGCAGTACATCGACCGGGGCACGGTGGCGACGCTGGCCGCGCGCGCGGCGCGCTATGCCGACGTGACGCTGCTGACCCCGCAGGTGGAGGGCTTCGACCTGCTGCAGACCTGGGTGATGAACGGGGCGCTCTTCGAATCGGGACGGCCGGTGGTGCTGTTGCCGAAGGGGCAGACCAACTTTCCGAAGCCGAAGCGGGTGATGATCGCCTGGGACGCGAGCGTGGAGGCGTCGAAGGCGGTGCTGGACGCGGTGGGACTGATGCAGCAGGCCGAGGCGGTGGACGCGGTGCTGATCGACCCGGTGCCGACCTTCGAGGGTCACGGGCCGGAGCCGGGCATGGACCTCGCAACCTATCTGGCGCGGCACGGCATCAAGCTGACGGTGCACCGGCTGCCGAAGGAGGGTCAGGAGGTCTCGGCGATCCTGAACCGGGCGGCGCAGGACCTGTCGGCGGATCTGGTGGTGATGGGCGGCTTCGGCCATTCGCGCCTGCGCCAGCGCATCTTCGGCGGCACGACCACCGACATGGTCAAGGACGCCAAGGTCCCGGTGCTGATGGCGCACTGATCCGGGCCGCGGCCGGGGCACGGTCAGGTTGCGGCCATGCGGGCGCCGGCGAGGCGGGCGGGTCCCGGTTCGGGCGCCGGCCCCTCCGGCTCGGGGTTCGGGGCCTCCGGCTCGTGGGCGGCAGCGCGGTCGATCGCGTCCTTCACCTCGCGCGTGAGGTCCCAGTAGACTGTCCAGTAGTCGTCCCGCCGCGTCCAGGGCCGGACGACGAACTTCACCGCCCCGTCGGTCAGCGCGTTGACCCGGATGATCGGCTCGGGCTCCTGCAGCACGAGCGGATGGGCGCGCACCACGGCTTCGAGCGCGGCCTGCGCCCGGGGGATCGGCGTGGTGTTCGGCACCGCGAATTCGAGGTCCACGCGGCGGGTCTCGCTCACGGTGGCATTGGTGATCACGTTGCCCCAGACCGAGGAGTTCGGGACGACGACGATCTGGTTGTCGGGCTTCACCACGGTCGTCGACATGATCGAGACGTCCTTCACCGTGCCGCTGACCCCGCCGATGTCCACGTGGTCGCCCTCGTCGAAGGGCCGGTTGATCATGATCATCAGCCCCGCCGCGAGGTTGCCGAGCGTGTTCTGCATGGCGAAGGCGATGATGAAGGAGGCACCGCCGACCAGTGCGAAGAGCGGCGTGATGTTCACCCCGAGCCCGGCGAGCACGATCATCAGCCCGACCGCGATGGTCAGCCAGTAGGCGGCCGCCGCGACGAAGGTCTGCAGGAGCCGCGAGATGTTCGGCACGTGCCCGATCGAGCGGCGCACGATCCGACGCACGATGCTGGCGACGACCAGCAGTCCGAGGAAGGAGGCGATCACCACGCCGACGTTCAGCGCGACCTGCACGCCGCCGTCGCGCGCAGTCGTCCAGGCGAGGGCCTGGGCGACGAGTGTGCGCCAGTCGGTGTTGCGCGTCTCCTCGACGATGATCGAGCTGCGGTAGGTGCGGAAGGTGGCGATGGCGGCCGGGTCGCCGCCCTTCAGCTCCCAGGCGTCGACGACGCGGGAATAGCGGTCGAAGAGGGCGCGCCGCTCCTCGGTCAGGGCGGTGAGCTGGTCGCGCGCAGCCTGTTCCACCGATTCCGCGGGAGTGCGGTTGATGCGGATCTGCTGCTCCACCAGCTCCTGCGTCTTGGCCTGGACGATGGCGAGCCATTCCCCGGCGAGGGCGGCGAGCTCGTCGACGGTCAGCGGGATCAGGAGGAGGGTCAGCTCGTCCGCGGCGATCGTGGGATCGGTCAGCGCGGGGGCGGGCTGCGGGGCGGTCTCGGCCGGTTCTTCGACCGCGTCGGCGGCGGGGGCCGCGGGTTCGGTCTCGGCCGGCGCGACGGGCGGCATGACCTGCGCCGCGGTGGGCGCGGTGATGGCGAAGCTGGCGATGAAGAGAAGTGCGAGCGCCCAAGGTGGCGCCGCGGTATTGAGCCGCGTCATGTCGGTCCTGCCTTCCCGATGGTTTGCGCGGGGCATACCGCGCGCGGCGGGGAGGTCAACGGGGTGCGACAAAGCGACGCCGCCGCGCCGGGGGGCGCGGCGGCGTGCAGGGGGAAGCGGTCAGGCCGCCTGGAGGCCGGGGACGCGGGTCTGGATGGGCTTGGCCAGCAGCATGCCGACGACCATCGAGACGAAGAACACGACCCCCGAGATCCCGCCGTAGGAGAGAGAGGCCATCGCCGGTCCCGGGCAGAGGCCGACGAGCGCCCAGCCCATGCCGAAGAGCACGGCGCCCCAGGCGAGCGGGCGGTCGATCTTGGTCGAGGGCGCGGCGGGCATCGGCGCGCCGAGGAACGAGGCCTTGCGCCGGCCGAGCACCGCCCAGGCGATCGCCATGGGCAGGATCGCGCCGCCGAGCACGAAGGCGAGCGTGGGGTCCCAGTCGCCGAAGAGGTCGAGCCAGCCCTGCACCTTGGTGGTGTCGGTCATGCCCGAGACCATCAGGCCGAGGCCGAAGAGCGCGCCCGAGAGGGCAGCGAAGAGGGTCCGCATGTCAGATGATCCCCAGGATGTGCCGGGCGACGAGCATGGTCGCGCCGCCGGCGAAGAGGTAGAAGAGCGTCGCCACGATCGAGCGCATCGACAGCCGCGACATGCCGCAGACGCCATGGCCCGAGGTGCAGCCGTTGCCGATGCGGGTGCCGATGCCGACGAGGAGGCCGCCGGCCACCAGCACCGCGATGTTGCCGGTGGCGTTGGTCTGCGGCGCGCCCCAGATCAGGGCGACGACCGCGGGCACGCCGATCAGCGCCGCGACGAAGGCGGCGCGTTCACCCCAGTTCGAGCGGCCGGAGCCGTCGACGAGGCCGCCGATCAGGCCGCTCGCGCCCATGATGCGCCCGTTGAAGGCGAGGAAGATGACCGCGGCGAGGCCGATCATCAGCCCCCCGATCAGTCCGAAGGTCCAGTCAGTCTGCCACATGATCAAAGCTCGTTAACGGGGATTTTCAGGAAGCGCTTGCCGCTCTCGTCCGGCTCGGGCATCTGGCCCGCGCGCATGTTGACCTGGATCGAGGGGATGATGAGCTTCGGCATGGCCAGCGTCTTGTCGCGCTCGGTGCGCATCTTGACGAAGTCCTCGGCCGTGGCGCCGCCGCCCACGTGGACGTTCAGCTCCTTCTGCTCCTTCACCGTGGTCTCCCAGGCATAGACGTCGCGGCCCGGCGCCTTGTAGTCGTGGCCGACGAAGATCCGGGTCTCGTCGGGCAGCGCGAGGATCTTCTGGATCGAGGCGTAGAGCGTCTCGGCCGAGCCGCCGGGGAAGTCGGCGCGCGCCGTGCCGAAGTCGGGCATGAAGAGCGTGTCGCCGACGAAGGCCGCATCCTCGATCACGTAGGTGAGGCAGGCGGGCGTGTGGCCCGGCGTGTGCAGCACGCGGCCCTTGAGCGCGCCGATCTCGAAGGTGTCGCCTTCGACGAACAGCTTGTCGAACTGCGAGCCGTCGCGCTGGAAGCGGGTGCCCTCGTTGAAGATCTTGCCGAAGGTCTCCTGCACGACGGTGATCTTCTCGCCGATGCCGATCTTGCCGCCCACGCGCTCCTGGATGTAGGGCGCGGCGGAGAGATGGTCGGCATGGACATGGGTCTCGAGCAGCCAGACCGGCTCGAGGCCGTGCTCCTGCACGTAGGCGATGATCGCGTCGGCGGATTTCGTGTCGGTGCGGCCGGAGGAATAGTCGAAGTCGAGCACGCTGTCGACGATGGCGCACTTGTTCGATTCGGGGTCCTTCACGACGAAGGAGACGGTATAGGTGGCCTCGTCGAAGAAGGCCTTCACTTCGGGTTTCATGGCGGCGCTCCTCTGATGGTCCGGCGTCTGGTTGTCCCCCATATACGTCACCCTGTATTACATTTCAAGAATTGAATGTGACGAGAGCGGCCCGGGGCGATTTCCGGTTTGACATGGCATCCCGCGCGTCGGACCCTGCGGGGGAAACGGGCGCGCCGGGGAGCGTGTGCAGGGAATGGAGTGCGGGACGATGCGGGCATTGATGGTGGAGAAGGACGAGGCCGGCCGGACCCATGCGGCGGTGCAGGAGATCGACGAGGCGCTCCTGCCCGCGGCCGATGTCACCGTGCGGGTGAAGTATTCTACGCTGAACTACAAGGACGGGCTCTGCATCGGGCCGGGGGCGGGGTTGGTCCGCAAGTATCCGCACGTTCCGGGCGTGGATTTCTTCGGCACGGTCGAGGCTTCGGAGGATCCGCGCTATGCGCCCGGCGACGAGGTGGTGCTGACCGGCTGGCGGGTCGGCGAGGCGCACTGGGGCGGCTATGCCCAGAAGGCGCGGGTCAGGGCGGACTGGCTGGTGCCGCGGCCGAAGGACCTGACCGGGCGGCAGTGCATGGCGATCGGCACCGCGGGGCTGACGGCGATGCTGGCGGTGATGGCGCTCGAGGACCACGGGCTGGAGCCGGGCCACGGGCCGGTGCTGGTGACGGGGGCGGCGGGCGGCGTCGGCTCGGTGGCGGTGGCGATCCTCGCGCAGCTCGGCCACGAGGTCGCGGCGGTGACCGGGCGGCCGGAGCAGGAGGAGTACCTGCGCGGGCTGGGGGCGACCCGGATCGCGCCGCGGGCCGATCTGGCCGAGGCGATCGCGAAGCCGATGGAATCGGAGACCTGGGCGGGCTGTGTCGACGCGGTCGGCGGCGCGATGCTGTCGCGGGTGCTGAAGCAGCTGAAGTACCGTTGCTCGGTCGCGGCGGTGGGCAATGCCGGCGGGCTCGACGTGCCGCTCAGCATCATCCCGCATCTGTTGCGCGGGGTGAACCTGCTCGGCATCGACAGCGTGCTGCAGCCCTATGCGAACCGGGTACGGGCCTGGGAGCGGATCGCGCGCGATCTGCCGATGGACAGGCTGGAGGCGATGGTGGTGCCGGCGGGGCTGGGCGACCTGCCGGAGCTCGGCGCGGCGATCCTGAAGGGGCAGGTGCGCGGGCGGGTCGTGGTCGATGTCGACGCCTGAGCCGCCGCGGGAGCCGGACGAGGCGCCGGAGGGCTGGACGCGGCGGCAGACGCTGGCGCTGGTGCCTGCCGCGCTGGTCGCGCCCGGGCTGGCCGGGGCCGAGACCCGGCCGATGCCGCGGCCGGCGGAGGGCGACCGGGTCTTTGCCGAAGGGGTGTTCGAGGAGGGCGTCTTCGAATGAGCCGCGGGGGAGGGGCGGGGTGATCACGCCGGACTACGTGCGGACCATGGCGGCCTACAACGCCGAGATGAACCGCCGTGTCCATGCCGCCGCCGGGCGGCTGACCCCGGTCGAGCGGCGGGCCGAGCGCGGCGCGTTCTGGGATTCGATCCAGGCGACGCTCAGCCACCTGCTCTGGGCGGACCGGCTCTGGATGGCGCGCTTCGGGGTCGGGGTGGCGCCGGACGTGCCGCTGCGCGAAAGCGGGCTGTGGGTCACGGATTTCGCGCTGCTCAGCGCGCTGCGGATCGAGGAGGACGCGGCGATCAGCGCCTGGGCCGCGCGGGTGACGCCGGAGGAGCTGACCGGCGAGCTCACCTGGTGGAGCGGGTCGGTCGGGCGCGAGATGACGAAGTCGAAGGCGCTCTGCGTGATGCAGCTCTTCAACCACCAGACCCACCACCGCGGGCAGGTCCACGCCATGCTGACCGCCGCGGGCGAGACCACCGGCGACACCGACCTGCCGTTCGTCCTGCCCGACTGACCGCCGGGCCTTGCGCGAGGGTGGGTGTTCGGCCAAGGTACCTCTGCCCCGTGCCCTGCGCGGGGCTTTCGTTTACAAGGCCAACGTGGGATCATGCCTGAATTCGACATCGACTTCGTCCGCGCGCAGTTTCCGGCCTTCGCCGAGCCCTCGCTCGCGGGGATCGCGCATTTCGAGAACGCCGGCGGCTCCTATGCCTGCGGGGCGGTGATCGGGCGGCTGGAGCGGTTCTACCGCACGCGCAAGATGCAGCCCTATGGCGCCGCCGAGCCGAGCCGCGCCGGGGGCGAGGAGATGGACGAGGCGCGGGCGCGGATGGCGGCGTTGCTGGGGGTGGAGGCGGAGGAGCTGCATTTCGGCCCCTCGACCAGCCAGAGCACCTATGTGCTGGCGCAGGCGTTCCGGGCGATGCTGGCGCCGGGCGACGCGATCGTGGTGACGAACCAGGACCACGAGGCGAATTCCGGGGTCTGGCGGCGGCTGGGCGAGGCGGGGTTCGAGATCCGCGAATGGCGGGTCGATCCCGCGACCGGGCATCTCGACCCCGCGGGCCTTGCGCGCCTGCTCGACGGGCGGGTGAAGCTCGTCTGCTTCCCGCATTGCTCGAACATCGTGGGCGAGGTGAACCCGGTGGCCGAGATCGTGGCGATGGCCCATGACGCGGGCGCGCTGACCTGCGTCGACGGGGTGGCGGGCGCGCCGCACGGCTTTCCGGACGTCGGCGCGATGGGGACCGACATCTACCTCTTCTCCAGCTACAAGACCTTCGGGCCGCACCAGGGCCTGATGGTGGTGCGCCGGGCGCTGGCCGAGCGGCTGCCGAACCAGGGGCATTACTTCAACGCAGGGTTCCTCACGAAGCGGCTGGTGCCGGCGGGGCCGGACCATGCGCAGATCGCGGCCTGTGCCGGCATGGCGGATTATGTCGATGCGCTGCACGACCATCACTTCGGCGCCGAGGCCGATGCCCGCGTACGGGGGGCCCGGGTGCGCGCGCTGATGGCCGGGCAGGAGCGGCGGCTGATGGCGCCGCTGATGGAATGGCTGCGCGGGCGCAACGACCTGCGGCTGATCGGGCCCGACCGGGCCGAGGCGCGGGTGCCGACGGTGGCGATCGACGCGGGCCGCCCGGCCGAGCCGCTGGCCGCGGCGCTCGCCCGCCACGGCATCGCCGCGGGGGGCGGGCATTTCTACGCGGTGCGCCTGCTGGAAGGGCTCGGGATCGACCCCGACCGGGGCGTGCTGCGGGTCAGCTTCGTGCACTACACCCATCCCGATGAGGTCGCGCGGCTGATCGGCGCGCTCGACGACGTGCTGGCGCGGCAGGCGGCGTGAAACCAAAACCGTCCCGGCGTCGTATGAGTTTGCATGAGTGACGCCCGACCGATCCTGTTCTGGTTCCGCCGCGACCTGCGCCTGAGTGACCATCCCGGCCTGACCGCCGCCCGCGCGGCGGGCGGCCCGGTGATCGCCGTCTTCGTGCTCGATCCCGAGACCGAGGCGCTGGGCGCCGCGCCGAAATGGCGGCTGGGCCTGTCGATCGCGGACCTGCGGCGGCGGCTGCGCGCGATCGGCAGCGACCTGATCCTGCGCCGGGGGCCGGCCCTCGCCGTGCTGAAGGACCTCGCCGGGGAGACCGGGGCGGGCGCGGTGCACTGGACGCGGCTCTATACCGCCGCGACTGTGGCGCGCGACAAGGCGGTGAAGGCGGGGCTGGTGGACGCCGGGATCGGGGCGGTCAGCCATCCCGGGCACCTGCTGCACGAGCCCTGGGAGGTGCAGACGCAGGCGGGCGGGTTCTTCAAGGTCTACAGCCCGTTCTGGCGCGCGGTGCAGCCCCGCGACGTGCCCGCGCCGCTGGCCGCGATCGGGCGGCTGCCGGCGCCGGACCGCTGGCCGGCGTCGGATGCGCTCGAAGACTGGAAGCTCGGCGCGGCGATGAACCGCGGTGCGGAGGTGGTCGGCCGTTTCGCGCGCGTGGGCGAGGATGCGGCGCGCGACCGGCTCGACGCCTTTCTCGCAGGGCCGGTGTCGGACTATGCGGCGGAGCGCAACCGCCCGGACCTGCCCGCGACCTCGCGGCTGTCGGAGAACCTGACCTATGGCGAGATCTCGCCCCGCACGGTCTGGCACGGCGGCGTGCGGGCGCGGGAGCAGGGCGCGGCGGGGGCGGATACCTTCCTGAAGGAAGTGGTTTGGCGCGAGTTCGCATGGCATCTGATCTGGCACACGCCGACGATCGAGACCGCGAACTGGCGCGCCGAATGGGACGGCTTTCCCTGGCGCGGCGACAATCCGGAGGCCGAACGCTGGCGGCGCGGCATGACCGGCGAGGCGATGGTCGATGCCGGCATGCGCGAGATGTACGTGACCGGCACCATGCACAATCGCGTGCGCATGCTGGTGGCGAGCTACCTGACGAAGCACCTGATGACCCACTGGAAGGTCGGGCTCGACTGGTTCGCCGACTGCCTGATCGACTGGGACCCGGCCTCGAACGCGATGGGCTGGCAGTGGACGGCAGGCTCCGGCCCCGATGCAGCACCCTATTTCCGCATCTTCAACCCCGAATCCCAGGGCGAGAAGTTCGATCCCGACGGCACCTACCGCCGCCGCTTCGTGGCGGAACTGGCGCCGCAGGACCCGCATCCGGACGCGCGCGCCTTCTTCGAGGCGGTGCCGCGGAGCTGGGGCCTGCGGCCCGGCCAGCCCTACCCAAGCCCGATGATCGACCTAAGACGAGGGCGTGAGGCGGCGCTGGCGGCCTACGAGAACCACACCCGCAGAACGACCGAGGCCCGCGCGGCCGCCCAAGAACACTAAGTACAGGCAAGGAACAGGGACTTATATGAGAATTGCAGTCATCGGCTCCGGCATTGCCGGGATGGGAGCCGCCCTTGCGCTGAGCGAGGAGTTCGACGTCCGCCTCATCGAGGCGGCGCCGCGCTTCGGCGGGCATGCCCATACCGTCGACGTCGCCTTCGGGGCCGATAAGGTCGCGGTCGACACCGGCTTCATCGTCTACAACGAGCGGAACTACCCCAACCTCTGCGGGATGTTCGAGCATCTGGGCGTGCCGACGAAATGGTCGGACATGTCCTTCGGCTTCTCGCTGCGCGACGGGCAGATGGAATGGGCGGGCGACGGGCTGCACACGGTCTTCGCCCAGGCGCGCAACCTCTTCCGGCCGAGCTTCGTGAAGGGCGTGCTGGAGATCCTGCGCTTCAACCGGCAGGCGCGCGCGGCGCTGGAGACCGGGGCGCTCTGCGGGATCGGCCTCGGCGAATGGCTGGCGCGCGAGCGGTATTCGCACTGGTTCCGGGACTGCTACATCCTGCCGATGGGCGGCGCGATCTGGTCGACGCCGGTGGCGCGGATGCTGGATTTCCCCGCCGAGAGCTTCGTGAGCTTCTTTTCCAACCACGACCTCCTGTCGGGGCTGGAGGAGCGGCAACGCTGGCGCACGGTGGACGGGGGCAGCCGGGAGTATGTCGACCGGCTGATCGCGCGGCTCGGATCCCGGGCGGTCGCCGGCAAGGCCGCGGTGCGGATCGTCCGCACGGGCGGCATGCCGCAGGTCAGCTTCGCCGACGGGTCGCAGGCGGTCTTCGACCAGGTGATCCTGGCCTGCCACGGGCCGGAGGCGCGGGCGCTGCTCGGCGATGCGGACGAGCAGGAGCGCGCGGTGCTCGGCGCCTTCCGCACCTCGATGAACCGGGCGGTGCTGCATTCCGACCCCGCGCTGATGCCGCGGAGGCGCAAGGTCTGGTCGAGCTGGAACTTCCTGAGCGGCGGGCCGGAGGAGGATTTCCACCGCCCCGCGCCCGTGACCTACTGGATGAACCGGCTGCAGGGGATCGACGCGCGCTTCCCGCTCTTCGTCAGCCTCAATCCGGGGCGCGAGCCCGACCCGGCCCAGGTCCATGCCGAGTTCGACTATGCCCATCCGGTGCTCGACGGCGAGGCCTTCGCGGCGCAGCGGGCGATGCCGTCGATCCAGGGGCGGGGCGGGGTCTGGTACGCAGGCGCCTGGCTCGGCTACGGGTTCCACGAGGACGGGCTGCGCTCGGGCCTTGCCGCGGCCGCCGCCCTCGGCGCCCGGCCGTCCTGGGCGCGCGCCCTGCCGGAGGTTCCGGCGGTCTCGCTCGCGGAGGCGGCGGAGTGAGCATGGCCCGGACGCGGCCGGCCGCGCGGCTCTATCTCGGCCATGTGATGCACATGCGGCTGATCCCGCGGCGGCACCGGTTCCGCTATCGGGTGTTCTCGCTCCTGATCGATCTCGACCGGATCGACGCGGTCTGCGCGGCCTCGCACGTGCTGCGCCACAACCGCAACGGCCTTCTGTCGATCCACGACCGCGACCACGGGGCGCGGGACGGCTCGGCCCTGCGGCCATGGGTCGATGCGCAGCTGGCCGCGGCGGGGATGGAGCGGCCGGCGCGGGTGGAAATGCTCGCCTTTCCAAGGATGTGGGGCTATGTCTTCAACCCGCTGTCGGTCTATTACTGCCATGATGCCGAGGACCGGCTGACCGCGCTGATCTACGAGGTGAAGAACACCTTCGGCGAGCAGATCGCCTATGTGCAGCCCGCCGGGCCCGAGCAGGGCGGCGCCTATCGCCAGGCGCAGGTGAAGGAGATGTACGTCTCGCCCTTCATCGGCATGGACCAGACCTACCGCTTCGACCTGAACCGGCCGGACGAGCGGCTGGCGCTGCGCATCCGCCAGGCGGGGCCCGAGGGCGAGACGCTGATCGCGACCCTGACCGGCACCGCGCGGGAGTTTTCGGACCGCGCGCTGCTGGCCGCGGTGGCGGGGCATCCGCTGATGACGCTGAAGGTGATGGCGGCGATCCACTGGGAGGCGCTGCGCCTGTGGCTCAAGGGCGTGCGCACCGCCCGCGCGGTCGAGGCGGGGAGTGCCGCGGCGTGACCCTTTCTCGCGAGATCGAAACGTTGCATAGTGTCCCTGTGGCTGGGGAACTGGACGAGGGCCCGATGCGGGTCATCACGACGACGAAGGGGCAGGGCGACCTGCCGCGCTGGTTCGCGTCCTCCTTCGAGGTGCTGAAGGGGATCGAGGCGGGGCGGATCGACATCACGCTGCCCGACGGCCGGGTGTTCCGGGTCGAGGGCTCGCTGCCGGGGGCCCACGCCGTACTCCACGTGCGCAACCGCGACCTCTTCGCCCGGATCGCGCGCGAGGGCGAGCTCGGCTTCTGCGAGGCCTATCTCGACGGCTGGTGGGACACGCCGGACCTGCAGGCGCTGCTCGACGTGCTGCTGACCAGCCGGAACTGGGTGAAGCGCAATCATCCGGTCGCGGCGCTGGTGCGGACCTCGGAGCGGCTCCTGCACTGGCTGAACCGCAACACGCGCAGCCGGGCGCAGAAGAACATCGCCTATCACTACGACCTCGGCAACGCGTTCTACGCGCGCTGGCTCGACGAGACGATGACCTATTCCTCGGCCTTGTTCGAGAGCCCGGCCGAGGCGCTGGCCGAGGCGCAGCGGCGCAAGTACGCCTCGGTCTGCGACCATATCGGCGTGACCGAGGGCGCGCATCTGCTCGAGATCGGCTGCGGCTGGGGCGGCTTCGCCGAATATGCCGCGAAGGAGCGGGGCGCGAAGGTCACCGGCCTGACCATCAGCCGCGAGCAGCACGACTTCGCGAAGGAGCGGATGTTCCGCCAGGGCCTTGCCGACCGGGTCGAGATCGTGATGCGCGACTATCGCGACGAGCGCGGGCATTATGACGGCATCGCCTCGATCGAGATGTTCGAGGCCGTGGGCGAGAAATACTGGCCGGTCTATTTCGAGACGGTGCGCGAGCGGCTGAAGCCCGGCGCGCAGGCAACGATCCAGGTCATCACCGTGCAGGATTCGCTCTTCCCGACCTATCGCCGGACGGTGGACTTCATCCAGAAATACATCTTCCCCGGCGGCATGCTGCCGAGCCCCGGCGTCCTGCGCGGCGAGATCGCGCGGGCGGGGCTGACCCTGACCGACTCGGTGGAGTTCGGGCAGAGCTATTCCGAGACGCTGCGCCGCTGGCACGGCCAGTTCAACGCCGCATGGGACGAGATCGCCGCCATGGGCTTCGACGAGCGGTTCCGGCGGATGTGGACCTTCTACCTGACCTCCTGCGCCGCGGCCTTCCGCACCGGCACGACCGACGTGACCCAGGTCACGATGCAGCGCCCGGCCTGAGGCGTGGACCCCGCCGGTTCCGAGGGGGCGCGCCTGCCCCGGCGCGTGCTGGCGGCATTCGCCGCGCCGGCCCTGCCGCTCGCGGCGATGTATTTCCCGGTCTACGTGTTCCTGGCCGAGTTCTACGCCGGCAGCCACGGCCTGCCGCTCGCCGCCATCGGCACGGTCTTCATCCTGGTGCGGGTGTTCGACGCGGTCAGCGATCCGCTGGTCGGCATCGCCTCGGACCGCATCACCACCCGCTGGGGACGGCGGCGGCCCTGGCTCGCGGCCGGGGCGCCGGTGGTGATGCTCGCCACCTGGATGCTCTTCGTGCCGCACGAGGGGGTGACGGTGGCGGGCTTTGCCTTCTGGCTGTTCCTGCTCACCCTCGGCTGGACGCTGATGCTGACGCCCTATTACGCCTGGGCGGCCGAGATCACCGGCGACTATGTCGAGCGCGGGCGGGTGGCGGTCTGGCGCGAATCGATCAGCCTGATCGGCACGATCCTCGCCGCGGTGCTCTATTCGCTGGGCGCAAGCTCGGGCGAGGGGCTGAGCAACGTCGCCTTCCTCGTCATCGCGCTCCTCCCGGTGACCGTCTGGCTCTGCCTCGACCGGGTGGAGGAGCCGCGCGACTACAGCCGCTCGACCGCGAGCATCGGCTCGATCCTGCAGGTGCTGGCGAGGGAGCGGCTGTTCCTGCGGTTGCTCGCGGCCTATTTCATCAACGGCGCGGCGAACGCGCTGCCCTCGGGGCTGTTCCTGTTCTTCGTCGGCCAGCGGCTGGGCGCGCCGGAGCTGGGCGGGCCGCTCCTCATCCTGTTCTTCCTCGCGGCGGTGCTGGCGGCACCCCTCTGGCCGTGGCTGATCAGGCGCTATTCCAAGCACCGGGTGTGGTGCGTCGCGATGATCTACACCTCCGCGGTCTTCGCCTTCGTGATGCTGCTCGGCGAGGGCGACATCTGGCCCTTCGTGCTGGTCTGCATCCTGTCGGGCGCGGCGCTCGGCGCCGACCTGTCGCTGCCCTCGGCGGTGCAGGCCGACCTCGTCGATCTCGACACCGCGACGAGCGGCACCCAGCGGACCGGCGCCTTCTTCGCGCTCTGGTCGCTCGCCCAGAAGTTCGCGCTGGCGGGCGCGGGCGGGGCGGCCCTGATCCTGCTCGGGCTGATCGGGTTCCAGACGGATGGCACAAATACCGAGGCCGCGCTGACCGGCCTGACCCTGCTCTATGCCGCGGTACCGATCGCGCTGAAGGCGGTGGCGATCGGGCTGATGTGGAACTTCCCGATCGACGCGGCGGCCCAGGCGGCGCTGCGGCGGCGGATCGAGGAGGGCGCCTGAAGGTGCCGGAGCCGCGCGGCTACTTCGCGCCCCAGCCGGTCATGCGGCGCATGGCAGTGAAATAGGCGCGGTTCGGCAGGGCGCCGACGAGCCGCAGGAGGAGCGCGAAGCGGCGGGGGAAGGCGATCTCGAAGCCGGGCTTCTTCAGGCCCGCGACGATGCGCTGGGCGGCCTCGTCGGGCGTCATCAGGAAGGGCATCTCGAATTCGTTGACGCTGGTCGCCTCGGTCTCGACGAAGCCGGGGTTGATCACGCTGATCCGTACGCCGAGGTCGATCAGGTCCATCGCCAGCGCCTCGGCCATGGCGATCAGCCCGGCCTTGGTCGCGGAATAGGCGGCGGCATCGGGCAGCCCGCGATAGCCCGCCACCGAGGCGGTGATCGCCACATGCCCGTCGCCGCGGCCGATCATGTGTTCGAGCACCGGCTCCAGCCCGTTCGCCACGCCCGAGAGGTTCACGTCGAACATCCAGCGCGCGGTCTCGGCCTTGAAGTTCTGCGCGCGCATGGGCGTGTAGACGCCGGCGTTCAGGATGACGAGGGCGAGGGGCCCCCTGGCGGTGATCGTCTCGACGGCCGCGCGCATCGCACGCGGGTCGGTCACGTCGGCGGGCAGGGGCAGGATGTGGCCGGGGCCCTTGGCGCGGGCGGCGAGGTCTTCGAGCTGTTCGGCGCGGCGGGCGGTCGCGTGGACCGTCCAGCCGTCCGCGGCGAGCGCGAGTGCGGTCGCCGCCCCGATCCCGCCGCTCGCCCCCGTGATCCAGGCCGAACCGTCGCCAGGTCGAACGACCTTGGCGAAGACGCTCAAGCGTTGCCCCAGAGCGGGCGGAGTGCGGCGCCGCGGCTCGCCAGCACGAAGCGCGCGGTCTCGCCGCGGGCCTCGAATTCGGTGCCGACCCATTCGCCGGCGCCGTCGTAGAAGAGGTCGAGTTCCAGCCCGCCGCGCACCCGCCAGCGCGTGGCGTTGACCGAGCCCGCGGTGGTGGGGAAGGGCTCGGTCCCCACGGCCTCGGCCCGGACCTGCCAGGGGCGGCCGTCCTGGGTGCTGATCCAGACAGGGCGCTCGAGGAACGCGGGCGACCAGTAGGTGGTGGTCGCGGGGTTGCCCGCGACGGTGCCGCTGTATTCCGAGCCCTCGATCGCGAGGCCGTCGGCCGACCGCTCGGCCCGGGCGAAATGCGCGGTGCCGTCGTCGTTCGTCCGGGCGTCGAGGCGCATGAGGCGGCCGTTCGCCCAGACCTCGCGCGAGTCGAGGCTGTAGCGATAGGCGGTCAGCCCGAGGATCCGCACCGCGATCGCGATCTCGGTGGTCACGGTGACGGTGTCGCCGTCGCGGCGCACGGTGATCTGCTTGTCGCCGATCCGGGTGCCGGCGCGATAGAGCTCGAGCCGGCGCGTCCCGGTCGCCGCCAGGGTGGAGACGGGCATCGCCGCGAGAGTCGCGGCCGCCAGCCCGCCGAACATCGCGTCACGGCGCGTCAGTCGCATGGATAGCCCCCGATATGAGATGCAGTTTCAGCCGTTGAAGATGTTGAGCGCGCGGCCGACCGGTCCGGTGAACCGCATGTTACCGCTCAGGACCACGAGGCAGAGGCAGGTCTCGTCGCCGACGATCTCGGGCCGGTGGTCATCGTGGTGATCGGCCAGCGACACCTCGCCGCGGGAATAGACCCGGTCGCCGTCGCGCAGCTGGCCGCGCAGCACCAGCGTCGCCTCGTTGCCCTCGTGGGTATGGGCGAGGATGCGGATGCCGGGGCGCGCGCGCAGCAGGCTGACGGATTCGCCGTCGAAGTCGTCGAAGCGGTATTCCGACAGGCCGGGCAGCAGAAAGCGCCAGCGGATCTCCTTGCCGCCTGCGGCGAGCAGCGCGCGGACCGGGGCGGGGAGGAAGGGCGCCTGCTCGTCGCGCGACTCGAAAGCCTCGGCCACCGGCTCGGCCGCGCCGGCGTCGATCCGCGCCAGCACGCTCGCGAGGCTGGGCGCGGTCACGTCGGCGACCGGGGTGTCGCGCAGCAACACGCCGCCGAGCGCCTCGAGCCGCGACACCTTGTCACGACATTCCGGGCAATAGGTCAGGTGGCTCGCCACGAGGAGCGACATGCCCCGGCTGAGGGTGCCCTGCGCGTAGCCCGCGAGCATTTCTGGGGTGGCATGCGCCGTCTTCATGGTCATTCTGCCTGTCAACTCAACTGTGCGGGTGATACGAACCGACCGAGCGAATGGATCACTCCCGCGTTGTCGACACCATATTCTGGGTCAAGGTCGCCGAACGTCAAATCCGAGGCAAGTCCGGAAATGCCCGAAGTCTTTCTCCACGCGCCGCTCTCCCGCCCGGAGATCGCGGCGCGCATCCTCGGTGCGGTGCCGGCCGGCCGGCCGGCGCGGCTCGGCGGTCGCGTGGTGCGGGCGGGCGGCTCGGGCCGCCTGCCGCTGCTCGTGCCCGGGGCCGGTCCGGTCCTGGAGGGCGTGGCGGTCGCGCTCGACGGGGTGGCGCTCGCCCGGCTCGACTTCGCGCTGGCCGCCTTCGAAGGGGAGCGGGTGGCGGTCGAGGGAATGGAGATCTGCGCGGCGCGGGACGCGGACGCGATGGCGCCGCCGGATGGCTCGGACGAGGCGGCAGCGCATCTGGCCGAGACGCTGGACGAGCTGATGGACCATTTCGGGCGGGCCGCGCCGGGGGAGCTCGCCCGGCTGATGTCGGGCCTGCCGGTCCGGGCGCTCGCGCGGGTGCGGGGCCGCTCGGGGGCCGCGCCTCATGCCCTGCGCCTGCCGCGCACGCCCGCCGACGCGACGCAGATCGCCGTCGCGCGGCCCTATGCCGCCTTCTTCGGGATCGAGGAGCACCGACTGACCCACCGGCGGTTCGACGGGACGATGACCGATGCGCTCGACCGGGCGGTCTTCGTCAGCGGCGACGCGGTCACGGTGCTGCCCTACGACCCGCGGCGCGACGCGGTCCTGCTGATCGAGCAGTTCCGCGCCGGTCCCTTCGCGCGGCGCGACCCGCTGCCCTGGTGCCTCGAGGCCGTGGCGGGGCGCTGCGATCCGGGCGAGCGCCCCGAGGACACCGCCCGGCGCGAGGCGGTGGAGGAGGCGGGCCTGACGCTCGGCCGGATGGAGCGGATCGCGGCCTATTACCCCACGCCCGGATGCTCGGCCGAATACCTGACCGCCTTCGTGGCCGAGGCCGACCTGTCGGGGGCGGGGGGCAACCACGGTCTCGCGGACGAGCACGAGGACATCCGCACGCTGGTGGTCCCGCGCGAGCGGGCGCAGGCCCTCGTCGCGACCGGCGAGGTGAACAACGCGCCGCTCCTCGTCTCGCTCCTGTGGCTTCAGGCCAATCACGCGCGGCTCACCCGTCTGTGGGCGGCGCCCCCCGCCGCTTGATGCGCCGGGCCCGAGCCGGTAAGCCAGGGGCGAGCCCCGGACCGGGCGCGAACGGAGGTGGCCATGAGAGTTTCCCGCGATCTGCCGGACGCCGTCGGCCAGACGCCGCTGATCCGCCTCCGCAAGGCGTCGGAGCTGACCGGCTGCGAGATCTGGGGCAAGGCGGAGTTCATGAACCCCGGCCAGTCGGTGAAGGACCGCGCCGCGCTCTTCATCATCCGCGACGCGGTGGCCAGCGGCCGGCTCCAGCCGGGCGGCACGATCGTCGAGGGCACGGCCGGCAACACCGGCATCGGGCTTGCCGTGATCGGCGCGGCGATGGGGTTCCGCACGGTGATCGTCATCCCCGAGACCCAGAGCCAGGAGAAGAAGGACGCGCTGCGCGTGCTCGGCGCCGAGCTGGTCGAGGTGCCGGCGGTCCCCTATCGCGATCCGAACAACTACGTGAAGTATTCCGGCCGGCTGGCCGAGGCGCTGGCGAAGACCGAGCCGAAGGGCGCGATCTGGGCGAACCAGTTCGACAACGTGGCGAACCGACAGGCCCATGTGGAGACGACCGCGCCCGAGATCTGGGCGCAGACCGGCGGCAAGGTCGACGGGTTCATCTGTGCGGTGGGCTCGGGCGGCACGCTCGCCGGCGTGGCGCTCGGCCTGCGCGAGCGGAAAAGCGACATCAAGATCGGCCTCGCCGATCCCGAGGGCGCGGCGCTCTACAACTGGTACGCCCATGGCGAGATGAAGGCCGAGGGCTCCTCGATCACCGAGGGGATCGGGCAGGGCCGGATCACCGGCAACCTCGAGGGGCTGAGCGTGGACATGCCCTACCTGATCCCCGATGCCGAGGCGCTGCCGATCGTCTTCGACCTGCTGGCCGAGGAGGGGCTCTGCATGGGGGCCTCGACGGGGGTGAACGTCGCGGGGGCGATCCGCATGGCGCGCGACCTCGGGCCCGGCCACACGATCGTGACGATCCTCTGCGACTACGGCACGCGGTACCAGTCGAAGATCTTCAATCCGGATTTCCTGCGCACGAAGAACCTGCCGGTGCCGCACTGGCTCGAGACGCGGCGCGGCGACATCCCCGATGTCTTCGCCCGCTGACGAGGCCGAGGGGAAGGACATGCGGCGCCGCGGCCCCGCCGCCCGCCTGATCGCGGCGCTTCTGGCCCTCGTCCTCGTTGCGGCGCTTCCGGCCGCGGCGCAGACCGGGGGCGAGCCGCCGGCCGCGGGTCCCGAGACGGCAGCGCAGGCCGCGGCGGCCGCCGTCGCCCGCTGGGACCAGGTCATCGCCGAGGCCGAGGCGCTGATCGAGGACCCCGCGACGACGACCCCGGAACTCGAGACCCTGCGCGAGCAGCTGGTCCGCCAGCGGAGCGAGGCGCTGGCCGCGGAACAGACGCTGGGCGAGAACCTCGCCGCGGCGAACGCGCGGCTGAACGCGCTCGGGCCCCCGCCGGCCGAGGGCGCCGAGGAGGCGCCCGAGCTCGCCGATCGCAGGCGGGCGCTCGCCGAGGAGGTGAGCCGGGCGCAGATCCCGGTGGTCGAGGCGCGCGAAGCCTATCAGGAGACTGATGCGCTGATCCGCAGCATCGACCGCATCGTCCGGAGCCGCTTCGCCGAGACGCTGCTCGCCCGCGGGCCGATCCCGCTCGCGCCGCAGAACTGGGCGATCGCGGGGCGTGACACGATCCGCTATTTCCATGACATTCGCGGCAGGTTTGTCGAGGCGCTCGACGATCCCCTGCGCCGGGCGGCGATCTTCGAGCGGCTGCCGCTCAACCTGCTCCTCGTCACGGTGGGCCTCGCGGTCACCTTCAGCCTGCGCCGCCGGCTGAGCGCGTGGGTGGAGGACACGCTGGCCAGCGGGCCCAGCCTGCGCGCGCTGCCTTGGCTGATCCTGCTGCGCAACCTGGCGCGGCTGATCGTCCCCGCGGTCGGGGCCGGGCTGCTCTTCGCCGCGCTCGATCCCGCGGAACTGACGGGCGCGCGCGAGAACGCCACGTTCTTCAGCCTGCCGGGCTTCGTGATGGCCGTCATCGCGGCAGGCTGGATCGGCAACAGCCTCTTCGCGCCGCGCCTGCGGGCCTACCGGCTGGTCCCGCTCGACGATGCCGCCGCGGCGCGCGCGGCGCGGCTCACCTTCGGCCTCGGGCTTCTGATCGGCGCGCATCTCCTCCTGGAAACCATCATCCGCGCGTCGGACACGCGGGCGGGGACCGTCGCCGTCGCCTATTTCCCGCTGATCCTGCTCGGCAGCTACGGCCTCGTCCGCGCCGCGCGGCTTCTCCGGCAGATCCGCAAGCACATGAAGGCCCAGGACGCGGCCCATTCGCTGCAGCCGCAGGCGAGCCATCTCGGCCAGCAGTCCCTCACGCTCCTCGGGCGCATCCTCCTTCTCTTCGCGATCGCCGCGCCGCTGCACGCCGCGGTGGGCTATTTCGCGGCCGCCCGGTACATGATCTTCCCCACGATCATGACGCTGGGGCTGATCGCGACCGGGGTCGTGCTCTTCGACCTCGTCAACAAGACGGTCCAGTCCTTCTTCGGCGTGACCCGCTATCGCGGCGCCGACATCCAGGGCGGCCTGATCCCCGTGGCGATCGCCGTGCTGATCACGCTGGCCGCCGCGCCGCTCGCCGCGCTGATCTGGGGCGCGCGGCCCTCGGACATCGCCGACGTCTGGGTGCTTTTGCGCGACGGTGTCTCGTTCGGGGGCATGCGCATCTCGGGCAGCGTCATCCTGACCTTCCTGCTCGTCTTCCTGGCGGTGGTGGCGGTCACCCGGCTCTTGCAGTCGGTGCTGCGCAGCACGGTGCTGCCCCGCACCCGGCTCGACGCCGGCGGCAAGAACGCCGTGCTCGCGGGCGTCGGTTATGTCGGCTTCACCATCGCGGCGCTGGCCGCGATCTCCACCGCCGGGCTCGACCTGTCGAACGTGGCCATCGTCGCGGGCGCCCTTTCGGTCGGCATCGGCTTCGGGCTGCAGAACATCGTCTCGAACTTCGTCTCGGGGATCATCCTGCTCGTCGAGCGGCCGATCAAGGAGGGCGACTGGATCGAGGTCGGGAACTACTCAGGCTACGTGCGCGGCATCTCGGTGCGCTCGACCGAGATCGAGACCTTCGACCGGGCGAGCGTGATCCTTCCCAATTCCGACCTCGTCGCGGGCACGGTGCTGAACTGGACCCATTCGGGGATGTCGGGCCGCATGCGGCTGCCGATCGGGGTGGCCTACGGCACCGATCCGCGGCGGGTGGAGCGCGTGCTGCTCGAGGTCGCCGAATCCCATCCCATGGTCCTCGCCGAGCCCGCGCCGCGGGTGTTCTTCATGGGATTCGGCGCGAGCTCGATGGATTTCGAGGTCCGCTGCCACCTGCGCGACGTGAACTTCTCGCTGTCGGTGCGGTCGGACATGAACTACGAGATCGTCGAGCGGTTCGCGCGCGAAGGGATCGAGATTCCCTTCCCGCAGCACGACATCCACATCCGCGACGCGGACCGGCTGGCCGCCGCGCTGCGCGGCGGGGCGCCGGAGGCGCAGGCGGAACCGGCGCCGCAGGCCGCCCCGCGGTCCTCCGCCGCGTCTTGACTTCCGGGGCGATTTTCTCGATATGAGCGCTTCCCGGGCCGCAGGGCGCCGGGGCACACGCTTTGATGCAAGGCGCGCAGTCCGAAGGCGCGGGGAGGTCCCGCGAAACGCCGGCGATGGCCGGGGCCGCAGGACGCGGGAGACAAGAGAGAAGGAAGACGCGGATGTTCGCGGTGCTGAAGACCGGCGGCAAGCAGTACAAGGTCGCCAAGGATACCATCTTCACGGTCGAGAAGCTCGCCGCCGATGCGGGCGAGACCGTGCAGTTCAACGAGGTGCTGATGCTGGGGGGCGACACGGTGACCGTGGGCGCGCCCTTCGTGGCCGGTGCCGCCGTCCAGGCCGAGGTTCTGGAACAGCTGCGCGGCCCGAAGGTCATCTCGTTCAAGAAGCGGCGGCGCAAGCATTCGTCGCAGCGCAAGCGTGGCCACCGTCAGTACCTGACGCGGGTGCGCATCACCGATATTCTGGCCTCCGGCGCGGATGCGACCGGGGTGAAGGCCGCCAGCGGCGCGCCGGCCGCGGCCGAGTGAAGGAGGGCTGATCCATGGCACACAAGAAGGCAGGCGGCTCGTCCCGCAACGGCCGTGACAGCGCCGGCCGGCGCCTCGGCGTCAAGAAGTTCGGCGGCGAGACGGTCGTCCCCGGCAACATCCTCGTCCGCCAGCGCGGCACGAAGTTCTGGCCCGGCACCGGCGTCGGCCTCGGCCGCGACCACACGATCTTCGCCACCGAGGAGGGTCAGGTGACCTTCCACACCGGGCTGAAGCGCCGCACCTTCGTGTCGGTGCTGCCAACGCCGAAGGCTGCCGAATAGCCGCAGCCGACCGGCAGAGATGCCAAGGGGCCGGCGGCTGCGCCGGCCTCTTTGCTTTTTCACCCGCAGCGGAGACGGGACCCGAGGGATGACCGACGCGACCCTGCGCCAGCCCGAACTGACGACCCCGCGCCTGCGGCTGCGGCCGCTGCGCCCCAAGGACGCGGCCCAGATCGCGCTCCATTGCAGCGACGCCCGGGTGGCGCGCATGACCGCACGCATCCCGCATCCCTATCCCCCCGGCACCGCCGAGGCGCTGATCGAGCGCACGCTGGCCGGGCGGGTCGGCGAGACGGTCTGGGCGATCGACAGCGGCGAGGACGACGGCAACGGGCTGATCGGCATGATGGGGCTGATCCCGCAGGAGGACGGCACGGCCGAGGTCGGGTACTGGATGGCGCCGGCGGTCTGGGGCGCCGGCTTTGCCGGCGAGGCGCTCGAGGCGGTCAAGGCCCATGCGGCGGCGACGGGCGTCTCCGCGCTGGTGGCGCAGGTCTTTCAGGACAACGACGCCTCGATCCGGGTGCTGACCCGCGCGGGCTTTGCCTTCGTCGGCGAAGGCGAGGGGCATTCGGTGGCGCGCGGCGCCATGGTCCCGACCTTCCGCTATCGGCTGGATCTGGAGCGCGGCGCATGAAGTTCCTCGACCTCGCCCGCGTGCAGATCCGCTCCGGCGCCGGCGGCCACGGTTGCGTCAGCTTCCGGCGCGAGAAGTTCGTCGAGTTCGGCGGCCCCGACGGCGGCGACGGCGGCCGGGGCGGCGACGTCTGGGCCGAGGCGGTCGACGGGCTCAACACGCTGATCGACTATCGCTACCAGCAGCATTTCTTCGCGCAGAACGGCCGCGGCGGCAGCGGGCAGGGCCGCACCGGCAAGAGCGGCGAGGACATCGTGCTGCGCGTCCCCGCCGGCACCGAGATCCTCGACGAGGACGGCGAGACGCTGGTCGCCGACCTGACCGAGCCGGGCCAGCGCGTGCTGCTCGCCCGCGGCGGCAACGGCGGCTGGGGCAACCTGCGATTCAAGACCTCCACCAACCAGGCGCCGCGCAACGCCAATCCCGGGCAGGAGGGGGTGGAGCGCACGCTCTGGCTGCGGCTGAAGCTGATCGCGGACGCTGGCCTCGTGGGGCTTCCGAACGCGGGCAAGTCCACCTTCCTCGCCGCCACCTCGAACGCGCGACCGAAGATCGCCGATTATCCCTTCACCACGCTGGTGCCCAATCTGGGCGTCGTCGGCATCGACGGGACCGAGTTCGTGATGGCCGACATTCCCGGCCTGATCGAGGGCGCGCACGAGGGCAGGGGGCTCGGCGACACCTTCCTCGGCCATGTGGAACGCTGCGCGGTGCTGCTGCATCTGGTCGACGGCACGTCCGAGGACATCGCCGGGGACTATCGCGTGATCGCGCGCGAGCTCGCCGAATACGGCGGCGGGCTGGCCGAGAAGCCGCGCATCCTCGGTCTCAACAAGATCGACGCGCTCGACGCGGAGGCCCGGGCCGAGGCGGTGGCCACGCTTCGGGAGGCGAGCGGCCTGCCGGTGATGCCGCTTTCCGGCGTGACGCGGGAGGGGGTGGAGGACGTGCTGCGCGCGCTCCGCCGGGTGATCGACGCCGACCGCCGCGCGACCCGCGCCGCAGAGGAGGCCCCCACCCCATGGGAGCCCTGAGCGAGGCCCCCGCCGCCTCCGCCGCGCTCCTCGACCGGGCGCGCCGGGTCGTGGTCAAGATCGGCTCGGCGCTTCTCGTCGATGCGGCGAGCGACACCCTGCGGCTCGCCTGGCTGGAGGGGCTGGCCGAGGATATCGCCTGGCTGAAGGGGCGGGGCAAGGACGTGGTGGTGGTCTCCTCCGGCTCGATCGCGCTCGGCCGCCGGGTGCTGCGCCTGCCCGAGGGAGAGCTTTCGCTCGAACAGAGCCAGGCCGCCGCCGCCGTCGGCCAGATCCGCCTCGCCCAGGCCTACCAGTCGGTACTCGCCCCGCACGGCATTACCACGGGCCAGGTGCTGGTGACGCTCGAGGACAGCGAGAACCGCCGCCGCTATCTCAATTCCCGCCGCACCCTCGGCACGCTCATCGACCTCGGCGTGGTGCCGATCGTCAACGAGAACGACACGGTGGCGACCGACGAGATCCGCTACGGCGACAACGACCGGCTGGCCGCGCAGGTGGCCAGCATGGCCTCGGCCGACGTGCTGGTGCTGCTCTCGGACGTGGACGGGCTCTATACTGCCAACCCGCGCGAGGACACGGCGGCGCAGCACCTGCCCTGGGTCGAGGCGATCACGCCCGCGATCGAGGCCATGGCCGGCGGCACGGGCACGGCGCTGTCCAAGGGCGGCATGAAGACGAAGCTCATGGCCGCCAAGGTCGCGGTCCAGGCCGGCTGCGCCATGGCGATCACCCAGGGCGACGTCGCCCGGCCGCTGCAGGCGCTGGCCGGCGGCGCGCGCGCCACGTGGTTCCGCCCGCTCGGCGACCCGCGGGCGGCGCGCAAGCGCTGGATCTCGGGCATGAAGCCGCGCGGCCGAATCGTGATCGACGCGGGTGCGGTCGGCGCGCTCGCCCGCGGCAAGTCGCTCCTGCCCGCGGGCGTCACCGGCATCGAGGGCAGCTTCTCGCGCGGGGACCCGGTCGAAATCGCTGGGCCCGACGGGGCGGTGGTGGCCAAGGCACTCGCGGGCTACGATGCCGGGGAGGCGCGCATCATCATGGGCCACCGCTCCGACCGGATCGCGGGCCTGCTCGGCCATCCCGGCCGGGCGGCGCTGGTGCACCGGGACGACATGGCGCTCTGACGGGGAGGCGGGATTGGACCTGAGAATCGACGTGAAGACGCTGATGCAGGACATTGGCGAGAAAGCAAAAACTGCGTCGCAGAACCTCGCCTTCACCCCAGCTGCGCAGAAGGATGCGGCGCTTCAGGCCGCAGCGCAGGCGATCCTCGACCGCCGCGCCGATATCCTCGCCGCCAATGCCGAGGACATGGCGTTCGGCCGCGACAAGGGCCTCTCGCCCGCGATGCTCGACCGGCTGCTCCTGACCGAGGCGCGGGTCGCGGCGATGGCCGAGGGGCTGCGCGCGGTCGGGGCCCAGCACGACCCGGTCGGCGCGGTGATCGCCGACTGGCACATGCCTTCAGGCCTGCACATCCGCCGGGTGCGCACGCCGCTCGGGGTGATCGGCGTGATCTATGAAAGCCGGCCGAACGTCACCGCCGACGCGGGCGGGCTGTGCCTGAAGTCCGGCAATGCCGCGATCCTGCGGGGTGGTTCCGAGAGCCTGCATTCCTCGACGGCGATCCATGCCTGCCTCGCCGACGGGCTGCGCGCCGCCGGCCTGCCCGAGACGGCGATCCAGCTCGTGCCCACCCGCGACCGCGCCGCCGTGGGCGAGATGCTGACCATGACGCGCCACATCGACGTGATCGTGCCGCGCGGCGGCAAGAACCTCGTCGGCCGCATCCAGGCCGAGGCGCGGGTGCCGGTCTTTGCCCATCTGGAAGGCATCGTGCACATCTATGTCGACCGGGCGGCCGACCTGATGAAGGCTCGCCGGGTGATCCTGAACGCCAAGACCCGCCGCACCGGCATCTGCGGCGCGGCGGAATGCCTGCTGATCGACCGGGCCTTCTTCGAGGCCGAGGGTGCGCCCTTCCTCAACGACCTCGTCGAGGCGGGGGTGGAGGTGCGGGGCGACGACACGCTGCAGGCCCTGCCCGGGGTGATTCCCGCGGGCCCCGACGACTGGGGGCGGGAGTTCCTCGACAGCATCATCGCCGCGCGGCTGGTCGACGGGGTGGACGGCGCGATCGAGCACATCCGCCGCTACGGCTCGCAGCACACCGACTGCATCCTGACCGAGGACGACGCGGCGGCGGAACGCTTCTTCCAGCGGCTCGACAGCGCGATCCTGATGCGCAACGCCTCGACGCAGTTCGCCGACGGCGGGGAGTTCGGGATGGGGGCGGAGATCGGCATCGCCACCGGCAAGCTGCACGCCCGCGGCCCCGTGGGGGCCGAGCAGCTGACGAGCTTCAAGTACCTGGTGGAAGGGGACGGCACCATCCGTCCCTGAGGGCCGCCCGGGCGGGCCGGGCAGCGGGGCGGGGTTCAGCCCCGCCAGGTGCGGATCGGGCCGCAGTCCATGTGCACGAAGTTCGACCGCCCGTAGGTGCCGACGCCACCGCCCTTGCAGGCGAGTGCTGCATTGGTGACCTGGCGGATGTCGCGGCTGCGCAGGCGTACGTCGGCGGCCATGGCGCGCATGTGGTAGGAGTCGTTCGCCGCCCCCCGCAGCATGCGGTTGGTCTGGGGCGTGCGATAGCCCGAGATCACCAGATAGGGCTCGTTCGTGTCGAGCATGCGCTGTGTCGCGGCCAGGATGTCGACGTTCTTCTGGTGGTACTGGCGGACCTCGTTCTGGCGCCAGTCGCGCATGAAGTAGCTGATCTCGGTCAGCACCTCGGGAATGTACCGCCCGTCCGCGTAGTAGATCGCGTCGAGGGATTCACCGGTCCGCTGGCTGGTCAGCCGGATCCGTCGTATGTCGCCCGCACCGCGGAGGAAGCCCGGCGCATTGGCATAAACCGGTGCGGCTGCGACGGCGCAAAGCCCCGCGAACACACCCAGAAAGCCCCGGCGAGTCGCCTGGAAATCGTCCCTGCTCATGGTTTCACTGCCTCGATCTATGCCCAAGTGGCGTCTTTTTTCCGCGCCCCGTGTGCCGTTGGTGCCACAGAGAAGCGGCAATTCCAAGCCTTTCGTCAACCATGACGTGCGGTCGGCAGGATTCCGCCGTCAACGAAATCTTAGGGAACCCTGGTGTCGCTGGGCGGTTGGCCGGGTTCCGGCCGCAACGGGCCGGGGGGTGGTTCAGGCTGGAACGAAACGGCAAATCGGGTTAGGTTCTTGGCAAAACGAGCGACAAATCATGAGGCAGCAGTGCAGTATCATCTTCTGAAGTCGGCCGCGGCCTGGGTGCTGCTCGCCGGGATCGCGGCTGCGCCGGCGCTGGCGCAGGGCACCCTCCCGGCCGGAACCGAAACCGCCACCCCCGTGACCGCCACCGCGCCCGCACCGGCGCTCGCCCCCGCGGAGGCCGCGCTCCGCGCGGGCCTCGTCCGCGCGCTCGACGGCGCGGCCGAGGCCGAGCGCGAGGCGATCCTCGGCTTCTACGCCGCGCGCGACTACCGGCCGTTCTGGACCGAGACCGGTTCCGGCGCGGACCGGCGGGACGCGCTCGTCGCCGCCCTGTCGGAGGCGCCGGCGCATGGACTGCCGCTCCGCCGCAACGACCCCGGCGCGCTCTCCACGCTCTTCGCGCTGGCGGGCGACCCGGCCGAGGTGCCGCTGATCGAGGCCACGGCCAGCCGCAGCTTCCTGCGCCATGCCCGCATCCTCGGCGGCGGCATCCTGACGCCGGGCAACATCGACCCCGACATCACGCTGCGGCCCACGCGCCCCGACCGCGCGGGGCTCCTCGCCCAGCTTCAGGCCGGCACGCCGGTCGAGGCGATCTTCGACGCGCAACTGCCAAAGGGGCCGGAATACGCCGCGCTGATGCTCGAGAAGGCCCGGCTCGAAGGGATGATCGCCTCGGGCGGCTGGGGCGACGTGGTGCCCACCGGCCCCACCCTGCGCGAGGGCGACAGCCACCCGCGCATCGCCGCCCTGCGCGGCCGGCTCGAACGCCTCGGCTACGGGCCGCTCGGCGTGTCGGAATTCTTCGACCGTCCGCTCCATGACGCGGTGATGGCGCTCCAGGCCGACAAGGGGCTGGTGCAGGACGGCGCGGTCGGGCCCGCGACGCTCGCCGCGATCAACGCACCGGTCGAGAGCCGCCTGCGGCAGGTGATCGTGAATCTCGAGCGCATGCGCTGGATGGACCAGGACCTCGGCAACCGGCACATCTACGTCAACATTCCCGACTACACGGTCCGCGTCGTCGAGAACGGCGTAACGGTCCTCGAATCCCGCACGGTCGTCGGCAAGAACGAGACCCGGACGCCGGAATTCTCCGACCGGATGACCTATCTCGTGGTCAACCCCACCTGGTACATCCCCGATTCGATCGCGAAGCGCGTGTACCTGCCGCAGCTGCGGGGCGATCCCCAGGTGCTCGCGCGGAACAACATGCGGATCTTCACGCGGTCGGGCACCGAGATCAATCCGGCGCTCGTCGACTTCAGCCAGCTCGAATCGGGCAGCTTCCCGTTCCGCATCCGCCAGAACCCCAGCCCCGCCAACGCGCTCGGGCAGGTCAAGTTCATGTTTCCCAACCAGTTCTCGATCTACCTGCACGACACGCCGGCCAAGGAGCTCTTCGCCCGCGATGCGCGGGGCTTCTCGAACGGCTGCGTGCGCGTCGAGAAGGCGTTCGAGCTGGCGCATTACCTGCTCGCCCCACAACTCGAGGACCCCGAGGCGACCTTCCGCTCCTGGGTCGATGCGGGCCGCGAGCGTTACGTCAACCTCGACCAGCCGATCGCGGTGCATCTCGTCTATCGCACCGTCTGGCTCGACGAGGCGGGCGAGGTGCGCTATCGCGGCGACATCTACGGCCGCGACCGCGCAGTCTTCGAGGCGCTCGAGGCCGAGGGCGTGACCCTGCCCGCCGCGCAGGGCTGAACTACGCCCGACAATCGTGGCCGCCGCGGGGGCGGCGGCCGGGGGAGGGTCGTCTTGATCACGATTGCAGAACTCGCGCAGGCGCTCGACGCCGAGGCCGCGGGCGATACCGAACTGGTGGTGACCGGCGCCGCCGAACCCGCGGCCGCCGGCGCGGGCGAGATCGCGCTCGCCATGCAGCCCGCCTTCGCCGAGGACCTGCCGAAGGGCAGCGCCCGCGCCGCGATCCTCTGGCCCGGGGCCGACTGGCAGGGGCTCGGCCTCGCCGCGGCGATCCTCGTGCGGCGCCCGCGCTATGCGCTGGCCGGCGTCACGCGGGTCTTCGACCGGCCGCTGGGGCTCGCGCCCGGCATCCACCCGACCGCGGAGATCGACCCGACCGCCGAGATCGCCCAGGGCGCGGCCATCGGTGCCTTCGCGGTGATCGGCGCGGGCGCCCGCATCGGTCCCGGGGCGCGGATCCTCTCCCATGTCTCGATCGGCACGGGTGCGGTGATCGGCCGCGACGCGCTCCTCCATGCCGGGGTGCGAATCGGGGCGCGCGTCACCATCGGCGACCGCTTCATCGCCCAGCCGGGTGCCGTGATCGGCGCGGACGGCTTTTCCTTCGTCACGCCCCAGCCCGGCCTCGTCGAGGAGGCCCGCGCCACCGGCGTGATCGAATCGCGCGAACAGGCCGCCTATGTCCGCATCAACTCGCTCGGCGCCGTGCGCATCGGCGACGACGTGGAGGTGGGGGCGAATTCCTGCATCGACCGCGGCACCATCGCCGACACGGTGATCGGCACGGGCACCAAGATCGACAACCTCGTGCAGATCGGCCACAACGTGCGGATCGGCGAGACCTGCCTGATCTGCGGCCAGGCCGGGGTCGCGGGCTCGACGGTGATCGGCGACCGGGTGGTGATCGGGGGCGCCGCCTCGGTCGCGGACCACCTGCGCATCGGCTCGAACGTGGTGATCACCGGCAAGTCCGGCGTGGCGAGCCATGTGCCCGACAACCGGATCATGGCCGGCTATCCGGCGGTGCGCATGGACCAGCATGTGGAGATCTACAAGCTCCTGCGCAGGCTTCCACGGCTGGCCGCACGGCTCGAATCCGCGCAGAAAGCGGTTCCCAATCCGGACGCGAGCGATTAGACAGCCGCTCGACCCCAATGGAGCGTCCGATGTCCGCAGAGGTGAAAGACAGGGTGATCGCCATCCTCGCCGAGCAGGCCGTTTTGCCGCCCGAACAGGTGCGGCCGGAAGCGACCCTGCAGGAGCTCGGCATCGACTCGCTCGGCCTCGTGGAGGCGGTCTTCGCCATCGAGGAGGCCTTCGACATCCAGGTCCCCTTCAACGCCAACGATCCGACCGCCTCGGACTTCGACGTCGGATCGGTCGCCTCGATCGTCGCGGCCGTCGAGGCCCTGGTGGCGGCGCGGCAGTAGGGGGCAGGTGAAGCGGGTCGTCATAACCGGCCAGGGGGCGATCAGCGCCCTCGGCCGCACCGCCGCGGCGAACATGGCGGCGATGGCCGCCGGCCGCTGCGGGATCAGCGCGCTCGACTTCCAGGACGTGGACCGGCTCTCGATCGCGATCGGCGGCCAGGTCCGCGACTATCGCGGCGAGGAGCATTTCACCCGGCAGGAGCTGACGCTCTACGACAAGTTCACGCAGTTCGCGCTCCTGGCCGCGCGCGAGGCGATGGCGCAGTCGGGGCTCGAGGTGACCGATGCGGTGGCCGAGCGGGCCGGGGTGATCCTCGGCACCTCGGGCGGCGGGCTCCAGACCCAGGACGAGAACTACCGGCTGGTCTATCAGGAGGGGAAGAACCGGGTGCATCCGCTCGTGGTGCCGCGGCTGATGAACAACGCCGCGGCGAGCCATGTGTCGATGGTGCACGACCTACAGGGCCCGGTCTTCACCGTCGCGACCGCCTGCGCCTCGTCGAACCACGCCATGGGCCAGGCCTTCCAGACGATTCGCACCGGCCAGGCCGACGTGGTGCTGACCGGCGGCAGCGAAAGCATGCTCTGCTTCGGCGGCATCAAGGCGTGGGAGGGGCTGCGCGTGATGTCGAAGGACGCCTGCCGCCCGTTCTCGGCCGACCGCAACGGCATGGTCCAGGGCGAGGGCGCGGCGGTCTTCGTCTTCGAGGAGCTCGAGCACGCCCGCGCCCGCGGCGCCGAGATCCTCGCCGAGGTCGCGGGGTTCTCGATGACCTCGGACGCGAGCGACATCGTCATGCCGAACATGCGCGGCGCGATCCGGGCGATGCAGGGGGCGCTGGCAGATGCGGGGCTGCCGCCCGAGGCGATCGGCTACATCAACGCCCACGGCACCGGCACGGCGGCGAACGACCGCACCGAATGCGCCGCGGTCCGCGCCGTCTTCGGCGCCCATGCCGACCGGCTGATGATCTCGTCCACCAAGTCGATGCACGGGCATCTGATCGGCGGCACCGGCGCGGTGGAACTGCTCGCCTGCGTGATGGCGCTGCGCGAGGGCGTGATCGCCCCCACGATCAACTACACCACCCCGGACCCGGACTGCGATCTCGACGTGGTGCCGAACACCGCGCGTGAGGCCCGCGTCGGCGCGGCGATGAGCAACGCCTTCGCCTTCGGCGGGCTGAACGCCGTGTTGGTCCTGAAATCCTTCGGCTGACGCCGGCCGGGTTTTGCCCCGACCGGCGCCGCGCTTCACTGCTGCGGCAGATCGACCACCGGGAGCGCGTTGAAGCCTGCGGTGAAGCCGGTCAGCGAGACGCGAAGGTCGATCGGGGTCTCGGGTGCCTGGACAGCCGCCACACGCAGGGTCGCGGCGCGCCCGCGCTTCATGGCGTCGACCGACGCGTTGGTCAGGCCGAACCGGGCGAAGCAGCCGACCTGGCTGCAGAAGGCGAATTCGTACTGCCGCCCCTGGCCGCTGTCGATCTGCATGCCGAGCCCCGGCGTCAGGAAAGTGCCGAGCGGCGTGACCACCGTCACCCCGGCGGCGGCCTCCTGCCCCTCGGGCAGCTTGACGATGCTGATCTCGGCCACCGGGCTGTTGTTCGCGTCGCGCGCCAGCTGGTAGAGGAAGCAGTTGTCGCCGTCGGGCTCGCAGCGGATTTCCCAATCGCCATGGGTCTCGCGCACGACCTCCATCACCTCCGGCTCGGGCGGGGCGGTCACCGCCGCCTCGCCGGCCTCGGCGGCAGGCTCGGCGGCGGGCTCGGCCGGGGCCTCGGCGGGCGCCTCGGCAGCAGGTTCGGCGGGGGCCTCGGCCGCGGGCTCGGCCGGCGCCGGGGCCTCCTGGGCGGCGAGATGGGCGAAGGGAACCGGGCTCGACGCCAGCGCGAGCGCCAGCAGTGCGACGGTCAGTCGGGTCGGTGCGATCATGATCCTGCTCGTGTTGCACGTCTTCCGGTTGCGGAGTGTCACCCAAGCGCGGGCCTGTCAACCGCCGCCTCGGCGCCGCGCATCAAAGCCGCGTCACCGCCCGAGTCGCAGGTTGGGCCACGGATCGGGTCACTTGCAGGGTCGCCGGCCTCGGCGCCCCCTTGTCGGCCCGGGCGACGCCCGCCGCCCAAGCCTCGGGAAGTTCAAGCGCCATGTGAAAAGGGCACCCTAAGGGCACCCTTTTCCTCGCTTACGCGACTTTCCCTGTCGGACTGGCCGAACTGTCTTCACGGAAGCTACGACAGTTGATTTGGTCCGTCAATAGCGGGGTTCCATCCATTCCATCACGTTTCACTTGACGAAAAAAGGCCGCAGAGCGAGCTCTGCGGCCAGTCCAACAGGGAGGAAGTCGCGCATCCCGCACCCGGAAGGACCCGGGACACAATTGAACTATCGTCGACACTGGTTAATATCCCGTTTAAATTGTGGACGACCCGAGAAGGCGCACAAGATGTTGGGACAGACGATATTCATCGGCGGTGGCGGGCCGGACCAGACGGTGCCGCAGGAACTGCTCCTGCGCTATGCCAACCGGCACGGCCTGATCACCGGGGCGACCGGGACGGGCAAGACGGTGACGCTGCAGATTCTCGTCGAGGGCCTCTCGGCCGCCGGGGTGCCGGTGTTCGTGTCGGACGTGAAGGGCGACGTCTCGGGCCTGTCGCGTCCGGGCAGCGCCGAGCACAAGGCCCATGCGTCCCTGCAGTCCCGCGCCGAGAAGATCGGCCTCGGTCCCTATCCCTACGAGGCGTTTCCCACCGTCTTCTGGGACCTCTTCGGCCAGACCGGCCATCCGGTCCGCGCCACGGTGGCCGAGATGGGGCCGCTCCTGCTCTCGCGGATGCTGATGCTGACCGAGGCGCAGGAGGGGCTTCTCAACATCGCCTTCCGCGTCGCCGACGAACAGGGGCTCGCGCTTCTCGACCTGAAGGACCTGCAGGCGCTGCTCGTCTGGCTCGGCGACAACGCGCGCGAGGTCGGCCGCACCTACGGCAACATCGCCCCGAACTCGCTCGGCGCGATCCAGCGCCAGCTGCTCACGCTCGAGAACCAGGGCGCCGCCGGCTTCCTCGGCGAGCCCGCGCTCGCGCTCTCCGACATGATCGCCACCGACGGCGGGCGCGGCCGGGTCAACGTGCTGATGGCCGACCGGCTGATGAACGCGCCCCGGCTCTACGCCATGTTCCTGCTCTGGCTCCTGTCCGAGCTCTTCGAGGAGCTGCCCGAGGTCGGCGACCCGGAGAAGCCGAAGTTCGTCTTCTTCTTCGACGAGGCGCATCTCCTCTTCACCGGCGCGCCGAAGGCGCTGGTCGACAAGGTGGTGCAGGTGGTCCGCCTGATCCGCTCCAAGGGGGTAGGGGTCTGGTTCATCACCCAGAACCCCGACGACATGCCGGCGGACGTGCTCGCCCAGCTCGGCAACCGCATCCAGCACGCGCTGCGCGCCTATACCCCGCGCGAGGCCAAGGCGCTGCGCGACGCCGCCCAGACCTTCCGCCCCAACCCCGCCTTCGACACCGAGACCGCGATCCGCGAGGTCGGCACCGGCGAGGCGGTGACCTCGCTCCTGCAGGACAAGGGCGTGCCGGGCATGGTCGAACGCACGCTGATCCGCCCGCCCGCCTCGCGCATGGGGCCGATCACGCCGGAGGAACGCGCCGAGACCATGGCCGCCTCGCCGGTCGCCGGCCGCTACGACGCGGCGCTCGACCGCGAATCCGCCCACGAGATCCTCGCCGCCCGCGCCGATGCTGCGGCGAAGGAGGCCGCACTCGCCGAGGAGATGCTGGCGAAGGCGCGGGCCGAGGCCGAGGCCGAGAAGGCCTTCCGCAACGCCCGCCGCTACGAGGCCCCCGCCCGCGGCCGCGCGCCGGCCCCCCGCCGGCCCGAACCCTCGATCACCGAGAC
Source organism: uncultured Rhodobacterales bacterium (assembly GCA_964575795.1). Lineage (GTDB taxonomy): Bacteria > Pseudomonadota > Alphaproteobacteria > Rhodobacterales > Rhodobacteraceae > Amaricoccus. The sequence continues at coordinate 87,258 of CAZNSP010000010.1, forward strand.
CATCACCAGGACCGTGGTCCGCCAGCTCGGCACCCGCCAGGGCCAGGCCATGGTCCGCGGCATCCTCGGGGGGTTGTTCCGGGGGCGGTGACGCCCCTTCAGGTCAGCTTTCTCAGCCGCAGCCGGGTCAGACGGTTGTTGTCGCGCGCCAGCACCTCGAAGCGGAAGCCGTGGAAGCTGAAGACCTGTCCCTCGTTCGGGATCGCCTGGGCCTCGTGGATCACGAGGCCGGCGACGGTGTTCGCCTCCTCGTCGGGCAGGTTCCAGTCGCAGGCGCGGTTGAGGTCGCGGATCGTCACGACCCCTTCCACCTCGACCGAGCCGTCGGCCTGCAGCTCGATCCCGCCGATATCCGCCGCGTCGTGCTCGTCGGCGATGTCGCCCACGATCTCCTCGAGGATGTCCTCGAGCGTGATCAGCCCCTGCAGCGCACCGTATTCGTCCACCACCAGCGCGAAATGCGCCCGGCGCCGCAGGAACTCGCGCATCTGCTCGTCGAGCGGCGTGGTCTCGGGCACGAAATAGGGCTGCATCGCCACCTGCATGATGTCGAACTTGTCGAGGTAGTCCATGCTGCCCTGCGCCTCGCGCAGCAGCCGGTCGACCGCGCGCGACAGGTCCTTGGCATGGATGATGCCGACGATGTTCTCAGGCTCGCCGCGGAAGATCGGCAGCCGCGTGTGCGGCGAGTTGAGCGCCTGGGTCAGGATCTCGGCGGGCGGTGCGTCCGCGTCGATCATCTCGATGTCGCGGCGGTGCATCATCACCTCCTCGACCTGCCGCTGGCCGAGGTCGAGCGCGCCGAGCAGCCGGTCGCGGTCGGCCTTCTCCACCGCGCCCTCGGCATGGTGCAGCGTGATCGCGCCGGCGATCTCCTCCTGCGCGGCGAGGAAATGCGCCTTGGGGTCGGTCGCGACCCCGAAGATCCGCAGGATCAGCCGCACGAAGGCCCGGACCGCGTTGACGATCGGCGACAGGGTGAGGGTGACGATGCTGATCGGCCGCGCGACCGCCCGGGCCATCGCCTCGGCATTGGTGATCGCGTAGGTCTTGGGCAGCACCTCGGAGAAGATCAGCACCAGCGCCGTCATCACCACCGTGGCGATCGCGACGCCGCCCTCGCCGAAGAGCATGGTGAAGAGGCTGGTGGCGAGCGAGGCCGCCATGATGTTGACGAAGTTGTTGCCGAGCAGGATCGCGCCGATCAGCCGCTCCTTGTCGTCGGTCAGCTTGAGCGCCACGGCGGCCGACTTGTCGCCCCGGTCGGCCATGCCGTGCAGCTTGCCGCGGCTCGCCGTGGTCAGCGCGGTCTCCGAGCCCGAGAACATGCCGGAGAGGAGCAATAGAACGAAGATCGCTGCGGAAGTACCTATGACCGTTAGATAAGGAATGGCCGAGGCCGTACTGGAAGGGTCCATCGAAGGGACAATCCTCTTTGAATGACGATGCGTCTGGTTATGCGGTGCTATGCCGCGCCCTTCAAGGGCCGTGCTCGCCCGCCTCGGCCAGGGGGTGCTTCTCCAGCACCAGTTCGCGCAGCCGCGCCTGGAGCACATGGGTATAGATCTCGGTCGTGGCGATGCTCGCATGGCCGAGCAGGGTCTGGATCACCCGCAGGTCGGCGCCGTTCGCGAGCAGATGCGTGGCAAACGCATGGCGCAGCCCGTGGGGCGAGACCCGGGCCGCGTCGATCCCCGCCGCCCGGGCGAGGTCCTTCAGCATCAGGAAGAACGCCTCGCGGGTCAGGTGCCCCCGCCGCCCCCGCGCCGGGAAGAGATGCGGCGAGCGTGGCTTGCCCGCCTTCGCCGCCTCGGCCTCCGCCGCGTCCCGCACCGCGAGCCAGCCAGCGAGCGCGTCGCGCGCAGGCGCGGACAGCGGCACCATCCGCTCCCGCCCGCCCTTGCCGCGCACGAGGATCATCCGCGGATCGCCCCGCACCGCGGCGACGGGCAGCGCGACCAGCTCGCTCACCCGCAGGCCGGTGGCATAGAGAAGCTGCATCAGGCAGGTCGTGCGCGCGCGATCGGCCGGCGTGCGGCCGTGGGCCTCGGCCGCGGCGAGCAGCCGGTCGACCTCGGCCTCGGTCAGGCTGTCGGGCAGGGACCGCGCCTTCTTCGGCCCCTTCAGCTGCGCCGCCGGATCGTCGCTGCGCCAGCCCTCGAGATAGGCGAAGCGATAGAGCTGCCGGATCGCCGACAGCCGCCGCGCCCGCGTGCTGCGCGCCATGCCCCGGTCGTCCTGATCGGCGAGATAGGCCTCGATATCGGTGCGGGCCGCGGTTTCGTAATCCTGACCCCGGTCCTGAAGAAACGCCGCGAAGTCCTTGAGATCGCGCGCATAGGCCGCAAGCGTGTTCAGCGCCGCGTCCCTCTCCGCCTGGATCGCCTCCAGATAGCGCGGCAGCCAGTTCGCCGCGCCGCCCATCACTCGGGCGCCGGCAGGAGCAGGGTCTGCAGCGCGATCTTCCGCGCGCTCGCCATCAGCCCGGCCTGCCGCAGCGTCCAGAGTGCGGCCTGCAGCGCCGGCGGGTCCACCTGCGGCCCCTCGGCGACCAGTTCCAGCACCTCGAGCAGCGCCTCGCCCTGCCGGCCCTCCTCGAGCAGCCGCGCCAGGTGCCGCTCGCGGCTGCCCGCCGGGGCGACCAGCGTCAGCCCGGCCAGTGCGGCGCGTTCGCGCGGCTCGGCGCCCTCGGTCGGATCGCCCGCCTGCGGCAATCCGGCGAGCGCCAGCAGAACCCGCGTCCGCCGGTCGGGATCGAGCCCCGCGGCCAGCCCCGCCGCCTCGTAGGCTTCGGCGAGCAGCAGCAGTTCGAACACCCGGCCGCGCGTCCCGGTGTCGAGGCCCGCGGGGTCGAGCGCGGCCAGTTCCTCGCCATATTCCCGCGCGAAGGCCACGCGCAGCCCGCGCTCGGCGAGCAGGCGGTCCGCCTCGGCCAGCGCCGCGGGCAGCGCCGCCGCATCGCCCGAAGCCAATGCCGCGTCCAGCCGCTGGACCGCCGCCGCCCGGTCCCATGGCCCGCCCGAGGCTGCGGGCGTGCCGGCGCGATAGGCGTCGAACAGCACCTCCGCCGGCGCCGCGCGGTCGGGCACCAGCCGCTCGGCCGCCATGATGCGCGTGCGCATCGGCGCGTATTCGTCCAGGTCGAAATGCAGGAAGGCTGCGGGCAGGGCGCCAGTGGGCCGGGGCAGGCCGACCGCCTCGCGCAGCACGAAGTCGAGCGGCGTCAGCGGCTCGGGCGCGGGCGGATCCTCCGTCCCGTCGAAGACCTCCGGATCGAGGAAGCGGGCGAGCGCCGCCTCCTGCTCGTCGGTCAGCTCGCCCACGTCGCGGCCGAGCGTCAGGGTGATCTCGGCCGCGTTCCAGTCGCCGCCGCGCGCGAGGCAGAAAACCCGGGCGGGCAGGGTGGGCGACAGCGTCGGGTTCTGCCGCAACGCGGCACAGGGACCCTGCGCCCGGTCGAGCAGGAGCGCCACGTCGAACCAGCGCCGGAAAAGCTCCGGCGTGTCGGGCCCCGCGATCTCGAGCAGCGCCTCCGCCTCGTCGAGCGCGCCCACCTCGAGCAGCCGGTCGATCCGCGCCAGCAGGACCGGCGCCGCCCGGCTCGAGCCCGGCGGCGGGTCGGCTTCGGCGAGCAGGATCCGCCGGAAGAGGCCGCGCGCCTCGTGCACACCGCGGTCGGGATGGCTCAGGATCAGCCCCCGCACCTTGAGCGCCGAGGCCGGCCCCCAGAGCGCCCGGGCGAACCCCGTCCGCTCCGGCGGCAGGAGCCCCACCGCGTCGCGCTGCACGTCGCCGAGCGGCGTGACGGTGATCGCCCCGGCATCGCCCGCGTCCTCGGGCGTGAAGGCGGGCGCGGGATCGGCCGTCTCGTCGGGCGTGGCCGCCGGCGCGGTCGCCAGTCGCGGCGCGGGGCGCGCGGGGGGCGGGGCGACGTGGATGCTTTCGGAAAGCCACGGGATCGCGCTGCGCGGCTCGGTCGCAAGGGCGCCGCCGCCCAGCATCAGCCCCGCCGCGAAGGCGGCACCGGTGGCCGTCGTCCGCCTCATCCGGGCTGGACGGGAACGACGATCTCGCGTTCCGGCGCCGGCAGGTCCCAGAACATCGCATAGCCCACCAGTCCGATACCGCCGAGCACCAGCAGCACGAGGACCGCCTTGATCAGGAAACGCATCAAATCTCATCACCTCTGCCGGCTTTAGTGCCGACTCTTGTCCTGCCCGGTCCGGGTCATTACACCGGGCGGGGCGATCCCGCCCGCCGCGGCCCGGCGCTGCCGGTCCGACCCGGGGCGGAGCGTAACCCGCGGCGGTTGAATCATCAATTGCCATCATGGACGGCACCTTTGGACGGGGGGGAATGGACGACGCGGCGGCCGAGCGGCGGAACCTCTCGCGCTCCATCGTGCTCGTCGGGCTGATGGGGGCGGGCAAGACCAGCGTGGGCAAGCGTCTCGCCGCGCTGCTCGGCGTGCCCTTCGTCGATTCCGACCACGAGATCGAGGAGGCCGCCGGCATGGCGATCTCCGAGATCTTCGCTCGCTTCGGCGAGCCCTATTTCCGCGCGGGCGAGCGCCGGGTGATCGCGCGCCTCCTCGCCGGGCCGCCGCGCGTGCTCGGGACCGGGGGCGGGGCCTTCATCGACCCCGGCACCCGCGCCGAGATCCGCGCCCGCGGCACCTCGGTCTGGCTGCGCGCCGATCTCGACCTCCTGTGGCACCGGGTCCGCGACCGGCCGGGCCGGCCGCTCCTGCAGACCGCCGATCCCAGGGGCGTGCTCGCCGAGCTGATGGCGAAGCGCTACCCGATCTATGCCGAGGCCGACGTGATCGTCGACAGCGAGCGCGGGCAGAGCCACGAGGCCATGGCCCGGCGCATCGTCGAGGCGATCGAGGCGCATGACGCCATCGACCACACCCGCCCCCCGACCCTGGAGCCCGTCGACGCATGACCGTCACCACCGTCCACGTGCCCCTCGGGGACCGCGCCTACGACATCGCGATCGGCGAGGGTGTCCTCGCCGAGGCCGGCCGCCGCGTCGCGCCCTTCCTGCGCCGGCCGCGCGTCGCGATCCTGACCGACGAGACCGTGGCCGCCCTGCACCTGCCCGCGCTCACCGCCGCGCTCGCCGCCGAGGGCATCGCGGCGGATGCGCTCGCCCTGCCGGCGGGCGAGGGGACGAAGGGCTGGGCGGGGCTCGAACGCGCGGTGGAATGGCTGATCGCGAACCGCGTCGCCCGCGACGACATGGTGATCGCCTTCGGCGGCGGGGTGATCGGCGACCTCGCGGGCTTCGCCGCGGCGATCCTGCGCCGGGGCGTCGACTTCATCCAGATCCCCACCACGCTCCTCGCCCAGGTCGACAGCTCGGTCGGCGGCAAGACCGGCATCAACTCCACCCTCGGCAAGAACCTGATCGGCGCCTTCCACCAGCCGCGCCTCGTGCTCGCCGATACCGGCCTTCTCGGCACGCTGCCGCCGCGCGCCTTCCGCTCCGGCTATGCCGAGGTGGTGAAATACGGCCTCCTCGGCGACGCGGACTTCTTCGCCTGGCTCGAATCCCACGGCCCGGCACTCGCCGCCGGCGACCCGGCGGCCCGCGCCCATGCGGTGCGCCGGTCCTGCGAGATGAAGGCCGAGATCGTCGTGCGCGACGAGACCGAGCAGGGCGACCGCGCGCTCCTCAACCTCGGTCACACCTTCGGCCATGCGCTCGAGGCCGCCACCGGCTATTCCGACCGGTTGCTGCACGGCGAGGCGGTGGCGATCGGCTGCCAGTTCGCCTGCGAGACCAGCGCCGCCCTCGGCCTCTGCCCGCAGGAGGCGCCCTCGCGCCTCGCCGCCCATCTCGCCGCCATGGACATGCCGCGCAGCCTCGCGGAGATCCCCGGCGACCTGCCCGACGCCGAGGGGCTGATCGCGCTGATGGCCCAGGACAAGAAGGTGCGCGACGGCCGCCTCGCCTTCGTCCTCCTGCACGACATCGGCCGGGCCTTCGTCAGCCGCGAGGTCGATCTCGCGGTGGTGCGCGACGTGCTCGCCGCGGGACTGGCCGCGCGGCACGCCTGAACCAGGCGCAGGGTTGCATCCGTGCAATAGCGGGGGAAATTTCCGCGACGCTGCTTGCCTTTGCCGCCGCACACGCCAATGTGCGTTGCAACAGGAATCGGTTGCGCGAAACGGGCGCGTCGAGGAATACTGGATCCGACATGCGCAAATCGAAGCTCGCCCTCGCAATTGCCGCCAAGCTCGCCGTCCTGGCGGGTCCGGCCGCTGCCCAGGATGGTCCCGGGATCAGCGCGGCCATGGGGCCGGGCATCGGCGTGACCATCGGCTTCGGTGCCAGCATCAAGCCCGACTACTTCGGCTCCGAGGACTACGGCATCGGCCCGTCGGCCAACGCACGGATCGACTACATCCGCCTGCCGGGCGGCGTCGAGATCGGCACCGGCCGCGCCGCCGGCTTCGTCGAGGGCTTCGGTCTCCGCGGATCGGCCCGCTACGTTGCCAAGCGCGACGATTCCGACAATTCCGAGCTCGACGGCATGGACGACGTGGACGCCACGCTCGAACTCGGCCTCGGGCTCGGCTACGACACCGAGAAGTGGCGCGCCTACGGCGTGGCGCGCTACGGCTTCTTCGGGCACGAGGCCTTCGTCGGCCAGATCGGCGCCGACGCGATCTACCGCCCGACCGAGAAGCTGATCGTCAACGTCGGCCCGCGCTTCGATTTCGGCACCGGCAAGTTCATGGAGACCTATTTCGGCGTGACGGCGGAGGAGGCGCAGAATTCGCAGTTCGCCGAATACGACGCCTCCGGCGGCCTCTACTCGGTCGGCATCGAGATGCGCGCACGCTACCAGTTCACCGATGCCTGGGGGGTGGAGGGCACCGCCCGCTACGGCCGGCTGGTCAACGACGCCTACGACTCGCCCATCGTCGAGGAGGGCAGCCCCGACCAGTTCGGCTTCGGCCTGCTGCTGACGCGCAGCATCGCGCTCGACTTCTAGGCGCCCTCGGACCGACGGATTGCGCGCTGCCGCGCCCGGCCGCTGTCCACGTCCGACACGCCGACGAGGTTCGCCACCAGCCGCAGGAAGCCGTGTTCGTCGGCGTGGATGCCGCCGCTCAGCGCGACGTGCCACAAGGCCTCGACCACCGCGGCACGTTCCTCGTAGGGCACGGCAGCCTTGATCAGCCGGGTGAAGCGCACCGTATCCGGCGCCGCCGCCTCCGCGGCCTCCGCATCGGCCCGAACCGCCGCCGCACCGGCGGCGTCGAGCCCGTAGCGTTCGCGCAGCACCTGGTCGATCCGGGCCCGCTCCGCCGCGGAATAGTCCCCGTCGGTCCGCGCCAGCCGCACCATCAGCGCGGCGAGCGCCAGCCGGCAATCCTCGGAGGACAGCGGATCGGAGGTCGGTTCGGCGCGGAGCCGTCGGATCAGGTCGGCGAGCATGACCGGACTATAGCGGCAAAGCCGCGTCAGACCAGTCGCGACTGCGCGAGCGCCGCACGCACGAAATCGGCAAAGAGCGGATGCGGGGCGAAGGGCTTCGACTTCAGTTCCGGGTGGAACTGCACGCCGATGAACCACGGATGTCCGGGGATCTCCACGATCTCCGGCAGCCGCCCGTCCGGCGACACGCCCGAGAACACCACCCCCGCCGCCTCCAGCCGGTCGCGGTAGCGGATGTCCACCTCGTAGCGGTGGCGGTGGCGTTCCGAGATCGTCGTGGTGCCGTAGATCCCGGCCACCCGGCTGCCCTCGGCCAGCACCGCGTCATAGGCGCCGAGCCGCATCGTGCCGCCCTTGTCGTCGGTCACCTCCCGCTGCACCGTGCGGTTGCCTTCGAGCCATTCCTTGAGGTGATAGATCACCGGGACGAACCGCTTGGCGCCCGCCTCGTGGTCGAATTCCTCCGACCCCGCGTCCGGCATGTCCAAGAGGTTCCGCGCCGCCTCGATCACCGCCATCTGCATGCCGAGACAGATGCCGAGATAGGGCACCTTCTTCGTGCGCGCGAATTCCGCCGCCCGGATCTTGCCCTCGGTCCCGCGCTCGCCAAAGCCGCCGGGCACGAGGATTGCGTGATAGCCCTCCAGCAGCGGCGCGATCTCGTCGCCGCGCTCGAACAGCTCCGCATCCAGCCATTCCGCCTTCACCCGCACCCGGTTGGCGATCCCGCCATGGGTCAGCGCCTCGGCGATCGACTTGTAGGCGTCCTCGAGCTGGGTGTACTTGCCCACGATCGCGATGCGCACCATGCCCTCGGGGTTGTGGATGCGGTCGACCACGTCCTCCCATTTGGCGAGGTTCGGCTTCGGCGCCGGCGAGATCATGAAGGCGTCGAGCACCGCCTGGTCCAGCCCCTCTCGGTGATAGGCGAGCGGCGCCTCGTAGATCGACTTCAGGTCCTGCGCCGCGATCACCGCCTCGGCCCGCACGTTGCAGAAGAGCGCCAGCTTCTCGCGCTCCTTCTGCGGGATCGGACCCTCGGACCGGCAGACCAGCACGTCGGGGGCGAGGCCGATCGCGCGCAGCTCCTTCACCGAATGCTGGGTGGGCTTGGTCTTCAGCTCGCCCGAGGCGGCGATATAGGGCAGGAGGGTCAGGTGCATGAAGATGCACTGGCCGCGCGGCCGCTCCTGCCCGAACTGGCGGATCGCCTCGAAGAACGGCAGGCCCTCGATGTCGCCCACCGTGCCGCCGATCTCGCACAGCATGAAGTCGACCTCGTCCTCGCCGATGCGCAGGAAGTCCTTGATCTCGTTGGTGACGTGCGGAATCACCTGGATGGTCTTGCCCAGATAGTCGCCGCGGCGCTCCTTCTCCAGCACGTTCGAATAGATCCTGCCCGCGCTGATCGAATCCGTGCGCCGCGCCGCGACCCCGGTGAAACGCTCGTAATGGCCGAGGTCGAGATCGGTCTCCGCCCCGTCGTCGGTCACGAAGACCTCGCCATGCTCGAAGGGCGACATCGTGCCGGGATCGACGTTCAGATAGGGGTCGAGCTTGCGCAGCCGCACCGAATAGCCGCGGGCCTGCAACAACGCGCCGAGCGCGGCCGAGGCGAGCCCTTTTCCCAGCGAGGACACGACCCCGCCGGTGATGAAAACGTAACGTGCCATGGGATGCTCCCGCGCCTCGGATGTTGTCGTTCTTGCGAAGTCCGCAGGCTTCACGGGACTCAATCTATACGTGAAAAGCCCTCGCTGAGCAAGGGCTTGTCCGCAATATCCTGTGGGCAATGCAGCCCGGGCAACCAGTTGTTGCCCGCAGCAGGGCTCCGGCTCAGTTGCTCGCGGGCGGTGTCGCCGGTCCGTCCGCAGCCGGCGGGGTAGCCGTTCCGTCGGCGGCCGGGGGCGTCGCAGGGGCGGGGATCGGCGGCAGGAGGTCGCCGCCCGGCACCGGCGGCAGCGCGGGCGACGGCGCGGTGGTGCCGCTCTCGATCCCCAGCCGGTCCAGCACCGATTCCGATCCGCCCTGCCGCGCTGCGAGGATCGTCAGCGTCAGGCTCGTCACCACGAAGGCGATCCCGAGGATCCAGGTCAGCTTGCCGAGCGCCGTGGCAGCCCCCCGGCTCGACACCACCCCGCCGCCGCCGCCGATCCCGAGGCCACCGCCCTCCGAGCGCTGCAGGAGCACCACGATGATCAGCGCCGCGGCCAGCAGCAGGTGAATGGTCAGAACGATGTTTTCCATGGCTTCCGGCAAAATTCCGTCTGCGGGGCCCGCGACCCCGTTCCGCCGCGCCTTCTATCCGAGCCGGCCGGGCTTGTCGAACCGAAAACGCCGCTCACCGCAGCCCCGGCGGGTCGTATTCGAGGATCACCGGAACGACCAGCTCCTCCTCGTCGGTCAGGTGCCGGTCGAGGAACCCCGCGAAGCGCCGCAACTCGGCCAGAAGCCGCCCCGCCGGCGCCGTGTCGGGCCGCGCCGCGCCGAGCGTGCCCAGCACCGCGTTCGTGCGCTCGGCCAGCGTGTGCAGCAGCGGGTCGATCGCGTGATGGTCGGCGTCGAGCAGCTCGAACCCCTTGACCAGCCGCGCGTCCTGCGCCGTCAGCAGCGGAAAGTAATGAGCATCCTCGATGTGGTGATGGCCGTGCAGCTCGTTGAGGAACATCCCCGCCAGCCGGTGCAACTGCGCCCCGTAGCGCCGCGGGTCGCGCGCGGCGTCGAGATACCCCTCGGTTTCCTCGACCAGCATCGCCTGCATCCGCCGGAACATCAGGTGCCGGTCGAGCCAGAACCGGGTCAGGTCCGAGAAATGCGGATGCCTCTCCCAGTCCGCGCGCGGATGCTTTTCCACGAGCACGCGCAGCGCGTCGGGCAGGGCGGTACGATGTTCGAGCGAGAGGTCCATGGCTCCCCGATATATGCCCGCCCCGCGCCGCCGCAAAGCCGCGCGTGGAAACAGTCCGTCCCTGTCCGCCCGCCTCAGACCTTCGGCGCCCGCGGCACCGGCAGCCGCCCCAGCCCCGCGCCGGTCAGCACCTGGTTGACCGCGCCCCAGACCACGCCGACGATCGCGTTCCACGCGCGATCGAGCGTCACGATCGTCATCGCCGCGACCGACCGGGCGAAGTTCGCCGCCATCTCCTTCAGCTGGTCGACGAAGAACCGGAACAACCCCTCGTCCTCCCGCAGCGATCCCGCCACGCGCGACTGGGTGATGAAGGCCGCCTGCGTGGCGAGCGCCTTGGCCTGCTTCTCGCTGAAGGCCCGGATCCTGCCCCATCCCGACGCGATCTCGCCGCGGAGCGCGGCCAGGATGTCGGTGGTCAGCTGCGAGGTGTCGATGTCCATGGCGATGCGCTCCGCTCAGTTGCGCTGGAAGGCGTTCTCCACCTCGAGCGCCTGCATCATCGAGGTCTCGTGGGCGTTCTTGAACAGGCCCACCACATCGGGCTGAAGGCCCCGCGCCGCATGGGTGGCCCGCATCCGCGCGAGATTGGCGGCAACCGTGCCGAGGATCGCCGGCGTCGGGTTCACGCAGTCGTCGGGCAGCGGGCAGGCCTCGGTCCCGCCCACCGCGTCGAGCGCCCGCTGCGACAGCGCCGGCACCTCGCGCGCGGCCACCTGCATCCGCGCCGCGTCGAACGCGCCGATCAGTTCGTCATAGCGGTCGGCGAAACCGGGAAAGGCCGAGGCGGGCGAGCCGCCCGACACCGCGCTGAACAGCGTCAGCGTCTTCTCGTTCGTCGTGTTGAGCTTCGCGACCAGCGCCGGGTCGTAGGCCGGCGCCAGCGCGACCGCGCAGGCGCCGAGGAACGCGAGCAACAGGACCGCGCGAAGGACCGACATCCGCGTGACGGCCGCCGAAATCCCGCGCGCGAGCATGCCGCGCTCCCCCGTTGCCGTCCGGTCAGCATATCTTGATACGACCGGAACGACAATCGGGGGCTTGTGCGCGCCGTCAGTTCTTGGACTTGTCGACCATCTTGCCGGCGCTGATCCACGGCATCATGCCGCGCAGCTTCTCGCCGACCGCCTCGATCTGGTGGGCGTCGTTCAGCCGGCGCGTTGCCTTGAACATCGGCTGGCCGACCGCGCATTCCTGCATCCAGTCGCGGGTGAACTTGCCGGTCTGGATGTCGTGCAGGATCGCCTTCATCCGCGCCTTGGTCTCGTCATAGGGCAGCACGCGCGGGCCCGAGACGTATTCGCCGTATTCCGCAGTGTTCGAGATCGAGTAGTTCATGTTGGCGATGCCGCCCTCGTAGATCAGGTCCACGATCAGCTTCACCTCGTGCAGGCACTCGAAATAGGCCATCTCCGGCTCGTAGCCCGCCTCGACCAGCGTCTCGAAGCCCATGCGGATCAGCTCGACCAGACCGCCGCAGAGCACCGCCTGCTCGCCGAAGAGGTCGGTCTCGCATTCCTCCTTGAAGTCGGTCTCGATGATGCCCGACCGGCCGCCGCCGATCGCCGAGCAATAGGACTTCGCGATCTCGAGCGCGTTGCCGGAGGCGTCGTTATGCACTGCGACGAGGCAGGGCACGCCGCCGCCCTTCACGAACTCGCCCCGCACGGTATGGCCCGGACCCTTCGGCGCCATCATGATCACGTCGACGCCCGCCTTCGGCTCGATCAGGCCGAAATGCACGTTGAGGCCATGGGCAAACGCGATCGCCGCGCCCTCGCGCAGGTTGTCGTGGATGTACTTGCGATAGGTGTCGGCCTGCAGCTCGTCGGGCATGGTCATCATGATGACGTCGGCCCATTTCGCGGCTTCCGCGATGCCCTTGACCTCCAGCCCCTGGTCCTGGGCCTTCTTCGCCGAGGGCGAGCCCTCGCGCAGCGCCACCGCCACGTTCTTCGCGCCGGAGTCGCGCAGGTTCAGCGCATGGGCATGGCCCTGGCTGCCGTAGCCGACGATGGCCACCTTCTTGTCCTTGATCAGGTTGATGTCGCAATCGCGATCGTAATAGACCCGCATCGGGTATCCCTCCGTTCATCTGGATGGGCGCAGCATAGGCGCCGCGCGGCCATGCGGATTTCTGGTTTTGCGCATTTCCGCGAAACATGCGAAACGCCATGCGCGAAACGGCCACCATACGGAATCCGAATGCCCGCCCTCGACGACATCGACCGCCGCCTGCTGCGGCTCCTGCAGGACGACCCCGGCCTCGCCGTCGCCGATCTGGCCGAACGCGCCGGGCTCTCGGCCGGGCCCTGCTGGCGGCGGATCGACCGGCTGACCCGCGACGGCGTGATCCGCGGCCGCCGCGTCGTGCTCGACTACCGCGCGCTCGGCTTCGAGGTGCGGGTATTCCTGCGCATCACGCTCGACAAGACCCAGACCAACGCCTTCGACGCCTTCCTCGCCGCCGCGCGCGACCTGCCCGAGGTCGAGAACATCCAGACCCTCCTCGGCCGCGTCGACGTGCGCATGGACGTGCTCGCCCGCGACCTCGCCCACTACCAGGAGATCTACCGCACCCGCATCCTCGCGCTGCCCCATGTCGCCGAGATCGAGGCGCTGATGCTGGTCTCGGAACTGAAGAACACCGAAAGGCTGCCGATCTGATGGCCGTGGACCTCGACGACATGGACCGCGCGATCCTGCGGGTGCTGATCGCCGACGGCGGGCTCAACGCCAAGGAGGTCGGCGCCGCGGTCGGCCTCAGCCAGCCCGCCGCCTGGCGCCGCATCCGCAGGCTGGAGGAGACGGGCGTCATCCTCGGCCGGCAGCTCGTGCTCGACCGCGCCGCGCTCGGTTTTTCCGTGGTGGTGTTCCTCGGCGTGAAGCTCGCCGCCCGCGGCCGCCTCCAGCTCGAGGAATTCGAGCGCGCGGTCCAGGCGATCCCCGAGGTCCAGCTCGTCCAGCACGTGCTCGGCGTCTACGACTACCGCGTGAAGGTCGTCGCCCGCGACCTCGCCGATTTCGAACGCATCCTGCGCCGCCGGATCATGACGCTGCCCGGCGTCGGCGCGGTGGAATCGAACGTCCAGCTGTCGGAGGAAAAGGCCTCCGGGCCCCCGGTTTAGCGCGCCCCGAGCCCCAGCCGCATCGCCGCGTGCCGCACCGGCGCGATGCCGTGCAGCGCCTTGAGCCCCGCGCGCCGCAGGTCGCGGAAGGCCTGGACCGAGGTCATCGCCGCCCGGTTCAGCGCGTCCACCCCCGCGATCCGCATCAGGATGTCGGGATGCCGCGTCCGGCTGTAGCGCGCCAGCAGCGCCGCATCCCCGATGTCGCGCCCCGCGGTCCGCGCCGCCACCACGAGGTCGAGCAGCACCGACACGTCCCTCAGGCTCATGTTCAGCCCCTGCGCCCCGATCGGCGGGATCACATGCGCGGCCTCGGCCACCAGCGCCGTGCGCGGCCCGTCGAGCCGGTCGGCCGCCTGGGAGATGATCGGCCAGACCCGCCGCGGGCTCGCGAGCCGAAGCTCCCCCAGCACCCCGCAGGCCCGCATGTTCAGCTCGGCCTCGAACTCCGCCTCCGCCATCGCCGCGAGCGCGACCGCCTTCGGCCCGGTCTCCATCCAGACAACCGCCGAATGGTGCCGGCCCTCCAGATCCGGCAGCGGCACCAGCGTGAACGGCCCGCCGGTGCGGTGGATCTCGGTCGAGACCCCCTCGTGCGGCAGGGGATGGGTCACGGTGAAGACCACCGCCTTCTGCCCGTAGCGCCAGCGCCGAGCACCGATGCCGACCGCCTCGCGCACCGTGCTGTCCCGCCCGTCCGCGGCGACGAGCAGCTTCGCCCGGACCTGTCCGTCGCCGGCCAGCTGCACGATCACCTCGCGGCTGCGCGGCGTCACCCGCTCGACCCGCGCCGGCGCGACCAGCCGCGCGTTCGGCAAAGCCTCCAGCGCCGCCACCATCTCGCGCCTGAGCAGCCAGTTCGGCAGGTTGTAGCCGAAGGCCTCGGCCCCGATCTCGGCCGCGTCGAAATCCGCCACCTCGCGGATCGCGGGCGCCTCGCCCCCGGCATCGGCCAGCCGCATGATCCTCAGCGGCGCCGCATGCTCCGCCAGCCGGTCCCACAGACCCGCCCGGCGCAGGAGATCGACCGAAGGCTGCAGGAAGGCGGTGGAGCGCAGGTCCGATCCCTCGGCCGCGACCTCGGTGACCGGCGGCACCGGATCGACGCAGATCACGTCGAACCCCTCCGCCGCGAAGGCCGCGGTCGCGGCGAGCCCCGCGACCCCGCCGCCCGCCACAAGGATGTCTGTCTCGATGCGTTCCATGGACCACAGTCCTAGGTCGGGCAGGGCCCCGCGGAAAGCCCCCTCAGCGCAGCCGCGTCAGAAAGTCCGCGAGGTCGTCGGTGTGGTGATGCACATGCGCGGCCGGCTCGGGCGCCGGCGCCACCAGCACCGTGCGCATCCCCAGCGCATGGGGCACGGCGAGGTTGCGGGGGTCGTCCTCGAACATCGCCGCGCGCTCCGGCGCCAGTCCCTCCGTGGCGAAGACCCGGGCGAAGGCCTCCTCGCGCGGCTTCGGCAGATAGCCCGCATCCTCGAAGCCGTAGAGCGCGTCGAACACCCCGGCGATCCCGCGCGCCCGCGTCACCCGCCGTGCATGCTCGCGCGAGCCGTTGGTATAGACCACCTTCCGCCCCGGCAGCGCCGCGATCGCCGCGGCGAGCTCCGGCGCTTCGGGCACCGCGCCGAGGTCGATGTCGTGCACGTCCGCGAGATAGGGCTCGGGGTCGAGCGCGTGCTCGGCCATCAGCCCGGCCAGCGTCGTGCCGTAGAGCCGCCAGTAGTGCTCGCGCAGCCGGCTCGCCGGCTCCTCGTCGAGCCCCAGCGCCGTCATCACGTAGCGCGTCATCCGCGCCTCGATCTGATCGAACAGGCGGATCTCGGGCGGGTAGAGCGTGTTGTCGAGGTCGAAGACCCAGACGTCGACGGCGCGGAAATGTTTCCTCGGCATGGCGCCGATCTAGTCCTTCGGAAAGGTTTCGGCAACCTGTCCGACCGTTGACGGAACCTTGCCGCGGGCCGGGCGGCGTGGCACCGAAATGGCACCCAAATAGCACCCAAATATCACCCTGCAGAATCCGCCCCCGGCCCGCGCCGCGCCCACTCGATTTCGCCGCCGGGCCAGTCTAGATTTCCGCAAGGATTCCGGGGGAAGGACCGAATGCCGGCATCGCAGAGCAGCCAGAAAGACGCCTACTACCTCGTGCTCGAGGCCATCGACCAGGGCGAGTTCCAGCCCGGCGACCGGCTCGTGGAATCGGAGCTCGCCGAACGCTTCGGCGTCTCGCGCACCCCGATCCGCGAGGCGCTTCAGCGGCTCGAGACCCAGGCCGTGCTGGCCCGCGACGGGCGCAGCCTCGTCGTCTCCTCGCTCGACCACGACCAGCTCGGCGAGCTCTACGTGGTGCGCGCCGAGCTCGAGGGGCTGGCCGCGCGGCTCGCCGCCCAGCATGCCGCGCCCGAGGAGATCCGCGTCCTGCACGAGATGCTCAAGAAGGACCGCGAACTGATCGGCCGGCCCGAGGCGATGGCCCGGGCCAACAAGCGTTTCCACCGCCAGATCCATCTCGCCAGCCACAACCGCTACCTGATCCAGCAGCTCGAGATGGTCCACCGCTCCATGGCGCTTCTGGCCACCACCTCGCTCGCCGCCGAGGGGCGCGACAAGGCGGCCCTCGACGAGCACGAGGCGATCATCCGCGCGATCGAGGCCCGCGACGGCGAGGCCGCAGACCGGGCGATCCGAGACCACATCAGCCACGCCTACGAGACGCGGCTGAAGCTCGACGCGGCGCAGTTCGGCAACTGAGGGCGGCGGGGATACGCCCTCCCGGGCCGATTTGCCGACGGTCAAATCGGCCGGGGATGCGGCGGCATTGCACTTGCGTCACGGACGTGGGCCGAGATCCGTGCGACCCGCTACCCTTTGCCTTGCTCGACGCCGCCGTAGCCATGCTCGGTCTTGTGCCAGTGGAACGGCGCGTAGAACAGCTCCGCCACCGCGCGATAGGCCGCGAGCGCGCCGAGCGGCCAGTAGACCGGCAGGGTCAGCACCCAGGGCAACAGCCCCTTCTTGTGCGAATCCACGGTGGCGACCACCGCGGTCGCCAGCATCACCACCTGGCCGAGCATCATGGAGGTGAAGAAGCCCCACATCAGCCAGTGCGGAAAGGTCTCCCAGAACCCGAGGCCGAAGCCGACCGTGGCGGTCAGGATCGCCCAGAAGAGCGGCATCGCCAGATACGAGGTGATCGCCCCGAGGAACAGCACCTGGAACCCGAAGAACCCGCGCCAGCCCAGATCGCGCCAGAGCTGCACCGGGTCGCGCATGTGCGTGGCCCAGGTGATCGCATAGCCTTTCAGCCAGCGCGACCGCTGCCGGATCCAGGGGCCGAGCCGGCAGTTCGCCTCCTCCTGCGTGGTCGACAGGATCATGTCGCAGCGATAGCCGAACCGGGCGAGGCGCATGCCCAGATCCGCGTCCTCGGTCACGTTGTGCGCGTCCCAGCCGCCGATCTCCTCCAGCACCCTGCGGCGGAAGAAGACCGTCGTGCCGCCGAGCGGGATCGGGATGCCGAGCCGCTGCACCCCGAGCAGCACCACCCGGAACCAGACCGCGTATTCGATGGTGAAGCAGCGCGACAGCCAGTTCATCCGCGTGTTGTAGAAGTCGAGGAAGCCCTGCACGCAGGCGACCTCGGGCGGGGCGTCGCGCAGCGCCGCGACCACCGCGCGGATCTGGCCCGGGTCCGGCCGGTCCTCGGCGTCGTAGACCCCGACGATCTCGCCGTGGCAGAAGGGCAGGGCATAGTTCATCGCCCGCGGCTTGGTGCGCAGCATGTCGGCGGGCACGGTCACGATGTCGATCGTGGGCGGCAACTCGGCGGCGTCGATCGCCGCCCGCGTCACCATGTCGTCTTCTTCCAGCACCAGCTTGATGTCGAGGAGCGCCGCCGGATAGTCCATCGCCGCCAGCGCGTCGAGCAGGCTGCGAGCGACCTTCTCCTCGCGCAGGAGCGGCACGAGGATCGAGACCCTCGGCAGCTTCTTGTGATCGGCGAGCCGCTCCGCACCGGGCGGTGGTGCCGCCCGCCCGCCGCGGAACCGCGCAAGGAGCGCGACCATGCGCAGCCCCATGGTCATGGCGTTTGCGATCAGCACCCAGACCATCAGCGCCTTGAGGAGCAGGAGCGGTGTCGCCACCGCCATTGCCAGAAGCCCGCCCCCGACCCCGTAGAGCCGCCAGCCGCGCGTCCCGTTCCAGTCCCGGCAGCTGAAATCCTCGGGGCAGCGGGTCTTCGCGTCATCGCGCATCTGTCCACGGAAATGCGCGGTCACCGTGCGGCGGATCTCGGCGGGCTGGGCCAGCGCGAAGGCGACCTGCGCCGCGCCCCCGCCGAAGGCCTCCACCGCCGCCGCGGCATTGGCCGGCGAGGCGATGGCGATGACCCGGGTGCTGCCCACCTGCCGCCACGGCACCGCCTCGAGGGCCATGCAGCGATAGGGATCGAGACCGTCGAGAAGGTCGGGATCGGGCGGCATCTTCACCAGATCGACCAGGCCGAGCCCCGACTGCTGCGACAGCGCCTTGGCGAGGTCCTCCGGCCCGATCAGCCGCTGGGAGAGAAGCAGCTCGCCCAGCCGCACGTCCTGGCCTTCCTGCGCCTCCAGCGCCGCATCGACCTGCGCGCGTTGCAGCCGGCCCTGGCGCACCAGGATGTCACCCAGCAGTATCCTGCGTGGCGCCGGCGTCGCGACCGCCGACGGCACGGCCTCCGGTTGCTTGAAGGGCAGAACAGTGGCCATACCGGGACTCGCTCACAATCGACACGCGAGTCTGATAGGCGGAATTTAAGAAAGTCTTAAGCTAATCGGCCGGTTACCATTAATGGACCGCTACCTTGCCGGTTTCATCGAGGCGACGAATCGCTCGAAAAGGTAAAAGCTGTCCTGCGGTCCGGGGCTCGCCTCGGGGTGGTGCTGCACCGAGAACACCGGCCGGTCGGTCATCGCGATCCCGCAGTTCGACCCGTCGAAGAGCGAGACATGCGTCTCGACCACGCCCGCGGGCAGGCTCTGGCTGTCCACGGTGAAGCCGTGGTTCATCGAGGTGATCTCCACCTTGCCGGTGGCGAGTTCCTTGACCGGATGGTTGGCGCCGTGATGGCCGTGGTTCATCTTGATAGTCCGCGCGCCGAGTGCGAGCGCCAGCATCTGGTGGCCGAGGCAGATGCCGAAGATCGGGATGTCGCCCTTGTCGAGGATCGCCCGGATCATCGGCACGGCATAGACCCCGGTCGCCGCCGGGTCGCCCGGCCCGTTCGACAGGAACAGCCCCTCTGGCTCATGCGCCAGGACTTCCTCGGCCGTCGCCGTGGCCGGCAGCACCGTCACGTCGCAGCCCGCCGAGGCAAGGCAGCGCAGGATGTTGCGCTTGGCGCCGTAGTCGATGGCCACCACCCGGCGGCCCGGACCCTCGCGCCGTTTGTAGCCCTCGGGCCAGGCCCAGCGCATCTCGTCCCAGCGATAGCTCTGGGCGCAGGTCACGTCCCGCGCGAGGTCCATGCCCTCGAGCCCGGGAAAGGCCCGCGCCGCGGCGAGAAGCGCGTCGAGATCGAAGTTGCCGTCCGGCGCATGGGCGATCGCCACATGCGGCGCGCCCTGCAGCCGGATCGCCCGCGTCAGCCGGCGCGTGTCCACGCCGCCCACGCCGATCCGCCCGCGCCGTTTCAGCCAGTGCGAAAGGTCTTCCGTCGCCCGCCAGTTCGACGGCTCGGTCGGGTCCCACTTGACGACCATGCCCGCGGCCACCGGATCGGCCGTCTCGTCGTCCTCGGGGTTGGTGCCGACGTTGCCGACATGGGGGAAGGTGAAGGTCACCACCTGGCCGGCATAGGAGGGATCGGTCATGATCTCCTGATAGCCGGTCATCGCGGTGTTGAAGCAAAGCTCGGCGACCGCCGTCCCCGTGGCGCCGAAGCCGCGGCCGTGGAAGACCGAGCCGTCGGCCAGCACAATGCAGGCCGTCGCCCCCAGCGCGGGCGCGGGTGCCGAGGCGATGGCGCGATCGGAGGGGGCGGACAGTGCAGACATCGACGACTCCCTTCGGGTTGCGCGGAACCTACGCCCGGCCACCGGCAGGGTCAAGCAATGGGTCTGGACGAAATACGGCGCGAAAACAATGCCTTGGATGCAGCGGCCCGGGTTGCGGATCGACCGGCCCGCGGCTATAGCTGGTGCCGGTCCGATCCGGGCCACGGAAACGGGAAATTCTCATGCTCAGGGAACGGTTCACCGCCGACCTGAAGGAAGCCATCAAGTCGAAGGATGCGCGCCGGGTCTCCACCCTGCGCCTCATCAGTGCGGCGATCAAGGATCGCGACATCGCTGCCCGCACGACCGACAATGTCGAGGGCGTGTCGGATGCCGACATCCTCGGGATCCTCGCGAAGATGATCAAGCAGCGGCAGGAGAGCGCCAGGATCTACGAGGAGGCGGGCCGGCTCGAACTCGCCGAGCAGGAGCGTGACGAGATCGGGGTCATCCAGGGCTATCTGCCGAAGCCGATGTCCGAGGCCGAGGTGGCCGAGGCGATCCGCAAGGCGATCGATGAGCTCGAGGCCACCTCCATCCGCGACATGGGCCGGATCATGGGGCTTCTGAAGGAACGGTACACGGGCCGCATGGACTTCGCGAGGGCGGGGGCGGTCATCAAGGAGTCGTTCCGCTAGGAATATCGCCGCCGGAGGCGGTGGCAGGGCAGGGGGGACAGGATGAAGAAGCGGCGGTTCGGCCTGCATGACGGGCACGAGGTCATGGAAATCGTCCTGCGCAGCGCCGAGGCCGAGGTCGCGATCCTAAACTTCGGCTGCGTCGTCCGCGACTGGCGCGTCGACGCACCGGGCCGGAGCCTGCCGATGGTGCTGGGGTTCCCCACCCTCGAGGACTATGTCCAGCATTCCCGTTCCCACGGGATCGTCGCCGGAAGGGTGGCGAACCGCACGGCCTTCGGGCGCTTCACCCTCGACGGCGTGGCCTACCATCTCGCGATCGGCAAGGGCGAGCATCACCTGCACGGCGGCGCGATCGGACTCGGCCGGCGGGTCTGGGACATGGAGCCCGACGCCGCCGCCGAAGCGGTACACCTGCGCTACCTGAGCCCCGATGGCGAGGAGGGCTATCCCGGCAACGTCGCCTTCACCGTGACCTACCGGCTGGAGGGGTCGCGCCTCGTATGCGAGATGCAGGCCGAGCCCGACCGGCCGACGCCGGTCAATCTCGCCCAGCACAACTACTACAATCTCGGCGGCGGCGGCGACGTGCGCGACCACGTCCTCTGGATCGACGCCCCGGAATACACGCCGGTCGGCCCCGACCTGATTCCGGACGGGACGATCCGCCCGGTTGCCGGCACCCATCTCGACTTCACCACGCCCCGGTCGATCGCCGATTCGGATCCCGGTCGCATCGGCTTCGACAACAACCTCGTCCTGCGCGCGGACCGCGATTCGTCGGAAGCCGCCGCCTGGGCCGAGTGCCCGCGCAGCCACATGCGCCTGAGGCTGTGGACCGACCAGCCCGGCCTCCAGATCTTCAACGCCCCCACGATGACGATCGCCGCGCCCGGCCACGACGGCCAGACCTATGGGCCCTTCGCCGGCCTCTGCCTCGAGGCGCAGCATTTCCCGGACAGCCTGAACCGGCCGGACTGGCCCAGCATCGTCTGCAGCCCGGAAAGGCCCTATTTCCAGCGGCTTGCCGTCGATATTTCGCGCGTGTGACCAGCGCCTGAGCCGCCAATTCGCGCAGGCCTAAGCCCTTCAGATCGTTAACGAATTGCTAACGCCACCCCACAGGTAGCGTGGCTTCCTGTGTCAAGCACAAAATCTGCGATTGGCGCGGAAATTTCCGTTGACCGCCGCCGCCATTTCCCTCCTACTGGGGGTCGGGCCGAGGCGGAACACAAGATATGGTAGCCGCCTCGACCCCCAGCAGGACGCAAGAACCCGAGGGACGAAATATGAAGATTGAACGCCGCTTCACCACCGAGGAACTGGGAGCTTACGGGGCGCTCAACTTCCGGCTCACGAGTTCGGAGATCCGCAATCCCGATGGCTCCGTGGTCTTCAGCCTCGACGGGATCGAGGTGCCGGAGAGCTGGAGCCAGGTGGCCTCCGACGTCCTTGCCCAGAAGTACTTCCGCAAGGCGGGCGTCCCGGCGGCGCTGCGGCGCGTGAAGGAAAAGGGCGTCCCGTCCTTCCTGTGGCGCTCGGTCGCCGACGAGGACCGCCTCGCCGAGCTTCCCGAGGCGGAGCGCTACGTCGGCGAGACCTCGGCACGGCAGGTATTCGACCGGCTCGCCGGCGCCTGGACCTACTGGGGCTGGAAGGGCGGGTACTTCACCGCCGAATCCGACGCGCGCGCCTATTACGACGAGATGCGCTACATGCTGGCCGCCCAGATGGCCGCGCCCAACAGCCCGCAGTGGTTCAACACCGGCCTGCACTGGGCCTACGGGATCGACGGCGCGGGGCAGGGGCATTACTACGTCGACTTCCGGAGCGGCGAACTCGTGAAGTCCGAATCCGCCTACGAGCATCCCCAGCCGCACGCCTGCTTCATCCAGTCGGTTAGTGACGACCTCGTCAACGAGGGCGGGATCATGGACCTCTGGACCCGCGAGGCCCGGCTCTTCAAGTACGGCTCGGGGACGGGGACGAACTTCTCCAGCCTGCGCGCTGAGAACGAGCGGCTGGCGGGTGGCGGCAAGTCCTCGGGGCTGATGAGCTTCCTCAAGATCGGCGACCGCGCGGCCGGCGCGATCAAGTCCGGCGGCACCACCCGCCGCGCGGCCAAGATGGTGATTTGCGACATGGATCACCCGGACGTCGAGGATTTCATCAACTGGAAGGTGATCGAGGAGCAGAAGGTCGCGAGCCTCGTCGCCGGCTCGAAGATCCACGAGGCGCGGCTGAACGACATCTTCGCCGCGATCCGCTCCTGGGACGGCGCTGAGGCGGATGCCTTCGATCCGAAGGTGAACGCCGGCCTGAAGGCCGCGATCCGGTCGGCGAAGAAGGCCATGGTGCCGGAGGCCTATGTCAAGCGGGTGCTCCAGTATGCCGAGCAGGGTTTCGGCTCGATCGAGTTCCGGACTTACGACACCGACTGGGACTCGGACGCCTACCTCACCGTCTCGGGCCAGAACTCCAACAACTCCGTCCGCGTGACCGACGCCTTCCTCAAGGCGGTGCACGAGGATGCGGACTGGCAGCTGATCCGGCGGACCGACGGCAAGGTTGCGAAGACGGTGCGGGCACGCGATCTCTGGGATCAGATCGGTCACGCGGCCTGGGCCTGCGCCGACCCGGGCGTGCAGTTCCACGACACGATCAACGCCTGGCACACCTGCCCGGCGGACGGGCCGATCCGGGCGTCGAACCCCTGCTCGGAATACATGTTCCTCGATGACACGGCCTGCAACCTCGCGTCGATGAACCTGCTGACCTTCCTCCATGACGGCAAGTTCGACGCCAAGGCCTATGTCCATGCCACGCGGCTCTGGACCGTCACGCTCGAGATCTCGGTGCTGATGGCCCAGTTCCCGAGCGCGCGCATCGCCGAGCTTTCCTACCGGTTCCGCACGCTCGGCCTCGGCTATGCCAACATCGGCGGCCTGCTGATGACCATGGGCTTCGGCTACGACTCGGCCGAGGGCAGGGCGCTCTGCGGGGCGCTCACCGCCATCATGACCGGGGCCGCCTATGCCACCTCGGCGGAAATGGCCAAGGAACTCGGCGCCTTCCCCGGCTACGCCAACAACGCCGAATCCATGCTGCGGGTGATCCGCAACCACCGGCGGGCCGCGAAGGGGCTTATGACCGACTACGAGGGGCTGGCGGTGCCGCCGGTCGCGCTCGACCACACGAACTGCCCGGACCGCGGCCTCCTGAACCTGGCGCACTCCGTCTGGGACGAGGCACTGGAACTGGGCGAGGCCTACGGCTTCCGCAACGCCCAGACCACCGTGATCGCGCCGACCGGCACCATCGGTCTCGTCATGGACTGCGACACCACCGGCATCGAGCCCGATTTCGCGCTGGTGAAGTTCAAGAAGCTCGCCGGCGGCGGCTACTTCAAGATCATCAACCGCTCGGTTCCCCAGGCGCTGCGCAACCTCGGGTACACGTCCGCCCAGGTCGAGGAGATCGTCGCCTACGCCGTCGGTCACGGGACGCTCGGCAATGCGTCCGGCATCAACCACACGGCGCTGATCGGCCACGGCTTCGGACCCGAGGAGATCGCCAAGGTCGAGGCGGCGCTGCCCACGGCCTTCGACATCCGCTTCGTCTTCAACCAGTGGACCCTCGGCGAGGAATTCTGCACCCAGGTGCTCGGCATCCCCTCGGAAAAGCTGCGCGATCCGGGCTTCGACCTCCTTCGCCACCTCGGCTTCACCCGGGCCCAGATCGACGCGGCCAACAACCACGTCTGCGGGACGATGACGCTCGAAGGTGCACCGCACCTCCTGCCCGAGCACTACGTGGTGTTCGACTGCGCCAATCCCTGCGGCAAGATCGGCCGGCGCTACCTCTCGGTCGAAAGCCACATCCGGATGATGGCGGCGGCGCAGAGCTTCATCTCGGGGGCGATCTCCAAGACGATCAACATGCCGAACGAGGCGACCATCGAGGACTGCAAGGCTGCCTACGAGCTCAGCTGGTCGCTCGGCGTAAAGGCCAACGCGCTCTACCGCGACGGCTCGAAGCTCTCCCAGCCGCTCTCTTCCTCGCTGATCGAGGACGACGAGGATCTGGAGGAGGCGCTCGTGGAGGCGCCGCAGGGCGAACGCGCGACCATCCTCGCCGAGAAGATCGTCGAGAAGATCATCGTGCGCGAGATCGAGCGCAGCAACCGCCGGAAGCTGCCCGAGCGCCGCAAGGGCTATACCCAGAAGGCGATCGTCGGCGGACACAAGGTCTATCTGCGGACCGGCGAATACGAGGACGGCCAGCTCGGCGAGATCTTCATCGACATGCACAAGGAGGGCGCGGCCTTCCGGGCGATGATGAACAACTTCGCCATCGCGGTCTCGGTCGGCCTGCAGTACGGCGTGCCGCTCGAGGAATTCGTCGAGGCCTTCACCTTCACCCGCTTCGAGCCGGCGGGCATGGTCCAGGGCAACGACTCGATCAAGAACGCGACCTCGATCCTCGACTACATCTTCCGCGAGCTCGCCGTCAGCTATCTCGACCGCACCGATCTCGCCCATGTGAAGCCGACCGGCGAGAGCTTCGACGATCTCGGCCGCGGCGAGGACGAGGAGCGGACGAATGTCCGCGAACCGCGCAGCGAGGTGGCGCAGAGCTCGATCGAGATGATCAAGCAGGTCTCCTCGACCGGCTACCTGCGCAAGCGTCTACCCCAGGAGCTGGTCGTGCTGCAGGGCGGCGCCTCGGTCTCCGGCGCGCTCGGCCTCGCTGCGCCGATCAGCGGGATGGCCGTCCGGGCCGAGAGCATGACCGCCGCCGTCACGGTCGTGGACCAGCGGGCCAAGGCGCGGATGCAAGGCTACGAGGGCGATCCCTGCGGCGAATGCGGCAACTTCACGCTGGTGCGCAACGGCACCTGCCTGAAGTGCAACACCTGCGGCGGCACGAGCGGATGCAGCTGACGGCGGGAGGTGTTCTGTCGTGACACCCAAATGTAGCCCTTTCAGGCCGGTTCTGGCGCCCTTTTGCCACCCAATTGGCGCCCTCTGGAAGGTAAGTGGTTGAAATAAAAGTAGAGCGTCCTCCCATCCGTCTCGGGGAAAACCAGCGGGCGTCAAGTCGAGAGCAGGCGAAGTGCAGGCCGGCGCGGCGTGCGGGGATCGAGCCCCCCGCCCGCCGCGCCGATGCGTCTTGGTGGATGCATGCCAACTATGGCACGGCCACGTTTCCAGTCGTGCCCGGCCATGAATTCGCAGGCGAGATCGCCGGGATCGGCCCGGGCGTAGAGGGTCTCGAATCGGGGGACCGGGTCGTGGTGGACCCGAACCTCGAATGCGGCGCCTGCCGGGCCTGCAGGCGTGGCTGGGCGCATCTCTGTGAGCATCTCGGCGCCTATGGCGTCACCGCGGACGGCGGCTTCGCCGAGTTCTGCGTGGTGAAGGCGGAGAGGGTGCATCCGGTCGGCGACCTGCCGTTCGACCTCGCCGCGCTCGCCGAACCGGTCGGCTGCGTGCTGAACGGCCTCTCGCCGCTCGCAGGGCGGATCATCGAACGTGCGGTGATCTTCGGAACCGGCCCGATGGGTCTCCTCTTGGCGCTGGTGCTCCGGTTGCGGGGCGTCGGAGAGGTAGCGATGGTCGATATCAGCGCAGAACGCCTCGACCTCGCGCGGAGCCTCGGGTTCGCCGGCATCCGGCCCGGCTCGCCTGCACTCGAGGACCTGCGCCAGGGCTGCGACCTCGCGGTGGAGGCAACCGGCGTGACCGCAGTCGCAGAGGCACTGACCAGCTATGTGGCGAACGGCGGCAGCGCGCTCTTCTTCGGGGTCTGCCCGAGGGAGGCCCGGATCGCCGTCTCGCCATTCGAGATATTCCGGCGGCAGTTGTCGCTCTTCGGGACGCATTCCCTGAACCACGACATTCCCGAGGCGCTGAGGACCATCGAGGCAATCGGCCCCGGGGTCGCGGCGGTAATCACCCACCGCCTGCCCCCGGAAGAGATCGCCCGCGTGCTCGCCGGGGCACGGCCCGCCGACAGCTTGAAGATCCAGATGACCCTCTGAGAGACGTCTGAAGACTGGGCCGATCCGTCGTTCGGCGATTTGGACGTGGATTGGAGGGGCATGCGGCGGAAACAAGGCCGCTGAGCCTTGCGGAGGCACCTGCTCGACGACCTGACCCGCGACAGAATGCCCTCGACAGAGGAGGTCTTCGGCCTGGTGCTTTCAGTCGTCCGGGCGAAGTAGCATGACGCGGCCGCCGGGGTCACTTCAGATTCCGGCGATCCGGTCGCCAGATTGCTGCGCCCAAGAGGGTCGGAGGCGCGGAACTGATCCCGCGCACTAATCGAGGTAAGCTTGGGATACTGGGTTCCGCATGACGACGCCCTCTCCAGACGGCGCTCCTTGTCCCAAGCCGAGCGCAAGTCAACGGCCACTCGGCCCGGGTTCCAGATCGCCGTGCGCCGGAGTGGGCCAAATCCCGCGCGGGCCCGTCGGACGGCATCCCCGCGCCGCAGTCTCCGGACAACGAGAGACGCCGCGACGACGCGGATCAGAATGTTCGCGACGAGCGTACAGATCGGCCTGCCATTCCCAGAGCAGGAAGGGGCCAAAACCCGGCGTGCTACCAGGCTGTGAGTGCGGGTGTTGAGTGCGCCTTCACCAAGGTGATCCCGCGTCCGCTGATCGTCGGCGCCGACGAGGCCTGGCTCAGCAAGCTCGTCGCCGACTATGCGGCCCGGGCCGGGCTCGGGCTCGAGTGGTCTCCGGAGTTTTCCGGCCGGCTCATCCATGGCAGCCGCGGACGGTTCGGCCGCGCGGTCGAGACGATCATCAACGCGATCGAGCGCGCCTACGCCGGCGGCGCCGACACGCTGACCGGAACGCAGTTCGCGGAGGCCTGGGACATGCAGGAGGGATGCCCGTGGCCCGAGAACGTCTTCGTCACCCGCGACTAGGCGACGCGCCCGCTCGACGCCGCGGCCGAGGAGTTCGAGGCGGCGCGCACGGAGCGCCAGCGCAAGCAGCTGGAGCGGTCGTGACATGATGCCGATCACAGGTTGCGTCCCGCTCCTCCCCGGCGAAACCCTGATGTCCTGGGTCGGGCGCATCGCCGGCACCGCGACCGGGTTCGGGCCGTTCGAATTCCTCAACCGCGTCGGGTTGAACCGCAAGCATGTGCTCGAGGCGACGCCGGCGGGGATCGACCGGCTCGCCGAGATCACCGGTGCGCCGCGGGAGGCGATCGAACGGGGCGCCTATACCCGTCTCGACCTGCGCTACTGCAGCCACCGCGGCGAGCGTTTCGCCTCCCGCGGCGAGAAAGGTCTTCGGGAGGCGTTCGACAGTATTCTCTCGCGCTTCCGGACCGAGGCTCTTAAGGGCGGCCCGCAGGCCGCCTTCGGCCGGCTCTACCAGTGGCTGCAGTTCAACCGGGGTACAAAAGACCGCGGCCCGAACTGCATTACTTCGAGCCTGAGGAACTCGACCGCTTTGCGGCCGCTCATGTGGAGTTCGGGACGATCGCCGCCGAGCGCGGCATCAACCTCAAGGCTGTCGGCAGGATGCTGCGGGAGACGGGCGCCGAGCCGATCCTGCCGCGTTGGAGGCTGAACAAGCAAGTCTATCGGCGGGCCGATCTGTAGCTCGCTCAACCATGCGCTGCCGCGAAATAGCCGCACTCCCGCAGGCTGTGTGGAAACGTGATCGAGGCTCCGGCTATCCGGGGCCTCTTCTTC
>CAZNSP010000011.1:0-107265 GCA_964575795.1 uncultured Rhodobacterales bacterium
GGCGCTATTCGAAAGCGCGCGGGCGGGCGGCGGGGCTACCCGTCAGCTACACCACCAAACGGGGCACGACCTGTCGAGGCTGTCCTTCGAGAGATCGACGCCGATGTGGTTTGGTGTCATGCTGGTGTCCTGTCCATGTCTTCGGGCTTCGGGGCCCACGCAACTGTTCAGGCGTGGTCAGACGGACCGGTGGTGGCCCGTTCCGATCAACGGGTCTGCTCTGGACCCAGGCCCGCGCGCGGGCTCACCACCGGAACGTCAGACTACAGCAAAACCAAGAGACAGGCCCGCGCGGCGGGGCGCTCGCCGCCCCCGCGCCCCAGGCACTGCTCTCCAGGTTTCTGGCCGATTGAGGGAAGGGCAGCGGGGAGGCCGCGCAAGGCCTCTGCGCGGGATAGGGGACTCAGCTTCGATGCCCCATTCCCTCTTCCGGTTTTCATATTGGCAGAAACCCTATCGGGCAGTAACGGGGCCCCGCCAACAGGCGGGGAAAACACCCTTGCGGCCAACGGGCCGCTCCTTTGCCGGGCAGGCTCCGCCTGCCCGAAAGCGCCGGCCGAGTGGGAGCCCTCGGGGCTCCCCGAGGGCGGCGCTGCCTCCCGGCGCCTCTGGCGTCAGGGCTGGTTTTCGGCCGGCAGGCGGCGGTGGCGGGCGGCGGAGCCCTTTTCGATCGCGGCGGCCGTCAGGCGGTCGACGCCGAGTTCGTGGCGCAGCTCGAGCAGGAACTGGAGCTCGACCTGGAAGGCGTGGCCGTCGGCGGCGGCGACGTCGCAGGCGAGCGCATAGGCGGTTTCGTAGAGCGGGCGGGGCAGGGAATCGCGCACCAGCCCGAAGAGCGCGTCGAGCCCGTCCTCCTCGGTGAAGAGGTCGAAGACCGTCTGGCTGACGGTGCGCAGCCGGTCGCGGTCGTAGTCCTCGAAGACCGGCAGGGTGTCTACCATACGCGCGATCGAGAGAAGCTCGTTCGTCGAGAGATTCTCGTCGGCGGCCGAGACCGCGACCATGACCGCGACGAGCGCGTCCTGGGTCGAGAAGGCGGGCGGGGCGTATTCGACGGCGGTCATGGGTCGCGCGGCTCCGTTGCGGTTCCGCCCCGCTATATTGACCGCGGCACGGGGCGGCAATAGGGAGAGCCCGGTCCGGCCGGTCCCCGCCGGTCACACCCTCGGGAGAGCGCCCATGACCGCGCTGCGCGACGCCGCGATGACATCCAAGGCCTGGCCCTTCGAGGAGGCCCGCCGGCTCCTGAAACGCTACGAGGCGGGGCCGCCCGAGAAGGGGCATGTCCTCTTCGAGACCGGCTACGGGCCGAGCGGGCTGCCCCATATCGGCACCTTCGGCGAGGTGGCGCGCACCACCATGGTGCGGCGCGCCTTCGAGGCGATCAGCGACATTCCCACCCGGCTGATCTGCTTTTCCGACGACATGGACGGGATGCGCAAGATTCCCGACAACGTGCCGAACCCCGAGATGCTGCGCGAGAACCTGCAGCGGCCGCTGACCGCGGTGCCGGACCCGTTCGGCGAATACGAGAGCTTCGGCCACCACAACAACGCGATGCTGCGGCGGTTCCTCGACACCTTCGGCTTCGACTACGAGTTCGTCAGCGCCACGGATTTCTACAAGTCGGGCAAGCTCGACGCGGTGCTGCTGCGCGCGGCCGAGCGCTACGACGCGATCATGGAGGTGATGCTGGCGAGCCTGCGCGAGGAGCGGCAGAAGACCTATTCGATCTTCCTGCCGATCCATCCCGAGACGGGCCGCGTGCTCTACGTGCCGCTGAAGGAAGTGAACGCGAAGGACGGCACGATCACCTTCGATGACGAGGACGGGCGGGAGTGGACGCTGCCGGTGACGGGCGGCCACGTGAAGTTGCAGTGGAAGCCGGATTTCGGTGCCCGCTGGGCCGCGCTCGGCGTCGATTTCGAGATGTACGGCAAGGACCACGCGACGAACACGCCGATCTACGACGGGATCTGCGAGATCCTCGGCGGGCGGGCGCCGGAGCACTACATCTACGAGCTCTTCCTCGACGAGCACGGGCAGAAGATCTCGAAGTCCAAGGGCAACGGGCTGACCATGGAGGAATGGCTGACCTATGCGAGCCCGGAATCGCTGTCGAACTTCATGTTCCAGAAGCCGCGCACGGCGAAGCGGATGTATTTCGACGTGATCCCCAAGGCGATGGACGAGTACCACGCGCATCTGCGGGCGTTCCCGGGACAGGACCTCGACGCGCAGCTCGCGAGCCCGGCTTGGCACATCCACGGCGGGCATCCGCCGGCATCGGACATGGTGGTGCCCTACACGATGCTCCTGAACCTCGCGAGCGCGGCCAATGCCGAGGACAAGGCGGTGCTCTGGGGCTTCATCCGCAAGTATGCGCCCGAGGCGGCGCCGGAGACCCATCCGGGGCTGGATGCCGCGGCGGGCTATGCGGTGCGCTACTACCTCGACTTCGTGAAGCCGGCGAAGGTCTACCGGGCGCCCGACGCGCGGGAGCGGGCGGCGCTCGCCGACCTTCGGGCACGGCTGGCGGCATGGGCGGGCCCGGCGGATGCCGAGGCGCTGCAGGCCGAGGTCTATGCGGTCGGCAAGGAGCACGGGTTCGAGCCGCTGCGCGCGTGGTTCGCGGCGATCTACGAGGTGCTGCTCGGTGCCGAGCAGGGGCCGCGGTTCGGGGGCTTCATCGCGGTTTACGGCCTTGCCGAGACGGTGGCGCTGATCGACGCGGCACTTGCCGGAGCGTTCGCCGGCGCGCCGGCCTGACGCCGGCGGCGGGGCACCCCGCGGACAATTGATCGCTTGGGCCGCGGGGCGCGGGGCTTGTGCCGCGCGCGGGCGTTGACGCGGGCGCCGCGTCACATCATTGCTCGCGACGCATCTCGCAGCCGCGGAGCCCCCCATGATCCCTCTCAGCGTCGTCGTCGGTCTCCTGACCCTGGCCATGGCCCTGACCCGCCTCGCCGCGCCCGAGGCGGTGCCGCTCTACGTGATCGCCTCGGGCGTGGTGATGACGGCGGCGACCTATCTCGCACGCGGGATCTTCGTGTTCCTGCGGCTGCATGTGGCGGGCTATGCGATCACCTTCGCGCTCTTCGCGCTCGGCTTCGTGGTCTTCGGCAACGGCGGGCTGCCGGACTGGGCGCCGGGCTGGATGCGGACGCTCGAGCCGAAGCCGTTCCTCGCGCTCGCCTTCACCGCCTATGCGGTGGTGATCCTGCTGATTTCGCGGCTTCCGGTCATTGCCGAGACCATCGGCTTGTCCGAGCCCTACTTCACCAGCCGCGATCCGAGTCGGCTGAAGGGGCTGCCGTTCCTGCCGCTGACCGAGGGCGGGATCGGGCGTGGGTTCCTGATCCTGATCATCCTGATCAACTTCATCCAGACCTATCTGCTGATCCTGTTCAACACCTGGCAGGGCGCGCTGTTCGACAGCTTCCAGAACATGGATGCGGCGGCGTTCTGGGTGCTGATCGTGACCTTCCTGGTGCTCGCGGGGCAGTGGGTGGTCTTTGCGGTGGTGGAATACCTCTTCGGGCAGTACATGCTGATCCGGTGGCGGCGGCACATGTCGCGGCAGTTCGTCGAGGACTGGCTGGAGGACGACCACCACTACCGCATCCAGTTCATGGGCGAGAAGGCGGACAACCCCGACCAGCGCATCGCCGAGGACATCCGGCAATATGTCACCTCGACCTTCTCGATCGCCTCGTCGCTCTTCTCGACCTTCCTGACGCTCGCGGCCTTCGTGCAACTCCTTTGGGACCTGTCGGGGCGGTTCCGGGTCGAGGAGGGTCACGCCTTCATGACCTGGATCACCGCGATCCCCGGGTTCCTGGTCTGGGTGTGCCTCGCCTATGCGGTCTTCGCGACCGTCGTGGGCCACCTGATCGGCCGGCCGCTGATCGTGAAGAACTACCACAAGGAGCGGACCGAGGCGAACTTCCGCTTCGGCATGGCGCGGCTGCGCGAATACAGCGAGCAGGTGGCGCTGCTCGACGGCAAGCGGGCCGAGCGCGGTTCGCTCTTCGCGATCTACGAGCGGCAGGTCGAGGCGACGCTGAGCCTGGTGCGGACCACGCGCGACCTGCGGGTCTTCAGCTTCTCGATCAGCCAGATGACCGACATCCTGCCCTATGTGCTGGTGGCACCCGCCTATTTCGCCGGCGTCGGATCGCTGGGCGGGCTGCAGCAGACGGCCGGGGCCTTCGCGCGGGTGCAGAACGGCTTCTCGATCTTCCTGAACCTCTACGAGACGCT
Source organism: uncultured Rhodobacterales bacterium (assembly GCA_964575795.1). Classification (GTDB taxonomy): domain Bacteria; phylum Pseudomonadota; class Alphaproteobacteria; order Rhodobacterales; family Rhodobacteraceae; genus Amaricoccus. The sequence goes on from CAZNSP010000011.1 coordinate 4,264, forward strand.
GGCGGCCTACAAGGCCTCGGTCAACCGCATCAACGGCTTCCGCGAGGCGATCGACGCGGCGGGCGGCGAGAGTGGCGCGATGCGGCCGATCGGGCACGAGGCGGCCGCGGGGCGGGACATTGCCGTGAAGGACCTGACCATCGGCCTGCCCGGCGGGCGGGTGATCGGCCGGGTCGAGGACCTGCGACTGGCGCGCGGGCAGTCGGCGATCCTGACCGGCACCTCGGGTTCGGGCAAGTCGACGCTCTTCCGCGCGATCGCGGGCATCTGGCCCTTCGGCAAGGGCCGGGTCGAGGTGCCGGAAGGGGCGGGGGTGATGGTGCTGCCGCAGCGGCCCTACATCCCGATCGGCAGCCTGCACGCGGCGCTCGCCTATCCGGAGGAGCCCGAGGCCTATGGCGAGGAGGAGATCGCCGAGGCGATGCGCGCGGCGGGGCTCGAGCACCTGATCCCGCGGCTCGGCGACGAGGCTCTGTGGAGCCAGGCGCTGTCGGGGGGCGAGCAGCAGCGGGTGGCGATCGTGCGTGCGCTTTTGAAAAAGCCGGCGTGGCTTCTGCTCGACGAGGCGACGGCGGCGATGGACGAGCCGATGGAGCAGCGCATCTACGGCGTGCTGCGCGAACGGCTGCCGGAGGCGACGATTGTCTCGATCGGCCACCGCGCGACATTGCTCGGCCTGCACGACCGGCATCTGGAGATGCGGGCGAATCCCGACGGGACCTTCACGCCGTCGGACGTCGCGCCGGCCTGAGCTGGCTCGACCGGAAAGGCACCGCGGGGATGGCTCGCCCGCGGGCGTCCTGTCATGAAGAAGGGTGGGGTCAGGCGCCGGTCAGGGCCTCGACCTTTCCCTTCCGGACGGCGGCCTTGAGCAGGGCGTGGTCGCGTTCGGCCTGATCGGCATAGGCGAGGGCGAATTCGCCGATCGCCTCGTCGAAGGCGTCGCCCGAGCCCATCCAGTTCGCGATCACCCGGACCTCCGAGGCCTTGGAATGGGCGCGGGCGAGCACCCAGCCACAGGCCTCGGCATAGAGTTCGAGCAGTTCGGCGTCGAAGCTCTCCACCAGCGGCTTGATCTTGGCGTCGCGCAGCTGCCGGACGTAGAACTGCCGTCCGTTCGGGGCCGTGACCCAGCCGAGGAAGATGTCGGAGGCGGGCTGCATCAACCGCTGGCCGACGACGACGCGCTCGCCGTGATGCGCATGGAGGCTGGCGCCGGCGAAGGGTTCGAGGACGGAGGCGACCGCCTCCTTGAACTGCAGGAAGAGCGGGTCGTTGGATTCCGACATGAGCAGGAGGATCCAGCAGCGCCGGCCGACGCTGCCGACGCCCACGACCTTGATTGCGGCATCGACGATCCGGAACCGGTCGAGGAGCGTGCGCCGGTCCTCGGGCAGGGTGGCGCGATAGTCGTTGAAGATGCCGGCGAGAGTCTCGTCGAACTCCTCGGACCGCGTTACCTCCGGATGAAAGATGAGCGGCGGCTGTTCCCGGATGCGGACCCTGCCCGCGACCGCCTCGGTCAGCCTCGGGAAGTCCAGGTCGGAGCCGGTGCCGCTCGTCGCCTTGTCGATGCGCTTGCGCAGGACGTTCTGCTGGGCGCCCGGCAGCATGTCGATCATGTCCTCGGACGTCACCTGTTCGTACCAGACGCGGAGTGGGTTCATGCCCGAATAGCGCCGGACCTGCTTGCGGTAGGTGCGGGTCATCGCCACCGCACAGTCGCGGCCCTTCGAATCCGACAGGCCGATCGAGCGGGCGGCGAGCACGATCGAGGCCGCGAGGCGCTTCACGTCCCATTCCCAGGGTGCGGGAAGCGTCTCGTCGAAGTCGTTGATGTCGAAGATGACGTTGCGCTCGGGCGTGGCGAAGCCGCCGAAGTTCATCAGGTGGCAGTCGCCGCAGGCCTGCACGCGCTGACCGGTCACGACCGTCGAGGCGAGGTCCGCGGCCATGACCCCGGCCGAGCCCCGGAAGAAGGCGAAGGGCGAGGCGAGCATGCGGCCGTAGCGGATGGGGACGAGCTGTGGCTCGCGGTCCTCGTCCGACTGCGCGAGCAGCGCGATCGGATCGGGCCGGTTCTTGGCGGGTTTCCAGGCGGCGTGATCCTCGCGCGGGAATTTCGAACGCAGCGCCTTGCCCTCGGCGGCGCGATCCTCCGGCGAATGCGTGTCGAGTTGTGGCGCGGATTCCGCCGGCTTCGCGGGCATCTTGGTGTGCTTCATCGATCGCTCCCTGCACGGTGGCACCCCCGGCGCGCGGACGGGGTCGCAAGACAGAAATTCCGCAGTCCGGCCGTCGCGCGCCATGATCTGAGTCAACCATGACGGTGTGATTCGACGCAATTGACCGTCGGCGTCGCCACGCTACTTCGCGGTCAATCGACGAGCGGAGATGCGAGAATGCGCAAGTTCATTCTGGTCACGACGCTGATGGCCGGCCTTATCGCGACCGCGCCGCGGGCCGAGGAGCCGGCGGAGGCGATCCGGGGCGTGATCTCGGACCAGATCGCCGCGTTCCGCGCCGACGATTTCGCCACCGCCTTCACCTTCGCATCCCCGACCATCAAGCGGCTGTTCGGCACCTCCGAGCGGTTCGGGGAGATGGTCCGGAGCGGCTATCCGATGGTCTGGCGGCCGGCGGACGTGCGGTTCACGGGCCTGCGGGACCGGGGCGGGCGGACTGTCCAGGACGTGCTGGTGATCGATCAGGCCGGGGAACTCCATCTTCTGGAATACGAGATGATCGAGACGGAGTCGGGCTGGCAGATCAACGGTGTGCGCGTGCGCCGCGCCGGGGACGTGGGGGCCTGAGCCACGCCGGCGGGCTTCGCGCGCCGATTTCCCTTTGCACCTTGCCATTGGTTAACGAATCGTTAACCACCCTTCGCTACCGCTGGCGAGCCCGTCCTCCGAGGAAAGCCTCGGTTCGGCCGGGCGGTCTGGCATGGCGGCGGCGAACCGCCGGCACAAGAGGGTATCTGCGGAGGGAGCGGCGATGCCGAGACGGTTTCGTCCGGACCTGGACCTGACGCCGCCGGGCTTTGCGGAGGGGCTCGAGGACTGGTCCCGCGGCGACGGCACGCCCGACTCGCCGACCTACGAGGCCGTTCCGCATGCACGGCTGGTCGCCTCCGATCCCGATTTCGGCCTCTGTCTCGAACTGCGCAAGATCGAGCCTGTGCAGCGGCTTCGCTACATGGGCGAGTTGCCGTTCCTGCCGGAGTCCCGGCTCGAGGTCTCGGTCCGGCTGAAGGTGCTGCAGGGGCCGCTGCCCATGGTGCGCATCGCCGCCTGGCCCGGCGCCCACGGACGCAGGATCGAGGACCTGCCGTCCACCGGGCCGGCGCGGCCGGTGGGCGCGGTCGGCACGGTCGAGACCTTTGCCGGGGTGATCGCCGGCGCGCCGGGTCCGGGGGTGGACCTCGTCTGGGACGAGCGGCCGCTCTATGCCCATGTCGGGATCGACATCCTGGGCCTGAACGGCGCGGTGCTGCGGATCGAGAACCTGGGCGTGCGCGGCCATTGGGCGATGGCGGGGGCGCCCGCCCGGACGAAGTGCGGCAAGGGCGACTGAGCCACGCGGCGCATTGCCCGGGGCCCGGTTTCTGACTTAGGCTTTGCGAAGGGTTCCGCGCCGAGGACCCGGCAAGGAGGACGCCGTGCAGATTTCCCGCGATGCCGAGCTGCAGACCGTGATCACCACCTTCGAGATGACGCCGGGCACCTGTCAGGACCTGATGGACGAGCTGCGCGACGCCTACGAGCAGTTCATCTCGCACCAGCCGGGCTTCATCGCCGCGGGGCTGCACGTGAACGACGCGCAGACCCGGATCGCCAACTATTCGCAGTGGCGGCGGCGCGAGGATTTCCAGGCGATGCTGCGCAGCGAGGAGATGCGCGCGCGGAACCGCCGGATCAGCGCGCTCTGCTCGCGGTTCGAGCCGGTGATGTACGAAGTGGTCGAGGCCTTCGGCTGAGGCTCCGGGCCGGCGGCGGCGGCAGGTGGGGATGAGCATGGACGACACGCGGCCGGTGACGATGTTCGGGCCGGACTTTCCCTTCGCATTCGACGACTGGATCACGCATCCCGCGGGGCTGGGGTCGATCCCGGCGGAGCGGCACGGCGCGAAGGTGGCGATCGTGGGTGCGGGGATCGCCGGGGTGATCTGCGGCTACGAGCTGATGCGGATGGGTGTGCATCCGGTCCTCTACGAGAGCGGGCAGTTCGGCGGGCGGCTGCGTTCGCAGCCCTTCGAGGGGGCGGAAGGCGTGATCGCGGAGCTGGGCGGCATGCGGTTCCCGGTGTCCTCGACCGGGTTCTACAGCTATGTGGACCGGCTCGGCATCGAGAGCCGGCCGTTCCCGAACCCGCTGACCCCGGCGGCGGGGTCGACGGTGATCGACCTTTTCGGCGAGACCTACTATGCCGAGACGCTGGCCGACCTGCCGCCGGTGTTCCGCGAGGTGGCGGAGGCCTATGACCGGGCGCTGGAGGAAGGGGCGCGGTTCTCGGAGCTGAAGGCGGCGATCCGGGCGCGCGATCCCGCGCGCATCAAGGAAATCTGGGACCCGATCGTGCGGGCCTGGGACGAGCGGACCTTCTACGACTTCGTCACCCATTCCGAGGCGTTCCGGGCCCTGAGTTTCCGCCATCGCGAGGTGTTCGGGCAGGTGGGCTTCGGCACCGGGGGATGGGATTCGGATTTCCCGAACTCGATGCTGGAGATTCTGCGGGTCAACGTCACCGAATGCGACGAGAACCAGCGGTTCATGCTGTGGGGCGTCGAGCAGGTGCCGCGGGGCCTCTGGCGGCGGGTGCCCGAGACGCTGGTGCACTGGCCGGCGGGCACGACGCTGGCCGCGCTCAACGGCGGGTCGACGCGGCCGGGGGTGCGGCGGCTGGCGCGCCAGTCGGACGGGCGGATCGCGGTGACCGACCAGTGGGGCCGGACCGAGAGCTTCGAGGCGGTGATCGCGACCTGCCAGACCTGGCTTCTGACCACCGCGATCGACACGGAGGAAAGCCTCTTCAGCCACGAGATGTGGATGGCGCTCGACCGGACGCGGTACATGCAGTCGTCCAAGACCTTCGTCATGGTCGACCGGCCGTTCTGGAAGGACCGCGACCCCGAGACCGGGCGGCAGGTCATGTCGATGACCCTGACCGACCGGCTGACGCGGGGGACGTATCTGTTCGACCTCGGCGACGACCGGCCGGGGGTCATCTGCCTGAGCTATTCGTGGATGTCGGATGCGCTGAAGATGCTTCCGCAGCCGGTGGAGCGGCGGGTGGAGCTGGCGCTGTCGGCGCTGGCGAAGATCTATCCGAAGGTCGACATCCGCGGCCACATCCTGGGCGATCCGATCACGGTGAGCTGGGAGAGCGATCCGAACTTTCTCGGCGCCTTCAAGGGGGCGCTGCCGGGGCATTACCGCTACAACCACCGGATGTACGGGCATTTCCTGCAGGACCGGCTGCCGCCGGCGGAGCGGGGGATCTTCCTCGCCGGGGACGACATCAGCTGGACGCCGGCCTGGGTCGAGGGGGCGGTTCAGACGGCGCTGAACGCGGTCTGGGGGGTGATGACCCATCTGGGCGGCCGGACGGCCCCGGAGAACCCGGGGCCGGGCGACGTCTATGGCGAATGGGGGCCGGTGGCATTGCCGGACTGAGCGGCGTCAGGCGATGTGCAGCTCGCGGCCGAGGGAGGAGAGGGTCTCGACGCCGGTGGCGGTCACGACAGCGACCTCCTCGAGGCGGATGCCGAACCGGCCGGGCAGGTAGATGCCGGGCTCCACGGTGAAGACCATGCCCTCCTCGAGCACCGTGTCGCTGGACGCGGTGATGTAGGGCGGTTCGTGGATCTCCGAGCCGAGGCCGTGGCCGGTGCGGTGGGTGAAGAAATCGCCGTAACCCGCTTCGGTGATGACCTTTCTTGCGGCTGAATCGACGCTGCGCGCGGTGACGCCGGGGCGGATCGCGGCCAGTGCGGCCGCCACGGCGGCATCGACCACGGCATGGACCTCGGCATAACCCTCGGGGGCGTGGCCGACCGCGGCCATGCGGGTGAGGTCGGAATAGTAGCCGTCCTTGCCGCCGCCGATGTCGACGACGATCGCGTCGCCTTCCTTCAGCACGGTTTCGCCGGTGTGGTGATGCGGGAAGGCGCCGTTCGCGCCGGCGCCGACGATGGCGAATTCCGGGCGGGCGCCCTCGGCGGCGAAGGCGGCCTTGGCCACCGCGGCGAGCTCGGTCTCGGTCATGCCGGGACGGATCGCGGCGCGGAGCGCGGTCTGGGCGCGGTCGGCTATGGCCGCGTTCATGCGCAGCGCGGCAAGCTCGGCGGGTTCCTTGACCATGCGCAGCGCGCCCAGCGTCTCGCCGGCGAGGCCGCGGGCGGCCTGCGGCAAGGCGTCGACCAGCATCAGCGCGAAATCGGCGCGCATCGCCTCGTCGAGGCCGATGCGGGCGGGGCTGGCATTGGTGGCGGCGAGGGCGCGGGTCAGGGCCGCGCCGGCGCCGTCCTCGTCGCGCCATTCCCAGAACGGCAGGTCGGTGTGCTGGCGCGCGTCGGCGGCGTTGAGCGCGGGCATGAGGAAGCCGGCGCTGTCCGGGCCGATCAGCATCAGGCAGGGGCGTTCGTCGGGATGGGGCGCGAAGCCCGCGAGCCAGCGCATGTGCGCGCCGGGCCCGAGCGCGACGAGGCCGGTGCCGGTCGCCGCCATGCGGGCGCGCAGGCGGGCGAGGCGGGCTGCGACGGGATGGGTCATCGGGCGGGTCTCCATGGGGACGCGGGCCATCGCGGCGAGAAGCGCCGGGCGGTGGTCGGCGACGAGGGCTTCGAGGCGGGCGACGGTCCCGGGGGTGAAATGGCCCTCGGCGTCGAGGATGTTCACGGTGCCGACGACGCGGGTGCCGTCGGAGACCGGGATGTTGAGCGCGGCGGCGCAGCCGAGCGCGTTGATCAGCGCGTGATCGGCAAAGACTTCGGCGAATTCGGCGGTGGTGTTGGCGACGAAGCTGCGGCCGCCGTCGATCACCTGCGCGCTCCAGCGGTCGTTGCGCATCGGCTTCGCGCCCGAGGCGGGGTAGTCGCCGGGATGCGAGCTGTAGGCGCGGCGGGCGAGACCGGCGTCGCGGTCGAGCACCATCACGGTGAAGAGCCTGGCGCCGGTCGCGGCGCGGGCGGCGTCGTGGAGCGCGGCGAAGACCGCGTCCGGGGTCTGGTCGGTCATGGCGGGTTTCCGGTGGGTGCGGGGAGGCGACATGCCTCCCCGGGATCTGCGGATCAGTTCTTCTCGACGAGGCGGTAGAACACGAAGTCCGAGGTCGCGCCGTTGACGAAGCCGTCGACCTTTTCGGCCATGGCGACCTGCTTCACCGCCTGGAACATGATGACGAAGGGCGCTTCGGCCTGCATGGCCTGCTGGAGCTCGACATACATCTGCAGGCGCTTTTCCGGGTCCTGCTCGCTGAGCGCGGCCATGGTCTTTTCGTTGATCTCGGCCGGGGGCTGCCAGGCGTTCCGCCAGGTGGTGGTCGACTGGTAGTTGTCGTCGGAATTGTCGGTGTTGTAGGCGAAGGCCTTGGCGTTCGAATGCGGGTCCATGAAGTCCGGGCCCCAGTAGAGCAGCATCGCGTCATGGGCGCGCGCCCGGTAGCGGGTGATGACCTGCGCGCCGGTGCCGGGCAGGATCTCGAAGTTGATGCCGGCCTGGGCGAAGCTCTGCTGCAGGGCCTGGGCCATGTCGTTGAAGGGCGCGGAGTTGATCACGTCGAGGGTGACGGTGATCGGCAGCTCCACCCCGCCGTCGGCGAGGATCTGCTTCGCCTTCTCCACGTCGTAGGTGAAGGGCTTGTCGGTCAGCGCGCCGGGGAAGCCCTCGGGCCAGAAGGCCTGGTGGACCTGCATCTGGCCCTTGAGGAAGCTGTTCGCCATGCCGTCGTAGTCGACGAGATAGCGCGCCGCGTGCCAGAGCGCGGGGTTGGTCAGCTTATCGTTCTTCTGGTTGAACGAGATCCAGTGCACGGCGGCCTGGGGATAGGTCTCGATCTTGATCGCGGAGTTGCCCTCGAGCCCAGCCACCTGGTCGGGGGTGAGGTTCTTGGCCATGTCCACGTCGCCCGATTCGAGCAGGAGGCGCTGGGTCGCGGCCTCGGCCACGTGGCGGATCAGCACCTGTTCCATCGCAGGGGCGCCGAGGAAGTAGTCGGGATTGCCGGCCAGCGCGAGCATCTCGGCGGGGCGGTAGCCGCGCAGGATGAAGGGGCCTGTGCCGGCGGAGTTCGCGTTCAGCCAGGCGTTGCCCATGTCGCCGTCGACCTCGTTGGCCATGACGGTTTCCATGTCGACCACCGATGCGGGACGCGCGGCGAGCACGTTCAGCACGAAGGAGGGCGCGAAGTCGCCGGTGTAGCGGACCACGACCTTGCCGTCCTCGGCGGTGACCATCTCTTCGATGTTCTCCGGGGTCCAGCCGAGCTGGGTCAGGATGAAGGCGGGCGCCTTGTTGAGCACGACCACGCGCTTGAACGAGCCGATCACGTCCTCGGGGCGGAGCGGGTTGCCGGAGTGGAAGGTGACGCCCTCGCGCAGGGTGAAGGTGATCGTCTTGTTCTCGGCGTCGATCTCCCATTCCGTGGCGAGGCCGGGGGCGAGCACGGTGGTGTCGTCGGCATCGTACTGCACCAGCCGGTCGTAGGTGTTGGTGACGTATTCGCCGGAGGTGAACTCGTAGGCCGAGGCCGGGTCGATCGTCACGATGTCGTCGATGTTCTGGGCGATCACGAGCGCGTTCGCCGGCGTCTCGGCGAGGGCGGGGGACGTCGCCAGCGCGATCAGGCTGGCGGCGAGGGCTGATTTCAGGATCTTCATTTGCCTCTCCTGTTGGGGTGTTCTTGGTCGTGCCGCAGTCATGCCCCGCTACGGCTGGTCGGGGAATCGGCCAATCAGGCGCGGGGCGGTGCCGGTCCAGAGCAGTCGGGCCGGGCCGTCGCCGACATTGGCGAAACTGTGGGGCGTGTCGCCCATGAAATGCAGGCTGTCGCCGGGGCCGAGCACCATGACCGAATCGCCGAGGGTCTGGCGGACGGTGCCGTCGAGGACGAGGATCAGCTCCTCGCCGGTGTGGATGGTGACCTCGGAGGCATAGCCGCGGGGGATGTGGATGATCAGCGCGGTGAGCGTGCCGCCGGGCAGCTGGGTGCTGATGCGCTCGTATTGCAGCGAGCTGTCGGCAATGGCGAAGCGCGGGCGCTCGACGGCGCGGGTAACGCTGTCGGCGGCGCGGGGCGTGGCGATGAAATAGTCGATGCCGACGCCGAGCGCGGTGGCGAGGGCCGCGAGCGTGCCGAGCGAGGGCGTGGCCTTGTCGCGCTCGACCTGGCTGAGGAAGCCGACCGAGATCCCGGCCTGAGTGGCGAGCGTCTGCAGGGTGAGGTCCGACTTGCGCCGCAGTTCGCGAATCCTTGCGCCGCAGAGCGGGGCGGTGGATGCTTCGACGGGGCGCAGGGCTTCGGTCAAGAGGCGTTCCTCAATTTCTTTGACATTAGTAAAATTTTTTTGCTATGTCAAAATCAGTTTCACGCAATCCGGGGGAAGCGATGGCCGAGACCGACAGTCTGTCGCGACCGCGGACGGGCGAGGTGCTGAAGCGGCTTTTCCCGGTCGCGGGCTTCTTCGTCTCGATCGCGCTGACCTTCCTGGGGCTCCTCGCCATCACCTTCTTCATCGGCCGCGTCGTGCCGATCGACCCGGTGCTGGCGGTGGTGGGCGACCGCGCGCCGCAGGCCGTCTATGAGGCGGCGCGGGCGCAGATGGGCCTCGACGATCCGCTGGTCGTGCAGTTCTTGCGCTATGTCGGCGACGTGCTGCGCGGCGATCTCGGCGTTTCGGTCACCACCCAGCGGCCGGTGGCCGAGGATCTGGCCCGGGTCTTCCCGGCGTCGCTGGAGATGGCGACGCTCGGCATCCTGATCGGCGTGCTGATCGGGGTGCCGATGGGGGTGATCGCGGCGGCGCGGCAGGGCAGCTGGATCGACCAGGTGATACGGGTCGTCGGCCTCGCCGGCTATGCGATCCCGGCGTTCTGGCTGGGGCTGGTCGGGCTGGTGGTGTTCTATGCGAACCTGCGCTGGGTCAGCGGGCCGGGGCGGATCGACATCTTCCTCGAGGCGTTCCTGCCGGTGCGGACCGGGCTCCTGCTGGTCGACAGCGTGATCGCGGGGGATTGGGCGGCGTTTCGCAGCGCGTTCTCGCATGTCGTGCTGCCGGCCTCGATCCTCGGCTTCTTCAGCCTCGCCTATATCGCGCGGATGACCCGATCCTTCATGCTCGAACAGCTCGGGCAGGAGTTCATCACCACCGCCCGGGTCAAGGGCGCGCCGGAGCGGGTGGTGATCTGGCGGCATGCCTTCCGGCCGATCCGGGTGCAGCTGATCACGGTGATCGGGCTGAGCTATGCGGGGCTGCTGGAAGGGTCGGTGATGATCGAGACGGTGTTCTCCTGGCCGGGGATCGGCAACTACCTGACCAACGCGCTCCTGAACGCGGACATGAACGCGGTGCTGGGGGCGACGCTGGTGATCGGCGCGGTCTTCATCGGCATCAACAAGCTGTCGGACGTGCTCTACCGGCTGCTCGACCCGAGGGCGCGCTGGTGATCTCGCGCGCGTGGCTCCTCGAGGAGAACCCCGAGACGCGGCTCCAGTCGAAGCTGGGGCAGGGGTACCGCACGCTGCGGGCGCTGTCGCGCAATCCGCTGACGATGGTGGGGGCGGCGATCATCGCGGGCCTCCTGTTCGTCGCGGCCTTCGCGCCCTGGCTCGCGCCCTACACGCCCTTCGAGGGCGATCTGGCGGCGCGGCTGCAGCCGCCGTCGGCGGCGCACTGGATGGGCACGGACGAGCTCGGCCGGGACATTCTTTCACGGGTGATCTACGGAGCGCGGATCACGCTCTTCATCGTGCTGCTGGTCGCGCTGATCTCGGCGCCGCTCGGGCTGATCGTCGGCGCGGTGGCGGGGTATTTCGGCGGCTGGGTCGACCGGGTGATGATGGGGATCACCGACATCTTCCTGTCGATGCCGCGGCTGATCCTCGCGCTCGCCTTCGTGGCGGCGCTGGGGCCGGGGATCGAGAACGCGGTGATCGCCATCGCGATCACCGCCTGGCCGGTCTATGCCCGCATCGCCCGGGCCGAGACGCTGACCTTCCGCAACGCCGAATTCATCGAGGCGGTGCGGATGCAGGGGGCGGGGCATGTGCGGATCATCGGGCGGCACATCCTGCCGCTTTGCATGTCCTCGACCATCGTGCGGGTGACGCTGGACATGGCGGGGATCATCCTGACCGCGGCGGGGCTCGGGTTCCTCGGGCTCGGCGCGCAGCCGCCGCTGCCGGAATGGGGGGCGATGATCTCGCGGGGCCGCGCCTTCATCCTCGACCAGTGGTGGGTCGCGACCATGCCGGGCTTTGCCATCGTGATCGTCAGCCTCGGCTTCTGCCTCTTCGGCGACGGGCTGCGCGATGTGCTCGACCCGCGGCAGAGGAGCCGGTCATGAGCCTGTTGTCGGTGGAGAACCTGCGGGTGCGCTTTCCGACCGAGACCGGCGAGGTCGAGGTGGTGAAGGGGATCGGCTTCGAGCTCGGCCGCGAGCGGCTCGGCATCGTGGGCGAGAGCGGCTCGGGCAAGTCGATGACGGGACGCGCGATCCTGCGGCTGATCGCGGCGCCGGGGCGGGTCACGGCCGACCGGATGCGCTTCGACGGCATCGACCTCCTGGACCTGCCGGAGCCGGCGATGCGCGACCTGCGGGGGGCGCGGATCTCGATGGTGATGCAGGACCCGAAGTTCTCGCTGAACCCGGTGATCCGCATCGGGGAGCAGATCGGCGAGGCGCTGCGCTTCCACCGGCGGATGGACCGGAAGGCGCGTCGGCGGCGGGTGCTGGAGGCGCTGGAGGCGGTGCGGATCAACGATCCCGAGCGGGTCTACCGGCTCTATCCGCACGAGGTCTCGGGCGGGATGGGCCAGCGGGTGATGATCGCGATGATGGTGGTGCTGGAGCCCGACCTGATGATCGCCGACGAGCCGACCTCGGCGCTCGACGTCTCGGTGCGGGCGCAGGTGCTGGAGGTAATGGACGATCTGGTGCGCCGGCGCGGCATGGGGCTGATCTTCATCAGCCACGACCTCGACCTCGTGGCGCGCTACTGCGACCGGATCCTCGTGATGTTCAACGGCGAGATCGTGGAACGCTGCAAGGCGTCGGAACTGCACGACGCGCGGCATCCCTATACGCGCGGGCTGCTCGCCTCGGTGCCGAAGCTCGACGAGACGCGCGACCGGCTGCCGGTGCTCGACCGGGCGGCGCTGGCGGGGGCGCCGGCGTGATCGAACTGGAGACCCTCAGCGTCTTCTACGGCGGCACGCCGGTGGTGCGCGACGTTTCCTTCGCGGTCGCAAAGGGAGAGAGCTTCGCGCTGGTCGGCGAGAGCGGCTCGGGCAAGTCGACGATCCTGAAGGCGCTGGCCGGGCAGGCGCCGGACTGGACCGGGCGGATGCGGCTCGGCGGGCACGATTTGTCGCGGCGGCGCGATCCGGCGCTGGTCCGGCTGTGCCAGATGGTTTTCCAGGACCCCTACGGCTCGCTGCATCCGCGCCGGACGGTGGACGACACGCTGAGCGAACCGCTGGCGATCCACCGGATCGGCGGGCGCGACGCGGCGGTGCTGGCGGCGCTCGATGCGGTCGGCCTCGCCCGGCGGTTCCGGTTCCGGTTGCCGCACCAGCTGTCCGGCGGGCAGCGGCAGCGGGTGGCGATCGCGCGGGCGCTGATGCTGAAGCCGGAGGTACTGCTGCTCGACGAGCCGACCTCGGCGCTGGACGTCTCGGTGCAGGCGGAGATCCTGAACCTGCTCAAGGGACTGCGCGAGGAGTTCGGGCTGACCTATCTTCTGGTCACCCACGACCTGCCGATCGTGTCGTTCCTCTGCGACCGGCTGGGCGTGCTGCGCGCCGGGCGGCTCGAGGAGGTGACGCTGGTCGCCGCGCTGCGGGCCGGGCAACTGACCAGCGCCTATGGCCAGGAGCTGATGGCGAAGTCGGTCTGAGGTCAGGCGGCCGGCGCGATCGCCTCGTCGCGGACGAGTGCGCCGTCGACGAGATGGAGCCGCCGGTCGGTACGGTTCGCGAGCGCGACGTCATGTGTCACCGCGAGGATGGTCTTGCCGCGGTCGCGGACGAGGTCGCGCAGGATGGCGAAGACCGCCTCGGAGTTCTTGCTGTCGAGGCTGCCGGTCGGCTCGTCTGCCAGCACCAGCGGCGGGTCGTTGGCGAGCGCGCGGGCGACCGCGACGCGCTGGCGCTGGCCGCCGGAGAGCTGGTCGGGGCGCTTGTCGAGATGGCCGGCGAGGCCGAGGCTTTCGAGGATTTCCGCGGCGCGTGCCGTCATCGCCTGGCGTCCGAGGCGGCCGAGCCGGCGCATCGGGATCTCCACGTTCTCGCGGATGGTGAATTCGGGCAGGAGGAAGTGGAACTGGAAGACGAAGCCGATGGAGGCGAGGCGGATCTCGGCCTTTTCCTCCTCGCTCATGCTCTCGGTGTCGCGCCCGAGCAGCCGGAGCGTGCCGCTCGTCGGGCGGTCGAGGAGGCCCAGGAGGTAGAGGAGCGAGGATTTGCCGGAACCGGAGGGGCCGGTGATGGCGACGAACTCGCCCGCGCCGACCGTCAGGCTCACGTCGCGGACGAGCGTGACGGGGACGGCGGCGGGCAGGACGCGGATCAGCGCATGCGCCTCGATCAGCGGGCTCACGCGGCGCCCCGCACGATGTCGACGGGGTTGAGGCGGGCCGCGCGGCGGGCGGGCAGGTAGCCGGCGACCCCGGCGGCGACGAGGGCAAGCGCGCCCGCGATGGCGTAGTGCCAGAAGCTCCAGGCGAGCGGCAGCCCGGTGAGTTCGCCCGGGGGGCCCCGCAGTTCGAACCTGATCATGGCCAGAGCCAGGCTGAGGGCATAGCCCATGGCCCAGCCGAGCAGCATGCCGCCGGTGCCGATCGCGAGGCCCTCGAGCAGGAAGAGCCGCCGCATGTCGGCCTCGCGGAAGCCGAGCGACTTCAGGATGGCGATGTCGCGGGCCTTCTCGTGGGTGATGGTCGAGACGATGTTGAAGATGCCGAAACCCGCGACCAGCAGGATCGCGCCCACCACGGTGTACATGATCACGTTGCGGATGATCAGCACTTCCATGATCGATTCGTTCGCCTCCTGCCAGGACAGGGCCTTGTGGCCGAGCTGCGCCTCGGCGCGGGCGGCGACGGCGCGGGCGGCGTCCGGATCGGCGAGGCGGATGCGGATGTCGTTGATGGCATTGGGCCGTTCGGCGAGGACCTGGGCGTTCTTCAGAAGGACATAGACCTCGCGCTCGTCGCGCTGGTTCGAGCCGGTGTGGAAGAGGCCGACGATGCGGTAGCCGCGGGTCAGGCCGCTGGCCGAGACGATGTCTACGGTGGTGCCTAACGCGGCGCCGAGTTTCTCGGCGAGGCGTTCGCCCATGACCACGTTGTTGCCGCCGGCGACGAGGGAGTCGAAGCTGCCGGTGGTGAAATCGCCCGCCACGGAGGAGACGGCGGCCTCGCGCCGGGGCTCGATCCCGACGATGGCGACGCCGGCGTCGCGGCCGGAATAGCGGACGACGCCCTGGGTGCGCAGGCTGCGGGCGATCTCGCCCGGGACCCAGGCCTCGAGCGCGGCGAGGGCGGCGGTGGGGTTGCGGATGCCGCGCAGGTCCTCGCGCGGGCGCAGGCCGGAAAACTCTGTGGCGGCAAAGACCTGCTCGGCGGGCTGGACCGAGGGGTTGCGCGTCTCGTCGCTGATCTGCACATGCGGCATGGTGTCGACGAGCTGGCGGATGAAGTCGTCCTGCGAGCCCTGCATCAGCGCGGCCATGGCCACCGAGAAGCCGACGCCGAGGGCGACGCCGAGGCCGGCGACGAGGGTCTGGCGGCCGCGGCCGAGGATGTGGGTTATCGCGATCTCGATCAGCAGTCTCATGGCGCGGCGGCGACGCGGACCGCGGTGCCCTCGCGCAGGTCCTCGGGGACGGGGGCGATGACGCTGTCGCCTTCTTCAAGTCCTTGAAGTATCTCGATGAAGGCCGTGCCGCGGATGCCGGGCGTGACCTCGCGCCGGCAGGCGGTGCCGTCGGTGACGGTCCAGACGGCGTTGCCTTCGACGGCGCCGGCGGGGACGAGCAGCGTGGCCTCGGAGGTGCCGACGACGATGTTGACCTCGACGGTCATGCCGATCAGGAGCGGCGTATCCTCGGGCAGGGCGAAGCGGACGCGATAGGTCTTGGCGACGGGGTCGCCCATGGGCGTGATGCTGTCGACGACGGCCTCCAGGGCCTTGTCCGGAAAGGCATCAGCGCGCAGGAGGGTGCGCTGGCCGGGGGTGACGCGGGGGATGTCCTCCTCGTTCACCTCGGCGACGATCAGGAGCGGGCGGGGCTGGCCGATCCAGAAGAGGACGGTGCCGGGTTCGGTGACCTCGCCGACCTCGCCGTCCTGGCGGAGGACGATGCCGTCGAGGGGGGCGCGGAGAGTATAGGTCTCGAGCCGGGCCCGCTGGGCGGCGATCAGGGCCTGGAGGCGGGCTTCCTCGGATTCGGCGCGCTCGAGGTCCTGAATTGTCGTGACATTCCGGGCGGTTAGGCCGCGGAGGCGGTCGAGTTCGCGGGCGGTGAAGACCTCGCGGGCGGTCAGTTCGGCGAGGACGGCCTGGGGTTCGGTGTCGTCGAGGCGGGCGAGAACGTCGCCGGCCTGCACCGGATTTCCCTCGCAATTGCAGAGGCTTGTGATGCGTTCCCGGACGAGCGAGGTGACCTTGGACCAGGTGCGGGGCTCGACGGTGCCGGTGGCGTAGACGATCTCGGCGGCATCGCCGCGGGTGACGGGGGCGAGGGTGACGGAAACCGGGCGGGCGGTCTGCCACCAGAACACGGTTGCGGCCGCGGCGGCGAGCAGGGCGATGAGGAATAAGCGTTTCAACACGATGGCTTGCCGACCGTTCCTCACTTTTTCCCGCGGCCAGCCTTCGGCAGCGGGGCCGCCGCATTAGAGCCGATTTGGACGGCGACGGGAATAGCGGGCCGGCCGGGAGGCGGCGTCACGGGTACCGCGCCTGGGCCAGTGCACACTCGGGTGATATTCGGGTGATATTTGGGTGCTATTTGGTTTGTGGAATGTGTCGGGCCGGGCCGGGCGCGCGGCAGCCCGCCGGCTCAGGACGCGATGCGCGGGGCGGCGCGGCCGGCGGGCCGCAGCACCGCGAAGCCGTTCGGGCCGAGGGCGAGCCGGGCGCCTTCGAGCCCGGCGGCCTGCGACGGCGCCTCCGCGTCGAGGGCGAGGCCGCGCACGGTCAGCACATGCGGCTCGGCCGAGAGGTTGAAGGCGAAATGCGGCGCGTCCGGACCCTCGCCACGGCCGAAGGCGAGCACGGGTTCCGCGGTGCGGTGGAAGCGGGTCGGAGCGGCGCGCAGCACCGGGTTCGCCCGCCGCCAGGCGAGCGCGCGGCGGTAGAAGTTCAGCACCGAGGCGGGGTCGTCCTCCTGCCCCGCGGCGTTCAGCCGGCGGTGGTCCCGCGGCACCGGCAGCCACGGCCGGCCGGTGGTGAAGCCGCCGCTGCGCGCGCCGGTCCAGGGCATCGGCGTGCGGCAGCCGTCGCGCCCCTTGTACTCCGGCCAGAGGCGGATGCCGGCGGGATCGGTCAGCTGGTGGAATTCGAGTTCCGCCTCGGGCAGGCCGAGTTCCTCGCCCTGGTAGAGGCCGATCGTGCCCTGGAAGGACACGAGCAGCATGCAGGCCTGGCGGGCGAGCGCGCGCGGGTCGCGGGCGTGGCCGGCCCAGCGGGTGACGTGGCGCGGCACGTCGTGGTTCGAGAAGCTCCAGGACGGCCAGCCGTCCGGGGCGCCGGCGAAGAAGGCCTCGATCCGTGAGCGGAAGTGCCGGGCGCTGAAGGCCGGGCCGAGCATGTCGAAGCTGTAGGCCATGTGCAGCCGGTCGTCGCCCCGGGTGTATTCGGCCATGACCTCGATCGAACGCTGGCTCTCGCCGATCTCGCCGACCGAGGCGCGGTCGGGGTATTCGTCGAGGAGCGCGCGCAGTCGCCGGAGGAAGGCGATGTTCTCGGGCCGGGTCTTGGAGAAGCGGTGGAGCTGCATCTCGTAGGGATTGACGAAGCCCGCGCCCTGCGCTCCGGGGAGCGGCGGGTTCGGGCGCAGCTGGGTGTCGTGGAAATGGTAGTTGACCGAGTCGATGCGGAAGCCGTCGAGGCCGCGGTCGAGCCAGAAGCGCACCGCGTCGAGCAGCGCGTCCTGCACCGCGGGGTTGTGGAAGTTCATGTGCGGCTGGGAGGCGAGGAAGTTGTGCAGGTAGTACTGCCGCCGCCGGCTGTCCCAGGACCAGGCCGGGCCGCCGAAGACCGAGAGCCAGTTGTTGGGCGGGCTGCCGTCGGGCTTCGGATCGGCCCAGACGTACCAGTCGGCGCGGGGGTTGTCGCGGCTCGACCGGCTTTCGAGGAACCAGGGGTGGCGGTCGGAGGTGTGGCTGAGCACCTGGTCGACGATCACCCTCAGCCCCAGCGCATGGGCCCGGGCGATCAGCGCGTCGAAATCGGCCAGCGTGCCGAAGAGCGGGTCGATGCCGCGGTGGTCGGAGACGTCGTAGCCCATGTCGGCCATCGGCGAGGTAAAGACCGGCGAGAGCCAGATCGCGTCCGCGCCGAGGCGGGCCACGTGGTCGAGCCGGTCGGTGATGCCGCGCAGGTCGCCCACCCCGTCGCGGTTGGTGTCCTGAAACGACCGCGGGTAGATCTGGTAGATCACCGCGCCGCGCCACCATTCGGCCATCGAGCCGTCCCCCGCCTGCGAATCCGTTCGTCGGGGGAGTTAGCGCGATATGGGCGGTGAGGGAACCGGCGCGGGCGCCGGGGTGGGGCCGGGGCGGCCGGGACGCAACGGTTCGGAGGTGTGGCCGGGACTGGTCTTGCCAGGCGCCCCTGTCGCCTCGGCAGGTCACGGAGAACGGCGGTGCCGCAGTCCCGGCCGATCCGACCCGTGGCGGATCGGGCCCGCGCCTGCCTGCCCCCGGCAGGCGCGATTCCGCGCCAGCCAGGCAGGCGCGCGCCGATCATCAGCGCCGCGCCCTCCACCCTCGCCCTTCGCAGGCTTGCTCCGGGCGACCGGCCCGGGCGGCCGTCCACCGGACGCCCGCTTTTCCGGCCCGGGCGGCGCCCCTCCGGCCGGGTTGGTCTTCGGGGTGGAGTCGTTTCCGCGACGGCTCCGGCCCCGAAGCGGCGACCGACCCCGGCCCGCTCACCCGCCCGATTGCCCGAGCTGGCCGGCGCCGACCACGACGTTGACCGCCATGGCGACGATGACCGCGTTGTAGAAGAACGCGACGAGGCCGTGGGCGAGGACCGTGCGGCGCAGGTGGCGGGTGGAGACCGCGACGTCGGCGACCTGGGCGGTCATGCCGACAACGAAGGAGAAATAGAGGAAGTCGAGGGCGTCGGGCTCTGCGCTTCCGGGGAAGACGAGGCCGCCTTCTTCGCCGCCGCCGGGTGCCGGCGCAAAGTAGAGGTTGGCGTAGTGATAGGCGGCGAGCGTGTGCACCGTCGCCCAGCCGAGCGGCACGCTGGCCACCGCGAGCGCGAGAGTCAGGGCGGTCGCGTCGGGCTGGTTCACCACGACGAAGATCGCCGAGACGCTGGTCACGACCGCGGCGAGGGTCAGGGCGAAGATCAGCGGCAGGCCCTCGTCCTCCTCGGCGGCGCGGCGGCGCAGGTCGTCGGGCCCGTTGCGGACCGCGAGGCGGAACATCAGGAGGAGATAGGTCACGAAGAACGCGTCCCCCGCGACGAGGAGGCGCAGTTCGGGCCTGAGCGGCGTGGCGAGGACGGCCGCCGCGACGCCGATGGCGGCTGCGAGGTAGAAGCGGCCGTGCCGTCGCAGGTGCATGCTGCCTCCCCCGCCGAAGCCGACCCCGCGGCCGCCCCTCGGAGCCGAGCCCCGGCTGCCGTCGCCTAGAACGGGATCTCGTCGTCGAGATTGCCGGCCGGGCCGGAGCCGAAGCCGCCGCCGGAGGACCGGGAGGAGGCGGGGGCGGACCCGCGCCGGTCGCCGTAGTCGCCGCCCGCGGAGGCGCCGCCGCCCTCGCCGCGGCCGTCGAGGAGCGTCAGCTCGCCCCGGAACTGCCGCAGCACCACCTCGGTGGTGTAGCGGTCCTGGCCGGACTGGTCCTGCCACTTGCGGGTCTCGAGCTGGCCCTCGACGTAGACCTTTGAGCCCTTGCGCAGGTACTGCTCGGCGATGCGGCCGAGGTTCTCGTTGAAGATCGCGACCGAATGCCATTCGGTGCGCTCCTTGCGCTCGCCGCTGGCCTTGTCGCGCCAGGTCTCGGAGGTCGCGATGCGCAGGTTCACCACCTTGCCGCCGTTCTGGAAGGTCCGGACCTCGGGGTCCTGACCGAGGTTGCCCACCAGAATCACCTTGTTCACGCTGCCCGCCATGCGGGTTCCTCCTCTGTCTGTCTGCTCGTGCCGCGACTAGCTGTTGCGGTCCCGGGGCGGGGACCGGTGCGTCGGTGTCACATTAGTAGGGTTAACGGGGTGTGAACAACATCAGAAAGGCTGACAGCGCCCGCGGAGTCTGACATAGTCGCGCGCAATTCCGGACAGGCCCGGACGGTGCCCCGCGCGGCGCCGGATAAAGGCAGACACGAGGGATCATGAGAAGACTGCTGATCGTCCTGGGCTGTGTGCTCGGCGTGGCGCAGCCGGCCCATGCCGACCGCCCGTTGAGCGCGCTCCTCAGCCCCAATTCGTCGCTGAGCCCCGAATACCGCGCTGCGATCCGCGCACCCGTGCCGGGCGCGCTCGCCGGCCAGCCGCGGCGGCCGAAGATCATCGAGGTCGACCAGCTGGCGAGCATCCCGCGCTATACCGGCAACATGGGCCAGTACCAGCAGATGGCGCGCGAGGCGGCGCGGCGGCATGCCGTGCCCGAGGACCTGTTCCTGCGGCTGGTGCGGACCGAGTCGAACTGGCACCCGGCGGCGGTGTCCTCGAAGGGCGCGATCGGCCTCGCCCAGCTGATGCCGGGCACGGCGCGGCTTCTGGGAGTGAACCCGCACGACCCGCAGCAGAACCTGGAGGGCGGCGCGCGCTACCTGAGCGAGCAGTACCGCAAGTTCGGCGACTGGCGGCTGGCGCTCGCCGCCTACAACGCGGGACCGGGCGCGGTGGAGCGCCACGGCGGCATCCCGCCCTATCGCGAGACGCAGAACTACGTCCGCGCGATCATGGGGCGCTGAGCCGAAAACCGCCGGCAGGGGTCGGGACCGCCGCGGCGCGATCGCGGCGGGTTGCATTCGATCCCGTTTTGTTCCCAAATCATGACTCGCAAACCGTCCGGAAAGGTCTAGATAGGCGCGGACGGTCGGAGGCGGTCGCATGCCTGAGCAGAAGTTCATCGAGATCCGCGGTGCCCGCGAACACAACCTGAAGTCGATAGACGTGGACATCCCCCGCGACCGGCTGGTGGTGATCACCGGGCTGAGCGGGTCGGGGAAGTCGAGCCTCGCGTTCGACACGATCTATGCCGAGGGGCAGCGGCGCTATGTGGAGAGCCTGTCGGCCTATGCCCGGCAGTTCCTCGACATGATGCAGAAGCCGGACGTGGACCACATTTCGGGCCTGTCGCCGGCGATCTCGATCGAGCAGAAGACGACCTCAAAGAACCCGCGCTCGACCGTCGGCACGGTGACGGAAATCTACGACTACTTGCGGCTCCTGTTCGCCCGCGTCGGCACGCCCTACTCGCCGGCGACCGGTTTGCCGATCGAGGCGCAGCAGGTCAGCCAGATGGTCGACATCGTCATGGCGCTGCCCGAGGGGACGCGGGCCTATCTGCTGGCGCCGATCGTGCGGGACCGGAAGGGCGAATATCGCAAGGAATTCCAGGAGCTTCTGAAGAGGGGCTTCCAGCGGGTGAAGGTGAACGGGGTATTCCACGACCTCGACTCGGCGCCCGAACTCGACAAGAAGTACCGCCACAACATCGACGTGGTGGTCGACCGGATCGTGGTGCGCGAGGGGCTGGAGACGCGGCTCGCCGACAGCTTGCGCACCGCGCTCGACCTCGCGGACGGGATCGCGATCCTGGAGACGGCGGTGCCGGAGGGCGAGGAGGCGGAGCGGATCACGTTCAGCGAGAACTTCGCCTGCCCGGTCAGCGGGTTCACCATCCCCGAGATCGAGCCGCGGCTCTTTTCCTTCAACGCGCCGTTCGGGGCGTGTCCTGCCTGCGACGGGCTGGGGGTGGAGCTGTTCTTCGATCCGCGGCTGATCGTGCCGGACGAGGGGCTGCCGGTGATGAAGGGCGCGATCGCGCCGTGGGCCAAGGGGCAGTCGCCCTATTATCGCCAGACGATCGAGGCGCTGGCGAAGCACTACGGGTTCAACAAGTCGGCGCGCTGGCGCGACCTGCCGGAGAGCGCGAAGCAGGTGCTGCTCTACGGCTCGGACGGCGCGCAGATCCGGTTCCGCTATGACGAGGGCGGCCGGGTCTACGAGATCGCCCGGGCCTTCGAGGGGGTGATCCCCAACATGGAGCGGCGCTATCGCGAGACCGACAGCGCCTGGGTGCGCGAGGAGTTCGAGCGCTACCAGAACAACCGGCCCTGCGGCACCTGCGGCGGCTACCGGCTGAAGCCCGAGGCGCTGGCGGTCAAGATCGGCGGGCTGCACGTGGGCGAGGTGGTGCGGATGTCGATCCGCGAGGCGCTGGCCTGGGTGGAAGCGGTGCCGGCCAGCCTGACCGCGCAGAAGAACGAGATCGCCCGCGCGATCCTGAAGGAAATCCGCGAACGCCTTGGTTTCCTTGTCAATGTCGGACTCGACTACCTGACGCTGGCCCGCAACGCCGGCACACTGTCGGGCGGCGAGAGCCAGCGCATTCGCCTCGCCAGCCAGATCGGCAGCGGCCTGACCGGGGTGCTCTACGTGCTCGACGAGCCCTCGATCGGGCTCCACCAGCGCGACAACGGTCGGCTCCTGACCACGCTGAAGAACCTGCGCGACGCCGGCAACACGGTGATCGTGGTCGAGCACGACGAGGAGGCGATCCGCGAGGCCGACCACGTGATCGACATCGGCCCCGGTGCCGGGGTGCACGGAGGGCGGATCATCGCCGCGGGCACGCCGGAGGAGATCGCCGCCCACGGCGAGTCGATCACCGGCCAGTACCTGACCGGCGCGCGCGCGATCGCGGTGCCGCACCAGCGCCGCAAGGGCAACGGCAAGAAGCTGGTGGTGAAGGGCGCGACGGGCAACAACCTGCAGAACGTCACCGCGGAGTTCCCGCTCGGCACGCTGACCTGCGTCACCGGGGTATCCGGCGGGGGCAAGTCGACGCTGACCATCGAGACGCTGTTCAAGACGGCGTCCATGCGGCTGAACGGCGCGCGCCAGACGCCCGCGCCCTGCGAGGAGATCCGGGGGCTCGAGCAGCTCGACAAGGTGATCGACATCGACCAGTCGCCGATCGGGCGCACGCCGCGGTCGAACCCCGCGACCTATACCGGCGCCTTCGGGCCGATCCGGGACTGGTACGCGGGCCTGCCCGAGGCGAAGGCGCGCGGCTACAAGCCGGGGCGGTTCAGCTTCAACGTGAAGGGCGGGCGCTGCGAGGCCTGCCAGGGCGACGGGGTCATCAAGATCGAGATGCACTTCCTGCCCGACGTCTACGTCACCTGCGAGACCTGCAAGGGCAAACGCTACAACCGCGAGACGCTGGAGGTCCTGTTCAAGGGCAAGTCGATCGCGGACGTGCTCGACATGACGGTGGAGGATGCCGAGGCGTTCTTCGCCGCGGTGCCGGCGATCCGCGAGAAGATGACGACGCTGATGCGGGTCGGCCTCGGCTACGTGAAGGTCGGCCAGCAGGCGACGACGCTCTCGGGCGGCGAGGCGCAGCGGGTGAAGCTGTCGAAGGAGCTGGCGCGGCGGTCCACGGGGCGCACGCTCTACATCCTCGACGAGCCGACCACGGGGCTACATTTCGAGGACACGCGCAAGCTGCTGGAAGTGCTGCACGAACTGGTGGAGCAGGGCAACACGGTGATCGTGATCGAGCACAATCTCGACGTGATCAAGACCGCCGACCACATCATCGACATCGGCCCGGAGGGCGGCGACGGCGGCGGGCGGATCGTGGCGACCGGCACGCCGGAGGAGATCGCCGCGGTCGAGGCGAGCCATACCGGGCACTACCTGAAGGCGATCCTCGGGGCGCGGCGGGTGGCGGCGGAATAATCCCGCAGGCGTGAGCGTTCGGGAATTGCGCCGGGGCGTGTCCCGCGCCAGCATGGCGGCGCGGGAGGGCGCGATGGCGATGGTTCGGGCGATACTCGGGTTTCTGGCGCTGGTGCTGGCTGTGTCCGCCGTGCCGGACGTCGCGCGCGCGCAGAACCCCGCGCAGGTGCTGGTGATCGGTTTCGAGGGCGACGTCTTTGCCGACCCGCGGGTGCAGGACGCGGTGGCCGCGGCGGGGGACTGGCGCGGGCTGGCGGCGCGGGCCGGGGTTCCGGTCGAGGCGGTGAACCTGCGGATGGGCGGCGCGACGCGGCCCGCGGGCGCGGCCGATCCGGGAAGGGCGCGGGCGCTTCTGGCCGAGGCAGGCTATCCCGACGGGCTCGGCGCCTTCGGTGCGGTGCGCTACGGGCCGGGGCTCGAGTCGCTGGCGCAGTCGGCGCTGGGGGTGCTGGGCGGGCTCGGCTTCAACGGCGGGACGGTGGCGGCGAACACGCCGGGCGCCGAGCTTTTGCGGCAGATCCCGAACATCGTCACCGGGCAGCAGCTGATCCGGGCGGGCACGGTGACGCTCGATCTGGAGCGGGCGGCGGTCCAGCCCCAGCCGGGGCGGCTGGCCGACCTCGCGCTGGTGCGGCTGCAGGAGCCGGTCTTCGACGCAGGCACGCGGCGGGTGCGGGTGACGGTTCAGGTGGAGAACCGCGGCGTGGTGGCGGTGCCGGCGGCGGAACTGTCGGTGCGCGACCGCGACGGGCTGGTGGTCTTTCCGCTGCGCATGCTGAGCGGGCTGGCGCCCGGGCCCGGGCAGTTGGTCGTGGTCGAGGGCGAGGTGCCGGACGCGGCGATGGGGCGGGATCTGGTGCTGGAGGTCCGGGTGGCGGCGAGCCCGGCGGTGCCGGAGAGCGATTTCTCCAACAATGCTCTGGTGTTGCGGCCGCTGCCGATCCCGGCGCTGCCGCCACCGGTGGTGCTGCCCGACCTGGTGGTGGCGGGGGCGCCGCGGGTCGACTGGGACCCCGACGCGCGGCGGCTGACGGTGCGGGCGACCGTCGCGAACGACGGGCCGGGGCCGGCGGGGCCGAGCGCGCTGGTGGTGCGCGACCTGACCGGGCTGGTGGCGTTTCCCGAGCTCGCCGTGCCGCCGCTGGCGCCGCAGGCGAGCACGCCGGTCGAGGTGACGGTGCCGGTGCCCGAGGCGGCGCTGGGGCGCGCGCTGCGCATCGAGGCCGAGGCCGATCCGCGGCAGGGGGTGCCGGAGACGAACGAGGGCAACAACCGGAGTGCGGCGGTGACGGTGGACCTGTCCGCGCGGGCGCTGGCCGATCTGGCGGTGATGCGGACCGGGGCGGCGGTCGAAGGGGATGAGCTGGTGGTCGAGGTGCTGGTGGCGAACCTCGGCACGGTGGTGGCGGGTCCGGCGCGGCTGGCGGTGCGCGACCGGAACGGGGTGCTGCCGGTGACCTATCGGGAGCTGGAGGGGTTCGGGCCGCGCGAGTCGCGTGCGGTGCGGGTCGCCGCCGCGTTGCCCGAGCGGGCGCGGGGGCGCGAGTTGGCGTTGCAGGCGGAGGTCGAGCCGGCGGGGGCCGAGGCGGACCGGGCGAACAACCTCGGCGAGGTGGTGCGGGTGGCGGTGCCCGCGGTGGTCGCGGAGGAGCCGCCGTTCATCGTGCCGCGACCGCGGCCGCGGCCGCCGACGCTGACCGTGGTGGAGGCGCAGGCCGACATCGCGGTTACCGCGATCAAGGCGGAGCCGGAGCGTGGCGGCACGGCGTTGCGCGTGCGGGTCGAGGTGGCGAACACCGGGGCGGAGCCGGTCGGGCGGGTGGCCCTCGCGCTGTCGGTCGGGGGCGAGCGGCGCGCGGCCTTCGGTCTTCCGGAGCTGGCGCCGGGCGAGGAACGGGTCGAGGAGACGATCCTCGGCCTGCCGTGGCGGCTGGCGGGCGGAACGGTGCGGGTCGAGGCGGTGGCCGATCCGGAGGGGGTCCTGGCCGAGGCGGACGAGGCGAACAACGTCGCGGTGGCCGAGGTGCGGCTGGGCGTGCCGGTTACGACCTGGGCGGGCGGCGGGATCGCGGTGGCGCTGGGGGCGCTCGGGGCGCTGGTGCTGATGCGGAAGCGACCCGGCGGGCGGCCTCCGGCGCCGCCGGCGCCGCGTCGGCGGGAGCCGCGGCTGCCCGACCGGGTGCGTCTGCACGGGGTCGCCGATCCGGGCGTCCAGCGGATCCGTCTGGAGGGGCCGGTGGTGCGGCTGGGGCTGCGCCCGGTGCCGGACGCGGGCGTGCAGACGGTGAGGGAGGAGGAGCGATGACGCTGCCGACACTGGCCGAGGTGATGCGGGGCGAGGCCGAGACGCTGGAGGCGGCGGTCTCCGACGAGGCGGCCGGGCGGATCGAGGGCGGGCTGGCGGGCTGTGGCGTGGCGGTGACCCCGGATCTGGGGGCCGCGGCGGTACTGGGGCGGCTCGAGGAGGGGCTGGGGAAGATCGGGCTGCGCGAGGTGCTGGTCTCGGGCTGGAAGTCGCTGCGCGACCTGCAGGCCTACCGCGACCCGGCGCGGCATCCGCCGGAGGAGACCGCGGTGCTGCGGGTGGGGAAGCACACGATCCCCTCGGAGCACCGGCCGAAGGTCGAGGTGACGCTGAACGACGTGAAGGTTGGGGAGCTGGAGTTTCCGCTGAAGCTCGCGCTCGAAGTCGCCTCGGCGGAGCTGGTGGTGCGCGACGGGCGGATCTGGAAGGTGATGGCGCCGGTCGTCGTCGGCTCGGCGGAGCTGAGCTACGACGGGTTCCAGCTGAAGCGCGCGACGGTCGGGCCGTATCACCTGCCGGGCGGGATCGAGATCGAGGGCGGCGTGCCGATCCCGGCGCTGCCGGGGGCGATGGGGTGAGGCCTTCTACCAACTGCGTGTGCCGATCCCGGCACGGACGCCCTCCCCGAACGTTCCGACCGTGCTTCAGCACGGTCAGCGCCCGCCCCGCCCCATGGCGGGCGCTTCACGCCCGCCGGGTCGGGCGCTGACCTTTCCGCTCGGGGGCGCCGCCGCTACGGGTCGCTATCTGGTCGCGATCCGAGCCGATTGTGCGATGTTCCTATCAGCCGCGGAACGCGGCGATGCCGGCCAGCGCGCGGGCGAAGGTCTCGCGGCGGGCGGGGGCGGCGGGGCCGGGGAGGATGAGGCGGCCGGCGGGGGTGGTCTCGAGCGGGAGGCCGGCGGCCTCGGCGGCGAGGAGCGCGATCCCGAGGGCGGTGAGTTCGGGCTCATCGGAGACGCGGATCGGGCGGCCGAGCGTGTCGGCGAGGAAGCGGCAGAAGTAGCCGTTCGCGGTCATCCCGCCGTCGATGGAGACGGGGCCGTCCAGCGGCTGGAGCGCGGCGATGGCGTCCACGACCTCGGCGGTGCGGAGCGCCACGCCCTCGAGCAGCGCCTGGACCATGTCCCGCGGGCCGGTGTCGAGGCCGAGGCCGAACCAGGCGCCGCGGGCGGCGCGATCCCAGTGCGGGCAGGCGAGGCCGCCGAGCGCGGGCACGAAGGCGAGGCCGCAGTCGATGGCGGGGGGCGCGTCGAAATCCGAGATCGCGGCGAGATCGGTGAAGAGGCCGAGCTCGCGCGCCCAGTTCACCGCGGCGCTGGCGGCATAGACCCCGCCGTCGAGGGCGTAGGTCGGGGGCTCGCCCGCCTTTTGCCAGGCGACGGTCGGCAGCGGCCCATGGCCGGCTGGCGGCAGTTCGGGGCCGGTGACGGCCAGCGCGAAGGCGCCGGTGCCGAAGGTGATCTTGAGGTCCCCCGCCTGCCGGCAGCCGTGGCCGTAGAGCGCGGCCTGCTGGTCGGTGGCCGAGGCGGTCAGCGGCACCGGCCGACCGCCGGCGCGGAGGGTGCCGAAATCGCCGGTGGTGGGCAGGATTGGCGGCAGCGCGTCGATGGGCACGCCGTGCAGCGCGCAGAGCTCCACGTCCCAGGCGCCGGTGGCGAGGTCCATCAGCCCGGTGCGCGAGGCGGTGGTGACGTCGGTGGCGCAGCGCCCGGTCAGCCTGTCGCGGAAGAAGGCGTCGGTGGTGCCGAGGCGGAGCCGCCCGGCGGCGTGGAGCGCGCGGGCCTCGGGCAGGTGGTCCATGATCCAGCCGAGCTTCGAGGCGGAGAAGTAGGGGTCGAGGGGCAGGCCGGCGCGGGTCAGCGACAGGGCCTCGGCCCCGGCGGCGCGGAGCGCCGCGGTGCGCTCGGCGGTGCGGTCGTCCTGCCAGACGATGACCGGCGAGACGGGGCGGGCGGTGCCCGCCTCCCATGCGAGGCAGCTTTCGCCCTGGTTGGCGAGGCCGATGGCGGCGACATCGCCCACGCGGTCGAGGCAGGCGCGCAGGCTGGCGACCAGCTCCTCCGGGTCGTGTTCCACCCAGCCGGGGCGGGGATAGATCTGGCGGTGCTCGACGGCATGGACGAGGCGGCGGGAGCCGGGGCCGAAGGCGATGGCGCGGGTGCTGGTGGTGCCCTGGTCGAGGGCGAGGACCGCGGTCACGGCAGCGTCCCGGCGAGGTGGAGTTCCACCGGCGCGCCCGCGGCGGCGGTGACGATGGGCGCGAGCGGGATCAGGATGCGGCGTTCGGGCAGCGTCCGCAGGCGGCGCGACCAGATCTCGCGCCCGCCGGCGCGCAGGCTGAGCGTGTCGGAGACCGGGCAGGTGACGCGCAGCTGGACATGGGCCATGCCGCCGGGCGCGGGGTGGAGGCGCTGGGGCAGGGCGTATTTCAGCGCGGCGCTGCGCAGGACGAGCGGTGCCGCGGGCTGCGGGGCGGGGAGGCCGGCGCCGAGCGTGCGGGCGATGGCGCAGGCCGCGGCGAGGCCCTCGGCCCAGCACCAGCCGGCGGTCTCGACCGGGCGCAGGAGATTGCCGGCGGCGAAGAAGGCGGGGTCGGAGCAGCGGCCGAAGGGGTCGATCTCGGGGCCGCCGGTGGCGGGATCGAGGGCGAGGTGGCTGCCGCGGAGAAGTGCTGCCTCGGGGCGGAACGCGCCGGTGACGAGGACCCCGTCGCAGTCGATCCGGCGCACGACGCCGCGGGTCGCGACCTCGATCCCCGTGACCCGCGTGTCGCCGTCGATCGCCAGCGGCTCGGTGTCGAGATGGAGCGGCACGCCGAGGACGCGGGGCAGGGCGGCGGAGGCGGCCCAGGCGGTGGGGCGAGGGCCGGGCTCGATCATCGCGGCGGGGCGGATGCCGGCGTGGCGGCAGGTGAGGAGCGCGGAGAAGGAGACGAGTTCGGTGCCGAGGATCACCGGCCGGCGGAAGGGCGCGCGGCCGTGGAGATAGACCATGCCCTGCAGCGCGCCGGTCGAGAGCACGCCGCCGGGCTTCGTGCCGCCGATCAGCCGGGCGGCGCGCGAGGACTCGCGCGCGCCGGTGGCGAGAAGGACCCGGTCGGCGGTGAGCGTGCGCGGGCCGTCGGGGGTGGCGAGTTCGAGGCGCGGGCCGGGGGCGAGGCGCACGACGGTGGTCGAGGGGTGGATCTGGACGCGCAACGCCTCGGCCTCGGCGACGAGGCGGCGGGCGTAGTCGGGGCCGCGCATCAGGCGGCGGAACTCGCGCAGGCCGTAGGGGGAATGGCCGCAGTGGCGGGGGATGCCGCCGGCCTCGGCCTCGCGTTCGAGCACCACGACCGGGCCGATGTGCTGGCGGCGCAGCTCGGCGGCGGCGGCGAGGCCGGCGGGGCCGCCGCCGACGATGGCGACGGCGCAGTGGGCGGGCAGGGCGCGCGCGCCGCGCTTTTCGGGGAGGCGCTCAACGGGCATCGGCTGCGTCGGCGGCGATGGCGGGATCGAGGCGGCCCTCGGTCATCCGGGCAAGCTCGGCGAGGCAGTAGAAGCCCTGGCAGCGGCCCATGGTGACGCGGGTGCGGCGTTTCAGCCCGGCGAGGCTGCGCGCGGCGAGCGGGCCGGCGAGTGCGGCCTCGACCTCGCGCCGGGTGACGAGTTCGCAGTGGCAGACGATGCCGCCGCAGCCGGGGCGGGTCCAGTCGCGGGGCAGGGCCTCGGCGATCGGGGTGAGGCGCGGCCAGACGGGGTCGGGCAGCGGCGCGGGGCGCTCGGTGAAGCCCGCGTAGAGGTCGAAGACGTGGCGCGCGGTGCCGAGGGCCGAGCTGAGCCCGGTGGAGCGGATGCCGCCGACGGTGATCCAGTGCCGGTCGGGATGGGCGGCGATGCGGTAGTCCTTTTCCTCGGTGGCGGGGCGGAGGCCGGCATAGGCGGCGGTGATCTCGTGGCCGGCGAGGGCGGGCAGGATCTCGGCGCCGCGGCGGTGGAGCATCTGGAGCGTCGCGCGGTCGGTCGGCGCGCGGTCGCGTTCGGGCTGTTCCTCGGCGGTGGGGCCGACGAGGAGGTTGCCCCAGGCGGTGCGGCAGAGGACGATGCCCTTGGTGGTGGCCGAGGGCACCGGCAGCAGGATGTGGCGGGCGAGCGCGGCGGCGGACTTGTCGAAGACGAGGAACTGGCCCTTGCGCGGGCGGATCTCGAAGGCGGAGGTGCCGAGGAGGGCGGCGTCCAGTCGGTCGCCCCAGAGCCCGGCGCAGTTGATCACGGTGCGGGCGCGGACCGGGCCGGTGGTGGTCGCGAGGTCCCAGGCCGCGCCGTCGAAGGCGCCGCCGGTGACCTCCACCCCGCGGCGCAGCTCCGCGCCGTTCGCCAGCGCCTGGGCGAGATAGGCCTGGGGCGCGGTCCAGGGGTCGATCAGGAATTCGCCGGGCACGCGGAAGCCGGCGCGGACCCGGTCGGAGAGCGCGGGCTCGAGCGCGCGGATCCGGGCGGCGGAGAGCGGCTCCACGTCGGTGACGCCGTTGGCGCGGGCCTGGTCCATCAGCGCGGGCAGCGCGGCCTCCTCGGCCTCGGTCCAGGCGAGGACCAGCGCGCCGCAGCGGTCCAGCGGCAGGTCGAGGCGTTCGCGGATGCGCAGGTATTCGGCATAGCCGGCGGCGACGCAACGCTGTTCGAGCGAGCCCTGCGGTGCGTCGAAGCCGGTGTGCAGGATGCCGCTGTTGCCCTTGGAGGCGCCGTCGAGGATGTCGGGAGCCTTTTCGAGGACGAGGGTGCGGGCGCCTTCGAGGGTGAATCGCCGCGCGACCGCGCAGCCGACCACGCCCGCGCCCACCACCGCCACGTCGAAGGTCTGCCGGCCGCTCGTGTCCCGCTCCTGTCCCCGATGCCTGCGGGGCGGCGCGCCCCGGATCCCGTCGACGCTAGAGGGGTTTGCCCGAACGGTCAACGGCCGGGGCCGGCGTGCCCGGTCCGTACCGGGATGCGTGCGGGATTCTGTTGACTCGGGCATTTTCCATCGGGTTAGCTGACCGCGGCGGGGAATCCGTGACACTCCGTCGCGGCCCGTGCAGGAGCGCAATGAAGCCAGGGGTGCGGCAAGCGCGGATCGCGACGATCATCGGCCAGCGCGGCCAGATGAGCGTCGAGGAACTGGCCGAGCTGTTCGCCGTCTCGCCCGAGACGGTGCGGCGCGACCTGAACGGGCTGGCCGAACGGGGCGCGGTGCAGAAGGTGCACGGCGGCGCGAAGCCGCCACGGCCGCGGCCCGAGGCGAGCTTCCGGCAGCGCATGGCGGAGAACGCCCGGGGCAAGCGCACGATCGCCGAGAAGCTCGCGCGCGAGGTCGAGCCGGGGGACACGCTGTTCATCGACACGGGCTCGACGACGCTGATCTGCGCCGAGGTGCTGGCGGGGATCGACGGGCTGACGGTGATCACCAATTCGCTCGGCATCGCCGAGGTCATGGGGCAGCGCGCGGCGGTCTATCTGGCCGGGGGGCGCTATGCGGGGGACAACCGGCAGACGCTGGGTCCGACCGCGCTGGCGCAGATCGACGGCTACCAGGCCGATACCGCGGTGCTGACGGTGGGCGCGCTCGATGCCGAGGCGGGCGCGACGGATTTCGAGGCGGGCGAGGCGGAGGTGGCGCGCGCCATGGCCGCGAACGCTCGGCGGGTGATCGTGGTCGCCGATGGCTCGAAGTTCGGGCGGCGGGCGCCGTTCCGGGTCTGCCGGCTGGCGCAGATCGACATGCTGGTGGCGGATGCGGCGCCGGATGCGCCGCTGGCGGCGGCGCTGGACGAGGCGGGGGTAACGGTTCGGTAATGGTTTTGGTCTTTGACAGGCGCAGGCTTTTCGTGCCCGATGCGTCCGTCATGCGCAGGTTGGGTGCCGGGAGACGGATGGCGGGATGCCAGGGCCGATAAGACTGTACGTCCGCTACGTCGACGGACTGAGCTGGTTCGTCGGCATCATCGCCATGAACCTCGTCTTCGTGATGATGGCGGTCCTGCTGCTCGATGCGGTGACGCGCAACGTGCTGAACATCCCGCTGCACTGGTGCATCGAGTTCGCGCAGTTCACGCTGGCGGCCTATTACTTCGCCGGCGGTCCCTATGCGCTGAAGATGGACGCCCACGTCCGCATGGACCTGATCTAC
Organism: uncultured Rhodobacterales bacterium; assembly: GCA_964575795.1. Taxonomy (GTDB): domain Bacteria; phylum Pseudomonadota; class Alphaproteobacteria; order Rhodobacterales; family Rhodobacteraceae; genus Amaricoccus. The sequence goes on from CAZNSP010000011.1 coordinate 36,090, forward strand.
GACCGGCTGAGCGTGCGCGGCAAGGCGCGGATGGACCTGATCACCAGCGGCTGCCTGCTCTTCTACCTGACGGTGCTGCTGATCGGCTCGATCTCGTCGACGCTCTACGCCATCGAGTACGACCAGCGGAACTTCTCGATGTGGAACCCCTCGATGATCCCGATCAAGGTCATCATGGTTCTGGCCATCGTGCTGATGATCCTCCAGTCGGTGTCGATGATCTTCAAGGACTTCGCGAAGATGCGCGGGGTCGAGCTCGCATGAGCTACGAGATGATCGCGACGCTGATGTTCGCGTCGATGCTCGTCATGCTGCTGACCGGCCAGCGGGTCTTCGCGGCGATCGGTTTCGTCGCCTCGGGCGCGGCGCTGCTGCTCTACGGGCAGGGTGCGGTGGAGATGCCGTTCAACGCGGCGTTCCAGCTGTTCAACTGGTTTCCGATGCTGACGCTGCCGCTCTTCATCTACATGGGCTACGTCCTGTCGGATTCAGGCATCGCCGAGGACCTCTACCGGGCGTTCCACGTCTGGTTCGGGCGGGTGCGCGGCGGGCTCGCCATCGGCACGATCCTGATGATGGTGATCATCTCGGCGATGAACGGTCTGAGCGTCGCGGGCATGGCGATCGGCGCGACGATCGCGCTGCCCGAGATGCTGCGCCGGGGCTACGACAAGGTGATGATCACCGGCGTGGTGCAGGCTGGCTCGACGCTCGGCATCCTCGTGCCGCCGAGCGTGGTGCTGGTGCTCTACGGCATGATCGCGCGCCAGCCGGTGAGCCAGCTGTGGCTGGCCGGCGTGGTCCCGGGGCTGATGATGGCGACGATGTTCATCATCTACATCCTGATCCGCTGCCGGCTGCAGCCGCAGCTGGCGCCGACGGTGTCGGACGAGGATCTCAACATGCCGATGCGCGAGAAGCTGAAGCTTCTGCGCGCGGGCATCATCCCCTTCCTGATCTTCTTCTTCATGACCGGGCTCTTCGTGATGGGCTTCACCAGCCTCGTGGAAAGCTCGGCCGTGGGCGCGACCTCGGCGACGCTGGCGGCGTGGTGGAAGGGGCGGCTGAGCTGGGCGAAGCTGCAGGAGACCGCGCGCAAGACGCTGGCGATCTCGTGCATGTTCCTGTGGATCATCCTGGCCGCGCTGGCCTTCGGGGCGATCTTCGACGGGATCGGCGCGGGCCGTGCGCTGCAGGGCCTGTTCATCACCCGCTGGGAGCTGTCGCCGTGGGAGGTGCTGCTCCTGATGCAGCTGTCCTACCTGGTGATGGGCATGTTCCTCGACGACACGGCGATGCTGGTGATCGTCGCGCCGCTCTACGTTCCGCTGGTGCGGCTGCTCGATCTGGGGATCGACAACGTGCTGATCTGGTACGGCATCCTCTACACCATCACCTGCCAGATCGCCTACATGACGCCCCCATTCGGCTACAACCTGTTCCTGATGCGGGCGATGGCGCCGAGCGAGATCACCCTGATCGATATCTACCGCTCGATCATTCCCTTCGTCGCGATCATGGTCTGCGCCGCACTGATCATCACCATCTTCCCGCAGGTGGCCCTGTGGCTGCCGGCCTACGTGTCGGGGAGATGACCCGCCCGCGCGGGGGCGAGAGTCACCCGCGCCAATGTCCAGCAGAGGAGTGCATGCGATGATCGACAAGAAGAAGCGGCCGGAGATGGTCCTGCCCAAGACGAGCCGGCGCGACTTTCTGCGCAAGGCCGGGGTCGGCGGGGCGGCCGTCGCCTCGTCGGCGCTGGCGGCGCCCTATCTGAACGCGCAGAGCGGGCCGATCCGCTGGCGGCTGCAGACCTATTCCGGGGCGCCGCTGGGCGCGCACGTGATCCTTCCGCAGATCGAGGCCTTCAACAAGGCCGCAAACAACGAGATGGTGATCGAGCTCTACTATGCCGACCAGCTCGTGCCGACGAGCGAGCTGTTCCGCGCGCTGCAGAACGGCACGATCGACGCGGTGCAGTCGGACGAGGCGACGATGGCCTCGCCGGTCGACATCGCGGTCTTCGGCGGCTACTTCCCGTTCTCGACCCGCTACAGCCTCGACCTGCCGGTGCTGTTCCGCCAGTACGGGCTGAACGAGATCTGGCAGGAGGCCTATGGCGAGATCCGCGGGGTCGAGTGGCTGAGCGCGGGCGCCTGGGACCCGCTGCACATCTTCACGACGCGCCAGCCGATCCGGACCCTCGCCGACATGCGCGGCCTGCGGGTCTTCGGCGTTCCGACCGCGGGCCGGTTCCTGTCGCGCTACGGGCTGATCCCGGTGACGGTGCCGTGGGACGACGTGGAGGTCGCCATGCAGACGGGCGAGCTCGACGGCGTCGCCTGGTGCGGCTTCACCGAGGCCTACGAGGTCGGCTGGGCCGACATCTGCAACTATGCGCTGCTGAACAGCGTGACCGGCGCCTGGTGCGGCAGCTACCTCGCCAATTCCAACAGCTGGGCCGCGGTGCCCGACCATCTGAAGGAGCTGTTCCTGATCTCGATCGACCAGTCGCACTACTACCGGCAGGTCTGGTACTGGGGCGGCGAGGCCGACCTGCGGGTGAACGGCGACAAGATGGAGCTGACGTCGCTCCCCGACGAGGAATGGGCGCAGGTCGTGGCCGATGCCGAGGGCTTCTGGGACGAGATCGCGGCCTCGAGCCCGCGCGCCGGCCGCGTGGTGCAGATCTTCAAGGACTATGCCGCGGTGATGGAGAAGGCGGGCTATCCCTACCGCTGAGCCGCAAAGGCCGCCGCCGCCCCGTCGCGGGGCGGCGGCCACCCGCGCCGCGCCGGGCCGACCGTTTCGGTTGAACGGGCCTGACGGCGCTGTTACCAATCCGTCATGGGCGCAGGGCCGGCCGCGATGCGGCAGGGGAGACCGCGCCGTGCCATCAGGGAAGGAAAGACCATGAAAACCGTGGCGAGACTGCTGACCGGAACGATTCTCGTGGCCGGCATCACCGCCGGTGCCGCCGGGGCCGAGACGCTGCGCTGGGCGCGTTCGGCGGACAACCTGACGATGGACCCGCATTCGCAGAACACCGGGCCGACGCACGCCTTCAACCACCAGATCTACGAGCCGCTGGTGATCCGCGCGCTCGACGGCGGGCTGCGGCCGACGCTCGCGACCGAATGGCGCATCCTCGAGGAGGATCCGACGATCTGGGAATTCAAGCTGCGGCAGGGCGTGAAGTTCCATGACGGCGCGGATTTCACCGCCGACGACGTGGTGTTCTCGTTCGAGCGGGCGAAGCAGCCGACCTCGAACATGAAGGAGCTGATCGCGAGCGTCGAGGAGGTGATCGCGGTCGACGACCACACGGTGCACATCCGCACCGCCGGGCCGAACCCGCTGCTCATCGACAACCTGACCAACCTCTTCATGATGGACCGGGGCTGGGCGGAGGCGAACAACGCCACGGTTCCGCAGAACTTCGACGCGGGCGAGGAGCATTTCGCCGCGCGCAACGCCAACGGTACCGGGCCCTACGTGCTGGTCAGCCGCGAGCCGGACGCGCGCAACGTGGCGCGGGCCTTCGACGGCTACTGGGGCAAGGACGAGTTCCCGCTCGACGTGACCGAGATCGTCTACACGCCGATCACCTCGGCGGCGACCCGGGTGGCGGCGCTGCTCTCGGGCGAGGTCGACTTCGTGCAGGACGTGCCGGTGCAGGACATCGCGCGGCTGGAGCAGACGGCGGGCATCCGGGTGACGCGGGGGCCGGAGAACCGGACGATCTTCTTCGGGATGAACGTCGGCTCCGACGAGCTGACCTACGGCACGGCGGAGGGCAATCCGTTCAAGGACAAGCGGGTGCGGCAGGCGATCAACATGGCGATCGACCGCGAGGCGATCCAGCAGGTGGTGATGCGCGGCGAGTCCATTCCGCTCGGCACCATCGCGCCGCCGTTCATCAACGGCTACGAGGACTGGATGGGCGCCTATCCGGCGGTGGACGTGGACGCGGCGAAGGCGATGCTGGCCGATGCGGGCTATCCCGACGGGTTCCAGGTGACGCTGCACTGCCCGAACGACCGCTACGTCAACGACGAGGGCATCTGCCAAGCGGCGGTCGGCATGCTGGGCCGGATCGGGATCAACGCCACGCTGGAGAGCCGGTCGCTGTCGATCCATTTCCCGGCGATCTCGAACATGGAGACCGACTTCTTCCTGCTCGGCTGGGGCGTGCCGACCTTCGACAGCCTCTACGTGTTCGATTTCCTCTATCACTGCCGCGAGGGTGGCAAGGGCAGCTGGAACGCGACGCGGTTCTGCGATCCCGAGCTCGACGCGCAGATCGGCACGCTGGCCAGCGAGCCCGATTTCGAGAAGCGCAACGCCACGATCCGCGCGATCTGGGAGCGGCTGCAGGACGAGACGATCTACATCCCGATCCACGTCCAGACGCTGGCCCGGGCGATGAAGGACACGCTGGACATCCCCGTGGACCCGTCCAACGACTTCTACGCCAAGGACGTGGTGATTTCGAACTGAGGCCTCCGCGCCCCGGCAATGGCCGGGGCGCGGGCCACGGCGCGGGACGGTCCCGATGATCGCCTTCATCCTGAAGCGGCTCGCGCAGTCGGTGCTCGTGCTCCTGATCGTGGGGTTCGTGTCCTTCTCGATGTTCCGTTTCATCGGGGACCCGATCAACAACATGATGGGGCAGGAGGCGACCGACGCGCAGCGCGCGGACCTCGCCCGGCAGCTGGGGCTCGACCAGCCGTTCCCGGTGCAGTTCGCCCGGTTCATCACCCGGGCGGCGCAGGGCGACTTCGGGGTGAGCTACCGGCTGGGGCGCCCGGTGATGGACCTGATCCTCGAACGGCTGCCGGCGACGCTGGAACTCGCCTTCGTCTCGGCGCTTCTGGCCTTCGTCGTGGGGGTGAGCCTCGGGGTCTATACCGCGATCCGGCCCGACGGGTTCACCAGCCGCTTCGTGATGACCGTCTCGCTGGTCGGGGTGTCGCTGCCGACGTTCCTGATCGGCATCGGTCTGATCTATCTCTTCGCGGTGGAGCTCGGCTGGCTGCCGTCCTTCGGGCGGGGCGAGACGGTGCGGATCGGCGGCTGGACCACCGGGTTCCTGACGAAGAGCGGGCTTCTGTCGCTGATCATGCCGGCGATCACGCTGGCGCTCTACCAGATGACGCTGATCATGCGGCTGGTGCGGGCGGAGATGATGGAGGTGCTGCGCTCGGACTACATCAAGTTCGCGCGCGCCCGCGGCCTCCCGGAGCGGACGATCAACTTCCGGCTGGCGCTGAAGAACACCATGGTGCCGGTGATCACCATCACCGGCCTGCAGCTCGGCAGCATCATCGCCTTCGCCATCGTCACCGAGACGGTGTTCCAGTGGCCGGGGGTGGGGCTTCTGTTCATCACCTCGGTCCAGTTCGTCGACGTGCCGGTGATGGCGGCCTACCTGATGCTGATCGCCTTCGTCTTCGTGGTCATCAACCTGATCGTCGACCTGCTCTATTATGCGGTCGACCCGCGGCTGCGCAGCGACGGCGCGAAGGGGCACTGATGGAGACGCCACCACCGAACCGGGGACTGGGTGCGCGACTGCACGCGGTCTGGGATTCCGACCTCGCCTGGTCGTTCCGGCATTCGCCGGTGACGGTGATCGCGGCGCTGGTCGCACTGACGATCATCCTCGCCGCGGTGCTGGCGCCGTGGATCGCGCCGCAGAACCCGTTCGACCCGGCGTCGCTGAACCTGATGAACGGCTTCACCCCGCCGGGCGTGCCGAACCAGTTCACCGGCGAGGAATTCTGGCTGGGCGCGGACGATCAGGGGCGGGACGTGTTCTCGGCGATCCTCTACGGCGCGCGGGTGTCGCTGTTCGTCGGCTTCTCGGCGGTGCTGTTCAGCCTGGTGCTGGGAGTGACGCTGGGGCTGCTCGCCGGTTATGTCGGCGGGCGGACGGATTCGGTCATCATGCGGATCGCCGACGTGCAGCTGACATTCCCGGTGATCCTGATCGCGCTCCTGATCTTCGGGGTGGCGCGCGGCTTCATCCCGCCGCAGCACCGCGAGGCGATGGCGGTCTATGTGCTGATCGTGGCGATCGGGCTCAGCGACTGGGTGCAGTACGCCCGCACGGTGCGGGGGGCGACCATGGTGCAGAAGAGCAAGGAATACGTGCAGGCGGCCCGGCTGATCGGGCGATCGCCGTTCGCGATCATGCTGCGCCACGTGCTGCCGAACGTGACCGAGCCGATCCTGGTGATCGCGACGATCAGCCTCGCGCTCGCCATCATCGCGGAGGCGACGCTGTCGTTTCTCGGCGTCGGCGTGCCGCCGACCCAGCCGAGTCTCGGCACGCTGATCCGGTTCGGGCAGGGGTTCCTGTTCTCGGGGGAATGGTGGATCCTGCTGTTCCCCTCGCTCACGCTGCTCGCGCTCGCGCTGTCGGTCAACCTGCTCGGGGACTGGCTGCGCGAGGCCCTGAACCCGCGCCTGCGATGAGCGATCCTGTCCTTTCCGTGCGCGATCTGGTGGTCGAGTTCCCGACCCGGCGCGGCGTGCTGCGCGCGCTCGACGGGGTGGGCTTCGACGTCGGCCCCGGCGAGATCCTCGGCGTGGTGGGCGAGAGCGGGGCGGGCAAGTCGATCACGGGTGCCGCGATCATCGGGCTGATCGAGCCGCCGGGGCGGATCGCGGGGGGCGAGATCCGGCTGAAGGGCGAGCGGATCGACGACCTGCCGCGCGAGCGCATGGACCGGGTGCGCGGCCGGCGGATCGGCATGGTGTTCCAGGACCCGCTGACGAGCCTCAATCCGCTGTTCACCGTGGGCGACCAGCTGACCGAGACGATCGTGCATCACCTCGGGCTGAGCGCGCGGCAGGCGCGGGCGCGGGCGATCGACCTGCTCGCGCAGGTCGGCATTCCGGCGCCCGAGGCGCGGATCGACAACTATCCGCACCAGTTCTCCGGGGGCATGCGGCAGCGGGTGGTGATCGCGCTGGCGCTCTGCGCCGAGCCCGAGTTCGTGATCGCCGACGAGCCGACGACGGCGCTCGACGTGTCGGTGCAGGCGCAGGTGATCGAGGTCTTCCGCAGGATGTGCCGCGAGCACGGCACCTCGGCGATCCTGATCACCCACGACATGGGGGTGATCGCCGAGGCGGCCGACCGGGTGGCGGTGCTCTATGCGGGCCGTGTGGCCGAGATCGGGGCGGTGCGCGACGTGCTGAAGCGGCCGCTCCATCCCTACACCAAGGGGCTGATGGGCTCGATCCCGTCGCTGACCGGCGAGGAGGAGCGGCTGGTGCAGATCCCAGGCGCCATGCCGCGGCTGAACGCCATCCCCAAGGGCTGCGCCTTCAACCCGCGCTGCGCGGCGGTGATGGACGTCTGCCGGCGCGAGCGGCCGCCGCTGGTCGAGGCCGAGGGATCGACCGTCGCCTGCTGGCTCTACGGCGGGGGGCGGGATTGACCTGGGCGGGGGGAGATCCGGCGCGGCTGGTGCGGCCGGCGCTGATCACCATCGCGCTGAGCGGGCTCGCGGTCGGCGGGGCGTTCTGGCTGGCGGGGCGGCCGGATCTGGCCTCGCTCGCCTGGACGGCCTCGACGCTGCCGGTGCTGGCTGGGCTGCTGGCCGAGATCGTGACCAGCCTGCGGCGGGGGGAATACGGGCTCGACATCGTGGCGGCGCTGTCGATGACGGCGGCGCTGATCTTCGGCGAGACGCTGGCGGCGGCCGTGGTCGCGCTGATGTATTCCGGCGGGCAGTACCTCGAGAGTTATGCCGAGGGGCGCGCTCGGCGGGAGATGACCGCGCTCTTGGCGCGTGCGCCGCGCACCGCCATGCGTCACCGCAACGGCGGGCTGGAGGAGGTGCCGGTCGAGGAGATCGCCGCCGGCGACCGGCTGATGATCCGGCGCGGCGACGTGGTGCCGGTGGACGGGACCGTGGCCGAGGGCACGGCGGTGCTGGACGAATCGGCGCTGACCGGCGAGGCGCTGCCGGTGCGGCACGACCCGGGCGCGGAGGTGATGAGCGGCCCCGCGAACGTGGGCGACGCCTTCGACATGGTCGCAGCGCGGCCCGCCGACGAGAGCACCTATGCCGGGATCGTGCGGCTGGTCGAGCAGGCGCAGCGGTCGCGCGCGCCGATGGTGCGGCTGGCGGACCGCTACGCGATGGTGTTCCTCGCCGTGACGGTGGCGATGGCGGGCGCGGCCTGGGTGCTGAGCGGCGATCCGATCCGGGCGGTGGCGGTGCTGGTGGTGGCGACGCCCTGCCCGCTGATCCTCGCGGTGCCGGTGGCGCTGGTCGCCGGGCTGTCGCGGGCGGCGAAGCAGGGCATCCTGATCAAGGGCGCGAAGGCGCTGGAGATCATGGCGCGCATCCGGGTGCTGGTGCTCGACAAGACCGGGACGCTGACCGACGGGCGGCCGCAGATCGTCGGGATCGAGACCGGCGACGGCCTGGCGGAGGACGAGGTGCTGCGGATCGCCGCCTCGCTCGACCAGGCCTCCAAGCACACCATCGCCCAGACGATCGTCGCCGAGGCGCGGGCGCGCGGGTTGGCCCTAAGCGTGCCGGCGCAGGTGGCCGAGACCGCGGGCGAGGGGGTCGAGGGGCTGGTCGAGGGGCGGCCGGCGGTGGTCGGCGGGGTGAACTACGTCGCGGACCGGCTGGGCCTCGGGCGGATCGACGCGGCGCCGTCGCGGCCGGGGGCGCTGAGCGTCGCGGTGGGCGTGGATGGGCGGCTCGCGGGGGTGCTGACGCTGGCGGACACGCTGCGGGGCGGGACGGCGGAACTCATCGAGGGGCTGCGCGACCACGGGATCGAGCGCATCGTGCTGGCGACCGGGGACCGGCGGGCGGTGGCCGAGGCGATCGTCCACGGGTTGCCTTTCAGCGCGGTGCAGGCGGACTTGACGCCCGACCAGAAGGTGATCGAGGTGATCGCCGAGCGGAAGCACGGTGCGGTCATGATGATCGGCGACGGGGTGAACGACGCGCCGGCGCTGGCGGCGTCCGACCTCGGGGTCGCGATGGGGGCGCGGGGGGCGGCGGCCTCGGCCGAGGCGGCGGACGTGGTCCTGCTGGTGGATCGGCTGGACCGCATCCTGCCGGGGCTGCGCATCGCCCGGCGGGCGCGCGGCATCGCGCTGCAGAGCGTGGCGGTGGGGCTGGGGCTGTCCTTCGCCGGCATGGTGGCGGCGGCCTTCGGGCAGATCACGCCGGTGCAGGGCGCGCTGTTGCAGGAGGTGATCGACGTGGCGGTGATCCTGAACGCGCTGCGCGCGCTGCGCGGGCCGGTGGGCGAGCGGGCGTGAGCGGGGGGAGGCGGGCGTGACGGTCGAGGTTCGGCAAGCGGGGCGCGGCGGCACGGGCGGCGACCGGCCGGAGATCGTGGTCGAGGTGCGCGACCTCGCGCGGGAGTTCGACGTCTCGGCGCCCTGGCTGCAGCGGGTGCTGGCGGGCGAGGAGAAGCGCATCGTCAAGGCGGTGGCGGGGGTGTCGTTCGACATCCGGCGCGGCGAGACGCTGGCGCTGGTCGGCGAGAGCGGCTCGGGCAAGTCGACGGTCGCGCGGATGGTGGTGGGGCTGCTGGAGCCGACCGCGGGCCACGTGCGGATCGACGGCACCGACATCTGGGACGTGAAGAACGCGGCGGAGCTTCAGCGGCTGCGCCGGCGGTTCCAGATGATCTTTCAGGACCCGTTCGCGAGCCTCAACCCGCGCTGGCGGGTGGGCGAGATCATCGCCGAGCCGCTGCAGGTGTTCCGGCTGACCGGATCGGCGGCGGAGACGCGGGCGCGGGTGGGGGAGCTGCTGACGCTGGTGAAACTGTCGCCCGAGGACATGCAGAAGTACCCGCACCAGTTCTCGGGCGGGCAGCGCCAGCGCATCTGCATCGCGCGCGCGCTCGCCTCGGAGCCGGAGTTCCTCGTCTGCGACGAGCCGACGAGCGCGCTCGACGTGTCGGTGCAGGCGCAGATCCTGAACCTGATGCGCGACCTGCAGGACCGGCTGGGGCTGACGTATCTGTTCATCAGCCACAACCTCGCCGTGGTGCGGCACATGGCCGACACGATCGGGGTGCTGTACCTCGGCCGGCTGGCCGAGGTCGCGCCGGCGAAGCAGCTCTTCCGGGCGCCGCGGCATCCCTACACGCGCAGCCTGCTCGATTCGATCCCGGACGTGGAGATGACCGGACGGGTGCGCGCGGCGATGACCGGGGAGATCCCCAATCCGCTGAACCCGCCGCCCGGCTGCACCTTTCATCCGCGCTGCCCGCTGGTCCGGCCGCGCTGCCGGGTGGAGATCCCGCGGCCGCTGCCCGACGGGCGCGGCGCGGTGGTCGCCTGTCACGGGGTGGAGGAAGGCTGGGCCTGATCCCTCGGGCGGACGGAGAGGGCGAAGTCGGCGACATCGGACCAGACCTCGGCGCCGTTGAGGTCGCGGAAGAGCCAGTGCCAGCCCTCGGGATAGAGGATGTAGCCCGAGGCGCCGGGGATGCGGTCGTGCACCCGCCTGACCTGGTCGGGACGCAGCACCTCGTCATGGGAGCCCATCAGCGTGAGCGTCGGGATCGTCACCTCGGGCGCGGCGGCGGCGGCCCTGTCCATGATCTGGACGAGCCCGTAGAGTTCGCGGCTCGACGGGTCGCCGAAGAAGCGGGGGTCCTTCTGCACGCGCGCGACCGCCTCGGCATTGTCGCTGACCTGGATCTGGACGAGATCGCCGCCGGTCCAGCGCTTCTCCGGCAGGGCGGCGGCGAGCGCCCAGGCGCCGGCGCGGTAGACCGGGTTGAGCGCATCGCCGCCCGCGATGGCCGGGCCGGCGAGCACGAGCCCGTCGGCCCGCAGTCCCGCCGGCACGCCTGCGAGCGCGACGCCCGCGCCCATGGAATGGCCGACGACAACGAGCGGCAGGTCGGGATGGCGGGCCGCGACGCGGTGCGAGACGGCGACCGCATCGGCGACGAGGAGTTGCGGGCCGGGCCAGTCGCGATGGCTCGCGTTGCCGCCGAAGCCGCGCTGGTCGAGGGCGTAGACTGCGATGCCGCGGCCGGCCCAGTAGGTGGCGGCCTCGTCGAAGGCCAGCGTCCCCGAATCGCCGAAGCCGTGCAGCGCTAGGATCACCGCGCGGGGCGGGGCGGCGGTCTCCCAGCGGGTGAGGATGAGCGTCTCGCCGGCGGATTCGGGCGCGGCGCGGCGGGAGACCTCGGGCCGCGCGGGAGGCTCGGGCGCGGCTGCGCAGGCGGCGAGGCTTAGGGCGACGAGCAGGACGAGCGGACGCATGACCGCAGACTATCACCCCCGGCGGCGGTTCGGAAAGCGGTGCCGCGCCATGCGGCTAACGCGGCGGCGCGGGGTGTGGCTCGCGCACCGGCAGCATCAGGAGGAGCCCGAGGATGAGCGAGACCGCGACGACAGCGATCCCGGTCTTCTGGTTTCCGCTGGCGAGCGTCGCCCAGCCGACGAGGAAGGCGCCCAGCGGGCCGGTGGCGCGCCCGGCGAGGGCGTAGAGGCCGAAGAGCTGGGTGCGCAGCTCCGCTGGCGCGAGGCGGGACATCAGGCTGCGGCTGGAGGCCTGGATCGGGCCGAAGAACACGCCGAGGCCGCCGGCGGCGATCCAGAAATGGGTCTTCGATTCGAGAAAGACGATGGCGATGGCGATGGCCGTGATCGCGACGATCGAGGCGAGGATCACCGGCTTCGCCCCGATCCGGTCGTCGAGCCAGCCGAAGCCGATCGCGCCGAGCCCGGCGGCGGCGTAGATCGTCACCCCGAAGAGCAGCATCTCGGTCTCGGTGAAGCCGAAGACGCCCGCGGCGATCAGCGGACCGAAGACGAAGAGCGTGTTGACCCCGTCGATGAAGAACATGTGGGCGGCGAGAAACCAGGCGACCGAGGGCATGCGTGGCAGGCCCCGGAGCGTGTGCCAGAGGTCGCGCAGCCCTTCGGCTATGACCCGCCGCGCAGGCAGGGGCGATCCGGTCTCTGCCGGGCCGAGGAAGACGAGCGGCGCGGCGAAGACGAGAAACCAGAGCGCGGTGAGCGGGGCCGCGGCGCGCAGCGGCTCGGCCAGGGCGGGGTCGAGGCCGAAGCGCGGCGGGTCGGGCGCGATCAGGAGCGCGTAGACAAGGCCGAGCGAGGCCAGCGAGCCGAAGTAGCCGGCGCCCCAGCCCAGGCCCGACACGCGCCCGGTCGTCTCGGGGGATGCGACATTGCTCAGGAGGGAGTTGTAGAACACGTAGGCGAGCTCGAAGGTGGCGTTTGCCACCATGAGGAGGGCAAGCGCGAGCAGGATCGAGTCGGGGCCGGGCCGGACGTTCCACATCGCCAGCGTCGCGAGGATCGCGACGAGGCTGCAGGCGCCGAGCCAGCGGCGGCGGCGCCCGCCGCGGTCGGCGATGGCGCCGAAGACCGGGCTGAGGAGCGCGATGGCGATGGCGGAGGCGGAGATCGCGAAGCCCCAGTCGGCCTGGCCGCGGATCGGGTCGGCGGCGACGGACTGCAGGAAATAGGGCGCGAAGACGAAGGAGAGCACCACCGCGGGGAAGGCCGAGTTACCCCAGTCGTAGAGGCACCAGTAGATCACCTGGCGGCGGTTCATGGGAGTGGGGGCCACGGTGGCGTGGCTCACCCGCGCGATCCTCCGGACCCCGCCTCGGCGGCGAAGCGCAGGTAGCAGGCGTGCAGGGCGTCGGCGATGCCGGCGGGGGAGTCGGTGCCGCCGGCCGATTCGGCGCGCAGCACCTCGGCGGGGATCGGCGCGCCGAAGGTGACGGTCACCTTCGCGGGCCGGGGCAGGCGGCGGTCGCGGGGCAGGGCCTCGAGCGTGCCCGCGATCAGCACCGGCACCACCGGCGCGCCGCTCCTCAGGATCACGTGGCCGACGCCCGGCTGGAACGGCAGGAGGGTGCCGTCCGGCGAGCGCCAGCCCTCGGGGAACCAGACCTGCACGCCGCCCGCGCCGAGCGTCTCGACCGCGAGATCGACGGCGACGGTGGGCACCCGGTCGTCGACGGGAAAGACCTGCACGCTGCGGGCGAGGCGCGGAAAGACGGGGTTGCCGAAGACCCGGCTGCGCGTGGCGGCCCAGGCGAGGCGATCGCGCACCGCGGCGGGAAGCGCGCCCGCGACCATCAGCGCGTCGAGGTCGCTGACATGGTTGGGGCAGAGCAGGAACGGTCCTTCGGGCAGGGTCTCGGTGCCGCGGGCGCGCAGGCGGAAGTAGCCGCGGGTGAGGAGGGTGTTGACGCCATAGAGGAGGCGCCCGGTGAGCCGTTCGGGCGTGGTCATCGGCGCGCGCCAGCGTGCGCGGTCGCGGGCGAGGATTTCCGCGGTGCCGGGGCCGTGGCGGGCGGGACCGGCGGCGATCTCGGAGACCCGGGTCAGGAGGTCGCGGACGGTGGCGATCTCGGCCATGTCGACCGGGCCGAGGCGGACGCCCGTCGCCTCCTCGATCGCGAGGCCGAGGGTCATCCAGCCGAAGGAATCGACGCCGAGGTCGAGCTGGAGATGGCTGTCGAGGTCGAAGGCGGTGCCCTTGGTCTCGCGCGCGAGGATCGCCCAGACCGCGTCGCGCGGCGGGGTGGCGATCCAGGCGCGTTCCTCGGGCGTCGGCTCGCGGGTCGCAGCGCCGCCGCCGCCGGCTCGGGCGCGGTCGTAGAGCTCGGGCAGGCGGAAGCGGCGGAGCTTGCCGAGGCGGGTGCGGGGCAGCGGCTCGCGTGTCAGCGCGAAGCCGGTGAGCCGCCAGGTCTGGGGCAGGGACTTCGCCACGAGGCCGAGCGCGACGCGGATGGCGTCCTCGGCGCTGGAGGCCCCGGTCTTCTGGACCTCGGCGAGCGCGGGGACGATCAGGGCGACCAGCGCGCCGTCGCGTTCCATCACGCCGATCTCGGCGAGGAGCGGGTTCGCGAGGTAGCGGCGCTCGATGTCCTCGGGGTAGAGCTTGTCGCCGCCGGCGAGCTTGATGACCTCCTTCATCCGCCCGGTGACCCAGAGGATGCCGTCCTTGTCGATCCGGCCGAGGTCGCCGGTGCGGAAGAAGCCGTCCGGGGCGAAGGCCTCGGCATTGGCGGCGGGGTTGTCGATGTAGCCGGCGAAGACCACCGGGCCGCGGACGAGGATCTCGCCGATGCCGTCGGGGTCGGGGTTCTCGATCCGCGCGGCGCAACCGTCGATCATCGCGCCGGCCGCGCCGGGGTGGTTGACCTTGAGGTTCGCCGCGATCGAGGAGGCGGTCTCGGCGAGGCCGTAGCCGCTGCGCACGTCCCAGCCGAGGGCGGCGAGGCCGGTCTGGGTCTCGACCGACAGGAGCGCGCCGCCGGAGACGAGGAGGCGCAGGTCGGGTGCGACCGCGCGGCGGACCGGCCAGAGGAGGCCGGTGCCGAGGCGGCGGAACGGGGTTCGCGCGAGCCGCGCGGAAAGGCCGAGGAGGCCGTCGAAGGCCGCGGTGGCGAGCCGGCCGGCGCCACCGATGCGGGTGCGGATGCCGGCGAGGAGCGCGTCGAAGAGCCGGGGCACGCCGATGACGATGGTCGGGCGGCCGAGCCGCAGCGCCTCGGCGATCTGGGGGCCGGTCAGCCCCTCGGGGAAGATCAGGGTCGCGCTGTTCGTCACGCTGCTGAGCGTGGCGGTGATCCAGGGGAAGACGTGATGCATCGGCAGCGGCATCAGCACGCGGTCGCCGGCGGTGACATGACCCGAGTCCGTCATCGCGCGCACGTTCCAGCCGATGTTCATCAGGCTGAGATGGAAGGCCTTGGGCGTGCCGGTGGTGCCCGAGGTGCGGAAGAGTGCGATCGGGTCGTCGGGGCCGAGATCGGCGGCGGGCGGCCCTTCGTCGGCGGCGGGGAGCGTGGCGAGGTCGCGGGTGGGCACCCGGCCCGCGGCGGCGGCGGGCGGGTCACCCTCGACGAGGAGGAGCGCGGCGCCGCTCGCCTCGGCCTGTTCGACCGCATCGGGGGCTGCGAGGAGCGAATCGAGGGGCGCGAGGATGGCGCCGAGATGGTGGCAGGCGAGCGCGGCGGCGATCCAGCCCGGCCCGTTCGGCGCCCAGATCGCCACCACCGTGCCGCGGCCGATGTGCGCCGCGACGAGCGCGGCGGCGGCGCCGAGGACGCGGCGGCGCAGCTCGGTGCCCGAGGTGGTCTCGGCCGTGCCGGCAACGATGCGGACGACCGCTGGCGCGTCGCTCCGGCGCGCGAGGCCGGCGAGGGCGTCGGCCGGGGTCCACGGCAGGGTGCTGGCGGTTTCGGACAGGTTCTGCGGGGAGATCGGCGGCATCGGCTTCCGGTCGGAGGGATAGGAAGCCGAGCATGCCCCAGCCGGGGGGCGGGCGCCAGTGGGTGGCGCCTAGCGGCGTTCCTCGCGGGTCGCCCGCTTGGTCGAGACCTCGACCGAGGTGCCCTCGGCGGTGTAGGTGCGCAGCTGTTCCTGGGCGGCGCGGACCTTCTCGATCTGCGCCTCGGCGGCCTTCAGGCCCGCGAGGCTGGCGGCGAGCAGGCGGCTGTTGCGCTCGGCGCGGGAGCGCAGGGCCGCGATGAAGGGCGGGGGAAGGTTCGCCTCCTCGGTGAGGATCGCGGCGAGTGCGGTCTCGCGCTTGTCGACCACGGCCTTCAGATCGGCGAGCGGGCCGTTGAGGATGATCTCGCGCTCGCGGTCGAGCAGCCGCAGGACCTTGTCGAAGCGGGAATTGCTGAGGAAGCTCGCGATCATTCGCCGGTGCCGTTCTGCTTGAGGACGTGGAAGACCTGCTCGGCGATGCCGATGCCGCCGCGCTCGGCCATCAGCCGGGCGTATTCCTGGGTCAGGAAGCTCGAGAACGCCTCCTCGCCCGCGCCGCCGCCGAAGCCGGAGGGGAGGGTGTTGACGCCGGTGTGTTTCAGCATCTCGGCCAGATAGGCGGCCTCGAAGGCGCGGGCGGCCTCGCGCGCGGCGCGGTCCTCGGCGGGCGGCTCGGGGCGGGTTGCGACCGCGAGGCCCGTGGGCCGGGTAGGGGAGATCTCCATGGGCACGCCTCGTTCCTGCTCGGGGTCCGGGAAGAGTTATCGGGGCCTGCGGTAAAAAAATCGTAAGGCTTTGCGTTCAGAAGCGGGCCGAGAGAACGAGCCCCGGAGCGCCGATGAACCCCATCGAGATCCTGTCCGCCGCCCCCCGTGGGACGATCGCCGCGCGCGAGGCGCGGGAGACCGGCGGGGGGGCGGAGGGCGCTGCGGAGGCTTTCGCGCTGTTGCTGGAGGAACTCTCGGGCGGGGTCGCGCGGCCGGAGGACGAGGCCGGGCCGGACGCGGAGGGCGAGGCCGGGGAGGCTGTGGTCGAGGCGGTCGCGCCGGATGCGCCGGAGGGTGGCGTGGACCTGCCGGATGCGGTGACTGTCGAGGTCCGGCCGGACGCGCAGACAGACGTGGCGCCCGCCCCGCGGAGCGATGCCGGTCCGGCGGTGGAGCCCGCGTCCGAGGACCGGGAGGGCGATGCGCCCGCGGAGGCGCCGGAGGTGGCGCGGCGCGGCGTGGCCTCGCGGGTGGCCGAGGCGCTCTGGAATGCGGTCTTCGGGATCGCGCAGCCGGTCGCGGAGGGCGAAGTGCCGGTGGCAGCGGCCGGGGAGCCGACCGCGCAGGTCGTGCCCCGTGCGGAGAAGGCGGAACTGCCGGTGCCCGTGGTTGATGACGGATCGAAGATGACCGTGGCGCCGGCCCGTCCGGAGATCCTGTCGACGGGTGGTCCCGGGGAGACGGAGGCCGCGGAGGCGTCCGAGGGCCGGGTGCCGCCGGTCGAGCGGGTGGTCGCCGAAGTGTCGCGTCCCGTGCAGGCGGGCGGGATGCTGGTTGCGGCGCCGCCCGCGGGGGCTGCATCTCCGGCCGTTCCCCCGGAACCGAAGGCCGATGCGGAGGATGGAGGGCGCGAGCCGGGCGATCCGACCGTTCGCGACGTGACCGCCGAGCGGGTGGCACCGGTGGCGCCGGTTCCCTTGAACGCCGCGCCGGGGCCGGGTGCCGTCGCCCAGTCCCCAGTGCTGGTCGAGGCCGCGGCCTCGCCGGCGCTGGAGGGCTGGCGGCTGGAGGGGGAGCCGGGGGTGCGGACGGGTGCCGCCGAGGCCGCTGCCGCGGCGCGTCCGATGCCGCCCGCGCAGCAGATCGTCGCGCAGCTGAGCGTCGCGATCCAGCGGGCGCCGGGCGAGCGGGTGGAGATCCGGCTCGATCCGCCGGAGCTCGGACGGGTCCAGATCGAGCTTTCGACCCGCGACGGCGTGCTGCACGCCACGGTGATCTCGGAGCGGCCCGAGGTCCACGACCTGATGCGCCGCCATGCCGAGATGCTGCGCGAGGAGCTGGCGGCGGCGGGCCATGCGGGGGTGCGGCTGGAATTCGCGACCGGTTCCGGGCAGGGCGAGGGCGGGCGTGAGGCCGAGGACCCGCAGCAGGTGACGGTGCGGGACCGCGAGGCGGCGGGACCCGCCGCAGCCGCGCCGGTGGAGAATCCGATCAACCGGCAGCCGCGGGTTTCCGGCGGCCGGCTCGACATCCGCCTTTGACGACCCTGCCCGAGAGGAGCCGATCATGGAGCTGAACCCCACCGCCGCGGCCGCGACGACCGCCACGGCCGCCGCCGCGGCCAGGACGAAGGCCGAGACCGAGGCCGGTGCCGCGACGAGCGATTTCCAGACCTTTCTCCAGCTCCTGACCGCGCAGCTGCGCAACCAGGACCCGCTGAAGCCGATGGAATCGACCGAGTTCGTCGCCCAGCTCGCCAGCTTTTCGGCGGTCGAGCAGCAGGTGCGCACGAACGACCGGCTGGACCGGATCGCCGAGATGCTGTCGGGCGGCACGCCGGACGGGCTCGCGCAGTGGATCGGGCGGGAGGTCCGCGCCCCGGTCGCGGCGAACTACCAGGGCGTGCCGGTCGAGGTGGAGGTCAGCCCGAAGGCGGGCGCGGACACCGCGGTGCTGGTGGTGCGCAACGACTTCGGCCAGATCGTCGCGCGCAAGCTGGTGCCGCCGGGATCGACGCTGGTGACCTGGGACGGCGCGACCGACCAGGGCACCCAGGCGGCGAACGGGTCCTACCGGTTCGAGCTCGAGAGCTTCATGGGCGAGACGCGGCTCGACGCGCAGCCGGGCCGGGTGTTCGGGCAGGTGACCGAAGTGCGGCTCGAGCAGGGGTCGCCGGTCCTGATCCTTGCGGGCGGCATCCGGGTTCCGCTCGAGGAGGTCTCGGCCGTCCGCTGAGGCATCACTCGCCGCGGGGGCCGGCAACCACGCCCCGGTCGAAGAGCAGTCCGATCTGGCCCGATCCGAGGCCGAGCACGTCGGCGAGGATCGCCTCGGTATGCTCGCCGAGGACGGGGGCGCGGACCGGGGCCTCGCGCGCGGCGGCCGAGAACTGGAACGGGGTGCCGGGCACGGGAAAGGCGCCGATGCCGGGCTGGTCCACGAGGCCGAACATCGGGTTGTCGGTCGAGAGGTCGGGGTCGAGGCGCACGGCCTCGGCGAAGCTGCGGAATTCCGACCAGGTGAGGCCTGCGGCGTCGAAGGCCTCGGCGAAATCGGCGACGGGGCGGGCGGCGAACCAGGGCCGCAGGATCGCGGTGATCTCGTGGCGGGCGCGATAGCGATTGCCCTCGTCGCCCAGGTCGAGACCTAGGCGGGCGGCGAGGGCGTCGATTTCGGCGGCGGTGCCGGTCGCCTTGACGAGGCCGCGCCACTGCCGCTCGGTCAGGCCGATGACCATGACGCGCCTTCCGTCGGCGCAGACGAAGTCCTGGCCATAGGCGCCGTAGAGTGCGTTCCCGCCCTTCGGCCGGTCGGTGCCGTTGATAGCGACCTCGCCGATGATGCCGAGATGGCCGAGCATGGCGGCGGCCACGTCCTTGAGCGCGATCTCGACAAGCTGGCCCGCGCCGGTCCGCAGGCGGTGGCGCTCGGCGGCGAGGAGGCCGAGGGCGACCATCTGGCCGGCGATGCAGTCCCATGCGGGCAGGACATGGGCCACCGGTTCGGTCGAACCCTCGGGTCCGGTCGCGTCGGGAAAGCCCATGGCGGGGTTCACGGTATAGTCGACCGCGGGCTCGTGCCGGCGGGTGCCCGAAAGCGAGACCATGATCAGGTCGGGACGCCGGGCGGCGAGTGCGGGATAGTCCATCCAGCCGCGCACCCGCAGATTGGTGAGGAAGCAGCCGGCGTCAGGCCCCGGGGCGCAGATCAGTTCGGTGACGATCTCCTGCCCCTCGGGGCTGCCCATGTCGACGGCGAGCGACCGCTTGCCCTTGTTGAGCCCGGCCCAGAACAGGCTATGCCCGTCCGCGGTGACCGGCCAGCGGTGCGCGTCGAGCCCGCCGCGGATCCGGTCGAAGCGGATCACGTCCGCCCCCATCTGCGCGAGCGTCATGCCCGCGAGCGGCACGGCGACGAAGGCCGAGCCCTCGACGACGCGCAGGCCCCTCAGCAGCCCTGCCATGTCCGTCCCCTCCCTGCGGCGGCTGCGCCCGCCGTGCGGTTGTTGTCGTCGTTACCAGCTCACGCGGGCCTGCATGCAGACCAGATCCTCGCCGGTCGCGGTGCAGAGGTCCTGGCCGCCGTCCGCGACCGCGCCGCCGATCAGGCGCAGTGCGTCGAAATGGAAGAGCGGGCGCACCCCTCGGAAGCGGTAGCCCGCGGGCCGCGCCCCGCCGCGGTGGCGGCGCGCGGCCTCCATCAGCAGGATCGCCTGCAGGGGGCCGTGGACCACGAGGCCGGGGTATTTCTCGACCTCTGTCGCGTAGGGCAGGTCGAAATGGATGCGGTGCGCGTTGAAGGTGACGGCGGAGAAGCGGAAGAGGCGGACGGTGTCCATCGCCACCGGCTCGGTCCAGTCGAAAACGCCGGGCGCGGCCACCGGCGGGGGCGGCACGAAGCGCTCGGGCATCGCGACATAGACGATGTCCTGCTCCTCCTCCACCGCGAGGCCCCGGGGGGTGGAGAGGCGGTGGCCGACGGTCACGAAGACCATTCGGCCGGTGGAGCCGGATTTCTCCGAGACCTTCAGGATCTCGGAGCGGCGGTGCAGGGTCTCGCCGATGCGCATTTCGCCGTGGAAGGTCAGCCGGCCGCCCGCCCACATGCGGCGTTCGAGCGGGACCGGCGGCAGGAAGCCGCCGCGCCGGGGATGGCCGTCGGTGTCGAGGCCCGACATCGGCGCGTCGGGCAGGAAGGCGATCCAGTGCCAGAGCGCGGGCAGCGGGCCGCCGGGGACGAGGCCCATCGCGGCGCGGGTCCCGGCGTCGTAGTCCAGGGTGGCCGCGAGGGCGCGGGCCTGGTGGAGGGGCACGCTGTCCTCGGCCTCCTCGACCCGGCCGATCCAGTCCTCGAAAGCCATTCCCGCCCCGCTGCGCAATATTGTTGCGCGGAGCTTAGGGCGGAGGACAGGATGCGTCAACGCAGGCGGCGTCAGCCCGGATCGAGCCGCTGCTTGGCGGCGTTGATCATCGCGGCGAGCGCGGCCGATCCGCCGAGGTCGGGATGTACCTTGCGGATCAGCCGGCGATGCGCGGCGCGGATTTCCTCGGGGCCCGCGCCGGGTTCGAGGCCGAGGACCTTCAGCGCCTCGGCCTCGGACATCGGCTCGCCGGGGCCGGCGGGGGGCGGCTCGGTGCCGAGGCCGTGGTGGTCGAGATAGCTCTGGAGGAGGCCGGCGGTATCGGGGTCGTCGGCGAACTGGTCGAGGAGGTCCAGAAGCTCCTCGGGGTCGAGTTCGGAGAGACGCGCGCCCTCGAAGGGGCCGGTGAGCACCTCGCCGTCCATCGCGCCGGTGTCGTGGTCGAGGGTCATCGCGATGCCGGCGGTGCGGACCTCGGAGGTGCGGCCCGCGCTCGGCGTCGCCTGGTTCACGCGGACCATGCGGCCGATGAGGCCGAGTGCAATGGCGAGGAGGCCGAAGGCCAGCGCGAACTGCCGGAAGGCCATGAGGCCGAGCGCCACGACGATCAGCCCGGCCGGCATGGCGAGGCGCAGCACTCCCGAGACCGTGCGCGGCGCGGCGCGGGCGGTCACGGCGAGGATCAGCGCCAGCAGGAGCGCGACGAAGACGAGCGGCAGGAGGCTGGTCACGGGCGCAGGTCGGCGAGGAGCCGCCGCGCCGCGGCGCTGCCCGAGTTTTCGAGCGCCGCCCTTCCGCCCGCGGCGAAGGTGGCGACGGCACCGAGGAGCGCGCGGAGCTCGGCCGGCGCGGAGCGGTCGAAGGGGAGGAAGGCGCCGCGGGTCAGGCGGGCGATCTCGCGGAAGGCGCGTTCGGCCGCCGGGTCGCTGCCCTCGAGGAACATGAAGACGCGGGTGCCGCGCAGGGCGAGCGTGCCGGCCTTGGCGCAGAGCGTGTCGATCTGTTCCTCCATCGCGTCGCCGACATAGACGAGGGCCGCGACCGGTTCGCGCGCGGCCTCCTTCGCCGCATGGTCGAGCACGCGGCCGATCTGGGTCAGCCCGCCGTGGCAGGCGATGCGCAGCATGATGCGGCGCAGCCGGTCGGCATTGTCGACCCAGGGGCTGGCGCGGGCCTCGTCGCGGCCGCGGAAATAGACGAGCTGGACCGCGAGGCCACCGGCGCGGGCCGCCGAGGCGAACATCTCGGACTGCAGATCGCAGGCGGCGTCCCAGGTGGGCTGGCGGCTCATGGTGGCGTCGAGCGCGAAGATCAGCCGGCCACGCCGGCCGTCGCCGCGCGGCGCGACGGCGCGGGCCTGACGCAGGAAGGCGGCGACCTCGGCGGAGGTCGCGGCGCGGCCGCCGGGCAGCGTGTGCCGCGGGTCTGACAGGTCTTTCTTGGTACTCATCGCGGAACCCTCCCGCTGGAACTTGGGGCCGGCGCGCGCATTTGCAATCCCGGAGGCCCGGGCCGTGCTTGTCGGGCCTGAAACCGGATTGTAGCCTGCCACACGGCGGAGGGTCGATGGACGGGGAAGGGATGGCGAAGGCGCTGCGGGCGGGGCTGGCCGGGCTGGTTCTGGTGATGGGGTCGGTGCCGCTGGCGGCCGCGGAGTTGCGCGGCCATGGCGGGCCGGTGCGCGCGCTCGCCGTCGACGGCGAGGGCCGGGTCCTGTCAGGGTCCTTCGACACGCGCGCGATCCTGTGGGATCTCGACACCGGCGCCGCGGAGCAGGTCCTTCGGCTGCACGAGGGCGGCGTGAACGCCGTGGCGTTCCTGCCGGACGGCCGGATGGTGACCGGTGGGCAGGACGGGCGGGTCGCGCTCTGGCGGACGGACGTGGCGGAGCCGGAGGCGGTGATCGCGGCCCATGACGGGCCGGTGACGGCGCTCGCCATCGCGCCGGATGGTGCTGCGGTGGCCTCGAGCGCCTGGGACGGTACGGCGCGGCTGACGCGGCTCGACGGGACGGGCTCGCTCGTCCTGTCGGGACACGAGGGCAACGTGAACGCGGTGGCGTTCCGCGGGGATGGCGGGATCGTGACCGCCGGCTACGACCACAGCCTGCGGTTCTGGGGCACGGACGGGGCGGCGGCGGGGGTGCAGGTGCTGCCCACGCAGCTGAACGCGCTCGCGGTCGACGCGACGGGTATGGTATGGGTCGCGGGGGCGGACGGGGTGCTGCGGGCCTTCGACGCTGCCGGAGCGCCGGTGGCGGAGCTGCCGCTCGGCGCCGCGCCGCTGATCGCGCTCGCGGTGTCGCCGGACGGGACGCGGCTGGCGGCGGGGTCGATCGCCGGGCGGCTGGCGGTGGTCGACGCAGGCGCACGCGCCGTCGTCTTCGACGTGGCGGCGAGCAGCGCGCCGCTCTGGTCTGTCGCCTTCGACGCGGCGGGCGGGTTGGTCCTCGCCGGGACCGCCGACAACGTGGTCCGGGCCTGGGACGCGGCGACGGGCGCGGCGCTCGCCGGGACGGGCGAGGCGGTGGCGGATGCGCTCGGTGACAGTCAGGGCGCGCGGGTGTTCCGGGCCTGCGCCGCCTGCCACACGCTGACCCCCGAGGACGGCAACCGCGCGGGGCCGACGCTGCACGGCATCTTCGGCCGGCGGATCGGCACCGCCGAGGGCTACGACTATTCCGATGCGCTGCGGAACATGGAGATCGTCTGGACGCCGGAGACGGTCTCGGCGCTCTTCGAACAGGGACCGTCCGTCTACACGCCGGGGACGAAGATGCCGGAACAGCGCATCATCAGCGCCGAGGACCGTGCGGCGCTGATGGAGTTCCTGGTGGAGCGGACGCAGTAGGCCCGCTCAGTTCGGCTGGTTCTTGCGCTCGCGCAGGTAGTCGTCGGTGGTGCGCACGACGCGGGTGCCGAGGTCGTGGGGATCGAAGCTCTCGTTCATCACCGCCTGCACGCGGCAATCGTCGCACATCTCGAGCACGCGGCGCCGCCGCTCGCCCTCGGCCCCGGAGAACATCCAGTGGGCGCCGAGCTTCTCGCGGACCCGCTCGATCGTCGCCCGCGTGCCGAAGGCCTTGCCGCAGCTGGTGCAATGGAAGGGCTCGTCCTCGTTCAGCACCCGGCGGGGGGTCGACCAGGCCGGGAAGTCGATCTGCGGGGTGAGGGTGATCGCGTCCTCCGGGCAGGTCGCGGCGCAGAGCCCGCACTGGACGCAGAGGCTTTCGGTGAAGCGCAGCATCGGGCGGTCGGGGTTGTCGCCGAGCGCATCTGCCGGGCAGGCCGAGACGCAGGCGAGGCAGAGGGTGCAGGCATCGGTGTCGACGGTGATCGTGCCGAAGGGCGCGCCGGCGGGCAGGGGGACGACGTCGACCGGGGTGGGCGCCACGCGGTGCAGTTCGCGGAAGGCGGTCTCCATCAGGCCGCGCTTGCTGCCCGCGGGAACGAAGCCCGCGACCGTCGTCCGGTCCGGACCGGAGGGCCTGGCGAAGGCGGTGGTCAGCGTTTCGGGGTCGTCGGTCTGGATCAGGCCGAGGTGGTCGGTGCCGTAGCCGAGCGCGGTGAGCACCGGGCCGGTGAGGTCGAGCGTCGCGGTCAGGCCGGTGACGTCGTGGCGGGGGCGGGCGCGGGTGAGGATGCGGACCTCCAGCGCACCATAGGCGAAGGCCGCGGTGATCAGTTCCGGCCCGACCTGCGTGACCTCGTTGATCTGGAGCGGCAGGACATGGGCGGGCAGTCCGTCGCCGAAGCGGCCACAGGCGTCGATCAGTTCCGCACCGTGCTCGCCGTCGTGGAGGAGGAGGGCGGGGTGCCGGCCGCCGGCGGTGCGATAGGTGGCCAGCAGCGTCCGGAGCCGGGCCATGACCGCGTCGACCGGGGGCAGGGCGTAGCTGGCCGCGCCGGTCGGACAGGCGGCGGCGCATTGTCCGCAGCCGGCGCAGACCATCGGGTCGATCGCCAC
The DNA here is from genome assembly GCA_964575795.1 of uncultured Rhodobacterales bacterium. Classification (GTDB taxonomy): domain Bacteria; phylum Pseudomonadota; class Alphaproteobacteria; order Rhodobacterales; family Rhodobacteraceae; genus Amaricoccus. Next base: position 60,394 of record CAZNSP010000011.1, read on the forward strand.
CGAATCCCCCGCGGACGTGATCGCGCCGGTGGGGCAGAGGTCGAGGCAGCGGGTGCAACCGGTGATGCGGTTGCGGGAATGGGCGCAGATCGCGGGCTCGAAGTCGACGTAGCGCGGCTTGTCGAAGGTGCCGACGAGGTTCGCCGCCTCGAAGACCGCCCGCTCGACGGCGGCGGGGTCGCGCGGATCGGCGCGGAGGTAGCCGGGGCGCAGTTCGGCGGCCGGAAAGAGCGCGGTTCCGCCGGTGAGGTCGAGCACGAGGTCACAGCTCGAGACCGCGCCGTCGCGCGTCGCGCCGAAGACGAGCCGGCTGCGGGAGGAGGCGGCGGGCGCGGCATAGGAGTCGACGGTGAGTTCGAAGGCGCCGAGATGGCCGCGGGCGCTGCGCACCGCGCCCTGGAGCACCGGGAACTCGGTCTGGCGCGGGGGTGCGACCTCGGCGCCGGGGCGCAGGAGCACGGTCACGTCGAGATGCGGCGCGAGCCGGCGGGCGGCCTCGACCGCGGTGTCGTCGCGCCCGAGGATCAGCGCGACGCCTTCGGATTTCAAGGCGACGAGGGCGATCGCCGGCATGGGCACGGCGGCGGCGGCGAGGAGGGCGGCCATCTTCGGACCCGCCGCGGCGGCCTCGGCGGACCAGCCGGCGGTTTCCCGTACATTGGCGAAGGCGAGCGGGGCGTCGTGGCCCGCGTCCTCGGCCACCTCGAGGAAGAGCGGCTGTTCCTGGGTGCAGCCGACGGTGATCGGCCCGCCCTCGGCCAGCGCCGCCCGGAACCGGTCGAGCTGGGCGCGGCAGAGCTGGTGCGCCGTCTCCACGCCCGTGCCGCAGCCGCGCCTGAGCGCCGCCTCGTCGAGCGGCATGGTGCCCTCGCAGCTGCACGCGAAGATCTTGCGCGGTCGGGCGTCCATCGGCCGTCTGACTCCTCTCCGGTTGCGGCCGTCGCGCCTTGAAAGCCCGGCGCTTGACCGCGATACTTCATCTTCGGAGAAACGGACGGACACCGCAAGGACCGCCGGGGAGGACGGGCATCAGATGCCGAGCAATTCGCCGGAGCGGCTGACCCTGCCGCCCCCTTACAGCCAGCACCGCCTGGACACGCCGGGCTCGGTGGTCGATGCGGCGGTCGCGCGGGCCGCGGAAGGCGCCGGCGCGCTGGTCTGGACCGACCGGTCCGGGCTTCTGGCCATGGCGGTGGTGCTGGAGCCCGAGGCGCCGCTCCGCGAGGCGCGGCGGGCGTTCCATCTGGGGATGGCCGCGGCCTGCGAGGCGCTGGCGGCGTTCTGCGCGCCCGAGCGGGACGTGCGGATCGGCTGGCCGGACACGATCCTGCACGACACCTCGCGGCTGGGCGGCGGGCGGCTGCGCTGGCCGGAGGACTGCGGCGAGGACGAGGTTCCGGCGTGGCTGGTCTTCGGGGTGGAGCTTATCCGCGACCGGGATGGACTGGAGGCGCCGGGGCATTTTCCGGAATCGACCTCGCTCGCCGAGGAGGGCTTCGAGGCGCCGCGCCGGCTGATCGAGAGCTTCGCGAGCCACCTGATGCTCGGCTTCGACACCTGGACGGCGGAGGGATATCCCCGAGCCGCCGACCGCTACCTGCGCCGGCTGGTCGCCGCGCCGGGCGCCGCGTTCCGGATCGACGGGAACGGCGACCTCCTGGAAAAGGGGGCAGGCGATCTCGTGGTGCGCCGCGCGCTCCTGCCGGCGCTGGCGGCCTGCGCCTGGGCGGATCCCGCGACGGGGAGGCCCCGGCTGTGAGCGCGGCCCTGCGCCTGCCCCGGACGATCCGGCTCGATCCCTCGGACACGGTGGTCTTCGCCCATGCCGCCGAGCCGGGGGAATGGGCGGTGGCGGGCACGTTCCTCTTCGCCGGGCGGGACGTGGCGGCACTGTCGCGGAAGGATCAGATCGCGTTCCGCAGCGGCTTCGTCGGGCTCGGCGCGCTCGGTTTCTCGACGCTGGTCGTCGTCTCGGAGGCGACCGAGGGCGAACGGGTGGCCGCGGTCGATGCGCTGGCGGGCCATCTGGTGAAGCGCCTCGGCGCGCCGGACCTCGCCACGGCGCGGCCCGCCGCGGAGGAGGAGATCGCCTATGCGGCGGGTCTCTGCGAGGGGCATGCCCTGGGCACGCTGATCGCGCTCCACCGCGAGCAGGCGCCGGACGGCACGATCCGCGAGCGGTTCCGCACCCTGCGCCCGCGCCCGCAGACGAGCCTCGGCGCGGGGCACCTGCGCGGGCACGACAAGGCGTTCTTCGTCGTCGAGAGCGAGGGCGAGGAGGGGCCGGAGGAGAAGGTCGACCTCGTGGGACTGCTGAAGGGAAAAGGCCGGTGAGGGAGTTCTGGGTCGCGAGCGGCCATCACCTGACCCGGCCGGCCGGGAACGGCTGGCTCGCGGTGACCGACGAGCTTCTGCAGGCATGGCTGGCGCGGCCGGAGATCGTGCCGCCCGACGAGGCCTGTTTCGCGGAACGCGCGCTCCACCAGCGGCTGCGGGCCGATCCGCGCGCCCCGGTCACGCCCGGCACCATCGCCGCGATGGCCGATCCGGACGCACGGGAAAACTGGGGCTATTTCCTCGCCTTCCGCGACCGTCTTCTTTCCGCCGGCACCGTCGAGGGCGCCTATCTCGGGATCGTGCGGGACGGAGCGGTGCTGCCGCCGCTGTTTCTGAACCAGCTGGTGCAGCTGATCCTGCGCAATGCCCTCGACGGCTGCGAGGACCCCCATGTACTGCGCGCGGGCGAGCTGTTCTTCCGAACCCAGCGGGCGACGGTGCGCGAGGGGGCGCTGGTGCTGGCCGACGACGAACTGGTCGACGAACTGGAGCGCGAGCAGCACGCTTCGCCCTTGACCGCGATGCTGAGCGGCGGGGTCGAGGCGATCGACCTGATGACCGAGGCGAACGCCTGGACCTACTGGAGCCGGTCCGACGCCCATGCCATGGCGCTGAACTTCGGCGGCGACCTGAAGGCGCGGGCGGCGCTCGGCACCGTCATCGCGGCGTACCTGCGGCATCTGCTCGGCCTTTCGGTCACGGTGGAGCCGCTCGTCGACGTGCGCGAGCCGGATTTCCGCTGGTACGTGGGGCTGGATGCGGAGGCGACGCGGATCGGCGACGCGCTGTGGCGGGGCGAGACGCCGGCCGCGCTCGACCGGCTGGTCGGGCTCTTCCGTCTGCGGATCGAGGACAGCCGGCGCGCCGATCCGCGGCTGGCGGGGATGCCGGTCTATCTGCTGATGGCGCTGACGCCGGACCGGCGGCTGCGGCTGAAGCCGCAGAACCTGCTGGTCGGGCTGCCGCTGGCGGAACCGGCGGCACGGGATGGCGCCCATGCCTAAGGAGTTGCTCAGGGTGGGGATCCTCGCCGTCTCGCGCAAGCCGGTGACGCGCTGGGGCACGCGTGGCTTCGTGCCGAGCCAGGTCCTGCCCGAGGTACCCGCGACGCCGCCGCGCACGCGGCTGGGGCCCGAGGGCGACGTGGAGGCATGGTACGCGGGGCCGGCGGATCTGGTGCTGCATTCCGGCGAGACCGGGCATTACCGCGACAACCTGCACATGAAGCGGCCGTCGGTCTGGGTGGCGCTGCGGCAGGGGACCGTGCTGGAGATCGTCGTGGTGACGGTGGACCCCTACGAGGGTGAGGGGCTGGCGGGCGATCCGGGCCTCGTGGTCGAGGCGCTGCCGATGCCGGCGGTCGTCGCCGAGGCGATGGCGGCCTTCGTCGCCGCGCATCATGTCGAGCAGGTCTTCGAGAAGCGCCGGCGCAAGCGGGCCGATCCAGAGGCGCTGGCGCGGCGCGGGCCGCTCGGGCCGGGTCCGGGGAGGCATGGAAGATGAAGGAGGAGGAAGGCTTCCTGCGGCGGTGGTCGGAGCGAAAGCGCGCCGCGCGGGAGGGTGCGGGGATGGCGGAGGCCGAAATCCCGGCACCGGCGGCGGCGGAGGAGGTTTCGGAACCAGCGGCAGTGGAACCCGCGCCCGAGCCCGATGCGCTGACGCCCGAGGAGGTCGCCGCGCTGCCGCCGGTGGAGTCGGTCAACGACCTTGTCGAGTTGCGGCGGTTCCTCGCGAAGGGCGTGCCGGATCTGTTGCGCCGTGCCGCGCTCCGCCGCATCTGGCTTCTCGATCCGCGGATCCGCGACCATGTCGACGTGGCGCTCGACTATGCCTACGACTGGAACACGCCCGGCGGTGTTCCCGGCAGCGGCGCGCTGGTGTCGCGCGCCAACGTCGCGCGCATGGCCGATGCGCTGTTCCCGAAGGAACCCGACCGGAAGGAAACCGGGGCGGCCGTGGCCCCAACCGAACCCCCGCGACCGAGTGTCGCAGAGACGCCGCCGGCCGCGGTGGAAGCGGCTCCGGTCGTCGCCGAGGCCCCGTCCGATCCACCGCCCGCGGCCGAGCCGCCTCCGTCGCCCGAACAGGCCGGGCGGGGCGAGCGGGCGGCGCGGCCGCGCCGCGGACACGGGGGGGCGAGACCCGTCTGAATGCCGGGCGCTGCGCGCGATTCCTCTTTGATCTCCACGGCAAATGGTGTCTAATTCCACCAAGCGGCGGCTGAAGCCGCCCGCGATGAGACGCCTGCCCAGGTTGAGGATGCCGACCCAGACGCGTGACCTGCAGATCGATCCCCGATCGCTCGCCCCCGGCGACGTGGAAACGCTGCGCGCGCTGGAATACGGCCTGCTCGCACGGCTGCTCGCGCGGGCGCCCGATGCGGAGACCCTGGCACTGGCGGGCCGGCTCGTCGGGGACGACTCCGATCTCGGCCGGGCCCATGGCGCGCTGGCCGAAGCGGCGCGGGCGGCCGCGCCGGAGGTCGTGGCGAGGGAATATTTCGACCTGTTCGTGGGCGTCGGACGGGGCGAGCTGCTGCCCTATGCGTCCTATTACCTGACGGGGTTCCTCAACGAACGGCCGCTCGCCGCGGTGCGACGCGACCTGCGCGTGCTCGGGCTGGAGCGGGCCGAGGGACTTTACGACTCCGAGGATCACGTGGCGATCCTGTGCGACGTGATGGCGGCGGTGGCGGCGGGCCATGCCGGGACCGCGTCGCTCGGTGATCGCGTCTTCTTCCAGCGTCATCTGGAGCCCTGGGCGGCGCGCTTCTTCGACGACCTCGCGAAGGCGGAATCGGCGCGGTTCTACCGCGCGGTGGCGGGCGTCGGCGGGGCCTTCATGGCGATCGAGTCGCAGGCATTCGAACTGGGTGAGGCGATGGCCTGACCCCGTGCTTCCGGCGGCCCCGGGCCGTCCACCCAACACGCGGCGCCGCGGGCGCCGTCGCGCACAGGCAAGGAGGAAACTGAAGATGCCCAAGGACAACGCGAGGAGCGCGCAAGGCAACGCGGTCGGACGCCGCGGGTTTCTCGGAGCCGTGGCCGGACTGTCCGCTTCGGCGGCGGCGTTCGTCGGGTCCGGGGCGGTTTCCCCCGCCGCGGCCGAGGAGAACGCCGACGAGATGGTGAAGGCGCGTTACCAGGAGACCGAGCACGTGCTGCGGTTCTACGAGGTCAACGCCTACGAAACCAAGCAGAACTGAGGGAGAACGCCATGCTCATCAAGCGCAACTCCGCCGTGGCGAGTCGCGGGCGTCTGCAGGCCGTCACAGCCGGCCTCGCCTCGGCCGAACTCGACCGCCGCAGCTTTCTCCGCCGTTCGGGTCTGACGATCGGCGGTCTCGCCGCCGTGGGCTCGATCGGCGTGGGCACGATCCGCCGCGCCGAGGCTGGTCCCACCGACCACGCCCAGCCCATCGAGATCCGCACCAACATCTGCACCCACTGCTCGGTCGGCTGCACGGTGAAGGCCGAGGTCCAGAACGGCGTCTGGGTCGGGCAGGAGCCCGCCTGGTCGAGCCCGATCAACCGCGGCTCGCATTGCGCCAAGGGCGCGGCGGTGCGCGAGATCGTGCATGGCGACCGGCGCCTGAAGCGGCCGATGAAGAAGGAAGGCGGCCAGTGGATCGAGATCACCTGGGATCAGGCGATCGACGAGATCGGGGCCAAGATGCTGGAGATCCGCGAGGAGTCGGGGGCGGATTCGGTCTATTTCCTCGGCTCGGCCAAGTTCTCGAACGAGGGCGCCTATCTCTTCCGCAAGTTCGCGGCGTTCTGGGGCACGAACAACGTCGACCATCAGGCGCGCATCTGCCATTCGACCACAGTGGCGGGCGTCGCGAACACCTGGGGCTATGGCGCCCAGACCAACAGCTACAACGACATCCGCAATTCCAAGACCCTGATCTTCATGGGATCGAACGCGGCCGAGGCGCATCCCGTCTCGCTTCAGCACATCCTGAGCGGCAAGGAGCTGAACCGGGCGAACGTCATCGTCATGGACCCGCGGTTCACCCGGACGGCGGCGCATGCGACCGAATACGTGCGCTTCCGCGGCGGCACCGACATCGCGGTGGTCTGGGGCATCCTGTGGCACATCTTCGAGAACGGCTGGCAGGACCAGGCCTTCATCGACAGCCGCGTCTACGGCATGGAGCAGGTGCAGGCCGAGGTCGCGAACTATCCGCCGGACGTGGTGGAGCGGATCACCGGCGTGCCGGGCGAGCAGCTGCGCCGGGTGGCCGAGACCTTCGCGACGCAGAAGCCCTCGACCTTCATCTGGTGCATGGGCGGCACCCAGCACACCGTCGGCACGGCGAACGTGCGGGCCTACTGCAACCTGCTGCTGGCCACGGGCAACGTCGGCTCGAACGGCACAGGTGCCAACATCTTCCGCGGGCACTGCAACGTGCAGGGCGCGACGGACTTCGGCCTCGATATCTCGAACCTGCCCTGCTACTACGGCCTCGCCGAAGGGGCATGGCGGCACTGGGCCCGGGTCTGGGACGTGCCTTATGACTATTTCGTGAGCCGCTTCGATGAAGTGCCGGCCAAGGGCGGGCGCGAGGCGCGGACCGCGCAGGCGAACATGTCGGTCCCCGGCATCCCGTCGACCCGCTGGTTCGATGCCGCGATGATCGACGCCGAGGAGGTCGACCAGCGCGATAACCTCCGCGCAATGATCGTCTTCGGTCACGGCGGCAACACGGTTCCGCGCATGACCGACGCCCAGAAGGGCATGAACGAGCTCGACCTGCTGGTGGTGGCCGACCCGCATCCGACGACCTTCGCGGTGCTGCATGACCGTCCGGACAACACCTACCTGCTGCCAATCTCGACCCAGTTCGAATGCTCGGGCTCGCGCACGGCCTCGAACCGGTCCGTGCAGTGGGGCGAGAAGGTCGTCGATCCGATCTTCGAATCCGACAACGACTACGCGGTGATGTACCGGCTCGCGCAGAAGCTCGGCTTCGCCGACGAGATGTTCAAGAACTACGAGATGGTGCAGGGCAAGTTCGGCATGGAGCCGACGCCGGAATCCATCCTGCGCGAGATCAACCGGGGCGGCTGGTCCACCGGCTATACCGGCCAGTCGCCGGAGCGGCTGAAGGCGCATATGGCGAACCAGGACAAGTTCGACCTCGTCACCCTGCGCGCACCGGCCGACACGCCCGAGGTCGGCGGCGACTACTACGGCCTGCCCTGGCCCTGCTGGGGAACGCCGGAGTTCCGCCATCCCGGCACGCATATCCTCTACAACACGAACCTCGCCGTGCGGGACGGCGGCGGCGCCTTCCGGCCGCGGTTCGGCCTCGACCGTGAGGGCGTCACGCTGCTCGCCGAGGGCAGCTGGCCGCAGGGCTCGGAGATCCAGGACGGGTATCCGGAGTTCACCATGGCGGTGCTCCAGCAGCTCGGCTGGGACGCGGACCTGACGCCCGAGGAACTGGCGGTGATCGAGCGGATCGGCGGCGGAGACCCCGAGCGGATCGCGGCGGTCAGCTGGACCACCGACCTTTCGGGCGGCATCCAGCGGGTGGCGATCGAGCACGGCTGCATTCCCTTCGGCAACGGCAAGGCCCGCGCCGTGGCCTGGAACCTGCCCGACCCGATCCCGGTGCACCGCGAGCCGATCTATTCGCCGCGTCCGGAGCTGGTCGCGGAATACCCGACGCGCGACGACGCGCGCGAGTTCCGCGTGCCGAACATCGGCCGCACGATCCAGCAGCGCGTCGTCGACGACGGTCTCGCCCAGCAGTTCCCGATCATCCTTACCTCGGGACGGCTCGTGGAATACGAGGGCGGCGGCGAGGAGACGCGGTCGAACGCGTGGCTGGCCGAGCTGCAGCAGGACATGTTCGTCGAGATCAACCCGGCGGACGCGCAGTCCCGCGGCATCACGGACGGCAGCTGGGTCTGGGTGACCGGTCCGGAGAACCAGTCGCGGGCCCGGGTGAAGGCGCTCGTCACCGAACGGGTCGGCCCCGGTGTCGCCTTCATGCCGTTCCACTTCGCGGGATGGTTCCAGGGCGAGGACCAGCGGGGCAAGTATCCCGCGGGTGCGGACCCGATCGTGCTCGGCGAGTCGGTGAACGTGGTCACCACCTATGGCTACGATCCGGTGACCGGCATGCACGAGGGCAAGGTCACGCTTTGCCAGATCGCGGCGGCGTGAGGAGGGAAGACCGATGGCAAGAATGAAGTTCCTCTGCGACGCCGACCGCTGCATCGAGTGCAACGCCTGCGTCACCGCCTGCAAGAACGAGCACGAGGTGCCCTGGGGCATCAATCGGCGGCGGGTCGTCACGATCAACGACGGCCTGCCGGGCGAGCGTTCGGTCTCGATGGCCTGCATGCACTGCACCGACGCGCCCTGCGCGGCGGTCTGCCCGGTCGACTGCTTCTACACCACCGCCGACGGGGTGGTGCTGCATTCCAAGGAGACCTGCATCGGCTGCGGCTACTGCTTCTACGCCTGCCCGTTCGGCGCGCCGCAGTATCCGCGCGTCGGCAACTTCGGCACCCGGGGCAAGATGGACAAGTGCACCTACTGCTCGGGCGGGCCGGAAACCGATCTGACCATGGCGGAATACGAGGTCTACGGCTCGAACCGGCTGGCCGAGGGCAAGCTTCCGATCTGTGCCGAGATGTGCTCGACCAAGTCCCTGCTCGCCGGCGACGGCGACATCATCGCCGAGATCTATCGCGAGCGCGTGGTGACGCGGGGTTACGGCTCGGGCGCCTGGGGATGGCGCACGGCCTACAACGAAACCGTCAACGTCTGAGCGTAACGAGCGGCCGCGGCACGCATCGCGGCCGCCCGATACCGGGGTAGGAAAGGACTTTCCATGGCCAGTTTCACCAGGTTCGCGCGCTTCGGCGCGATAGCCGCGGCACTCGTGCTCGCACTCGCCTTCGCGCCGGGACCCGCCTCCGCGCAGGTCAATCCGACGGAGCTTTCGGTCCAGGAGGAGGCGCTGCTCGACGCCCTTCAGAGCGGCGACACCGTCGCGGGCCGGGTCTCGATCCCCAACCCCCGGGCATCGGACCTGATCAAGCCGGGCGGCCGGGACTGGAGCGCGCTGCACCAGAGCACGATGTTCTCGATCACGGTCTGGAGCCTCGTCGGCATGCTGGTGGCGCTGGTACTGTTCTACCTGGTCCGCGGGCGGATCCGGATCGATTCGGGCTTGGCGGGCCGGACGATCCAGCGGTTCAATTCGGTGGAACGCTTCGCGCACTGGCTGACGGCGGTCTCCTTCATCGTGCTGGCGCTGACCGGGCTGAACATCGTCGTGGGGCGTCACGTGCTTCTGCCGCTGATCGGTCCCGAGGCCTTCGGCACGCTTTCCGCCTATGCCAAGATCGGGCACAACTATATCGCCTGGCCCTTCATGCTCGGCGTCCTGCTGATCTTCCTCGTCTGGGTGAAGGACAACTTTCCGTCGCGGGTCGATGGCCAGTGGCTGGCCGCGGGCGGCGGCCTGCTGAAGAAGGGCGTGCATCCGCCCGCGCGCAAGTTCAACGCCGGACAGAAGATCATCTTCTGGTCGGTGGTGGTTGGCGGCGCGCTCCTGTCCTGGACGGGCGTGATCCTGATCTATCCGGATCTGGCGGCCTCCTCGGGCCAGTGGCAGCAGATGCAGGTGATCCATGGCATCGCTGCGGCGATCCTGACGGCGATCATCCTGGCCCATATCTACATCGGCTCGGTCGGCATGGAGGGCGCCTTCGACGCCATGGGCTCGGGCGAGGTCGACCTGAACTGGGCCAAGGAGCATCACTCGCTCTGGGTCGAGGAGCAGCTGGCCGGCGAGCGGTCGGCGCGCAAGGGCTCGGTGCAGCCGGCCGAATGAACGGGATGCGGCCGCCGGTGCGGCCGTGACAGGGGGCCCGGCACGACAGCGTGCCGGGCCTCGTGCTTGTGATCCGGACGAACGGGAACTCCATGGAAGGCCGATCCCCCGACGCATCCGCGGTCCGTGCGGTGCTCCGGCAGGTCGAACTGCCGGGGCAGGGCGGGTCGCTGGCCATGTCCGGCCGGCTGAGCGAGATCGCCGCCCGGGACGGGCGGGTCTCGTTCTCCATCGCGGTCCTCCCGGAGGAGGCGCCGCGGATGGAGCCGGTGCGCCGCGCGGCCGAAGCCGCGGTCCGCGCGCTGCCCGGCGTGCGCAAGGTCTACGTGACGCTGACCGCGGATCATGCGCCCGCCGCCACGCCTGCGCCCGAAGCAGCACCAGCTGCCGCGGCGTGCGACGGGCTGTCGGGGATCGGGCATGTCATCGCGGTCGCCTCGGGCAAGGGCGGGGTCGGGAAGTCGACGACCGCCTGCAACCTCGCCCTCGGCTTCGCCGCCATGAGACTGCGGGTCGGCTTCCTCGACGCGGACATCTACGGTCCGTCCGCGCCCCGTCTCTTCGGCCTGCATGGCAAGCCCCGCGTGCTCGAGGGCCGGACGCTGGCGCCGCTGGAGGCCTTCGGGATCAGGGTGATGTCGATCGGGTTCCTGGTCGAGGAAGAGACCGCGATGGTCTGGCGCGGACCGATGGTGGTCTCGGCGATCAACCAGATGCTGCGCGAGGTGGCCTGGGGCCCGCTCGACGTGCTGGTGGTCGACCTGCCGCCCGGTACCGGCGACGCGCAGCTCGCCATCGCCCAGGCGGTGCCGATCTCGGGCGCGGTGATCGTCTCGACGCCGCAGGATCTGGCGCTCATCGACGCGCGCCGGGGGATCGCGATGTTCGCGAAGCTGGACGTGCCGATCCTCGGGATCGTCGAGAACATGGCGCATTTCGTCTGCACGACCTGCGGGACGGTGCACCCGATCTTTGGCGAGGGCGGGGCGCGCCGCGAGGCGGAGCGAATCGGCGTGCCGTTCCTCGGTGCAGTGCCGCTGACGCTGGCGCTGCGCGAAGCCTCGGATGCCGGACGGCCGGTGACGGCGCTAGACCCCGACGGCACGCTCGGCACGGCCTATCGCGCGATCGCCCGCGAGGCATGGTCGCGGCTGACCGCCGCCCCGGCCCTGCGTCGCGGCGAAAGCTTGTCTTGAGGGTATTCCGGCGTATACTCGCCCGATATTGCTGCCTGGAGAGAGGGAATGAAGGTAATCCTCGTGGCGACTGCGGTCGCGATCGTTCTGGCCATCGGTGCCGCCTATGTGATGGACAGCCGCTTCCAGCACACCGTAGCGGAATCGTTCACGACCACCGGCGCCCGGATCGAGTGAGCGGCACGCCACGCAGCGATCCGGCGCAAATGCCTCTGGACGCTGCGGAAAGGCTTTGCTAGGAACCCCCCCACCACCGCATTGGTCCGGCGTAGCTCAGCGGTAGAGCAGTTGACTGTTAATCAATTGGTCGCAGGTTCGATCCCTGCCGCCGGAGCCAAGTTTCAGAAAAAGCAGTGAGTGCAGTGGGTTGCGGTTGGTCCGCAACCCTAGTCGGTCGGGTTGCGCCCGGAGAATGCGATCGCATTATAGCGCAGTCCACGAGATGGACCTGCCGACGGTCTCACCGGTGCCGCCAAGGATCGGGGCACCCGTGTGCCGGGTCCGTTCTGCGCCATCTGCTGGCGATGGCGGGGAGAAGACCACGCCTCGGCCGAACCGTTCCCGGTGCGAGCACGTCAGGCCGCGGAGGGGACCGGCGTGGATTCCGCGTTGACGCCGCGCCAGCGGGTGACCCGCTCGCCGAACTGCGCTCCGAGCACGAGGAGGCAGGGCGTCAGCAGGAGGGTCAGCACGGTCGCGCAGGTCAGGCCGCCGGCTATCGCGCTCGACATTTCGGTCCACCACTGCGTCGAGGGCGCGCCGAAGCTGACGCTGCGGTTCATGAGGTCGACGTTCATCGCCAGCACCATCGGCATCAGGCCGAGCACCGTGGTGAACGAGGTGAGCAGCACCGGCCGAAGGCGCAGGACCTTCGAGCGCAGGGCGGCCTCGCGCGTCGAATGGCCGCGCGCCCGCATCTCGTTGTAGCTGTCGATCAGCACGATGTTGTTGTTGACCACGATCCCGGCCAGCGCGATCACCCCGATGCCGACCATCACGATCCCGAAGGGGCGCCCGGTCACCAGAAGCCCGATCAGCACCCCGGCCGTCGAGAACACGATCGCCGACAGGACCAGCCCCGCCTGGTAGAGGCTGTTGAACTGGGTGACGAGCGTCATCAGCATCAGGAGGATCGCCGCGCCGAAGGCGGTCATCAGGAAGACCGCCGCGTCCTGCTGGTCCTCCGCCTCGCCGGCAAAGCTGACGGTGACGCCCTCGGGCAGGTCGGCGGTGGCGAGCCGCGCGCGCGGCTCGTTGATCAGCGCCGAGGTCAGCGCGCCCTCCGCCACGTTGGCCTCGACGGTCACGGTGCGCTGGCCGTCGATCCGGCTGATCGTGCCGGTACGCGGCGCGGGCTCGATGTCGACGAAGTTGCGGATCGGCACGAGGCCCGCCGAGGTGCTGAGCCGCAGGTATTCCAGCTGTTCGAGGTTGCGCTGGCCCGCCGGGAAGCGGACCCGGATGTCGACCTCGTCGGTGGCGTCGTCGGGCCGGTAGTCGGCGAGCTTCAGCCCGCCGGTCAGCATCTGGACCGCCTGGCCGAGCGGGGTCACGTCGGCGCCGTAGCGCGCCGCCTCGGTCCGGTCGACCGCGAGCCGCCATTCGACGCCGGGGCGCGGCAGCGAATCCTCGATGTCGAGCAGCCCGCCCAGGTCCTCCATCAGCCCGCGCACCGTGTCGGTCGCGGCGGGGAGCAGGTCGGGGTTTGCCGCGGTCAGGCGCAACTGTACGGGCTTGCCCAGCCACGGGCCGCCCTGGGCCTCCTGGATCTGGATGGCGATGCCGGCGATGTCGGCGGTCAGGCCGCGGACCTCGTCGAGGATCGCGGCGGCCGGGTGCCGTTCGTCCCAGTCGAGGAAGTCGAGCTGCAGCACGCCGATGACGTCGGGCGACAGGCTGGAGCCGTTGGTCTCGCCCATCGTGCGCGCATAGAGGTGCTCGATGCCGGCGACGCCCGCGACCCGTTCCTCGACGCGGCCGACCAGCGCGTCCTTTTCCCAGATCGACAGGTTGTCGCGCGAGGTGATCTGCACCTGCGCCATCTCCGGCTCCACCGAGGGGAAGAAGGTGACGCCGCGGCCGAACATCCCGTAGACCGCATAGGTCCCGACCAGCAGCGCCAGCGCGATCATCAGCGTGGCCGCGGGCCAGCGCAGGAGCCGGCCGAGCAGCCCCGCATAGCGGCGGGTGAAGCCGGTGAGATCGGCGAGATCGCCCGATTCCGCGGCCTGCAGCGACTTCAGCTCCCGCTCGGCGCCGCGGCTGGGCCGGCCGAAGGCACCGCCCAGGACCGGGATGAAGACCAGCGCCATGATCAGCGAGGCCGTCAGCGTGATCATCACCGTGATCGGGAGGAACTTCATGAACTACCCGACGACGCCACTCCAGAACAGGAGCGGCAGGAACACCGCGAGCGTCGTCGCGGTCGAGGAGATGATCGCCAGGTCATGCGCCTTGCGGCCTCGGCATGGGCCCGCCGGGGCGGCACGCCCTCGGCCAGCCGCCGGTCGGCGAGCTCGGTCGTGACGATCGCCGCGTCCACCAGCATGCCGACGACGAGGATCAGGCTGAAGAGCACGATGATGTTCATCGTGTAGCCCATGAAGTAGAGCGTCGCGATCCCCGCGAGGAACGAACCCGGCACCGCGAGCCCGACGAGGATGCCGCTTCGCAGGCCGAGCGCGGCGATGATCACCACCATCACCAGCAGGATCGCGCTCAGCACGTTGTTCTGCAGATCGCCGAGCAGCGTGACGACCTGTTCGGATTCGTCCTGCAGGTAGGTGACCTGGACCGTGTCGGGCCAGTCCGCCCGGGCGGCCTCCATCACCCCGCGCACGCCGGCGACGGTCTAGATGATGTTCGCGCCGACGCGCTTCTTGATCTCGAGCGCGATCGCGGGCGCGCCGTCGATCCGCGCGAATCCGGTCGGGTCGCGGAAGGTCCGTCGCACCAGCGCGATGTCGCCCACCGTCACGATCGCGCCGTCCTCGACCTTGACCGGGATCGAGGAGATGTCGGCGAGGCTCTCGATCACCCCGGGCACCTTGAGCGTCAGCCGGCCCGCGCCGGTGTCGATCGCGCCCGCCGCCACCAGCCGGTTGTTGCGCTGGATCTGGTCGAGCAGCGCCTCGAACGACAGGCCGTAGCCGTCGAGCACGGTCGGGTCGACCAGAACCTCGAGCAGTTCGCCGCGCTTGCCGCCGATGTCGACCTCGAGCACGCCGGGCAGGGCCTCGATCCGGGTCTTCATCTCGTCGGCGAGCGCGACCAGCGTGCGCTCCGGCACCGTGCCCGAGATCGCGACCGTCAGGATCGGGAAGAGCGCAGTGTTGACCTCGCGGATCACCGGATCGTCCGCGCCCCCGGGCAGGTCGCTCTTGGCCACGTCGACCGCGTCGCGCACGTCGTCGAGCGCGACCTTGGGATCGATCCCGGCCTCGAACCCCAGCGTCACGCTGGCATGACCCTCGGCTGCGGAGCTGCGCATCTGCTTCAGCCCGGCGAGCGACTGGAGATGGGTCTCGAGCGGGCGGATCAGCAGCCGCTCGGCGTCGTCGGGGGAGATGCCCTCGTAGCCGACCGAGACGTAGTAGGTCGGGATCTTGATCTCGGGCGAGGATTCCTTGGGAATCGAGACATAGGCGATGCTGCCCGCCGTTCAGGATCAGCAGGAAGGCGATCAGGGTCGTGCGGGCATGGTCGAAGGACCAGTCGATCAGCCGGTTCACAGCGCGGTCTCCCCGGCCGGCGCCGCGCGACCGAGGCCGATCGCGCTTTCGCGCAGCGCAGGCGCCCGGTCGCAGAGGTCGCCCGGCAGGGCGGCGGCGGGGGCGGGGGTCCTGGCGGCGGGCGGCGTCAGCGGCGCCTGCGCCGTGGCGGTCCGGACCCGGTCACCCGTCTGCACGAAGCCCTGGCCGAGCGTGATCACCTGCGCCTCGGACGGCAGGCCGCTCACTCAGAGGCCTTCGGCATCGGCTCGGACGAGTTCCACGGCCTGAAAGGCCACGACGCCGTCGGCGTCCACCGTCTTCAGTCCGAGCGTTCCGTCGATGCCGAGCGACAGGATCGCCGGCGAGACGAACTGCGCCTCGACCGCATCGACCGGAATGCGGACATCGGCGCTGATTCCCGAAGGGATGGCGCCGTCACGGTTCGGCGTGCGGATCTCGACCTCGAAGGTCCGGGTCGCGGAATCGGCCGCCGCGGCGATGAAGCAGGCCGCACCGGTCTCGACCTGGCCCGTCGCATAGGCGACCTTGACCGTGCGGCCGGTCTCGACCTTCGCCCGATCCTGCTGGTTGATCCGCACGGTGGTGCGCAGCGGCACGTTGTCGATCACCGTGACCACGTGGGTTGCGGTCTCGACGTATTCGCCGGTCTCGACCGAGATCGCGTCGACCTGTCCGGCGAAGGGTGCCCGGATCGTCGTGTCCGCGATCTCCTCCTCGAGCCGGCGGACCTCCTCGCGTGCGGCGCGCAGCAGCGTCTCGAGTTCGCGCAGTGCGGCCGCCGTCGAATGGCCGCTCCGCTGCAGGCTCTCGGCGGAGTCGTAGTCGCTCTGCCGGCGCTCGAGGATCGCGGTGGCCTCGCGCAGCCGGCTGTCGAGCCCCTCCAGCGTCAGGCGGAGGAGGGGCTGACCCTCCTCGACGCTGTCGCCGCGATTGACGAGGATCTCCGACACCCGCCCCGCGGACTGGGTCCTCGCGGCCGCCCGGCGGAAGGCCGCGACGTCGCCCTGCGCGGTGATCACCCGCTCCACGGGACGCGCGCGCAGGTCGGCCACCTCGACCAGCGGCAGGGCCGGCTCGGTCCGCTCCGGGGAAATCGACGCGCCATTCTCGGCCCCGAGCATGCCCGAGGCGACCCATCCCACAATGCCGACGGCAAGGGCACCTGCGATCAGGACCGACGAGCGCGACATCCTTCGTTCCTCATTTCGAATCGGTTTCACGTCACGCGCGGCTGGCGTTGCGTCGCTGGCATATTGCAATTCCAATTTCAAGTTTCAAATTGACAATGACAGAAATCCTGCGCAGACAATCGCTCATGGACATGACCATCCGCACATCCGCCCGCAGAGGCGACGGCGCCGCGACCCGGGCCCAGTTGCTAGAGGCCGCCGGCCGCATCATCGCCGACAAGGGCTTCGACCGCGCCACCGGCAAGGAGATCGCCGAGGCCGCGGGCTCCAACTCGGCCGCGATCAACTACTATTTCGGCGGCATGGAGGGTCTCCATGCCGAGGTGCTGGTCGAGGCGCATCGCAGCCTCGCGAGCTACGACGAACTCGCGGCACTCGCCCGCGGCACGCTCGCGCCCGAGGAAAAGCTCCGCCACGTGATCGCCCTGGCGCTCGCCGCCGTCAGCCAGACCCGCGGCCATGCGTGGGCGCTGCGCGTCCTCAGCCGGGAGTTCGTCGCGCCGACGGTGGCGCGGCGGGTGCTCGAGGATCGCGAGCTTCTTCCCAAGAAGCAGCTGATCATGACCATCGTCGCCGAGGTCCTCGGCCTGCCCGAGGACGATCCGCTCGTCGACCGCTGCTGCTTCAGCATCGTCGCCCCGATCACCATGCTGCTGGTCTGTGAGCGTGACACGAGCCTGGACGCCTTTCCCTGCCTCGCCTGCGACGGGAAGGGGGCCGAGACCATGACCGAGCATCTGCACGGCTTCGTGCTCGGCGGCATCGCGGCGGTGGCGAAATCCGCGGGCATCACGCTGCCGGACCGCGGGCAGCCCTCCTGAAGGATCGGGGCACGACCGCGCGACCGCGGCGGGCCGCACAGATCGGCTCAAGGCACTGGCGCCTGCGAGTCGCCTCGGGCATTCTCCTGATCGTGACCACCCCGGACCCGCATTTCCCATGCGCACGACGCCTCTGCTCCTCCTCCTTCTGACGCTCGCCGGGGCATCGGCGGCGCGGGGCTTCGACGCGCATTTCTACTGGGAAAACCACTGCGCCGAGTGTCACGGCCATGCCGGCGCCTTCGCCCGCAGCCGGCTGAGCCTCGCGGAGGGTGTGCTCGCCTCGGGGCACTGGGGCACGGGGGTGGACCGCTTCCTCGCGAATCACCACACTTCGCCCGACATGCTGCCGGCGGTGATGGACATGCTCACCGCACAGGTCGCGACCGATCCGGTCTACGCGGACCGCTGCGCCGCCTGCCACGGACCCGCCGCCGATCTGGTGCGGCAAGGCCTCGCGCGCGGGGCCGACGGCCTCGTCCTCCGCCGCAGGGGCCAGCCGGTCGCATCCTTCCTCGCCGGGCACGGCGGCGGCCTCCCGGCGGACGAGGCGGGTCTCCTCGTCGGGCGGCTGACGGCGATCGCGGACGAGATCGGCCTGCCCTGAGCGCGGCTACACCTCGCGGGCGTCGCGCTGGAAGATCCAGTCGTGATCGGGATGGTTGCGGAACCGCCACTTGCGGAGCGGCCCGGCCATCACGTTGAGATAGTAGAGCTCGTAGCCATAGGGCGCGGCGCAGGGATGGTGGCCCTTCGGCACCAGCACCACGTCGTGGTCATGGACCGTCATGGTCTCGTCGAGGCTCCCGTCCTCGGTGAAGACGCGCTGGATGCCGAAGCCCTGCGCCGGGTTCAGCCGGTGATAGTAGGTCTCCTCCAGATAGGTCATCGCCGGATATTCGTCCGCGTCGTGGCGGTGCGGCGGATAGGACGACCAGTGCCCCTGCGGCGTGTAGACCTCGGTCACCAGCAGGCTGTCGGCCACGTCCCGCTCCTCCATGGCGATGGCGTGGATGTAGCGGGTGTTGGTGCCCCGGCCGCGTTCGGCCAGCGCGATGCCCGCGGGGCCGATGATCTGGGCCGGGTGGCCGCCCTTGCCGGGCGCCGAGCACACGGCCAGGGTGCAGGCCGTGGTCGCCGTCGCCGACCAGTCGCTGTGGTTCGGCACATAGACCGCATGTGGCGGCCGGCGCTCGAAGACGTCCATCCGGTCGCCGAGCTCGCCGAAATCGGTCGCACCGCTGCCGATGCGCGCCTTGCCCTCGACGAGGACGAGGATCACCTCCGTCTCTCCGGTCGGCTCGGCCACCGTCTCGCCCGGCACCAGCCGGTAGAGGCCGAAGCCGACATGCGACCAGCCGGCGCTGGCGGGGGTGATGTCGTGGACCTTGCCCGTGGTGCCGCGGGGCCGGCGCAGGAGCCTGACCGTCATGGCCGGTCCTCCCCGGCGCTCCGGTCGAGCCCCGCCTCGCGCGCCATCTCCTTCAACGCCCGCAATCCCATCGACTGGTAGGTGACCGGGTCCCGCACCGCCGGGTCCTGCTCGGCCTCGATCACCAGCCAGCCCTGATAGCCGTGCTCGGCCGCGACCCTCAGGACGGGCAGGAAGTCCACCGCACCCTCGGGGTCGCCGGGCACGGTGAAGACGCCGCGCCGCACACCTTCGAGAAAACTCAGATGCTCGGCCTCGACCTCGGCCATGATCGCCGGCCGGACGTTCTTGGCGTGGATATGGCCGACCCGGTGCATGTACTTCCGCGCCAGATCCACCGGATCGCCACCGCCGAAGTAGCAGTGGCCGGTGTCGAGCAGCAGCCGCGTCGCCGGCCCGGTATTCGCCATGAAATGGTCGATCTCGTGCGGGCTCTCGACCAACGTGCCCATGTGGTGGTGATAGACCAGCGTCAGCCCTTGCGCCGCGGTGAACTCGGCGATTGCTTCCACATCCGCGCCGAACTTCGCCCACTCATTCGCGTGCAACTCGGGACCGTCGACCAGCGACCGGTCGTCGCGGCCGTGGATCGCGTTCGAGGTCTCGCACACGATGCAGACCTTGCAGCCCATGGCCTTGAGTAGGTCGAGATGCGGTTGGATCGCCCGCTTCTCCTCCTCGACCGAACGGACGAGCAGGTTCAGCGAATACCAGCCCGAGACGAACCGCAGCCCGTGCGGTGCCAGCGCGGCCTCCAGCGCCGCCGGTTCGGTCGGCATCTTGTGGCCCTTCTCGATGCCGTCGAAGCCGATCTGGCCCGCCTCGCGCAGGCATTGCTCGAGCGTGATGTCCGCGCCGAGCCGCTGGTCGTCGTCGTTCGACCAGGCGATGGGATTGGTGCCGTAGAGGATCATGGTGTCAGTCCGCCGCTCGCTGGAATTCACGTCGGGTTTCGTAGGTCTTGCGCGCTTCCCGCACCTCGGCGCGGTCCGAGACCTCGGGGACCGCGACATCCCACCAGTGGCCACCCGCCGCGGTGGTCGGCATCGGGTCGGTGTCGATCACGATGACATGGCTGCGCGTGCCCGCCCGGGCGCGGGCCATCGCCGCCTCCAGCTCGGCGATCGAGCCGACCTTCTCGGCCACCGCGCCCATCGAGGCGGCGTGGGCGGCGAAATCGATCGAGGATGGCACCTCATGGCGGGCGGTGTCGAGCAGGTTGTTGAAGCTCTCGCCGCCGGTGGCGATCTGCAGCCGGTTGATGCAGGCAAAGCCGCGGTTGTCGAGCAATACCACGATCAGCTTCCGCCCGAGCATGACGCTGGTCGCGAGCTCGGAGTTCAGCATCATGTAGCTGCCGTCGCCCACCATCACCACGACCTCGCGGTCGGGGCGGGCCATCTTGACGCCGAGCCCGCCCGCGATCTCGTAGCCCATGGTCGAGAAGCCGTATTCCAGGTGGTAGCCGTTCGGCCGGCGCGCCTTCCAGAGCTTGTGCAGCTCGCCCGGCAGACCGCCTGCGGCGCAGACGAGGATGGCGTCATCGCCGACGCTGCGCTGGACCGCACCGATCACGTTCATGTCCGTCGGCAGCGCATTGCCGGCCGGCGCCGCCGTGACCGCATCGACCGCGGCCAGCCATTCGGCCTTCAGCCCCGCGTCGGGCTCGGGCGCGCGATGCGGGCCGAGCCGCTCGGAGATCTGTTCGAGCGCGACCTTCGCGTCCGCGACCAGCGGCAGGGCGGCGTGCTTGTGGCTGTCCTGCGTGGTCACGTTGATCGCGAGGATGCGCCGGTCCGGATTGCGGAAGAGCGCCCAGGACCCGGTGGTGAAATCCTGCAACCGCGTGCCGAGCGCGATCACGAGGTCCGCCTCGGCGGCGACGGCATTGGCGGCGGAACTGCCGGTCACCCCGATCGCGCCGAGGTTCAGCGGATGGTCCCAGGGCAGGGCCGACTTGCCCGCCTGCGTCTCGGCGACCGGAATGCGGTGGGTCTCGGCGAAGGCGCGCAGCGTGTCGCAGGCCTCGGCGTAATGCACGCCGCCGCCGGCAATGATGATCGGATGGCGCGCGCCCCGGATCGCCTCGACTGCCGCCGCGAGTTCCCGCGCATCCGGCACCGGCCGGCGCTGGTGCCAGGTCCGCGGCGCGAAGAAGCTCTCCGGCCAGTCGAACGCCTCCGCCTGCACGTCCTGGCAGAAGGCGAGCGTGACCGGACCGCAGTCGGCCGGATCTGTCATCGTCGCCATGGCGCGGGGCAGGGCGGTCAGCAGCTGTTCGGGGCGGGTGATCCGGTCGAAATAGCGGCTGACCGGCCGGAAGCAGTCGTTCGCGCTGATCGTGCCGTCGTGCCAGGCCTCGACCTGCTGCAGCACGGGATCGGGCGCGCGATTGGCGAAGACGTCGCCGGGCAGGAACAGCACCGGCAGCCGGTTGACGTGGGCGAGCGCCGCCGCCGTCACCATGTTGAGCGCGCCCGGCCCGATCGAGGTCGTCACCGCCATCGCGCGCGTGCGGTTCAGCGTCTTGGCATAGGCGATCGCCGCATGGGCCATGCCCTGCTCGTTATGCGCGCGCCAGGTCGGGAAGTCGTCGCCCGCGGCATGCAGCGCCTCGCCGATGCCCGCCACGTTGCCATGGCCGAAGATCGCCCAGCAGCCGGCGAGGAACGGCACCCCGTCCTCGTTCATCTGGACGGCGAGATGACGGATCATCGCCTGCGCGGCGGTCAGTCGGATCGTCCTCATGCGGCGGCTCCCCTGCGTGCCCGCGCCGCGTCCCAGGTGCGGCAGAGGCCCTCGTATCGCGCGGCCATGTCGGCGACCGCTTCCTCGTCCGTCATCGTCCCGCCGAGCCAGGCCCGCGCCGCGGCTGCAAAGATCGTGCGCCCGACGGCGAAACCCTTGACCAGCTCGTGCCGCGCCGCGACGGCGAAGCTCTCGGCCAGCTCTTCCGCCGGCGCCTCGAGGCCCAGCACCACGATCCCGCGGGTGTGCGGGTCGTTGCGGGTGATCGCCGCACAGGCGTTCGCCCAGGCCGCGTCGGTCTTCATCGGCTCCAGTTTCCACCAGTCGGGATGGACCCCGAGGTCGTAGAACCGCTGGATGATCTCGGCCGAGGTGGTGTCGGTCACCGGGCCGACCTTCGAGGGGATGATCTCCAGCAGGAATTCCAGCCGGTTCGCCCTGCAGGCACGGAAGAGCCGCCGCACCGTCGCCTCCTGTTCCGCCTTCAGGGCGGCATCGTCGTCGGGATGATAGAAGGCCAGCACCTTGACCACGTGTTCGAGCGGCCATTCGGCGAGCGCCGAGCCGTAATCCGGCTCGATCCCGTCCTCGAGCCGCAGCGGGCGCGAGCCGGGATACTCGACCGGCCGTCCGATCCAGAGCCCGGTCCCCGCCGCGGCGTGGAGCGCATCGCGCCCCAGCCGGCCGTCGCAAAGCAGGCCGTAGCCGGCCCGGCCGTCCGCGACCCGCAGCGTCGCCTGCAGGCACAGCTCCTTGAAGGCGCCGATCCGGTCGCGCGAGACGCCGAGCTCGTCCGCGAGGGCCTCCAGCTGCATCCGGTGATCGAAGGCGAAGACCCGCATCTCGGGCCAGTCGCGCAGCCGATTGGTCGACCAGTGGATCTGCTCGAGCTCCGCGTCGTGGCGCAGGGCCTTCACCCTGATCCCGCGCTGCAGGAAGAACTGCAGCTCCTCCCACGACGGATAGGCCGGCGTGCAGCCGTGGCGCGACACCGCGAAGGCGCCGCAGGCATTGGCGTATTTCAGGCTGGTCGGCCATTCCTCGCCGGTCAGCCAGCCCTTAAGGAGCCCCGACATGAACCCGTCGCCCGCGCCGAGCACGTTGAAGACCTCGATCGGGAAGCCGGGGCCTGTCTCGCCGGCGTCGAGGCTCTCGCCGATCGCGCCGGTGAAGGCGACCGCCCCCGCGGCCCCGCGCTTGCAGACCAGTGTCGCGCCCGAGACCGCGCGCACCGCCCGAAGTGCGGCGAGCGTATCCGTCGATCCGCCCGCGATGTGGAACTCCTCCTCGGTGCCGACGATCAGGTCGAAGAGGTGCAGCGTCGACTGGAGCTTCGCGGTGACCGCCGCGCTCTCGATATAGCGCTCCTCGCCCGCGGCATGGCCGGCGAGGCCCCAGAGGTTCGGCCGGTAGTCGATGTCGAGCGCCGTGCGCGCGCCGCCCTCGCGCGCGAGCCGCAGCGCCTTCAGCACCGCCGCCTCGGTCCGCGGATGGCTGAGATGCGTGCCCGTTACCACAACCGCGCGCGCATCCGCGATCAGCGCGGGGTCGATGTCGTCCTCGCAGAGCGCCATGTCCGCGCAGTTCTCGCGATAGAAGATCAGCGGGAACCGCTCCCGGTCGCGGATGCCGAGGATGACGAGTGCGGTCAGCCGCTCGGGATCGGTGATCACCCCGCGGGTATCGACCCCCTCGGCCGCCAGCTGCTCGCGGATGAAGCGGCCCATGTGCTCGTCGCCGACCCGGGTGATCAGGCCCGACTTCAGCCCCAGCCGCGCCGTGCCCGCGGCCATGTTGGTGGGCGAGCCGCCGATGTACTTGTGAAAGCTCGCCATGTCCTCGAGCCGCCCGCCGACCTGGCCGCCATAGAGGTCGACCGACGACCGGCCGATGGTGATCAGATCGAGCGACTTCGCCATCCCTCGCCTCCCTCAGCCCAGGATCTCGGACACCCGCACCACCCGGCCCTCCGCCACCGACCTCAGCGCCGCATCGGCGAGCGCGAGCGCCATCAGCCCGTCGTGACCCGTTGTCGGCGGCGGCGTGCCGTCGCGCAGCGCGGCCACGAAGGCGGCGATCTCGGCGGCATAGGCGGCGGTGTAGCGGCTCATGAAGAAATCGAGAAGCGGCGGCCGGGTGAAGCCGTCGCCGGTCGCGACCTCGATATTGGCCTGCCGTGTGTTCTCCGCCGCCACCGCACCCATCGAGCCCAGCACCTCGATCCGCTGGTCGTAGCCGTAGGTGGCCCGCCGGCTGTTGGTGATGGTGCACTGCCGGCCGCCCGCAGTCGTCAGGATCACGTTGACGCTATCGAAATCGCCACGCCGGCCGATCTCGGGATCGACCAGAACCGAAGCGGCCGCCTGCACCGTCTCCACCTCCTCGCCGAGCAGCCAGCGCGCCACGTCGAAATCGTGGATCGTCATGTCGCGAAAGATGCCGCCCGAGCGCTCGATATAGTCGTAGGGCGGCGGACCGGGATCGCGCGAGGTCACGCTGACCATCTCCACCGTGCCGATCCGGCCCGCGTCAATCGCCGCCTTCAGCGCCCGGAAATCCGGGTCGAACCGGCGGTTGAAGCCGACCATCAGCGTGGCGCCGGTATCCTCCACGACCCGAAGGCAGTCCCGCACCCGGCCGAGCGACAGGTCGACCGGCTTCTCGCAGAAGATGCCCTTGCCGGCGCGGGCGAAGCGCTCGATCAGGTCGGCATGGGTGTCGGTCGGCGTGCAGATCACCACCGCGTCGATGTCATCGGCGGCCTCGATCGCCTCGATCGACCGGGTCTCGATGCCGTACTGCCCCGCCAGCGCCTCGGCCGCCGCGGGCACCGCATCGGCCACCGCCACCAGCCGCGCGTCCGGGTTCTGCGACACCGCGCGGCCGTGCACCTTGCCGATGCGCCCGGCGCCGAGCAGGCCAAATCTCACCGTCATCACGTTCCTCTCGTGCTGTGCGGCACCGCCGGCATGCCCGGGCCGCGTGCTTTTCGGGTTCGCCGCTCAGACCGTACCGCCGAGCGAGGATTCCAGTTCCGCCATCTCCTGCCCGCCGGCCATCAGGTCCTGCAGTTCCTCCGGAGTGATCATCCCCCGTTCGGCCGTGCCGAGAGTCTTGCCGCGATTCAGTACCGTGAAACGGTCGCCGACCGCCATCGCGTGCCGCACGTTGTGGGTGATGAACACGACGCCGATCCCCTGCTTGCGCACCCGGTCGATGGTCGAGAGCACGTTCGCCGTCTGGCGCACGCCGAGCGCCGAGGTCGGCTCGTCGAGGATCAGCACCTTAGCCCCGAAATAGACCGCCCGCGCGATCGCCACGGTCTGGCGCTCGCCGCCCGAAAGGGTACCGACCGCCTGGTCCGGCTCGCGCAGGTTGATGCCCATCCTGCGCATCTCCTCCATGGTCACCCGGTTGGCAAGTTCGAAGTCGATGAAGCTGATCGGGCCGAGCTTGCGGACCGGCTCGCGGCCCATCCAGAAGTTCCGCGTCACCGACATCAGCGGGATCATCGCGAGGTCCTGATAGACCGTGGCGATGCCGGCGGCCATGGCGTCGCGCGGGCTTTCGAACACCACCTCGCGCCCCTCGACGAAGATCCTGCCCGAGGACGGCCGGTGCACCCCCGACATCGTCTTGATGAAGGTGGACTTGCCCGCGCCGTTGTCGCCAAGCAGGCAGTGACACTCCCCCGCCTTCACGTCGAACGACACGCCCCCGAGCGCGATCACCGGCCCGAAGTGCTTCTCGATGTCGCGCATCTCGATCAGCGACATCAGCGTTCCCCTGTGATCATGCGGCGGATGTAGGTGTTCATGATGACCGCGAGGATCAGGATCGTGCCGAGGAACACCCGGAAGAGCGAGCTTTCCGCCTGGGCGAAGAACAGGCCCTGCTGCACCACCCCGAAGATCAGCGCCCCGAGCGCCGCGCCGATCACCGAGCCGTAGCCGCCGGTCAGGAGCGCGCCGCCGATCACCACGCAGATGATCGCCTCGAATTCCTTCAGGAGGCCACGGTCCGCCGCGGCCGATCCGAACTCCATCACCTGGCAGGTCGCGAAGACCGTGGCGCAGAAGGCGGTGAACATGAACATCAGGATCTTCACCCGGTTGACCGGCACGCCGACATAGCGCGCCGCCTGCGCGTCGCCGCCCGAGGCGAAGATCCAGTTGCCGAACCGGGTCCGGGTCAGCAGCACATGCCCGAAGACGATCAGCACGATCGCCCAGACGACGATCATCGGGATGCCGTCGACCACCGGCTGGCCGGCGCGCGCGCCCCGCTCGAAGGTCGCGATCAGGCCCGCCTCGGCCATCCAGCGGAACAGCCCGCCGAGGATCTTGCCGCCGAAGAGCCAGCCGAGCCAGTCGCCCTGCGCCACCTCGCTCACCCCGCCGATGATCGTCTGGCGGGTCGTCAGCACCGACAGCCAGATGGTCAGGCCGCGCAGGATGTAGAGGAAGGCGAGCGTCACGATGAAGCTCGGCAGGCCGGTCCGGATCACCAGCCAGCCGTTCAGCGCCCCGATGGCGAGGGCGAGCGCGAAGGCGGTCAGGATCGCCGCCCAGACCGGCCAGCCCCATTGCACCGACAGGATGGCGATGACGACGCCGGAAAAGCCGATCATCGACCCGACCGACAGGTCGAACTCGCCCGCGATCATCAGGAGGCACGCGCCGACCGCGATGATCGCGAACTGGGCCGAGACGATGGTCCAGTTCATCACGCCCTGCGCCGCGAACATGCCCGAGTCGCGCGCGATCAGGAAGAAGAACACGAAGACGAGGATCGTGCCGCAGATCGCGCCGAGTTCGGGCCGGATCATCGCACGGCGGAAACCCGAGACGGACCGGATGCGTTCGTCGGTGGCGGCCGTCATGGCGGAACCCCCCGGAATGCGTGGCGGAAGGAAGCGGGGCGGCGCGGGGCCGCCCCGGATGACGGCCGTCAGCGGTACTGGCCGGCCAGTTCCTCGACGAGCGCGATGTTCTCGGCGGTGATGAAGCCGGGGCCGGAGTTGATGTCGTTGGCCGGCAGCACGCCGTAACGTGCGAGGTTCGTCAGGATCACCACCGGCAGATAGCCCTGCAGGAACGGCTGCTGGTCGATCGCGAAGGCGATGGTGCCGTCCTTGATCGCCTGGGCGATCTCGCCCGAGAGGTCGAAGGTCGCGAAGAAGATCTCGCCCTCGAG
Organism: uncultured Rhodobacterales bacterium; assembly: GCA_964575795.1. Lineage (GTDB taxonomy): Bacteria > Pseudomonadota > Alphaproteobacteria > Rhodobacterales > Rhodobacteraceae > Amaricoccus. The sequence continues at coordinate 86,906 of CAZNSP010000011.1, forward strand.
CCCGGCCTCCTCGACCGCGCGGATCGCGGGATGGGCCGAGGTCGGGCCGAGCGTCAGGATCGCGCCGGTGTCGGGATTGGCGGTCAGATAGGCCGAGACCTTGTTCTGCACCTCGGCGGGGTCCTGACCCGAATCGATCATCTGGTTGCCGAGTTCGACGCCGAGCGCATCCGCGAAGCCCTGGCAGCGTTCGACCGAGGCGGGGTTGGTGATGTAGTGGTTCACGCAGAGAAAGCTGGTCGCGCCCGCCTCCTTCGCCCGCAGCCCCGCACCGTGGCCGGCGTCGTATTCCGGCTGGCCCACATGCATCAGCGCGCCCAGCTCGTGGCTCTGCTCCTGCGTGCCGGAGTTGATGGTGATCACCGGGATGCCCTGGTCGACCGCCGCCGTCACCGGACCGCGCAGCACGTCGAAATCGGCGATGGTGACTATGATCCCGTCGGGGCCGGCCGCCGTCGCCTGCTCGACGATGCGGGCCATGTCGGCGAGATCCCCAGTCGGCGGATTGCGATAGTCGACGCGCACGTCCATCTGCTCGGCCGCGACCGCGATCGCGTTCTTGATGGTGTTCCACCAGCTGTCGGAATCCGGCGCGTGGCTGATCAGCACGAACTGTTCGCCCTCGGCCATGGCGGGCGCGGCGATGCCGCCGAGCCCGATCAGAAGGGCGGCGGCAGCGGTCAGTGTCTTCGGCATGTCTCTCTCCCCTGGACTTGTTCTCATGAGAGCCGGTCTCGAAACTTCCCCCCGACTCACAGATGGAACGTTCCATCCATTGCGGATCAGTTGCAAGCAGGATTTTCCATTCTCGCCCGCCGCGCCCCCGTCGCGACCACCAGCGTCAGCGCGAGCGACAGCGTCGCGGACAGCGCCCGGAACGCGCCCACGTCGATCTCGCTGACCGAGAGCGCGGTGACCCCGAGCCGGCGCAGCGGGCTCGTCAGCGCATCGGTGATCGCGACGACGGGAATCCCCTCGCGCCGGGCATGGGCGGCGAGATCGACGGTCGCCGGCGTGTAGGGGGCGAAGGTGATCGCGATCATCGCATCCCCCGCGACCACGGCATGGCGCGAATCGAGATGCCCGACCGCCCCGTGCAGCATGGCCGGAACTGCCATCTTCTCCAGCGCATAGGCCATGTAGCTCGCCACCGGAAAGGACCGCCGGAACCCGACCACATGGATCGTCCGCGCCCCGGCGAGGATCTCCACTGCCGCGTCCAGACTGTCCTGATCCACTGAATTCGCGAGGTTTTCCAGCGAATGCCGCCCGGCCTCGACGAATTCGACGAGAAGCGCCGAGGCGCTGTCCTGTCCCGATCCGCGCAGCGATTCGATCCGCGTGCGATAGTCCGGCCAGCGCGGCGCATAGGCCTCGCGGAAGAGCCGCTGCATCTCGGAGAAGCCGGAAAAGCCGAGGATCTGGCAGAAGCGCACGAAGGCCGAGGGCGGCACCCCGGCCGAGGCGGCCAGTTCCGCCACCGTCGAGACCGCGATCCGCTCGGCGTTCTCGCCCACGAACTCCGCGCATTGCCGCAGCCGCTTCGGCAGCGTGTCCGAGACGGCGAGCAGCCGGGCCTCGAATTCCTCGATCGACGCGGGGGTCGGCAAAGTCTCCGCCTGGCTCATTCGAACTCCCCTGATCGCGGTTGTGGTCCCGAATTCTCAATCTGGAACAGAAATTCCATTCCGGCAAGCGCCGCGGCCGCCCGCGCCCGGGCCGTCTACCGCGTCGTGACCACGGGAATGCGCGGGTCCTCCGAATTCCTCTGCAGCCGCGCCGCGACGCTGACCATCAGTGCCTGCGAAAGGCACATCGGCGCGGCCAGCGAGCGCGAGAAGGTATAGTCGTGCTCGGGGACGACGAAGAGCACCTGCGCCGACTTCATCAGCGGCGACAGCGAACTGTCCGAGATCGCGATCACCGGAACCCCGGCCCGCGCCGCCTCCTCGACGATGTTCACGACCTCGGTGGCGTAGAAGCGGAAGGACACCGCGATCAGGGCGTCCGTCGGCTTCATGGTGCGCGCCATGTGGGTCGCGAGCCCCCCGCTCGCGTCCAGCAACACGCAGCGCTTGCCGAGCATGGTCAGGATGTAGCGCATCAGGCCGACCACCGGCTCGGAGCGCAGCTGACCGACCAGGTAGAGCGTGTCCGCCGCCGCGATCGTGTCGCTGGCCCGCACGAGGTCCGCGGCGCCGACGGTCTCCAGCAGGTCCTGCAGCGACGCGATGTCGCGCACCACGAGGTCGCGCAGGAAGCCGAATTCGCAGCGGTCCTCGCGCAGCTGCAGTTCTCCCTCCAGCGCCCTCTTGCGCGCCTCGAATCCCGGCGCGGCGGTCGACAGCCGCCGCTGGAACAGCACCTGCAGGTTCTTGAAGCCGCTGTAGCCGAGCGCCTGGGCAAAGCGCACGAAGCTCGAGGCATGGATGCCGCACCGGGCCGCGATGGTGTTGATCGACTGGACCGCGACCTCGTTGGGGTTCTGGGTCAGGTACTCCGCGATGCGCTGATAGGTCTTGCTCATCTGGCCGTACCGCTCGTGGATCAGCCGGATGAGATCCTCGTAGTTCTCGGGGGGCGCTTCGCCCGCGGTGCCGAGCCTGTTGCCGCTCGCCACGAGCGGGCCTCCCTATGTGACCGTGATCCAGCGCCGTTCGCGCGACGACCGCTGGATCGTCTCGACGAGCGACTGGATGCGCAGACCGGCGCGGAAGTTGAACGGCTCGGGGCCTTCTCCGGCGATCGCGCGGACGAAGCCCGCGACCTCGATCGTCTTGAGATCGTTGAAACCGATCTGGTGGCCCGGCGCCACGATGAAGGCGCCGTAGGGCGGGTGCGCCGGCCCCGCCTCGATCCTGCGAAAGCCCTGCCGCCCGGCCCCGTCGCGCGCGTCGAAGAAATGCAACTCGTTCAGCCGCTCGCCCGCGAACACCAGCGCGCCCTTCGAGCCATAGACCTCGAAGTCGTGCTGCATCTTGCGGCCCGTGGAGATCCAGTTGCCCTCGATCGACCCGGTCGCGCCGTTCGCGAACCGCAGGAACGCGCGCCCGACGTCGTCGACCTCGACGGAACGGCGGGCGCCCCGGCCGTCGGGACGCGCGCCGATCATCGTGACGCAATCGCCCATGACCTCGGTGATCGGCCCGAGCAGGAACTCCGCCGTGGCGAGCGCATGGCTGCCGAGATCGGCCAGCGCACCCCCGCCCGCCGGGTCGTGGCGGAAGGTGAAGGGACCGGTCTCGTCGGCCATGTAGTCTTCCGCGTGCAGCCCGCGATAGCCGCGGATCTCGCCGAGCTCTCCGGCTGCGATCATCTCCCGCGCGAGGCCGAACATCGGATTGCAGAGGTAGTTGAACCCCACCTGCGTCCTGACGCCCGCGGCCTCGGCTGCCTCGGCCATCTCGCGGGCATCCTCGGCCAGCGGCGCGAGCGGCTTCTCGCAATAGACGTGCTTGCCGGCCGCGATGGCGGCGAGCGACATCTCCTTGTGCAGCGCGTTCGGCGCCGTGACCGAGACTACGTCGATCGCGGGATCGTCCATGATGTCGCGCCAGTCGGCCGTGGCCTTCGCGAATCCGTAGGCGCGCGCCGCCCGCGCCGCGGCCGCGTCGGTTACGTCGGCGACGGTGGCGAGCACGATGCCCCTCGGCAGGTCGAAGGTGCGCGGCGCGGCGGAGAACCCGAAGGCATGCGCCCGGCCCATGAAGCCGGTGCCGATGAGGCCCACGCGGAGGTCAGGTTTCGACACGGGCGAGGTGCTCCCTGTTGACGATCAGCCGGGAATCGATCCTGCCGTCGAAGAAGTCCAGGATGTTTCTCGCCGACGCGATCGCCATGCGCTCGGCGGCGCCCGCCGTCAGGCCCGCGATATGCGGCGACAGGATCACCTGGTCGTACCGGTTCAGCGGGTGGTCGCGGGGCAGGGGTTCGCTTTCGAACACGTCGAGCCCGGCCGCGCCCACCTTGCCCGCCTCCAGCGCCTCGACCAGCGCGGCCTCGTCGACGACGCCGCCGCGGGCGGTGTTGACGATGACCACGCCGTCCCGCGCCGCGGCCAGCTCCGCCCGCCCAATCACGGGCCTGTCGCCGCCCGGCACGCTCAGCGAGACGATATCGGCCCAGGCGAGCCCCTCGCCGAGGTCCGCGACGGGCTCCACCCCTTCGTCCGGCCAGCGACCCGCCGCCAGGAAGGGATCGTAGGCGCGGATCGAAAGCCCGAAGCCTGCCATCATCCGCGCGATGTGCCGGCCGATGCGCCCGAAGCCTATCTGCAACAGGTGGCACCCGCTGAGGTCGCGGGCCTCCAGCCGGTTGCGCCATTCCCACGGGCCCCGCCGCACCGCGCCGTCGGCCCGCAGCGCGCGTTTCGCGGCGGCGAGGATCATCATGCAGGCGTGTTCCGCGACCGCGGCGGAATTGACGTCGCCGCACACCGCCAGCGCGATGCCCCGCGCGTTCAGGGCTTCGACATCCACCGCGTCGTACCCGACCCCATGCCGCGCCACGATCCTCAGCCGATCCGCCCGCGCCACCGTCGCGGCCGACATCGGCTGCGTCCGCAGAAGGACCGCGTCGGCCCCGGCGACATGCGCGGCGAGGCTCCGCTCCGACGTCTCGTCGAGATAGCGCACCGTCACGCCCGGCGCCCGGTCGAGTAGCGCGCGGCCGGAAGGGTGGAGCGGACCCGCGACGAGGACATGGGGCATCAGTCGCCTCCCCCGGCGTCGCCCGATGTCAGTGCGCGGAACCGCCCCACGCTCGCCGCCGCCGCCGCGGCGAGCAGCCGCGCGTCACCCCCGACGGTCGTCAGGCTGTAGCCCCAGCCGATCGCCTTCGCGGCGTATTCCGGCGTGCCGCAGTGCAGGCAGGCCCGGATCCCGTTCGCCGCGCAGACCTTCGCGATGTGCCGGATCAGCTCCACCATCTCCGGCTCTTCCCGGTCGAAGCCGGGCGGCAGGCGTCCGCCCTGCGTGCCGAGGGTCAGGTCGGCGGGTCCGACATAGATGCCGTCGAGCCCCGGGGTCGCGGCGATCGCCTCGAGGTTCGCGACCCCCTCCGCGGTCTCGATCATCGCAAGGCCCACGATCTCGTCGTTCATCGCCACGCCATATCCCGGCATGGCGAAGCCGGCGCGGGTCGGCCCGAAACTGCGCTGGCCCCGCGGCGGATAGCGCAGGTAGCTCACGAATTCCGCGGCCTGCTCGGCGGTGCCGATCATCGGGCAGATCACGGTCATCGCGCCCGCGTCGAGGACCTTCATGATCGCGCCCGGCTCGCGCCACGGCACCCGCGCGCCAAGTCCTACGCCCGAGGCGCGCATCGCCTGGAACATCGGCAGGAGGCTCGAATAGTCGAGCGCGCCGTGCTGCAGGTCGATGCTGATCGCGTCATAGCCCTGCGCGGCCATGATCTCGGCCGTGAACGGATTGCCGATCGAGAGCCAGCCGTGCAGCACCGGCCGGCCCTCGGACCAGAGCTGCCTCACCTTGTTCCGGTACATCCCCGCACCCCGTGCCGGCGGACCGCGAACCGTCCGTCCATCAGTCCACTTCCCCGACCCTGACCATGCGCCCCTCCCGCGCCGACTTCATCGCCGCCTCGGCGAGGACGAGCGCCCGCCGGCCGTCCTCGAAGCTCGCCTGCACGGGCGCGCCGTTCAGGACGGTGTCGACGAAGGCGTCGATCTCGGCATCGAACGCCTGGCGATAGCGCTCGATGAAGAACTCCAGATACGGCTCACCCGCCTCGACCTGCCGCGCGCCGAACCTGCGCAGCTCGTGCGGCCTGCGGTTGAGGCTCTGCACCATGCCGCCGTCGCCCAGCAGCTCCACCCGCTGGTCGTAGCCATAGGTCGAGGCGCGCGAGGCGTTGATGTGGCACTGCTTCCCGCTGGCCGTGCGCATGACGACCATCGCGCTGTCGTAGTCGTCGAGCTCGTCCATCAGCGCGGGGTCGATCAGCCGCCCGCCGATGGCGAAGACCTCGACCGGCTCCTCGTCCAGCATGTACCGGGCGAGGTCGAAATCGTGGATCACCATGTCGCGGAAGAGCCCGCCGGCCACCTCGTAATAGGACCGTGGCGGCATCCCCGGATCGCGCGAGGTGATGACGACCTGGTGCAGCGCGCCGATCTCGCCCGAGGCCGCGGCCTCGCGCGCGGCGCGGTGCCCGGGGTCGAAGCGGCGGTTGAAGCCGATCTGGATCGGCACGCCCGCGTCCGCGACCTTCCGCGCGGTCTCGTTCACCCGGGCGAGCGACAGGTCGATCGGCTTCTCGCACAACACGGGCTTCCGCGCGGCGACCGACGCCTCGATGTAGCCGGCATGGGTCGGGGTCGCGGATGCAACCAGGACCGCGTCCACATCGGCCGAGGCGAAGACCTCCTCGGCCGAGGCGAAATTCGTGACGCCGTTCTCCGCCGCAACCGCCTCGGCCGCCGCGCCCTGCACGTCGTAGACCCCGGCGAGCGCAGCCCGCGGATGCGCCGCGATATTGGCCGCATGCATGCGCCCGATCCGCCCGCAGCCGAGCACCGCGATCCTGAGCATGTTCTCCTCCCCCGAAGCCGGTGCGCCAGATGTCTCGGCGCAATGATCGTTGCGAAGTAGTTGCATTGTCAACGATCATTTCGTAAGGGTTAATGCAGTCGTCGGGGGGATTCCAATGACCGCAAGCACCGTGCGTCTGACCATGGCCCAGGCCCTGGTCCGCCATCTCTGCGCGCAGTTCACCGAGATCGACGGACGGCGCGAGCCGCTCTTCGCCGGCGTCTTCGGCATCTTCGGCCACGGCAACGTCACCTGCCTGTCGGAGGCGCTGATCGAGGTGGAGGACCGGTTGCCGACGTGGCGCGGCCAGAACGAACAGTCCATGACGCTGGCCGCGATCGCCTATGCCAAGGCCCGTCTGCGGCGGCAGATCATGGTGGCCACCACCTCCGTCGGCCCCGGTGCGACCAACATGGTGACGGCGGCCGGGGTGGCGCATGCCAACCGCCTGCCGGTGCTCCTGCTTGCCGGCGACACCTACGTGAACCGGCTGCCCGACCCGGTCCTCCAGCAGGTCGAGCATTTCGGCGATCCCTCGATCACGGTGAACGACGCCTTCAGGCCGGTCAGCCGCTACTGGGACCGGATCGTGCACCCCGCGCAGATCCTGTCCTCGCTGCCGCAGGCGGTGGCGACCCTGCTCGACCCGGCCGATTGCGGCCCGGCCTTCATCGCCCTGCCGCAGGACACGCAGGAACTGGCCTACGACTACCCGCGCGCCTTCTTCGAGGAACGGGTCTGGACGATCCCGCGCCCGCGCCCCTCGCGCGACCAGGTCGCGGCGGCGGCCGCCCTTCTGCGGACGTCGCGCAGGCCGCTGATCGTCTCCGGCGGCGGCGTGCGCTATTCCGGCGCGGGCGAGGCGCTGGCGCGCATGGCCAGCGCCCGCGGCATTCCCATGGCCGAGACCATCGCCGGCAAGGGCGCGGTGGTCCACGACCATCCCGCCTATGTCGGCGCGCTCGGGATCGAGGGCACGGATGCGGCGATGGAACTCGCGCTCGACGCCGACGTGGTGCTGGCGGTCGGCACGCGCCTTCAGGACTTCACGACCGGCTCGTGGACGACCTTCGCCCGCGATGCGCGGCTCATCTGCATCAACGCCGCCCGCTTCGACGCGATGAAGCACCGGGCGCTGCCGGTGGTGGGCGACGCGCTCGAATCGCTGCACGAGCTCGACGCGGCCCTCGGCGACTGGACCTGCGACGCCTCCCGGATGGCCGAGGCGCGCCGGCTCTACGCCGACTGGAACCGGAGGATCGACGCCGGCCAGGCGCCGACGAACGCCGAGCTGCCGAGCTACGCGCAGGTCATCGGCGTGGTGAACCGCATGGCGCGGCCCGAGGACACCATGATCACCGCGGCGGGCGGCCTGCCGGGCGAGACGGTCAAGAACTGGCGGGTGAAGGCGCCAGACACCTTCGACCTCGAATTCGGCTATTCCTGCATGGGCTACGAGATCGCCGCCGGCTGGGGCCACGCGATGGCCAAGGGGGGCAGGGGCACGCCGATCGTCCTCGTGGGCGACGGGTCCTACCTGATGATGAACTCCGACATCTATTCCTCGGTCCTCTCGGGCCACAAGATGATCGTCGTGGTCTGCGACAACGGCGGCTTCGCGGTGATCAACCGGCTCCAGACCAGCATGGGGCTGCCGGGCTTCAACAACCTCCTGCGCGACATCCGCGGCGCGAACGGGCGGGAGCCGCCGCACGTCGATTTCGCGAAACACGCGGAATCGATGGGCGCGCTCGCCCGGCACTGCGGCAGCCTCGCCGATCTCGAGGCGGCGATGGAATGGGCACAGGGCACCGACCGGACGACCGTCCTGACCATCGCCTCCGACGCCCATGCCTGGACCGAGGGCGGTGCCGGCTGGTACGTCGGATCCCCCGAGGTCTCCGAACGGGAGAGCGTGCGCAAGGCGCGCGCGGCGCAGGAAGCCTTCCGTACCGGGCTGCGCGAGGGTGTCTGAGGCGATGCTCCGGGCCCGCCTCGGCATCGCGCCCATCGCCTGGTGGAACGACGACCTCGCGGAACTGTCCGACGACGTCGGCCTCGAGGAATGCCTGCGCCAGGCCGCCGAGGCGGGCTTCACCGGCATGGAGACGGGCCGGCGGTTCCCGATGGACATGGCCGCGCTCGGCCCGATCCTCGACCGCCACGGCATCTCGGTCTGCGGCGGCTGGTTCTCGGGCCTTCTGCTCGACGGCGACATCGAGGCCGAGAAGGACCGCATCCGCGCGCAGATGGACTTCTTCATCGCCGCCGGCGCGCCCTGCATCGCCTATGGCGAGACCGCACGCTCGATCCAGGGCGACCGCGCGAAGCCCCTCGCCGCGAAGCCGCGGCTCGATGCGGCAGAGATGAAGGCCTACGGGCGCAGGATGACCGCCTTCGCCGAATGGTGCGCGGGGCAGGGGATGCCCATCGCCTACCACCACCACATGGCCGCGGCGATCGAGACCGAACCGGAAATCGACGCCTTCATGAACGCGACCGGCGAGGCGGTGAGGCTTCTGTACGACACGGGCCACCTGCACATGGCCGGCGGCGACGTCCTCGGCGTGATCGACCGCCACCACCGGCGCATCGGCCATGTCCACACCAAGGACGTGCGCCAGTCGGTTCTCGAACGGCTGGACCGCTCGCACGACAGCTTCCTCGACGCGGTGGTGCAGGGGGTCTTCACCGTGCCCGGCGACGGAGACCTGCCGTTCGGCCGGATCGTCCGCCGCCTCGCCGATCACGGCTATCAGGGCTGGTTCGTCGTCGAGGCCGAGCAGGACCCGAGGCCCAACCCGCCGCTCCGCATGGCCCGGATCGGCCATGCCGAACTCGCGCGATTGCTGTCCGAGGCACAATACGAGGTCGCTTCATGAACCGTATCGATGGTAAGGTCGCCGTGGTCACCGGCGGAACCCAGGGGCTGGGCGCGGCGGTCGCGAGGCTCTTCGCGCGGGCCGGGGCCGCCGGCATCGCCATCGTCGGGCGCGACCGGGCAAGGGGCGAGAAGGTAGCACGGTCCGTCACCGAGGAGACCGGCGTGCCGGTAGAGATGGTTGCAGCCGACCTTGCGCGAATGGAGGACGTGCGGCGCATCGTGCCCGCGGCGGACGAACGCTTCGGCCGGCTCGACATCCTGGTGAACGCCGCCGGCCTGACCGACCGCGGCAACCTGCTGAACACCTCGCCGGAACTCTTCGACACCATGTTCGCCGTCAACGTCCGCGCGCCGTTCTTCCTGATGCAGGATGCGATCGGGGTGATGGAGCGCGAGGGGGCGGAGGGCCGCATCGTCAACATCGGCTCCACCTCGGCGCGCGCCGGCCAGCCCTTCCTCGCCGCCTACAGCGCCTCGAAGGGCGCGCTCGCCACGCTGACCCGCCACGCGGGCTTCGCGCTCATGCGCAACCGGATCCACGTCAACCAGCTCGACATCGGCTGGATGGCCTCCGACCACGAACGCGCCCTGCAATTGCGCGAATCCGGCGATCCCGACTGGGAAGAGAAGGCCCGCGCCTCCCTGCCGTTCGGCCGCCTCCTCGACCCGGAGGAGGTCGCCCGCGCGGTCCTGTGGATGGCCTCCGACGACAGCGGCATCCTGACCGGTTCAATCATCCAGTTCGACCAGTCGGTCTGGGGCGGCTACGACGGCCAGGCACCGGCACCGGCGGAAAAACTCCGGGCCTGACAGGGGCGGCACCACAGGGGGGAGACATGAACCTGCTCGAACTGGACAAGGTGACCAAGAGCTTCGGGGCCATCCACGCCCTGAACGGGGTCGACCTCTCCATCGCGCCGGGCGAGGCCGTGGGCCTGATGGGCGACAACGGCGCCGGCAAGTCGACGCTGATGCGGATCATCGCGGGCAATTTCCGGCCGACCTCGGGCGAGATCCGGATCGAGGGCCGCCAGGTGGAGTTCCACAAGCCCATCGACGCGCGCAAGGCGGGCATCGAGATCGTCTACCAGGACCTCGCGCTCTGCGACAACCTCACCGCCGCCGCGAACGTCTTTCTCGGGCGGGAACTGAAGAAGAAGTTCGGCCCGATCTCGATGCTCGACTACGCCGCCATGTACAGGCGGGCGGGCGAGCTCTTCGCCGAGCTCAAGTCCGAGACGCGCCCCCGCGACCTCGTCCAGCGCATGTCCGGCGGCCAGCGCCAGGCCGTGGCGATCGCCCGCACCCGGCTTTCGGACCCGAAGCTCGTGCTGATGGACGAGCCCACCGCCGCCATCTCGGTCCGCCAGGTCGCCGAGGTGCTCGCCCTGATCCGGCGGCTGAAGGAGACCGGCCACGCGGTGATCCTCGTCAGCCACCGGATGCCTGACGTCTTCGAGGTCTGCGACCGCGTCGCGGTGCTGCGCCGCGGCACCAAGGTCGCCGACAAGCGCATCGACGAAACCACCCCCGAGGAAGTCACCGGCCTGATCATCGGAGCGATCGAAGCAGCATGACCGACATTCCCACAGACCGGCAGCTCCCTCGCCAACCGGCCCGCGGGACCACGGACGCGGAGCGAAAGGATCACGCCGCGATCGACGAGAGCATCACCTCCCGCCAGGAGGTCTCGGGCCTCAGGGCGGTCATGCGCACCCAGCCGTTCTGGGTGTTCATGGCGATCCTCGCCATCGCCTTCGTGATGACCTTCGTCTCCGACGCGTTCATGACCGAGCGCAACCTCTTCAACATCACCCGGAACTTCGCGTTCTTCGGCATCATGGCGCTCGGCATGTCGGCGGTGATCTGCACCGCCGGCATCGACCTGTCGGTGGGCTCGCTGCTCGGCCTCTGCGCGATCACGCTCGGCCTGACGATGCAGAGCAACTGGGGGATCGAGGCCGGGTTCCTCGTCTGCATGCTGACGGCGGCCATCGTCGGCTTCATCAACGGCGTCCTCATCGCCTATCTGCGGATCGCACCCTTCGTCGTCACGCTCGGCATGCTCGCCATGGCGCGGTCGATCGCGATGGTGCTTAGCGACAACAAGATGATCTACAACTTCGGCCCCGACCAGGAGCTGTTCCTGTGGATCGGCGGGGGCAGCGTGCTCGGCGTGCCGAACGTCGTCTGGGTCCTCGTCGTCCTCTGCGCGGTGTTCTGGTGGGTCTGGCGCTACTCCGCATGGGGCCGCTGGGTGATCGCCATCGGCGGCAACGCCCAGGCGGCGAAGCTCGCCGGCATCCCCGTCGAGCGGGTGCTCGTCTCGGTCTACGTGGTCTGCTCGATGTGCACCGGGCTCGCCGCCTTCATGTTCATCGGCTACACGGGCTCCGCCACCAACGGCATGGGCGTCAGCTGGGAGCTGAACGTCATCGCGGCCACCGTGATCGGGGGCGCAAACCTGATGGGCGGCGTGGTCTATGCCCTCGGCCCGCCGATCGGCGCTGCACTGGTCGAGCTGATCCGGAATTCGCTGCTGCTGGCCGGGATTCCGGCGTTCTGGCAGCAATTCTTTGTGGGTCTCTTCCTGATCCTCGCAGTGGTTCTGGAACAGATCCGCAATCGCCGGGGTAAATGACCCCATCCACTTGCACTGAAGATCCATAGGGAGGAAAAACGATGAAGAGACTACTTGCAGCGACCGCCCTCGTGGCCCTTGCCGGCGCGGCCCACGCGCAGGACTATACCTTCGCGCTGGTCCCGAAGGCGATGAACAACCCCTTCTTCGACCTCGCGCGCGACGGCTGCTTCAAGGCCCAGGAGGAGCTCGACGACGTCACCTGCGAATACATCGGCCCGGGCGAGCATACCGAGCTCGAACAGGTCCAGATCGTGCAGGACCTCATCACCCGGGGCGTCGACGGGATCGCCGTCGCCCCGTCGAACGCACCGGCCATGGCGCGGGTCCTGCGCGAGGCCGAGGCCGCCGGCATCCCGGTGATCACCTGGGATTCCGACCTCCTGCCCGAGGATGCGGGCCTGCGCCGGACCTATATCGGCACGTTCAACTACGACATCGGCCGCAACCTCGCCGAGATCGTGAAGGCCCGCCACCCCGACGGCGGCACCATCTGCCTCCAGACCGGCGGCGCGGCGGCAGCGAACCACAACGAACGGCTCCTCGGCGCGCGCGAGACGCTGTCCGGCATGGACCTCGGCGACCCGCCCGGGAACATGCTCACGGGCGAGGGCGGCTGGACCGAGATCTCGGGCTGCCCGCTCGTCACCAACGACGACGGCAACGTCGCCGTCCAGGGCATGAGCGACATCCTCGCGGCGAACCCCGGCCTGACCGCCTTCCTGTCGACCGGCGCCTTCACCCAGTGGTTCGACAACGCCTATCGCCAGGCCGCCGCACCCTATGCGGAAAGGCTCGCCTCGGGCGATCTGACGATCGTGGTCGCCGACACCCTGCCGATGCAGCTCCAGCAGACGCGCGACGGTCTCGGCAGCGGCCTCGTCGGCCAGCGCCCCTTTGAAATGGGCCACCAGGCGATGTACATCCTGCGCGAGATCGTCCAGGGCAACGAGGTCGAGGATCCGATCTACACCGGCCTCGACGTCTGCACGAGCGACAACATCGACACCTGCGTCAACTGACGCGGGGGCAGTCCGCGAAGCGTGGCGACGCGGGGCCCCCGCGCCGCTACACCTTTGAGGGGACATCCATGCAGTTCGCCAGCTATCCGAGCCTGAAAGGGCGCACCGTCCTCGTGACCGGCGGCGCCTCGGGCATCGGCGCCGAGATCGTCAAGGCCTTCGCCGCCCAGGGCAGCCGGGTCGGCTTCATCGACCTCGACCGCGCGGCGAGCGAGACTCTCGTGGCCGCGACCGAAGGCGAGATCGCCTTCGAGACCTGCGACCTGCGCGACATCGACGCCCTGCGCGCGGCCTTCGCGGCGCTCCGGGACCGGCTCGGCCCGCCCGCCGTCCTCGTCAACAACGCCGCCCGTGACGACCGGCACGACTGGCAGGACGTGACCCCCGACTACTGGGACGAGCGCATGGCGACGAACCTCCGGCACATGTTCTTCGCCATCCAGGCCGTCGCGCCCGACATGATCGCGGCCGGCGGCGGGTCGATCGTCAACATCGGCTCGAACTCGTGGTGGGAGGCCGGCGGCGGCTTCCCCGCCTATGCGACCGCGAAATCGGCGGTCCACGGCCTGACCCGCACCATGGCCCGCGACCTCGGCCGGCACCGGATCCGCGTCAACACCGTCGTGCCCGGCTGGATCATGACCGAGCGGCAAAAGACCCTCTGGGCCACCCCGGAGGCGCTCGAGAAGCACCGCGCGCGCCAATGCCTGCCCGACCTGATCGAGCCGGTGCACGTGGCGCGCATGGTCGTCTTCCTCGCCTCGGACGACGCCGCGATGTGCACGGCCAACAACTACATGGTCGAGGCCGGATCGATCTGAGGAGACAGGACATGGAAAAACGCAGGATCGGCAACACGGGGCTCGCGGTCACGCCGCTCTGCTTCGGCGCCTCCGCCCTCGGCGACATGCCCGACACCTACGGCTACGGCGTGGACGAGGACCGCGCCCTCGCCACCATCGACGCGATCTTCGACGGCCCGGTGAACTTCCTCGACACCTCGCGGAACTACGGCTTCGGGCGCAGCGAGGAACGCATCGGCAAGGCGATCCGGGTCCGTGGCGGCCTGCCGGCGGGCTTCGTGCTGTCGACCAAGCTCGACCGCGACATGGAGACCGGCCGCTTCGACGCAGACCGCGCCCGGCGTTCGCTCGAGGAAAGCCTGACCGCGCTGAACCTCGACCGCATCCCGCTCCTTCACCTGCACGATCCCGAGCACGCCCGCGACCTGACCGAGATCACCGGCAAGGGCGGCGCGATCGACGAACTCTTCCGGATGAAGGAAGAGGGCCTCGCCCAGGCCGTCGGCCTCGCCATGGGCCGGATCGACATGATGTTCCCCATCCTCCGCGACTGGCCGTTCGACGCGCTGATCAGCCACAATCGCTTCACGCTGCTCAACCGCTCCGCCGACGAGATGTTCGACTACGCCCATGCGAACGGCATCGCCATCCTGAATGCGGCGCCCTATGCGGGCGGCGTGCTCGCCAAGGGCAGCGCCCGGATGCCGCGCCTGACCTACCAGCTGGTGGAGGACACGGCGCTCGAGCCCGTGCGCCGCATCGAGGCGATCTGCGCCCGTCATGGCATCGCCCCCGGTGCGGCGGCGCTGAATTTCTCGATGCGCGACCCGCGGATCACCTCGACGATCGTCGGAGTCTCGAAACCCGACCGCGTCGCCGAGACCCTCGCCTGGGGCAGTGCCGACCTGCCCGTATCCGCGCTGGCCGAACTCGCGGCTCTGCCCGCCGCCACCGACGACCCCGAGGCGAGCCGGGTGTACCGCCCGGGCTGAAACACACGGCAGGGGGATTCGCGTCGGCCACACCCGCCCGGATCCCCCGGCCGGTCCCCACCATGCATTACCGGACCTGAAAAGAAGTCAGGGCGCCTCTCGGCGCCCTGAACTTGAACCGCAAATCTGGGGATTTGCTTGGAGCGGGCGAAGGGATTCGAACCCTCGACCCCAACCTTGGCAAGGTTGTGCTCTACCCCTGAGCTACACCCGCTTCCTGCGCGCCTATATACAGGCTCGTCCGGCGGTGGCAAGAGGGGCCGCGCGCAATTTCTCGCACCCGCTCAACCCCGCCGCACCGCCTCCAGATGCGCCGCGAAGGCCGGGTCCGCCATCAGCGCCTTGCACCGCTCGAAACGCCCCGTCGCATAGGCCCAGAAGTCGTCGGCGGAATTGCCGTTCGCATGCTGGATCAACCCCCAGAGCGTCCAGAGGAGGTCGCACATCGCCTTGTGGATCACCACGCGGCCGTGCTCGGCGGGCGAGGGCGGACCGTCGAAATAGGCCTCCAGCATCTCGCGCTCCTGCTCGGGCCCGAATCCCGCCTCCACCGCCAGATCGCCCAGGTCCCACAGCGGATCGTTCATCCCCGAATATTCCCAGTCGACCACCCACATCCGCGCACCCGTATCGATGAAGTTCTCGCAGAGCGGATCGCAGTGACAGGGGGCGAGCGCAACGGGGCTCGCGTCGAACACCGCGCGCACCGCGCCCGCCTCCGCCACCACGTCGTGGTAACCCTCCGGTAGCTCCGCCCCGAGCCCGTCGAGCACCTTGAGATAGTTGTCGATCATCGCGAAGAGCTCGAACCGGAAGTCGAACGCCACCCCGCTCCGATGCAGCTGGCGCAGCGCCAGCGCCGCCCGGGCCGGCGCGCCGCGGGCGCTGCGGAACCGCTCGGGCGTCATGGTCACGCCCTCCACATGCGCGGTCAGCATCACGCCGTCCGCCCCGAAATGCAGCACCTCGGGCGAGACGCCGGCCCGCGCCGCCGCGCGCGCGTTCACCGCCTCGACCGCGCGGTCGATATAGGCCTCCGTCCCCGCGCCAGGCAGGCGCAGCACCACCGGCCCGCGCGTCGTCTCCACCCGGTAGACCCGGTTCGTCAGCCCGCCGAGCCGCACGACGCCGCCGTCGCCCGCCACCTCGTACCCCGGGACCGCCCGCAGCGCCGCCAGTGCCTCGTCTTCCTCCGCCGCCATCCCGCCACCTTTCTGTCCCGCGAGGGTTCACCCCCGCCGGCGCCGAGACTATGATCCCCCCGGACGACGATGCAACCGGGGCAGGGGGCCCATGCAGGACAGGGACGAAACCGACAACCTGAAGGCGGTCTATGCCGCCACCCGACCCGAGGAGATCGCCCGCACCTACGACGGATGGGCCGAGGGCTACGACGCCGAGATGGCATCCCTCGGCTACCGCCACCCCGCGATCTGCCTCGCGCTGCTCGCCCGGCACCTGCCGCGGGGCGCGGCGCCGATCCTCGATGCCGGCTGCGGCACCGGCCTCGTCGGCGAATGGCTCGGCCTCGTGGGCTATCCCCATGCCGAGGGCATCGACATCTCCGAGGGCATGCTGCGCGTGGCCGAGCGCAAGGGCGTCTACCGCAGGCTCCACCGCGGCCTTCTCGGCGGCGACCTGCCCTTTGCCGACGGCGCCTTCGCCGCGGTGATCAGCGCGGGGGTCTTCACCACCGGCCATGTCGGCTTCGAGGCCTTCGAGGGCCTCCTGCGCGTGGTGCGCCCCGGCGGGGTCGTCGTCCTGACCGTCAAGGACCGGACCTGGGCCGAGGGCTTCGAGGCCGGCCTCGACCGCCTCGCCGCCTCCGGACGGCTGGTCGAGCTCGAACGCACGCCCTTCTACGTCTCGATGCCCGGCCGCCCCGAGACCGCGCCCAGCCGCGCACTCGCGGTCCGGCTGCCATGACTCCGCCGACGCTTGCGCGTCACCGGCGGCTGTGCCAAGAGAAAGCCAGCCAGAGGAGCCGAGCAGCCTTGCAAGCCACTGTTATTCCAGCGATCCCCGAGGCGGCGGCTCCGGCCCGCCGCCGCATGCCGACCCCCCGCCGCGGACGCCGCCCGTGACGCCGATCACCGAAACCGACGCGCTCGCGCGGTTCTGCGCCGAGGCGCGAGACTTCCCCTACGTCACCGTCGATACCGAGTTCCTGCGCGAGCGGACCTATTACGCCCAGCTCTGCCTCGTGCAGCTCGCCCGCCCCGGCAAGGGCGACGAGGGCGCGGTGCTCGTCGACACCCTGGCCGAGGGGCTCGACCTCTCGCCGCTCTACGAGCTCTTCCGCGACCCCGCGGTGGTGAAGGTCTTCCACGCCGCGCGCCAGGACCTCGAGATCTTCTACACCCTCGACGGCGTGATCCCGCAGCCGTTCTTCGACACCCAGGTCGCGGCGATGGTCTGCGGCTATGGCGATCAGGTCAGCTACGAGACGCTCGTGCGCCAGATCGCCCGCGCCCAGGTCGACAAGTCCTCGCGCTTCACCGACTGGAGCCGCCGGCCGCTGACACCCGCGCAGATGACCTATGCGCTGGCCGACGTCACCCATCTGCGCAAGATCTACGAGCGCCTCGCCAAGCAGCTGGCCGAATCGGGCCGCGAGGGCTGGGTCACCGAGGAACTCAGCGTGCTGACCGATCCCGCGACCTACCGCGCCGACCCCGCCGACGCCTGGCAGCGGCTAAAGGCCCGCTCGCAGTCGCCGCGCTTCGTCGCCGCCATGCGCGAGCTCGCCCGCTACCGCGAGGCCACCGCCCAGGCCCGCAACCTGCCGCGTTCGCGCATCCTGAAGGACGACGCGCTGATGGAACTCGCCGCCAACCGGCCGCGCAATCTCGAGGATCTCGGAAAGTCCCGGCTCCTCCTGCGCGAGGCCCGCCGCGGCGAGATCGCCGAGGGCATCCTCGCCTCCATCGCCCGGGCCGAGACCGTCGGCCCCGCCGACCTGCCCGACCTGCGCGAGGCGCCGGCGCGCAAGCCGGGCACCGAGGCGCTGGCGGACCTTCTGCGCGTCCTTCTCAAGGCCCGCGCCGATGCCACCGGCGTCGCGCAGAAGCTGATCGCCAACGCGGCCGAACTCGACGCCATCGCCGCCGAGGACGCCCCCGACGTGCCCGCCCTCTCCGGCTGGCGGTTCGAGGTCTTCGGCCGCGACGCCCTGCGGCTCAAACGCGGCGAGATCGCGCTCTCCGCCCGGGGCAGCGCCGTCGAGGTGGTCCCGCTCGCCGACCGCCGGGCCTGACGCCGCCGGACCTGACGCCGCCGGGCCTCGACGCGCTCAGCGCAGGTTCAGCGTCGCCGAATTGCTGCCGCTCACGACGATCACCCTGCTGATGTTCGTCGCCGCCCGGTTGCGCAGGAAATAGCCTGCGGTCAGCACCCGCGTGCGCTCGGCCCCGACCGGCGCCTCGCCCGCCGGCGGACGGGCGCGGAACTCCAGCACCAGTACCTCCGGGCTCTCCTGGGCCAGGGGGCGGAGCTCGGCGCCGAAGAAGCCCTGGGTCGGCGCAATGCTCTCCGCGCGGATGATGAAGCCCCGGACCCCGCGGTCGAGATCGGCCAGCCGCAGCGCGGGCATCAGCACCGTGCCGTCGGGTGCGACCAGCAGTCCCGTCTGCGTCCGGACCTCGGCGACCTGTTCCGGCGGGGCCGGGCGCAGGAAGCCGGGCAGGGGAACCGAACAGCCCGACAGCATCGCCGCCGCGACGAGCAGCACCAAACCCTTGCGCATCCCGAGAAATCCGCTCTGCCTCATCGGGTTCGGGATAGCCGCTGGCGCAGCACTTGGAAAGCGCATTCGCGCCCGCGGGGGCCGTTTTCGCAGACACCGCACCCGGGACGCCGCCCCCGCTCTGGACCTCGGCCCGATGACGGCTTACATCACGGGGCAACCCGCAGCACGCTCCGGAACCGACCTTGGCCACGCCCCGCTTCGAGGAAATCGCCGAAGACTTCGCCCTCCTCGACGACTGGGAGGACCGGTACCGCTACGTCATCGAACTCGGCAAGGCGATGCCCCCGCTCGAGGATGCGCTGAAGGTCCCGGCCACGAAGGTCGAGGGCTGCGCGAGCCAGGTCTGGCTCGTGCCCGACATCACCGGCTCGGGGCCCTCCGCGCGCTTCGACTTCCGCGGCGACAGCGACGCGATGATCGTGCGTGGCCTGATCGCGGTGCTGCGCGCGCTCTACGGCGGCCTCGATCCCGCTGCCGTCATCGAGACCGACGCCCAGGCACAGCTCGCGCGCCTCGGCCTCGACCAGCACCTTTCCTCGCAGCGCTCGAACGGCCTGCGCGCCATGGTCGCGCGCCTGCGCGCCGCCGCGCAATCCACCCTGCAACAGGCCTGAAGTCCCAACCCCCCGGAGGCACCCGATGTCATCGCTCTTGCAGGACCTGCTGGCCGAACGCCACTGGCTGCTCGCCGACGGGGCGACCGGCACCAATCTCTTCAACATGGGGCTCGAGGCCGGCGAGGCGCCGGAGCTCTGGAACGAGCGCGAGCCCGCGAAGATCCGCGCGCTCTACGACGGTGCGATCGGCGCCGGCAGCGATCTCTTCCTGACCAACAGCTTCGGCGGCAACGCGAGCCGGCTGAAGCTGCACGAGGCGGAGGGCCGGGTCCACACCCTCAATCGCATCGCCGCCGAGATCGGGCGCGAGGCCGCCGAGGCCGCCGGCCGCCCGGTGGTGGTCGCGGGCTCGATGGGCCCGACCGGCGAGATCATGCAGCCCGTCGGCACCCTCTCCATCGAGGACGCCGCCCAGATGTTCGAGGAACAGGCCCGCGGCCTGATCGACGGCGGCGTCGACGTGCTCTGGGTCGAGACCATCTCCGCGCCCGAGGAGCTGATCGCCGCGGCCACCGGCATCGGCCGCACCGGCTTTCCCTGGTGCTGCACCATGAGCTTCGACACCGCCGGCCGCACGATGATGGGCGTGACCTCCGCCGACATGGTCCGGCTCGTCGGCGAACTGCCCTGGGCGCCGCTCGCCTTCGGCGCGAACTGCGGGGTCGGCGCTGCCGACCTCCTGCGCACGGTGCTCGGCTTCACCGCCGAGAACCCCACGCTGCCGGTGATCGCCAAGGGCAATGCCGGCATCCCGAAATTCGTGCACGGCCACATCCATTACGACGGCACGCCGGAACTGATGGCCGATTATGCCGTGCTCGCCCGCGACTGCGGCGCGCGCATCATCGGCGGCTGCTGCGGCACGATGCCCGCCCATCTCGTCGCAATGCGCGCGGCGCTCGAGACCACTCCCCGCGGCCCGCGCCCCGACCTCGCGACGCTCGAGGCCCGGCTCGGCGGCTTCTCCTCCGCCTCCGACGGCACGGGCGAGGCCGGCCCCGGCCGCGAACGCCGCCGCCGCCGCGGCTGAACCCCACGCAGACCTTCCTCCCTCTTCCGGCCAGAAACCTTGAGAGCAGTGCCGGGGGTGCGGGGGCGGCGA
>CAZNSP010000012.1:0-106445 GCA_964575795.1 uncultured Rhodobacterales bacterium
ATCGGACGACGCGCCTGGGCCGAAGGGTTCTGATCAATGCGGGTTGGTATAACGCGGTCAGGCACGATGCTGAACGATCGCCCGGCTGGCTCGGCTGCGGTCAGCCCAGCGCCGGAGATCGAGACCTTTGGCCTCGGCACGACAGTACTGCTTCAAGCGATCCCTGGCGTAGGCCGCGACGATCGCCACGCTCCCGGCCCTCGCACCTGTGGGCCGCCTGCGGCACTGGAACAACTCGAAGTCAGACTTGCTTCACCGCGTATCTCCTGGCCAGCCTGTTGACGTTCATTTTCTCACCAATGATCACCAAAAGGACGCTCTACCGCTCCCGGCCCATTCCGGACGTTCGCTGCCGAAGGCCTCTCTTTGCGCGTCGCGTCATCAATGGACGTTCTGCGCTCGGCGCTGGTCGATGTC
This sequence comes from uncultured Rhodobacterales bacterium, assembly GCA_964575795.1. Taxonomy (GTDB): domain Bacteria; phylum Pseudomonadota; class Alphaproteobacteria; order Rhodobacterales; family Rhodobacteraceae; genus Amaricoccus. The sequence goes on from CAZNSP010000012.1 coordinate 418, forward strand.
ACCGTGGTGAAAAGAACACGCGCAGAGCCTATAGCGGAAGGAACAGGAGACACCTGCCGCTGCGACAGGACCGAGCCGCGAAGGCGCATTTGAGTTCGTCATGGTCGATCGGTGGTCTGGGCGGCGCTCTGCCGCAGGCCGAGAAGCGACGGATCGCCCGGGTTCGCCGCGAGCGCTTCGTCGAGCGCCGCGCCGGCGGCGGCTCCGCTGCCGGTGGCGGCGAGGAGGCGGACGAGCACCGACCATGCGTCGACGCGCTGGGGGTCGAGGGTGACGGCCTCGCGGAAGGCCCCGATCGCGAGCGGCCAGTTGCGGGTGGTCAGCGCGGCGCCCCCGATCTGAAGCTGGGTTTCGGGGAAGTCCGCGCTCGCCGCGAGCGCGGACTGCCAGTCGCCGAGGGCCGCCTCGAGGTAGGGTGCGACATCCGCCGACGGCAGCGCACCGAGGGCGTCGAGCGAGGCCCTGGCGGCCGCGACGCGCACCGCGCGGACCTGATCGCGGTACACGGGCAGGAGGGCACGGAGGCGCTCGGCAGGTGGCGCGCCGCGCTGGACCGCCGCCGCGGCGGCGCGCACCAGCGGATCGGGATCGGCGAGCAGCACCGCAGTGCGGGTGGCGAGCGCGGGATCGGCGGCCGTGGCCAGGAGATCGAGCGCGGTCGCGCGCACGATGCCCGCGGCCGACGGGTCGGCCGCGAGTGCGACGAGTTCCTCCGCCTGCTCCGCGACCGACCAGCGCGCGGCCGCGAGCGTCGTGGCGAAATGCGCGCCGCGATGCGCGCTCGCGGGGAAGCGGGCGGCGATCTCGCCGGCCGCCCAGTCGGGGTCGCGGTCCCGATGGCAACTCGTGCAGGCGTCGGGGGCGCCGGTCCCGGCGGCGAGGTCGGGGCGGGGGATGCGGAAGCCGTGGTCGTAGCGAAGATCGACGCCCATGTAGGTGCGCGGAAGCATGTGACACGACCTGCACTCGGCCCCCGGCGTGCCCGGTTCGTGGAAGTGGTGGGCCGGATCGTCGTAGAGCGCCGGGCGCAGGGTCGGGAAGTCCGGGTTGCCGGCGGGCGAATGGCACTGGGTGCAGACCGCGTTGCCCTCGGCACGCAGCCGCCCGGCATGGGGCTCGTGGCAGTTGGAACAGCGCACGCCGCGGGCGTACATCTTCGACTGGACGAAGGAGCCCATCTCGAAGACCTCGTCGAGGATGCTGCCGTCGGCGTGGTAGACGCCATCCCGCAGGAGCGCGAGCGCATAGGCGTCGTGATAGGGCGTGCCGGGTACCGGGATCCCGTCGGCGAAGGCCTCGCGCCGGGAATGGCAGGCGGCGCAGACGCCGATCTCGGTCTCGGCCGAGGCAGCGAGGTCGACGGTCAGCCGCGCCTCCGTCAGCCCCGGCGCCCGCGGCGTGGCGGGATCGGCCGCCCAGGCGGCATGGGCGGCGCCGGGGCCGTGGCAGGACTCGCAGCCCACGCCGCTCTCCACCATCTCGGGCGCATAGGTCCGGCTGGCGGGGTCGTAGTTTCGGGTGTAGCCGGTGGCGTGACACTCGGCGCAGCGCGCCTCCCACGACTTGTAGGGTCCGGTCCAGTGCAGGCCGTCGCCGGGGGGCGGCGTCTGGTCGGGGAAGACCGGATACCAGCGCCGGCCCTCGACGTCCCAGGCGATGTCGTAGACCTGGGTCCGGCCGGGCGCGGGGGCGAGCAGGTACTGCTGGAGCGGGTCGACACCGGCAACGCCCACGACCGCGTAGGCCCGGCGGACGCCGTCGGCGCCCTCGGTCTCGATGAAGTAGCCGCCGTCCTCGCGGAAGAACCGGCTGGTGGTGCCGCCATGCTCGAAGCTCGCGTCGTCGAAATCGCCGAGCACCGTCGCCTCGGAGGGCAGCGTCCAGGCGCGCGCATGGTCCGATCCCGCCCAGGCCTCGGCCTCGGCGCGGTGGCAGGCGGTGCAGGCGGCGGAGCCGACATGAGCCGGCGGGGCGGTGTACTCGGCGGCCTTGGCGCCGGCTGGCACCAGCGCGGCGAGGGCCACCGCCAGCATGCCGAAAGCCGGCCGGCGAGAGCGCCTGCTACGCTGCGAAAGGGAATGCCAGACCAGGCTCAGCACGTCATGCTCCGGGCGCCATGCGCGGACGCGGCGCCGAAGGTCGCCGCCGCTCCCCGCTACCGTTGGTCACTGCCTTGGGAAAAGCAACGTCACTTGCGCGCGCACCCCCCAGCCGTGCGGACCCTCGTCGGGCGAGGCCAGGTAGTAAGTGGGGCCGCCGCCGATCTGAACGCGTTGCCCGCCGATCCTGACGAGCTGGTAGACGGCGGCGGTGACCGGGATCGTCCACTCGCTGTCGATCCAGTCATAGGTCGACTGCGACTGCAGGCTGAAGGTCGCGGCCCGCTTCGTGACGAAGGAGACGAAGGGCTGCAGGAAGGTGTCGCTCGCCTCGCCGTAACGGTCCTCGTTGTTGAGCGACCAAGTGTGGTTCCACAGCAGGCCGTAGGTCCAGTGGCCGCTCTGCCGCAAACCAACGCCGGTGACGCCGGCGGCCCACTGGTTCGGGCCGAGCCGCTCGTCGGTGCGGGTCGGGATCTTGATCACCGGCCCGACGCCCCAGATCAGCCCGAAGTCGGTCGGCTTCTTCGGCGAGAAGAAGAAGCTCTGCGTCGTGTTCGCGAGACCGAACTCCGAGCCGGTGTCCGCGCCGACGTCCTTGGCGTAGGCGACCGGCAGGACCGTGCGCGAGATCACGTTCCACTCCGGGCCGGTCGAGAACGGTATCACCGGCTGGATGTTGACCTCGGAGACGTAGCCGTCGTTCGGCCGGAAGCCGCGCACGTAGTTGTACTGGAACGGCACGCTGACGAGATCGGCGATCGGGTTGGCAAGGTTCTTCGCAAGGTCTTGCGATTCGGAATCCTGGGCGAGGGTCGGCAACGCGGTGAGCGCGAGGCAGAGGGAAAGCAGTCGCAAGGTCGGCAAGAGGTCGCTCCTTGGTGCTGGGACCCGCCGCGCGGCAGAGCACGCGGCGGGTCAGTGTCTTCAGTCGACCTTGACGAGAGGCGGGATCGAGTAGCTGCCGTCGAGCATCGCTGCGTCGGGCCGGTAGCAGCGGATCGTGATGTTCATCGGTCCGGCGTCAGGGCTCGGCAACCAGTTCGCCTGGAGCGCCTCGCCGGGGCTGTCGGGCTGTACGTAGATCACGAGCGAGCCGTCCTCGCTCACTGCGGGATTCATCCAGGGTGCCACGTCGTACTTGTTCCATTCGTTCGCGTCGTAGAAGTTGCCCTGGTAGATCGACACCGACCAGGCCGCCGGACAGGGTAGCATCCCGTCCTTCGGGAAGGTCATCGTGTAGCGTGCTGTGAAATCGAGCGGCCGGCCCTCGCTGTCGACGAAGGCGGTCGGATAGACGGCATCCTCCTTCGAGAGCGCGCCGAGGCCGAGCCAGGCAACCGCTGCGCGCGTGTCGTAGTCGGTCCCGTAGGCGCCGAGGTTGAGCATGTCGATCCATCCGTTCCGGGACGGCATGCCGAGCGGCCCCGTCGCGAGCCTGCCCCAGACGTCCCCCACCGCGCGGGTCAGTCCGCGGCCGATCCCGGGATCGACCTCGGAGAGGCGGAAGGGCTTGCCGGGCTCGATGCCGAGATGCGCGAGCTTGCCCAGCATCGGCGCGTCGGCCCCGTAGGGCGGGTTCTCGATCATGAGGGCCGCGAGTCGGTCGAAATAGGTCTGCGCGTCCATCAGCCGGACCTGGTCGAAGGGAGTCACATCCGTCGTCACGGCGTCGTCGACCGGCACGCCGGTGGGCGGCGTGTAGCCGCTGCCCCAGTACGAAAGCGGCGTCAGCTTGTACTCAGCCTGCTGGGCATAGGCGGCGGCGAAGTCGTCCGGCCCGTCTGCCACGGTCTGGACGAGGATCCATGCGTAGCGGGTCGAGGAGCGGTAGACCTCCTTGACTCCCTCCGGCGTCTCGCCGGTCCAGTCTGGGCCGACGATCAGGAAGTCCCCCGCCTCGGTCCCCGTCGTGCGCGGCCCAATCGAGGCGAAATTGTCGGTCCAGAGGTTCATGACCTGGGCCACGTAGAAACGGTCGTCGACCTCGGGGAAGGAGACGACGATCGGCTCCGTCAGGTCGAGGAAGGCCGTGGCCCAGAGGCCGTTCAGGCTGATGCGGACCACGTTGGTGATCTCGGGCGTGACATAGGTCTTGGCCCGGGTGAACTGGTTGATCGGCGCGGCCCATTCCTCGGCCGATGGCACGGCGGTCAGCACGTCCTTGGTCACGTCCATCATCACCAACGGCAGGCCGTAGGCATAGGCCTCCATGCCCCAGATGTAGGCGAGTTCCTCCTTCGCCTCGTCGGTGAGGCCGGCGACCTCCTCCTTCGCCGCATTCGCGAGGCCGGCGATCTCCTCGCGCGCGGCGTTGAGGGAGCGTTCGAACAGGAACTCGGCCGCCGCCTGATGGGGCAGCGCCGCAAGGACGAGCGCGGCGCAGGCGACGGTGCGGTGCCCGAGCCGAGGTGTGACGATCCTGACGATGCGGGTCATGGCATATCCTCCATGTTTCGATTTTCGGACCCGATCCCGCCCGGCCGCCACGCGCCGTCGAGATAGCGACGACCGGGTGCGGGGCGGGCGGTGCGCAACGCGGCGCCGGAAGTTCCGCTCCGCTCAGTAGAGCGCGGCGCGGCGGAACGAGCGGCGGGCGACGCCAGCGTAGGAGACCGGCGTCAGCGGCATGCCGATGATGTCGATGACGAGCGAGACCTGCTCGCCCGCGTCCGGCATCTCGCCGTCGATTATCCGGACCGTGTAGTGCAGGTCCTCGCCTTCCGGCACCGGATCCTGCAGCACAACAACGACCTGCTTCAGGGCGCCGCCCTCAAGGATCGAGAGATCGGCGTTCGGGTGGTCGGAAAGGAAGCTGTCGGTGCCGTGGCTCCAGAACGGCACGAAGGCCGCCGTCGCCATGTTGCCGGCGATCCGCTCGGGCCGGTCGGAGAAGAACAGCGTTACCGGGCTGACGCCGCGCAGGGTCAGGCGGTTCGTGGCGGCGTCGAAGACCATGCCATTCGCGGACTGCACGAAGAGGAAGTCGGCCTTGTCGTCGTCGGCCGTCGCCGTCCCGGCGGCAAGCGCCGCGGTGGCGAGGCCGGCCGCGCCGGCGAGGAGGTGGCGCCGGGTGGGCGCAAGGGTCGGGCGGTCGTGGAAGGTCATGGGTTCGGTCCTGTCGCGGAATGGGGTCGGCGCCCCGGTCGTCGGGGGCGCCGCTGTTGAGCGCGCTCAGTCAGAGGCGCGCTGCATCGCATCTTCGAGCCGCTGCTTGTCGGCCGCCGACAGTTCCGGCCGGTCGACCTTGATCGTCAGCTTCTCGAGCGTCGCGGTAAGCGGGAAGGGCGGCGTGTAGTCGGCGTCGTTGACGCCGGTCAGCGTGTCCGAGCCGATGTCGAAGCTCTCGTCCCACTGCAGGATCATCGGCAGCGTCTTCTCCATCTTCTTGGTGGCGACCGCCTGACCGTCGACCTTCAGGACGCCCGTGCCGCCCTGCCCGACGCCGCTGAAATCGTTGAAGGCGAGCGTGCCCGCGCCGATGCCGTCGTAGGTGAAGTCGAATTCCAGCGTGTGCTTGCCGGGTGCGAGCACGTCGGGCCCTTCCCACGCGATCCGCTCGAGGTCGACGAGGTTCCACAGGAACACCGGCTTGCCGTCCTTGAGGTAGAAGCCGTAGCCGCCGAAGCGCCCGCCCGAGGTGAGGATCATGCCCTGGGGCGCCGCGCCCGCCGGCACGTCGATCTCGGCGGTGATGGTGTAGGAGGCGTTGAGCAGCATGGGCGAGTCGCCCTGCGGCAGGCCGGTCATCGGCCGGGTGTAGACGAACTCGCTCCGCCCGGCGGTGATGTTCGGACGCGGCGCCACGATGCGCGCGGCGACCGAGGCGTCGAGCGGCAGGACCTGGTATTTCTTCGCCTCCTCCAGGAACAGTGCGCGCATCTCGGCGACCTTCTCCGGATTCGCCGCGGCGATGTCGTTCGTCTGGTTCATGTCCTTGGTCAGGTCGTAGAGTTCGAACTCCTGGTTGTTGAGCGGGTCCGGGTTCGCCGGCCCGAAGGCCTGCCAGGGCGCGCGGTCGACCTTGGTGCTGAGGAGCCAGCCCTCGTCGTAGAGCGCCCACTGGCCCATCATCTCGAAGTACTGCCGGGTGTGCCGGCTCGGCGCGTCGGCATTCGCCGCGTCGAAGGTATAGGCAAAGCTCGTCCCCTCGATCGGCGCCTGTGCGATGCCGTCGACCGTCTCCGGGGCAGGGATCCCCGTGACTTCGAGGATCGTCGGCACCACGTCGATCACGTGCATGAACTGGTCGCGCCGGCCGCCCTTCTCGGTGATCTTCGCCGGCCAGGAAACGACCATGTTCTGGCGGATGCCGCCGAGTCGCGAGGCGTTCTGCTTGAACCAGTCGAAGGGCGTGTCGAAGGCCCAGGACCAGCCGGCCGACATGTGGTTGTAGGTCATCTCGGTGCCCCACACGTCGTACCACTTCAACTGCTCCGCGGCCGGGATCTCGTTGAGCCCGTTGAAGAACGCGACCTCGTTCGGCGTGCCGAGCGGCCCGCCCTCGGCGCTCGTCCCGTTGTCGCCGTTGATGTAGAAGATCAGCGTGTTCTCGAGCTCACCGATGTCCTCGATCGCCTGGATCACCCGGCCGATCTCGTGGTCCGAATAGGCAGCGTAGGCGGCGAAGACCTCGACCTGACGGATGAAAAGCTTCTTTTCGTCGTCGGTCAGCTGATCCCAGGGCTTGATGATGTCGGCAGGCCAGGGCGTCAGCGTCGCATCCTCGGGCACGAGTCCCATCTTCTTCTGGTTATCGAAGATGGTCGCTCGCAACGCCTCGTAGCCCTCGTCGAAGAGGTGCATCGCTTCGATCGTCTCGACCCATTCCTTGGTCGGGTGGTGCGGCGCGTGGGTGGCGCCCGGCGCGTACTTCACGAAGAAGGGCTTCGAAGGCGCGATCTGGTGCAGGTTGGTGATGTGCTCGATTGCATCGTCCGCCATCGCCGTGATCAGGTTCCACTCGCCCTCGGCACCGTCGAAGGGATAGATCTGCGTCGTGTTGCGGAAGAGGTTCGGCTGCCACTGGTTCGCGTCGCCGCCGACGAAGCCGTAGAAGTACTCGAAGCCCATGCCGGTCGGCCACTGGGTGAAGGGGCCAGCCTGACTGGCCTGAAAGGCGGGCGTGTTGTGGTCCTTGCCGAACCAGGCTGTGGAATAGCCATTGTCGAGAAGGATCCGTCCGATCGTCGCCTTGTCGGGCTCGATGATGCTGTTGTAGCCGGGAAAGCCGGTCGACTGTTCGGAGATCACCCCGAAGCCGACCGAATGGTGGTTCCGCCCGGTGATGAGCGCGGCGCGAGTGGGTGAACAGAGGGCCGTCGAATGGATCGCGGTATAGCTCAGACCCTCGGCGGCCAACTGGTCCATTGTCGGCGTCGGAATGACGCCACCAAAGGTGCTGGGAACGGCGAAGCCCGCATCGTCGGTGATGATGAGCAGGATGTTCGGGGCGTCCGCGGGCGGGACGACCTGGGGTGCCCACCACGGCGTCGACTGCAGCGCGCCGTCCTCGATCTTGCCGCCGAAGGGCAGCGGTGGCGGCGGAAGCTGACGGCCGTCGAGTACGCGCGTCGCGTCCGGCGCGCCCGAAAAAGCGGGCGAAGTCTGGGCGACGCCCCCGGTCGCGGCGAGAGCAAGGCCCGTCGCGATGGCGGCGACCCGGATGTTGGTTCGCATCGGAATTCTCCTCAGTAGGGGGCGTAGCAGGGCGGATAGGGGTAGTAGCCGCAGGGCGGGCGGGTCGCCGCTGCGGCACCATAGGCCGCGCCGGCGTAGAAGGCGCCGCGATAGGCGGTCCGCCGCGCGACGCCGGCGAAGGAGAGCGGCGTCAGCGGCCGGCCGATGATGTCGATGAAGACTGCCGCCGGGCCGGTCGCGCCGGCGAGCGCGCCCTCGAGCACGTCGACGTCGAAGAGGAGATCGGCACCCTGCATCCGCGGGTTCTTCAGGACCACGACCGCATCATAGACCTCGTTCTCGGTCTCGCCGAAGACCGAGATCGTGGCGTTCGGCGGATCGGCGTAGAAGCTGTCGGGATAGTCGGGGTTCCACTCGTCGAGCAGGACCGCGGTCGGGGCGTGGCCCGCCGCGCGCACGGGACGGTCCGCGAAGACGATCGAGTTGCCGGCGATCCCGGAGAGGGTCAGCGTCGTGCCGTCGAGGCTGGCGCCGTCCGCGTTCATCACGATCAGCGACGGCACGATATCGGGCCGCGACTGGCCGATCGTCTTCTGGAGCGGCACATGCGGCGGCGGCGCCGACTGCTGGGCCGTCGCCGCGAGCGGTGCGACGGCGAGGAAGATCGCGAAAAGCCTGACTGCGCCTGAGATCATCGAGAGCCTCCGTTTCGGCCGAGTTTCGGCAAGGCGTCATCCCTCGCCGGGGATTGGAATACCGGCCGCGGCGGGCGGGCCGGCTGCGGGTCAGCCATCGGGCCTTTCCCGCGTGGGCGGTGTCCCGGGGCCGGCCGCACCGCCCGCGGGGTCCCCCGCCGCGAGCACCGCGTCGATCGCCGGGACGAGTTCCGTCGCGAGGTGGCCCTTGGCGACGAAGGCGTCCGCCCCGGCGGCGAGCGCGACGCGGCCGGCGCCTTCGCCGTCGAAGCCGATCGCGACGAGCCTCAGGCCCGGGAACCGCCGGCGCAGACGCACCACGAGGCCGCCCCCCGCCAGCATCGGCGACAGCGCGACGTCGACCACGGCGACGTCCACCCGCATCCGGGCGACGGCCTCGGTCAGCGACGCCTCATCAGCCACCATGACGATCACCTCGAACAGCGGTTCGAGCAGACCGCGAACTCCGTGGCTGAGCCCTCGATGCCTTTCGGCCAGCAGCGCGCATCGCACCTCCGAACTCCAACCAGAGAGGTCCCCCCCGCCAGCATGGCCGATCCGGACGCCGGTTACCCCTCGTAGATTTACGAGGTGCCGGACCCGGAAATTACGGGGTCCGATCCACGGCGCCGCCGGGGTGCTATGGACGGGCTGCGCCGCGGGGGAGCGGCGCCGAATCGGAGATCGTGACATGCATCGACACATTCTCGCCGGCACGGCGCTGGCCGCTGCGCTTGTCGCCGCCACCGGCGCCTTCGCGGCGATAACCAAATACGGCGATTCCGGCGAATGGGAGGTCGCCGTCAACGACGCCATGGGCCCCGGCTGCCTCGTCATGAAGACCGTCGATCACCTTCAGGTCCAGATCGGGCTCGACGAAACCTCGACGGAACCGACCGGCTACATGGCCGTCTTCACCCGCGCCGACGTGCCGGTCGCCGAGGGCGAGGTGATCCCGCTCGAGATCGAGGTCGGCGGGCGGACCTTCACGGGCGAGGCGTTCGGCGAACAGATGGAAGGCTTCCAGGGCGCCTGGGTGCCGATGAACAACGCCGCCTTCGTCGACGAACTCGCCCGGCAGGAGACGATGACCGTGACGATCGCCGACCTTCCGCCGATCGAGGTGAGCCTCGCCGGGACCGACGCGGCCTTCCAGGCGATGCGCGCCTGCCAGGACGCGCAGTAGCGCCAACCCGTCGCCGAGAGGAGGGCGTACCCAAGAAGCCACACATCCCGCTCATCGCCCTCCTCCTCGCCGGCCCGGCCGCCGCGCAGGAGACACCCTGGACCTTTTCGGCTTCGCTCTACGGCTGGCTGCCCGGGGTCGATACCTCGGCCGACACCCCGGCGGGGACGATCGACAGTTCGCTCAGCGGCAGCGACGCCTTGTCGGACCTCGAGATGGCCTTCATGGGCACGCTCGAGGCCCGGCGCGGCCGGTGGGGCCTGATCGGCGACCTGATCTATGCCGATCTCTCGACGAGCGAGGACACGCCGCTCGGCCTCGCCTTCTCGCGCGCCGAGGTGACGACAAAGTTGACGGCCTTCAGCGGCTACGCCGCCTATCGCGTCTACGACACGCCGCAGGTCGCGATCGACGTCGCCGGGGGTTTCCGATGGTTCGACCTCGAGCTCGACACCTCGCTCAAGGCCGGGCTGCTGCCGCAGCAGGACTTCTCCTCCAGCGACAGCTGGGCCGATCCCCTGCTCGCGGTCCGGGCAATAGTCCCCTTCAATGACCAGTGGTTCGGGACGGCCCTCGTCGACGCCGGCGGTTTCACCGGCGACTCGAGCACCTGGCAGGCCTTCGCCAGCGTCGGCTACCGCTTCGACCCCCGCTGGTCGGTCCAGTTCGGCTATCGCTACATGAACGTGGAGACCGAGCTCGACGGGCAGGACACCACGGTCGAGCTCCAGGGGCCGCTTCTGGGCGTGACCGCCCGGTTCTGAGGGCCCGGGCCGACCGTCAGATCGTCGCGATGCCGTGGCGGATCGCGAAATGCACGAGTTCGGCGCTGTGCCGCAGCCCGTGCGCCTCCATCAGCTGGTACTTGTGGAACTCGACCGTGCGCGGCGAGATGGCGAGCGCCTCGGCGATCTGCTTCGCCGAACGGCCTTCGGCCAGGAGCTGAAGGATCTCGCGCTGCCGCGGGGTCAGGGCGGTCTTGCCCTCCTCGCGCGCGTCGATCACCTCGCTCGCGATAGAGGGCGAGATGAAGGTGTGGCCGCGCAGCGCCGCCCGGATCGCCATGACGAGTTCCACCGACGCGGCATGCTTGACGACATAGCCGGCCGCGCCCGCATCGAGTGCCCGCCGCACATAGGCCGGGTTCTGGTGCATCGTCAGCACCACCACGGCGAGCTCCGGCCGGTCGCGCTTCAGGCGGGCGATCGCCTCGAGCCCGTTCATGTGCGGCATCGAGATGTCGGCGACGACGACATCGGGGACGAGCCGCTTCGCCGCCGCCAGCAGTTCCCGGCCATCCTCGACGAAGCCGACGAGCTCGAAGTCTTCGGCGAGAAGCCGCTTCAGCCCCTCGGCGAGGATGACGTGGTCGTCAGCCAGCAGAAGGCGCGGACGGCTCATGGCGTTCCCTCGCGATCGGCACCGATACCTCTATCTCCGTCCCCTGTCCCCGCCCCGAGCGGATCTCGAACGCCGCGCCCATGAGCGCCGCGCGCTGGCGCATGCTGGCGAGCCCGAGGCCCGGCGCCGGTCCCTGCCCGGGAGCGAAGCCGCGGCCGTCGTCGGCGACGCGCAGCATCAGCCTTCTGCCGTCCCCCGTCAACGACACGGCGACGCGCGTCGCACCGGCGTGCCGCGCCACGTTGCGCAGGGCCTCCTGCGCGATCCGGAACAGGCCGAGCGCCGTCCCCGCCGACAGGTCGTCCGGAACCTCCCGGACGTCGCTGCTGACGACGAGCCCCTCGACCCGCGCGAAGCGATCGCACTCGCCGCGCAGCGCCTCGGCGAGACCGAGATCGGCGAGGATCGACGGGTGCAGCCGGTAGGACAGGGCGTGCACATCCTCGCTCAGCCGGGCGAGTTCCTCCCGCATCTCGCTCCAGGACGCCTTCCCGGTGCCGTCCTTCGCCGCGCGCTCGCCCTCGCCCGCGCTGATCGCGAGCATCGCCAGCCGCTGGGTCGTGTCGTCGTGCAACTCGCGCGCCAGCCGTGCCCGTTCATCCTCCTGGGCGTGGATCAGGCGGCCGGTCAGATCGCGCGCCTCGGCCTCGCGAACGTGCAGCGCGGCGCGCGACCGCCTCAGCCTGCCCCGGCTCGCCAGCAGCGCGAGGATGAGCCCGCCCTGCACGACAAGCGCCGCGGCAATCAGCAGGATCTCCGCCCGGTAGCGATCCCAGGCCGTCGGTTCGGCGAAGGCAATGCTGCTGCCGGGTGGCAGGTTCGTCTCGGCGATCCCCCAGCGCGCGAGCTGGCGCGCGTCGAACTGCGGCTTTGCCGCCACGACCGGGGACGGTCGCAACGCGGCGGGTCGGGCCCCGTGCAGCAACTGCAACGCGATGCCGGCCGCCTCGGACACGAGTTCCTCGACGGGCACGAGCCGCCCACCGACGATGCCCTTGCCGAGCTGGCTGTCGAACAGGCCGAACATCGGGGCGACGCTCGCAGCGCCGATCGCCGCGAGCGCCGCGTCCTCCTCGTGCGGCACCCCATCGGCGTCCAATAGCATCAGGCCGTAGAGCACCGCCGAGTGTGGCGGCAGGCCCGCGACGCGATCGAGGACGCCGTCGAACCCCAGCGGCTCGAGCCATTCGACCCGGACCCCCGGACCGCCGTCGGAGAACTCGTGCTCGAGCCGGCTGCGCCATTGTACCTCGAGCGGTGAAGCTCCGACCACCAGCAGCACGTGTTCGGTGTCGGGCAGGACCTCCAGGATGCCATCGACCGCCCCGGGCACGTCCAGCCGGACCGATGCCACGGCGTCCCGTTCGGTCAGGGCGTCCGTTGCCACGGCGCTCTCCTCCAGCGCCGTCAGCAGGAGCGGAACCGCCGGAAAGAGCCTCTGCCGCTCGGCCTGGATGAAGCGCGCGGCAGGCGCTCCGACCGCGACGAGGAGATCGGGCGGGCGATCCTCGAAGAGCGCGAGCAGGTACCGCGCGAACGGCTCCGATCCGTCCCCTGGTTCCGCAAAGCGCCCGGTCGCCACCGCGGTCTCTTGGAAGTCGATCGCCCAGGGCGCCTGTCTGGAGAGATCCTGGCGCAGCGCGCTGGAGAAGCTTTCGAAAGGCGCGAACCGCGACCCGTAGGAATGCAGCAGCAGCACGCGCTTCGCCTCGTCCGCGCCTGCGGACGGGACCATCGAGCCGGCCAGCGCCAGCGCTACCAGAATGCGAAACAGCTTTCCCATCGCGCCGGGATTCTCGACGCGTCTCGGAGATTTGTCCACTGATCCGGATGCCGCGACCCCGGGATATGCACCGCCAGCTCCGCCGTTCCGCGGCCCCTGGCACGACCTCTGGAAACGGGCTGGGAAAAGATCGCAGGCGCCAACGCACGAGCACGAATGACCACTTCCTGGCAAGCAACCGAAGCGCCACAGCGGCGCCCGCGAACGGCCGCTTTCCGCCCAAATTGTCTGGCGAATTCGGCCGTAGGTTAGTGTGGTTCCTGCAGAGCGATGTGGCGTGACAGCTCGGCCACGCGCTCGGAGTCGTCCGCAGCCAACGTGCCGTCGGCATTCAGAAGGTTGTTCTCGAACCCGATCCGTGCCTTGCCTCCGCGGCGGCAGGCCTCGACGAGAATGGTCGTCTCGGCCGGACCGAAGGCGCAGACTGCCCAGTCGGCGACGAGGCCGTGCGCGGCGAGCCGCTCGACAGGCGCTCGCAGGTCGTCGGGGCTGGAGACCTGCCCCGGGGCATACCGGCCGAGGACATGGATCACCTGGAGCCCTTCGGCGGGCACGACGCCTTCGCGCAAGAGGATGGCAAGGCGGTCAACCTCCTGGGTGTCGTAGAGGATGTGCTGGACGGCGATGCGCGCCTCCGCGCAGAAGCTGAAGAAGCGGCGAGTGACGCCGAGGTCGACCTCGTGGAGTGCATGGTCGAAGCGCCGCTGACGCTCGGGAGGAAAGCGGCCCTCGCGGTCGCGGGTTGTCCTGTCGTCGCTCATGGTGGTCTCCTTGTCGTAAGGCGCGGCTCGGACCGGCACGATCCGCATCACGTCGGCGCTGGCGCACCAGTCCGGCGCTCGATCTCGAAACTTGAAGCTTCATCGGCACGGATCGCCGCGCCGCCGCGCCGGACAGCGGCAACAGGCGTGCTGGCGACGCGCCAGCGCCCGTTCGGCAGCCAGGAGCGCGCCCGTTCGCTCGATGAGCGCGACGAGCCGGCGGAGCCGGCCGGCGATTTCGGCGAACTCGTCGCCCCGCGGCGTCCATCGGGTCACGATCGCCAGCTCGAAATCCTCCGTTCCGGCGGAGAAACCGACTGGGACCCAGATGAAGGCATCCCCCGTCTCCCGCGCCACCCCTGCCTCGGCCGCGGCGAGGAGGCGCCTGAGCGGCGAGAGGGTCCGGCCGTCGAAGAGCCGCGCGCCGGCCATCCGTCCGGACAGGGGGCGAGATCGGCCGCTGCGGCGTCGTCGGGGAAATCGGGCACCGCGGCCTCGAGATCGGGCAGGAGCGCCTCGGCGAGCGCCAGCGCCGCCGCCGCCGTCGAGAGCGGGTCGTCGTGGTTGACTGTGAACATGAGCGAGGCTCCGCGCAGGACCGGGTTCCGCCCGGCCGTCAAGCAGCTCCCGCGCGTCCGTTCCACCGCGGCCGCACCGATCGCGCCTGGCACCGAGCACGGCGCGGGGCGTTGTCCGTCACCTTCCCCTCCGTCGACTCCCAAGCGACGGTCGAGGCGAAGATTGGCTAAACCGACCGAGGCAGTAGGACGGAGATCGTGCCGTTTTCACCGATAGGTTAATCGCGTTGCTTCGGGCTTCGCCCGGTCGCGAACCGGCGCCGCGACATCGCTGCCCGCATTCCAAGCGAGCAGATAGCGTTCGCCCGCACCCGCCGCTCGGGCCGAAAGGGCGCCGAGAGAGAGGAGGATCGGCTCGACGCACGATGCGGGCCCTGTTGACGCGCCGCGCAGCGTATTGCGCGAACGTGCAGGCTTATGCAAAAAGGTGGCGCAAGGCTTTGGGAGAGCCGAAGACAATCTTCAACGCGCAAACAACGGCGGGCTGCGCAGCGTTTCGCGCGAACCTATACGGCCGCCCGGCGGGAGGACGCCTAGTGCTGATCGCCACGCGACTGGGGTTCCTTGCGGCACTGATCCTGCTCTGGACGCTGGCGGCCGGCACGATGGGCAGCAACGTCGTGCCGACCCCGGCCGAGACGCTGCGCGCCGCCCAGCGCCTTCTCGCCGAAGGCAGGCTCGTCACCGCGATCGGCGACAGCCTGACGGTCTATCTCAGCGGCTATGTCCTCGCGGTTCTCGTGGCGATCCCGCTCGGGCTCCTGATGGGCGCGTTCCGTCTCCTCGGCAAGACGGTCGAGATCTATGCCTTCGCGCTCGCCGCCACGCCCCGGGTCGCCTTCATTCCGCTGATCATCGTGCTTCTCGGGCTCGGTCTGGAAGCGAAGGTCTTCATCGTCTTTCTCGGCGCGGTGATGCCGATCCTGCTCAACACCTATGCCGGCACCCTCTCCGCCGACCAGGAACTCGTCGAGATGGCCCGCTCGGTCGGTGCGGGACGGCGCCGCATCTTCCTGCGCATCGTGCTGCCGGGGGCCGTGCCCTTCGTCGTCGTCGGCATGCGCATCGGCGCGACGATCGGGCTCATCAACACCGTCGTGGCCGAACTCTACACCGCCGTGAGCGGTCTCGGCGGACTGCTTGCAGTCTACGGAAATACCTTCAGGATGGCCGAATACTTCGTCGTCGTGCTCACGCTCTCGCTGATGGGCGTGGTCGTGACCGAGGCACTGAGGCATCTGGAACAACGGGTGTCCCGCTGGCGCAAACCGTCCTGAGCCGACGGGACCTTCGTCGCAATGGCCGCGCAAGCCGGCAGCGGCCATGATCTTGGGGAGGGAGATCGCAATGCAGATCAAGCGACTACTGGGAACCGCCGTCCTGCTCTGGTCCGTGGCGGGGACAGGTCTTCAGGCCGAACCGTTCCGGCTGATCGTGACCCATCTGGAACCGCCGCTCGTCCCGAACTCGGTGATGGATCTGGCGCTGGAGCTCGGCTACTTCGAGCGCGAAGGCGTCGAGGTCGAACTCATCCGCGTGCAGCAGACCCCGCTCGCCATCGCCGCGCTTCTCGCGGGCGAGGGCGAGATGGCGAATGTCGGCGTCGACGCGCTGGTCCAGCTCACCATCCAGCAGGGCCCGCTCCTCAAGGCCATCTCCTCGCCCAACAAGGCCCTGCCCTTCCTGATCGCGGCGAAGGAGGACATCACCACCATCGCCGATCTCGCCGGCCGGAGCTTCGGCGTCGGGCGCATCGGCAGCCTCGACCATTCGCTCAGCACCAAGGTGATCGAGGCCGGCGGCGTGGACACCGCCGCACTCGATTTCGTCACCCTCGGCCAGCCCAACGTGCGGGCCCAGGCGCTCGCCGCCGGCCAGATCGACGCGACGACCATGTCGATCGGGGCCTGGATGGCGATCCCGGACACGACCGGGCTCCACGTCCTCGTCCCGCAGGAGGCCTACTATGCCGCCGCGCCGGTGGTGAACAAGGTCAACGCGGTGCCGCCCGCCGTGCTCGCGGAACGCCGCGACGAGGTCGCCGCCGTCACGCGCGCGCTGATCCGGATCTCGCGCGACTTCGCCGCCGATCCCGAAGCCTGGGCCGAGGCGATGGTGCCCCATGCCGGCACGCTCAGCGAGGACGAACTCGTCCAGCTCGCGCACAGTTTCGAGGATTCCTGGAGCGTGAACGGCGGCATGAACCGCGACGAGATGGCCTTCACCCAGGAATGGCTCTACGAGACCGAGGACTTCAAGGACGCGCCCGTGGTCGAACTCGACGCCTGGACGGATTTCTCGATCCTCGCGGAGGTGCTCGACGAGATCGGGGTGGAAGCCGGGTCCGACCAGCCCGGTCTATGAGGGACGCCGACCGCGCGGTTCGACCCCGCCCCGCCGACGCAGCGCCGCCCCAAATGACGCTGCGCTTCGAGGCGGTGTCCAAGACCTTCCCGGGCGCCGCCGGGCGCGAGCCGATCGCCGCCCTGCAGGACATCACGCTCGACGTGCCCGCCCACCGCTTCGTGGCCCTGCTCGGGCCGTCGGGCTGCGGCAAGACGACCATCCTGCGCCTCGCCGACGGGCTGATCCAGCCGGACCGGGGCCGGGTGGAGGTGCTGGGCAAGCCGCCGCGGCCCGGCCCCGACATCGGCTTCGTCTTCCAGTCCTTCCGCCTGATGCCCTGGGCCACGGTCGCCGCGAACGTCGATTTCGCGCTCGCCGACATGGGGCTGTCCCGGGCCGAACGCGACGATCGCGTCCGTCAGCATCTCGATCTCGTCGGCCTCGGGCGCTTCGGCGCCGCCTATCCCGGCGAGCTCTCGGGCGGGATGAAGCAGCGCGTAGCGCTCGCCCGCGCGCTCGCCCCCCGGCCGCGGGTCCTGCTCATGGACGAGCCCTTCGCCTCGCTCGACGCCCAGACCCGCGAGCTGATGCAGATCGAGCTTATGCAGCTCTGGACCCGCAGCAGGCCGGTCGTCCTCTTCGTCACCCACAGCGTCGACGAGGCGATCGTGCTCGCCGACGAGATCATCCTGCTCGGCCCGCGCCCCGGCCGCATCTGCGAGCGGATCGTCGTGGACCTCGACCGCCCGCGCTGGACCTACGACGCGCGCTCCGACAGCCGTTTCGTGGAACTGCGACGACACCTGTCGGCCCGCATGCACGAACTGGTGTTCTCCGACCCCGCATCGGACTTCTTCGGCCGAGACCTCGGCGCCGGCGCCGCCGGCTGATCCGCCCCGAAACCGGATCCCGGCGCGGCTCCGCGGCCCTCACGCCGTCGCCGCCAGCAGGCTCGCGTTCCCGCCCGCCGCGGTGGTGTCGATGCAGAGATGCCGCTCGATCACATAGCGTTCCGGCGCGATCAGCGCGGTCTCCAGCGGCACGATCGGCCCCTCGCGCCGGGCGAGCGCGCGGCGCAGTGCGCGCAGCCAGTCCGCCGGACCGCGGGCGGCGACCAGTGCCAGCCCCGGCAGGCCGGTCAGAGCCGCGGGATCGGCCTGCCCGTCCAGCGCCGCGACCGGCAGGCCGGCGGCAACCAGCGGCCCGGCGGCGGCGGGCGCGTTCGCCGCGACCATCAGCACCGCGTTTCCGCCCGCCAGCGCCTGGATCGCCTGGGCCAGCGCATCCTCCGCCCCCGCACCGAGGCACAGCACCCGCCCGCGCGGATGCAGCGACAGCCGGTTCGACTCGCCGGTCGGCCCGGGCAGGTCGCGCGGCGCGCGCGGAAAGCCCCATGCTGCCGCCAGCGCCGGATGGCCCGGCACCGCCCGCGCCAGCCGGTCGAGCGCGTCGTTCCAGTCCTCGCCCGGGGACATCAGCGCGTGGAACGCACGCTCCAGCGTCGCGCCGTGCAGCGCCCCCGCCGGCCCATGCGTGGCGGCCGGCTCGTCCCGGCGCTGCAGCCGCGGCACATAGAACGGCCCGCCCGCCTTCGGCCCGGTCCCCGACAGGCCCTCGCCGCCGAAGGGCTGGCTGCCGACGATCGCGCCGATCTGGTTGCGGTTCACGTAGACGTTGCCGATGTGCAGCCGCCCGGTGATCCGCTCCACCCGGTCGTCGATCCGGCTGTGCAGCCCGCAGGTCAGGCCGAAGCCGCGGGCGTTGATGTCGTCGACCACCCGGTCGATCTCGGACGCTTTGAACCCCGCGACATGCAGCACCGGCCCGAAGACCTCGCGCTCCACCGCGCCGATCCCCTCGACCGAGATCACCGTCGGCGGCACGAACCGGCCATGCGCCGGCACCGCCAGCGACTTCGCCACCCGGTCGGCATTCGCGTCGATATAGGACCGGATGCCCTCCTCCGCCTCGTGGTCGATCACCGGGCCGACGTCCATCGCCGGGTCCCACGGATCGCCGACGTGCAGGGCCTCCATCGCGCCGTCCAGCATCTCGGTCACCCGCGCCCGCGCGTCCTCCTGCACGTAGAGCACCCGCAGCGCCGAGCAGCGTTGCCCCGCGGACTGGAAGGCCGAGGCCAGCACGTCGCGCACCACCTGCTCGGTCAGCGCGGTCGAATCGACGATCATCGCGTTGAGCCCGCCGGTCTCGGCGATCAGCACCGCCTCGGGTGCGGCGTTCTCGGCCAGCGCCCGGTTGATCGCCTGCGCCACCTCGGTCGACCCGGTGAAGCAGACCCCGGCGATCCCCGGCGCGGCGGTCAGCGGCGCGCCCACCGTCGGCCCGTCGCCCGGCAGGAAATGGAGCACGTCGTCGGGCACCCCCGCCGCGTGCAGAAGCTCCACCGCCCGCGCCGCGATCAGCGGCGTCTGCTCGGCGGGCTTCGCCACCACGGTATTGCCCGCGGCCAGCGCGCCCGCCACCTGCCCGGTGAAGATCGCGAGCGGAAAGTTCCACGGCGAGATGCAGACGATCACTCCCCGCCCCGCACCCGTCGCCGCCTCGGCGGCATCGGCATAGTAGCGCAGGAAATCCACCGCCTCGCGCAGCTCCGAAATCGAATCGCCCAGCGTCTTGCCCGCCTCGCGCGTGGCGAGCGCGGTCAGCTCCGCCGCGTTCTCCTCGTAGAGGTCCGCCGCGCGGCGCAGCATCGCGGCCCGCTCGCCCGCCGGGGTGGCCGACCACCTCGGAAACGCCGCCAGCGCCGAGGCCAGCGCCGCGGCGACCTCCGCCGGCACCGACTCGGCCACCTGCCCCACCACGTCCGCGGGATCGGCGGGGTTCGTCACCGGCCGCGGCGGCTGCCCCTGCGAGGGAAAGGGCAGTGTCGGCCCCGCGCTCCACCGGTGCCGGCGCCAGGCTTCGCGCGCCTCGATCAGCGGCGTGATCGAGGCCGGTTCGTTCACGTGCCAGCCCCGCGCATTGACCCGCGGCGCGAACAGCGCGGCGGGCTTCGGAATGCCCGGGTTCGGGATGACGTCCAGCGCCTCGACCGCGGCGATCGGATCGGCGGCGATGGTCTCGGGCGCGAGGTCCTTGTCGACGATCTGGTTGACGAAGCTCGAATTCGCCCCGTTCTCCAGCAGCCGCCGCACCAGATAGGCGAGCAGGTCGCGATGCGCCCCCACCGGCGCATAGATCCGGCAGCGCGTGCCATGCGCCTCGCGCAAGATGTCGTGCAGCGCCTCGCCCATGCCGTGCAGCCGCTGGAACTCGAAGCTCTGCCTGTCCCCCGCCATGGCGAGGACCGCGCTGACCGTATGGGCGTTGTGCGTGGCGAACTGCGGATAGATCCTGTCCCGCATGTCGAGGAGCTTGCGCGCATTGGCGAGGTAGCTCACGTCGGTATTCGCCTTGCGGGTGAAGACCGGAAAATCCGGCAGGCCGCGTTCCTGCGCCACCTTGATCTCGGTGTCCCAGTAGGCGCCCTTGACCAGCCGCACCATGATCCGCCGGTCGAGCCGGGTCGCGAGCCCGTAGAGCCAGTCGATCACCGGCCCGGCCCGCCGCCCGTAGGCCTGCACCACCACGCCGAACCCGTCCCAGTTGCGCAGCGCCGGATCCGACAGCATCGCCTCGATCACGTCGAGCGACAGGTCCAGCCGGTCGGCCTCCTCCGCGTCGATGTTGAAGCCGATCTTCGCCCGCGCCGCCTGCTTGGCGAGGTCGAGCGCACGCGGCACCAGCACGCGCATCACCTCGGCGCGATGGGTCCATTCATAGCGCGGATGCAGCGCCGACAGCTTGACCGAAATCCCCGGGCTCGACCGCACGTCGCCGCCGGCACCGAGCGCGATGGCGCGGATCGCGTCCTGATAGGCCCGCGCATAGCGCAGCGCGTCGTGGTCGGTGCGCGCCGCCTCGCCCAGCATGTCGTAGGAATAGGTATAGCCCCGCGCCTCCAGCTCCTTCGCGCGGTCCATCGCGCGGCCGATGGTCTCGCCCAGCACGAACTGCCGGCCCATCAGCTTCATCGCCTGCCCGACCGCGGTCCGCACCACCGGCTCGCCCAGCCGCCGTATCGCCCCGCGCAGGAGCGCCGCCGGCCCCGGACTGTCGTCGAGCACCCGGCCGGTCAGCATCAGCCCCCAGGTCGCCGCATTGACCAGGCTCGAGGTCGACCGCCCCAGATGCGCCCCCCAGTTCGACGGCTCGATCTTGTCGGCGATCAGCTCGTCTATCGTCTCGGCGTCCGGCACCCGCAAGAGCGCCTCGGCGAGGCACATCAGCCCCACCCCCTCCTCGGTCGAAAGCCCGTATTCCGCGAGGAAGGCCTCCATCATCGAGGGCGAGGACCGCGCGCGGACCAGGCGCACCGTGTCGGCGGCGTCCGCGGCGATGGCGGCGCGCTCCTCGGGGCTCAGCCGGGCGGAGGAGACGAGCGCGCGGACGATCGCGGCTTCGTCGGCGTAGGTCGCGGCGCGGATCGCGGCGCGGGCGTCGGCGGGGGGCGTGGTGTCGTGTTTCATGCGCGCGAATGTAGCAGGGTCCGCGCGGGATTTTTCGCTTTTCCGTGGCGGCCGCGGCGGAAAAATGCACAAATCCGCCCGGCGCGGCAGGCATTCGGGCGAGGACGGGTTTGACGGTGAAACTGGACAGGATCGACCGGGCGATCCTGGCGGCACTGGCCGGGAACGCGCGCATCACCATCACCGAACTGTCCGAGCGCGTCGGCCTCTCCAAGACCCCCTGCGCCGCCCGCCTCCGCCGGCTGGAGGAGGAGGGCGTGATCCTCGGCTACAAGCCGATCCTCAACCATGTGAAGCTCGGCGAGGGCCATGTCGCCTTCGTGCAGGTCCATCTCAGCGACACCCGGCTGCCCGCCCTCGCCGCCTTCGACGCCGCGATCCGCACGATACCGGAGGTCGAGCAGTGTCACCTGATCGCCGGCGCCTTCGACTATCTGGTCAAGGTCCGCACCACCGACATCGCCGAATTCCGCCGTGTGCTGGGCGAGCGCATCTCGGCGCTGCCCCATGTCTCGCACACCTCCAGCTATGTCTCGATGGGCACGGTGGTCGATCAGACGCCCTGACGGGATTGTGCCCGCGAAAGGCTGTGCCCCGCGCGGATATGCGCTAGGAACCGAGCCGAGATGCTAGATGTCGAACGGGTTTCCAGATCCTACGCCACGCCGCAGGGCCCGCTCCCGGTCCTGCGCGAGGTGTCGCTGTCGCTCGGGCCGGGGGCGACGGCCGCGCTCGTCGGCGAATCGGGCAGCGGCAAGAGCACGCTCCTCCACCTCATCGCCGGGCTCGACCGGCCGGATTCCGGCACGATCCGGCTCGACGGCGCCGAGATCGCCACGGCCGGCGACGCCGAGCGCGCGCGGCTGCGCCGCACCGCCATCGGGCTGATCTTCCAGCAGTTCAACCTGATTCCCAGCCTCGACGTCGCCGCCAACCTCGCCTTCCAGGCCCGGATCGCCGGCCGGCTCGACCCCGACTGGCAGGCCGAGCTGACCCGACGCCTCGGCCTCGCGGACCTGACCGACCGCTACCCCGAACAGCTCTCCGGCGGCCAGCAGCAGCGCGTCGCCATCGGCCGCGCCCTCGCCGGCCGCCCCGGGCTGCTGCTGGCCGACGAGCCGACCGGCAATCTCGACGAGGCGACCGGCGACCAGGTCATGGCGCTGATGCTCGACCTCGTCCGGGCGAGCGGCGCGACCCTCCTGATGGTCACCCACAGCCCGCGCCTCGCCGCCCTGATGGAGCGCCGGATCGAGCTCCGCGCCGGCCAGATCGTGCCGTGAACCTCCGCCCGGTCCTCGCCGCGCTCCTCGGCCACTGGCGGCGGCACCGCGTCCAGCTCGCCACGCTGATCATCGGCCTCGCCGCCGCCACCGCGCTCTGGAGCGGGGTGCAGGCCCTGAACGCCCAGGCCCGCGCCAGCTACGACCGCGCCGCATCGGTGCTCGGCGGCACCACGCTCGCCACCGTGATCGCGCAGGACGGCCAGCGCTTCGACCTCGCCGATCACGTGGCGCTGCGCCGCGCCGGCTGGCCGGTCTCGCCGGTGCTCGAGGGCGACTTCCGCGCCGGCGGCACCACCCTGCGCCTCATCGGCATCGACCCGGTCAGCCTGCCGCCCGAGGCCGGCGCGCTCAATCTCGGCGGCGACACCGACCGCACGCTCGACTTCATCGCCCCGCCCTGGCTCGCACTCGCGGAACCCGGCACCGCCGGCCGCCTCGCCGGTGCCGAGGGCCTGCCCGAGATCGCCACCGCCGAGGACCTGCCCCCCGACACGCTCCTCGTCGACATCGGCCTCGCCGAACGCCTGTTCGGCGCCGAGGGCCGGGTGACGCGGCTCCTGATCGCCCCCGGCTGGGACGCGCCCCTGCCCGATCCCCTCGCCGCGCGGCTGCGCGTCGCCCAGCCTCAGGACACCGGCGACCTTTCCCGCCTCACCGACAGCTTCCACCTCAACCTCACCGCCTTCGGCTTCCTCAGCTTCGTCGTCGGCCTCTTCATCGTCTATTCCGCGATCGGCCTCGCCTTCGAACAGCGCAAGCCGCTCTTCCGCACGCTCCGCGCCTGCGGCGTCTCCGCCCGGGCGCTGACCCTCGTCCTCCTCGCCGAACTCGCCGGCCTCGCGCTCCTCGCCGGCGCGCTCGGCGTCGCCGCGGGCTACCTCCTCGCCGCGACCCTCCTGCCCGACGTCGCCGCCTCGCTGCGCGGGCTCTACGGCGCGCGCGTGCCGGGAACCCTCGCGCTCGAACCCTGGTGGTGGGCGGCGGGCCTCGGGATGAGCCTCGCCGGCGCGCTCGCCGCCGCGGCCACCGCGATCTGGCGCACCGCCACGCTGCCGCTTCTCGCCCCCGCCCAGCCCGCCGCATGGGCCGCGGCCCAGGCCCGCGCCCTCCGCCCCCAGTCCGCCCTCGGCGCGGCCCTCTGGCTCGGCGCGCTCGCGGCCCTCCTCTGGGGGCAGGGCCTCGCCGGCGGCTTCGCGGTGATGGGCGGGCTCCTCCTCGGCGCCGCGCTGATCCTGCCCGGCCTCCTCGCGCTCGTCCTGCGGGCGGGCGAGGCGCGCGCCCGCGGTCCGCTCGTCCAGTGGGCCTGGGCCGACGGGCGCCAGCAACTCGGCGGCCTGTCGCTCGCGCTGATGGCGCTCCTCCTCGCGCTCGCAGTCAATGTCGGCGTCGGCACCATGGTCGACAGCTTCCGCCGCACCTTCCTCGGCTATCTCGACCAGCGCCTCGCCTCCGAACTCTACGTCGCCGGCCGCGACGCCGAGCAGGCCGCCGCCATGGTCGGCTGGCTCGCGGACCGCGACGACGTCGCCGCCGTCCTGCCGATCTGGAACGCCGACACCCGCTTCCGCGACTGGCCGACCGAAGTCTACGGCTTCGCCGACCACCCGACCTACCGAGACAACTGGCCGCTCGTCGCGCAGCTCCCCGACGCCTGGGACGCCGTCGCCCGCGGCGAGGCGGCGCTTTTCTCCGAACAGCTCGCCCGCCGCTTCGCGCTCGCCCCCGGCGACCGGGTCGAGATCGCCACCCCCGCCGGCCCGTGGCCGGTCACCATCGCCGCGATCTACGCCGATTACGGCAATCCCGAGGGCCAGGTCATGGTCGCGGTGGACGAGCTGACCGCCCGCTTCCCCGAAGCCGCCCGCCTGCGCTTCGCCGTCCGCACCGACGACCCCACGACCCTGCTCGCGGACCTGCGGGCCGCCTTCCCCCTCGACGAGACCCAGGCCGTCGACCAGGCCGCGCTCAAGGACCTCTCGCGCCGCATCTTCGAGCGGACCTTCGCGGTCACCGTCGCGCTCAACGCCCTCACCCTCGCCGTCGCCGGCATCGCGCTCCTGACCGCGCTCCTCACCCTCTCCACGCTGCGCCTCGGCCAGCTCGCCCCGCTCTGGGCCATGGGCATCACCCGCGCCCGCCTCGCCCGGATCGAGATGGGCCGCACCCTCGGCCTCGCCTTCCTCACGGCGCTCGTGGCCCTCCCCCTCGGCCTCGCCGTCGCCTGGGTGCTGACCAAGGTCGTCAACGTCCGGGCCTTCGGCTGGGAACTGCCGGTCTTCCTCTTTCCCGGCCAATGGGCCGGCCTCGTCGCGCTCGCGCTCCTCACCGCCTTCCTCGCAGCGCTTCACCCCGTCTGGCGCCTGCGCCGGGCCGAGCCCGCCGACCTCCTGCGGAGCTTCAGCAATGAACGCTAGGATCCTCGTGCTCTGCCTCCTGCCCGGCCTCGCCTCCGCCCAGGGCTACGCCGGCCTCGGCACCTCGGGCGAGGGCTTCGCCGCGGTCACGCCGCCCGCCCGGCTCCAATTCCCCGCCGACCACGGCCCGCATCCGGAATACCGCATCGAATGGTGGTACCTCACCGCCGCCCTCGAAGGCCCAGACGGCCGCGACTACGGCGTGCAATGGACCCTTTTCCGCCAGGCAACCGAGCCCGGTCCCCAGCGCGACGGCTGGGCGAGCCAGCAGATCTGGATGGGCCACGCCGGCCTCACCACCGAGGAGGCGCATTTCCACGCCGAGCTCTTCGCCCGTGGCGGCATCGGCCAGGCCGGCGTCGAACTCGGCCCCTTCCGCGCCTGGATCGACGACTGGGAACTCGTCCAGACCGGCGGCGCCGACCCGCTCGACGCCCTGCGGGTCACCGCGAACGGCGACGGCTTCGCCTACACGCTCGACGTGACCGCCCGGGGCCCGCTCGTCCTCAACGGCGACGAGGGCTTCAGCCTCAAGGCCGCCGAGGGCCAGGCCTCCTACTACTACAGCCAGCCCACCTACACCGCCGAGGGCGTCCTGACCGTCGAGGGGCGCGAGGTCCCGGTCACCGGCACCGCCTGGCTCGACCGCGAATGGTCGAGCCAGCACATGAGCCCGAATCAGGAGGGCTGGGACTGGTTCTCGCTCCATCTCGACGACGGCGCGCGCCTCATGGCCTACCGGCTGCGCAACACCACCGGTCCCTCGCTGCCCTTCGGCACCTGGGTCGCCCCCGACGGCGCCGTCACCCGGCTCGGCCCGGAGGACATCGTGATGGAACCCCGCCGCACCGCCGAGGTCGCGGGGCGAACGATCCCCGTCGACTGGCGCCTCGCGGTCCCGCCCCTCGGGCTCACCGTGGACACCGAGGCGGTCAACCCGCTAAGCTGGATGGGCGGCGCCTTCCCCTACTGGGAGGGACCGATCCGGGTGACAGGCACCCATACCGGCCGGGGCTATCTGGAAATGACGGGGTACTGAACGATGGTGTTCCGGATGGAAGACAGCGTGAACGTGCTGGGCGAGCCGCTGAAGCCCTGCTCCTTCGACCCGATGACCGGCTTCTACCGGGACGGCTGCTGCAACACCGGGCCCGACGACCGCGGCCGGCACACGGTCTGCGCCCGGATGACCGCGGAATTCCTCGCCTTCTCCAAGGCCATGGGCAACGACCTCTCCACCCCGCGCCCCGAATTCGGCTTCCACGGCCTCAGCCCCGGCGACCGCTGGTGCCTCTGCGCCACCCGCTGGAAGGAAGCGTGGGAGGCCGGCATGGCCCCGAAGGTGATCCTCGCCAGCACCCACCGCTCCGTGCTCGAGATCGTGCCGCTCTCGGTGCTGCGCGAACACGCCTTCGGCGGCAAGCCGCCCAGCCAGCACTGACCGCCTACCAGAACCGCAGCTCCGCGACGGCCAGATCGGCCTCGAACGCCCGGCCGATGGCGACCAGACCGATGCGGCGCAGCCGTGCGGGATCGAACGGCACCTCCGTGCGGTGCGCCACGAAGCTCGCGAAGGGCAGCCGCTGCTCGGCCCACGCCGGCGTCGCGACAAACCCCGCGCGCCAGCTCTGCCACGGCCGCGCCAGGTCGGTCGTGCGCAGATGCACCCCATAGGCCTCGCCGTTCCCGCGCACCGTCACCGCGATGCCCTTGAACCCCGAGGCATCCACCGGCCCACCCCCCGGCGCGAGGTCGAGCGCCATCTGGATGAACCCGCCCTCGTTCTCCAGCCGCACCCGGCCCGTCATCCGCAGGCACCGCCGCCCGCCGATCTCCGCCGCCTCCAGCCGACCCGAGGACAGCCCGCCCATCACCCCGTCGCTCACCAGCGCCCAGACCGCCCCGTTCGAAGCCCGCGGCGCGGCGCGGAAATCGTCGATCAGCGCCGCGGCCGCCCCGGTCACTTCGCGGGAATGCGCAGCACCTGCCCGGGATAGATCTTGTCGGGATGGCTCAGCATCGGCCGGTTCGCCTCGAAGATCTCGTTGTAGCGCGCGCCGCTGCCCAGCGTCTTCTCCGAGATCTTCCACAGCGAGTCGCCCTTGACCACGGTGTGGAACACCGGCTCGGCCGCAGGCTCCGGCGTCTCCACCGCATCCTCGACCGCCGCGACGCCCGCCACGTTGCCGACCGCGAGGATCACCTTCTCGCGCACCTCCTGGCTCGGCGCGCGTCCCGCGAGCACCACCTTGTCGCCCTCGACCCTGACCTCGACGCCCTCGGCCCCGAGGCCCAGATCCTCGATCTCCTTCTTCAGCGCCTCGGGCGCCGGCGCCTCGGCCGCCTCGGCCGAACCGATCCCGATCGCCTTGCCCGCCGATTTCACGAAGTTCCAGAAGCCCATGTCCCTCCTCCGGTTTGTTTCCGCTTGTTGATGTGCTGCAGAAGAACCCGGAGGCAACCCCTCACCGCACCCAGGGCGCCGGGCGCTTCTCGAAGAAGGCCGCTATCCCCGCGCGCGCCTCCTCCGTCTCCCAGGTATCGGCCAGCCGCGCGATCGTGTCCTCGATCACGGCCTCGTCGATCCGCGGCCCCAGCGACCGGGCCAGCGCCTTGGCCGCCGCCACCGCCGCCGGCGCGCAGGCGAGATAGGCCGCGGCCTCCGCCTCCACCGCCGCGTCGAGCTCCGCCTCGGGCACCGCGCGCGTCACCAGGTGCAGCCGCACCGCCTCCGCCGCATCGAAGAGCCGCGCCGACATGAAGACCGACCGCGCCGGCCCCTCGCCCATGCGCGCGATCACGTAAGGCGAGATCGTCGCCGGGATCAGCCCCAGCCGCGTCTCCGTCAGGCCGAAGCGCGCACCCTCCGCGGCGATCACCACATCGGCCACCGCCATCATGCCCACGCCGCCGCCATAGGCCGGCCCCTGCACCCGGGCGATCACCGGCTTCGGCAGGGTGTCGAGCGTCTGCAGCATCCGCGCGAGCCGCCGCGCCTCGGCCATGCGCCCCGCCCGGTCCGCGTCGAACTGCGCCCGCATCCAGCCGAGATCGCCCCCCGCGCAGAAGCTCCGCCCCGCTCCGGTCAGGATCACCGCCCGCACGTCCGGGTCCACGGCGATCCCCTCGACCGCGCCCTGCAGCGCGTCGATCATCTCCGCCGAAAGCGCGTTGTGCTTCTCCGGCCGGTTCAGGGTCAGGGTGGCGATGCCGCGGGCATCCGTCGAAAGGGCGACGCTCATGCCGCCCTCCGCGGGACGGGCGTCAGTGCGTCTGGGCGTAGCGGATCAGCACCGCGCGCACGCGCCGGTCCGAGGTCAGCCGCTCGGGCTTCCACTGGCGCAGCGCGTCGCCGGAACTCAGCGTCTCGCCGATCGCCTCGCGGATCACCTGCGACAGGACGGGCCCCTGCATCGGATCCATGCCGCGGGCGACCAGGCGTTCGTTGATCCTGGCGTCGACGGCAAGTGTCGCGATGGTACGGTCGTCCATGGCAAATCCTCCCGATGCTGACTCGCTGGCTGAAACCGACCATAGCTCAACTCGCAGTAGAAAAAAAGATTCGCGTCACTCGAAAGGCGCGGGCCGGCTTCATTCCGCCGAGACCCGCCGCAGCCCCCGCGCAAAGGCCGCCGCCTCGGCCAGCCGCGCGCGGTCGATCCCCGTCGCGTGGCCCAGATCCGCCATCATCGCCGCGACGTTCTCGGTCGCCACGTTCCCCGCCGCCCCCGGCGCATAGGGACAGCCGCCGAGCCCGCCCGCCGCCGCGTCGAAGACCCGCAGCCCGTGCTCCAGCGCCACCTGGATGTTGACGAGCGCGCGTCCCGCGGTGTCGTGGAAATGCCCGGCCAGCCGCCCGGCATCCGCCACGCCCAGCACCGCGCGCAGCATCGCCGCCACCGCTTCCGGCCGCCCCCGCCCGATCGTGTCGCCGAGCGAGACCTCGCGGCAGCCGAGCGCGAACAGCCTCTCCGTCACCGCCGCCACCGCGCCGGGCGCCACCGGCCCCTCGTAGGGACAGTCCGTCACGCAGGAGACATAGCCGCGCAGCGCGATCCCGTCCGCCCGCGCCGCGTCGGCCACCTCGGCGAACCGCGCGAGGCTCTCCTCGATCGAGGCGTTGATGTTCTTCCGCGAGAACGTCTCGGAGGCCGCGCCGAAGATCGCCACCTCGTCCGCCCCCGCCGCCCGTGCCGCCGCGTAGCCCTTGAGGTTCGGGGTCAGCGCCGCATAGCTCACCCCCGGCGCCCGCCGGATCCCGGCCATCACCTCGGCCGCATCGGCCATCTGCGGCACCCATTTCGGGCTGACGAAACTCGTCACCTCGATCCTGCGCAGGCCCGCCGCGCTCAGCAGGTCCACCAGCCGGATCTTGTCGGCGGTCGGGATCGGCCGCGCCTCGTTCTGCAGCCCGTCGCGCGGGCCGACCTCGTAGATCGTGACCTCAGTCATCGGCGGGCCCCAGCGCCAGCAGCAGCGTGCCGTCCGTCACCTGCGCACCCTCGGCCACATGCACCGCCGCCACCCGCCCGTCGCGCGGCGCGGTCAGCCCGTGCTCCATCTTCATCGCCTCCAGCACCACCAGCACGTCGCCACGCGCCACCGCCTGCCCTTCTTCCGCGGCGAGATGCTTGACGAGCCCCGGCATCGGCGCGCGGATGTCGTCGCCGCCGCCATGCTCCATCGCCACCGCCAGCGGGTCCGGCACCACCGCCACATGCGCCTCGGCCCCGTCGAAGACCGTGACCGTGCCGCCCGCGATCGCCAGCCCGAACCGCCGCGGCGCGCCGTCGATCCGCACGTCCAGCCGCCGCCCGTCCCAGCCGGTGACCTCGACCGTGCTCATGTCCACCACGAACCGCCCCGGCGCCTCGACCGCCAGCGTGTGCTCCGCCACCTCCTCGTCGATCCGCAGCGTCACCGTGCGCAGGAGCGGCGCCCACAGGCTGAACCCCGCCATCGGGTCGCGCGCCGCGTGCAGCCCCAGCGCCGCCAGCGCCGCCACCGCCCGCACCGCCGCCGTGGGTGCGGGCGGCGTGGTCAGCACCGCCAGATGCCGGTCGATCAGCCCGGTGTCGAGCCGTGCCGCGGCAAACTCCGGATGCCGGGCCAGCCGCGCGAGGAAGGCGAGGTTGGTGGTCGAACCCGCCACCCGCGTCTCCTCGAGCGCGCGGACCAGCCGCCGCAGCGCCGCCGCCCGATCGGGCCCGTGCACGATCAGCTTCGCGATCATCGGGTCGTAATGCGGGGTGATCGCGTCACCCGCCCGGATGCCGGTCTCGGCCCGCACGCCCTCGGGAAAGTCGAGATGCGTCAGCCGCCCGATCGCCGGCAGGAACCCCTTCGACGGGTCCTCGGCATAGAGCCGCGCCTCGAAGGCATGGCCCGTCAGCCGCAATTCCTCCTGCCGCTTCGGCAGCGGCTCGCCCGCCGCGACCCGCAGCTGCCATTCCACCAGATCCTCGCCGGTCACGGCCTCCGTCACCGGATGCTCGACCTGCAGCCGGGTGTTCATCTCCATGAACCAGAACCCGTCCGGGCGCAGCCCGCGCGACCCGTCGACGATGAACTCGACCGTGCCCGCGCCGGCATAGCCGATCGCCTTCGCCGCCTGCACCGCCGCGGCCCCCATCGCCTCGCGCATGGCCTCGGTCATGCCGGGCGCCGGCGCCTCCTCGATCACCTTCTGGTGCCGCCGCTGCAGCGAGCAGTCCCGCTCGAACAGGTGCACCGCGTCACCGTGCTTGTCGCCGAAGACCTGGATCTCGATGTGCCGCGGCGCGGTCACGTATTTCTCGATCAGCACCGCCGCATTGCCGAAGGCCGCCTGCGCCTCGCCGCGGGCCGAGCGCAGCGCCGCGGCGAAGTCCCGGGGGTGGTCCACCCGCCGCATCCCCTTGCCGCCGCCGCCCGCCACCGCCTTGATCAGCACCGGATAGCCGATCAGCGCCGCCTGGTCGGCGAGGAATCCGTCGTCCTGCTCCGCGCCGTGATAGCCCGGCACCACCGGCACGCCGGCCTCGGCCATCAGCTTCTTCGCCGCGTCCTTCAGCCCCATGGCCCGGATCGCGCTCGCCGAAGGCCCGATGAAGGTCAGCCCCGCCGCCTCGACCGCCTCGACGAACTCCGGGTTCTCCGACAGGAAACCGTAGCCCGGATGGATCGCCTGCGCCCCGCTCGCCCGCGCGGCCGCGATGATCGCCTCCATCCGGAGATAGCTCTCCGCCGCCGGCGGCGGTCCGATCCGCACCGCCTCGTCGGCCAGCGCCACGTGCCGCGCCCCGGCATCGGCGTCGGAATGCACCGCCACCGTGGCGATGCCCAGCCGCCGGGCGGTGTCCATCACCCGGCAGGCGATCTCGCCGCGGTTGGCGATCAGGATCTTCTCGAACATCGCGCCCTCACCCGCACCATCCGCCCCGCGTGCCGCCATGATACGGCCGCCCGTGCCCCGAGGCGATCATCAGATTGGCCACCGGCTGACCGTCGAGCCGCAGGTCCAGCCGGTGCCGCCCGTAGCGGTCGTGACCGCGGAACGTCATGTCGATCCGCTCCGCCCGCCAGACCGCCGCCCGCAGCTTCTGCGTCGCCGCGATCCCCCGCCCCCATTCCGTCAGGCAGGACGGCGAGAACAGCTCCGGCGCATCGTACCCGGTCAGCCGCGCCGGCCCGCCGCCCTCCGGACAGGACAGGTGCAGCGTGTCGCCGTCGACCACCTGCACCACCCGGCACTCCGCCCCAGTCGCGCGAAAGCTCATCGCGAAATCGCCGATCTGCGGCGCCGCGACGATCAGCCCGCCCACGACCCCCAGCCGCAGCAGGTTCCGCCGCAGCCCGCGCGCCGCACCGCGCCCCAGCGCCAGCGCCGCCGCGGCGGGCCCGGCCTTGCGGCGCCGGCCCCCGCGCCGGGCCGGGCGGCGGGACTGCGCCCGCGCCGCCATCAGCACCAGCCCCCGCGCAAGCTGCCGAAATAGCGCCGCCCGTGTCCCGCCTCGACCATTGCCGCCGCGACCCGGCTGCCGCCGAGCCGCATGTCCACCAGCGCCCGGTCGTAGCGGTCGCGCCCGGTGAAGGCGACCTCCAGCGGATGGGCGGTGCGCACCCAGGCCTCCAGCACCCGCCGCGCATCCTCCGCCGCCAGCCGTTCCGCCTCGCAACCCGGCGAGCCGAGCTCCGGCGCGTCGTAGCCGGTGATCCGCGCCCGCTCCGTCCCCCGCCCGGGACAGTTCAGCTCCACCGTGTCCCCGTCGATCACCCGCACGACGCTGCAATCGCTGCGCATCGCCCGCATGTCCGACCGCAGGTCGTCCACCGCCGGCGCGAACAACGTGAAACCGCCCGCCAGTCCCGCGGTGATCGCCCCCCAGACCAGCGCATGGCGCAACTGCCCCGCGCCCGTCCCACCGCGTCGGGCCGGGCGCCACCGCGGCCGCGCCGCGCCGCGGCTCCGCACCCGGGGCCTCCCGTTCCTCACATCCGGAACACGCCGAAGCGCGTCTCGTCCACCGGGGCGTTCAGCGCCGCCGACAGCGACAGCGCCAGCGTCTCGCGCGACTTCCGCGGGTCGATCACCCCGTCGTCCCAGAGCCGGGCGCTGGCATAGAGCGGATGCGACTGCTCGGCGAACTGGGCGAGGATCGGCGCCCGGAACGCCGCCTCCTCCTCGGCCGACCACGCCCCGCCCCGCCGCTCGATCCCGTCGCGCCGCACCGTCGCCAGCACGCCCGCCGCCTGCTCGCCGCCCATCACCGAGATGCGGGAATTCGGCCAGGTCCACAGGAACCGCGGCTGGTACGCCCGCCCCGCCATGCCGTAGTTACCCGCCCCGAACGATCCGCCCACCAGCAGCGTCACCTTCGGCACCGCGGTCGTCGCCACCGCCGTCACCAGCTTCGCCCCGTGCCGCGCGATCCCCTCGTTCTCGTAGCGCCGCCCGACCATGAAGCCGGTGATGTTCTGCAGGAACACCAGCGGGATGCGCCGCTGGCTGCACAGCTCCACGAAATGCGCACCCTTGATCGCGCTCTCGCTGAACAGCACCCCGTTGTTCGCCACGATCCCCACCGGCACGCCCATCACATGGGCAAAGCCGCAGACCAGCGTCGCCCCGTAGCGCGCCTTGAACTCGTCGAGCCGCGACCCGTCGACGATCCGCGCGATCACCTCGCGGATGTCGTAGGGCGTGCGCAGGTCCGCCGGCACCACGCCGAGGATCTCCTCGGGATCGTAGGCCGGGTCCTCCGGGGTCTGCATCGCCGGCCCCGCCGGCCGCTGCCGGTTGAGATTCGCCACCGCCTCGCGCGCCAGCGCCAGCGCATGGGCGTCGTTCTCGGCGAGGTAGTCCGCCACCCCGGACAGCCGCGTGTGCACGTCGCCCCCGCCGAGGTCCTCCGCGCTCACCTCCTCGCCGGTCGCCGCCTTCACCAGCGGCGGCCCGGCGAGGAATATCGTGCCCTGGTTCTGGACGATGATCGACACGTCGGCCATCGCCGGCACATAGGCGCCCCCCGCGGTGCAGGAACCCATCACCACCGCGATCTGCGCGATGCCCCGCGCGCTCATCTGCGCCTGGTTGTAGAAGATGCGGCCGAAATGGTCCCGGTCGGGAAAGACCTCGTCCTGGTTCGGCAGGTTCGCCCCGCCCGAATCCACCAGATAGACGCAGGGCAGCCGGTTCTCGAGCGCGATCTCCTGCGCGCGCAGGTGCTTCTTCACCGTCATCGGATAGTAGGTGCCGCCCTTCACGGTGGCGTCGTTCGCGACGACCATCACCTCCTGCCCGCGCACCCGGCCCACGCCCGCGATCAGCCCCGCACAGGGCGCGTCGCCGCCGTACATGCCATGCGCCGCCGTCGCCCCGATCTCCAGGAACGGGCTGCCGGGATCGAGCAGGTTCGCCACCCGCGCCCGGGGCAGCATCTTGCCCCGCCCCGCATGCCGCGCCGCCGCCTCGCGCCCGCCGCCCGAGGCTGCCGCCCGCGCCGCCTCGGCCACCTCGGCCAGCGCCGCCAGGTGCGCCCTGCGGTTGGCGCTGAAAGCCTCGGAGCCGGTCGCGGCCTGGGACAGAAGTACCGCCATCAGTCCACCTGCATCGTCGCGCGCTTGGCGCGCAACTCGAAAACCCGCTGGGCGGTGCGCTCCAGCCCGCACCACGCGCCCGCCACCGTGCGCATCGAGCCGTCCCCCCAAACCGCCACTTCCTGCGCGCAGTCGGCATCCCGGAACGCGATCCACGCCCGCTGCGCCTCGACCAGCAGGCCCTCCAGGTCGGCCGGCTCCGCGCCCGCCTCCTCTTCGAGGATCGCCCGCCGCCGGGCGAGCACGATCAGCTCGGCCCAGGTCTCGTTCAGCATCCGGTCCCATCCCTCGGCCTCGGCCGCTGCACAGCGGCTCATGCCCGCCGTGGTCTCACCGCCCTCGACGCTCCCGGAGCACTCCTGCGCATAGCTTCCCATGCAGGCCATCTCCCCCGCCCGGTTCGCCGCCACGCCGAGACAGCCGCGCAACCGGTCCGCCGCCGCATCCGCGTCCTGCGCGGCGGCGGGCGCCGCGACCATCAGCATCAGCAAGGCGGCCATCCTCCTCATCCGTGCGGCACCTTCTCCTCGATCTCCCGGATCTCGCGCGACAGGAAGAAGCTGATGATCGACCGGATCACCACGAGCGAGGCCAGCACCGCCAGCTTGTCGAGCGTCGGCGACAGCACGGTGCGGATGATGTCCGAGACGATGAACACCTCCAGCCCCGCGAGGATGTAGCGCGACAGGTCCACCCGCCCGGCGTTCAGCCCCGTCGCCCGCCCGCCGGACCCGCCGAACCCGGTCTCGGCGCGCAGGTAGATCACCATGAAGCGCACCAGCCCGTTCAGCAGGATCAGGATCGCGAAGATCTCGGTGACGAAGGCCGCCATCTCGAGGATGTAGACGAACACCCCCAGTTCCTCGGCCAGCGTCGGCTCATGCTCCACGCTCAGCCCTCCCCGCCCGTCACCGGATCACCTCGACAGCCACGCCCAGATCCAGACCCGTCCAGGCCCGGTCGGCGGTCGCCACCGGCAGGCCCTCGCGCAGCGCCAGCGCGAGACAGGCCCGGTCCCCGAAGGACAGGCCCGCGGCCCGCGTCGCCGCACGCAGCCGCCCCGCGTCAAAGGCGTCCTCGGCGCCGAAATCCGCGATCTCGAATCCGAGCGCCCCGAGCAGCAACCGGGTCTGACCGTCCTCGAATCCGCGCTCGTTCATCTTGGCCGCCGCCTCCGACAGATTGACCGTGCTGACCAGTCCGTTCGTGACCAGCGTCGCGGCGCGGTCCTCGCCCGGCTCGCCGAAGACGACGGCCAGGATCGCCGAGGAATCGAGCACGAACCGCGCATCCGTCACGCTCACTCCCGTTCGGCCTCGCGTCGCTTCTCGACGATGAAATCGTCCACGACCGCCATGCCCTCGGGCGCCAGCGCCTTCGCCGCCGTCCGCAGCTTGCGCAGCGCGACCCGCGGCGTGATCAGGCGCAGTTCGCCATCGACCAGCCGCGCGGTCACCTTGCGATCCGGGCCAAGCTCGATGCCGGTCGTCAACTCCGCCGGCAGGACGAGGCCGCCATCCTCGCCGACCCGAAGCTGCATTGGTCCGCGCGGCAACTTCCCCAGCGTCTTCGGCTGCGGCTTCCGCGTCGCCCGGCTCCAGTAATAGTACTGCGTCGAGCCGGTGTTCGCGTTGCCGCCCTCGGCGACGTAGGCCTCGACCACCTCGCCACGCCGCGCCCTGCGACCCTTCTCCGCGGTGATGGCATCCGCCAGCTCCCAGACCCGCGCCGTCGCGGTCCCCTCGGCCGGCCGGGCATGTGCCCCGGCATGGGCATTCATCGCTTCGCCTCCGCCTAACAATGCAACAGTCTATACCATGTTATACTAGTTTAGGCTATCACTCCGTCACCCGCATCAGCTCCCGCCCGATCAGCATCCGCCGGATCTCGCTCGTGCCCGCGCCGATCTCCATCAGCTTCGCGTCGCGCATGATCCGCGAAAGCGGGCTGTCGTTCAGGAACCCCGCGCCGCCCATCGCCTGCACACCCTGCACCGCCATCTCCATCGCCTTCTCGCTGGCGTAGAGCACGCAGGCCGCCGCGTCCTGCCGCGTCACCTGCCCCCGGTCGCAGGCCGCGGCCACCGCATAGACATAGGCCCGCGCGGTGTTCATCGCGGTGTAGAGATCGGCGATCTTGCCCTGCATCAGCTGGAAGTTGCCCACCGGCTCGCCGAACTGCTTGCGCTGGTGCATGTAGGGCATCACGTGATCGAGGATCGCGTGCATCAGCCCCAC
The DNA here is from genome assembly GCA_964575795.1 of uncultured Rhodobacterales bacterium. Classification (GTDB taxonomy): domain Bacteria; phylum Pseudomonadota; class Alphaproteobacteria; order Rhodobacterales; family Rhodobacteraceae; genus Amaricoccus. Next base: position 36,451 of record CAZNSP010000012.1, read on the forward strand.
GCCGATCCCCGACAGCACCACGCGCTCGTAATCGAGGCCGGACATCAGCACGCGAACACCCCGGCCCTCCTCGCCCAGCACGTTCTCGAACGGCACCTCCACGTCCTCGAAGATCAGCTCCGCCGTGTTCGAGCCCCGCATCCCCAGCTTGTCGAAATGCGGGCTGGTCGAGAATCCCTTCATCGCCTTCTCGATCAGGAAGGCGGTGATGCCCTTCGCCCCCGCCGCAGGGTCGGTCTTGGCATAGACCACCAGCGTGTCGGCATCCGGCCCGTTGGTGATCCAGTACTTCGTGCCGTTCAGCCGGTAGTGGTCGTTGCGCTTCTCCGCGCGCAGCTTCATCGACACCACGTCCGAGCCCGCCCCCGCCTCCGACATCGCCAGCGCGCCGACATGCTCGCCCGAAATCAGGCCCGGCAGGTACTTCCGCTTCTGCGCCTCGCTCCCGTTCAGCGCGATCTGGTTGACGCAGAGGTTGGAATGCGCCCCGTAGCTCAGCGACACGCTGGCCGAGGCCCGCGCGATCTCCTCGACCGCCACCACATGCGCCAGATACCCCATCCCGGCGCCGCCGTATTCCTCGGGCACCGTGATGCCGAGCAGGCCGAGCTCGCCCATCTCGCGCCACAGGTGGCTCGGAAAGACGTTCGTCCGGTCGATCTCGGCGGCGATCGGCGCGACGCGCTCCTGCGCCCAGCCGTGCACCATGTCGCGCAGCGCCTCGATCTCGTCGCCGAGCGCGAAGTTGAGCGTGGCCATGAACATGCGTGTCCCCCCCCCCCGGACGCTTCCGATGTGTCTCGGCTTCTGCCTAAAATGAACATATGTTCATTTAAAAGGCAAGCGGCGAATGCTACCGCTTCACCGCTTCCCAGACGTCCAGCCGCGAGATGTCGTAGCCGTTCTGCTCCAGCGCCAAGAGCGCGCGTTCCAGCTGGCTGTCCGTCGCCGTCGGATTGCGCGACAGGATCCAGCCCGAACTGCCCGAGGGGTTGCCCACCACCGCCGTCTGGTAGTCCTCGTCGAGATAGAGGATCCAGTAGTCCCCCTCGAGGAACGGCAGCAGCGAGAAGAACCGCACCTTCAGCCGCGCCCCGGTCTCGTCCACGGCGCGGGCCACCGCCTCGGCGGTCACCCGCTGCCCGTTCCGCTCGCGCAGGCAGGCGTTCACCACGTCGACCCGGCCATCCTCGCGCAGGGTATAGTCGGCGGTCACGTCGACACAGTCCGCCTGGAACCAGTTCGGATAGCGCGCGACCTCGTACCAGCGCCCGGCATAGCGGTCGAGGTCGACCGCCTCGACGGTCTGCATCGGCACGGTCGTGTCGCGATAGGCATCGCCGCTGCAGGCCGCCCCGAGGGCGGCGGCGGCGAGGGCGGCGGCCGCGATCGGCCTTGTCCACATTCTTCGATGTCCCTCTTCGGGCTTGGAACCCTTTGCCTGCCGGCTTATAAGCGCGCGTCCCGAGGCGCAAGGAATACTCGCTATGCGGAAGGCCGAAATCAGCCGCAAGACGACCGAGACCGAAATCGAGATCCGGCTCGACCTCGACGGCACCGGCCGGCATTCCTGCGCCACCGGCATCGGCTTCTTCGACCACATGCTCGACCAGCTCGCCCGCCACGGCATGCTCGACCTTCAGGTGAAGGCGACCGGCGACCGCCACATCGACGACCACCACACCGTCGAGGACACGGGCATCGCGCTCGGCCGGGCGCTGGCCCAGGCGCTCGGCGACAAGCGCGGCATCCGCCGCTACGGCTCGTGCCTCCTGCCGATGGACGAGACGCTGGTGCGCGCCGCGCTCGACCTCTCGGGCCGGCCCTTCCTCGTCTGGAAGGTCGACTTCCCGACCGAGAAGATCGGCACCTTCGACACGCAACTCGTGCGCGAGTTCTTCACCGCCTTCGCCATGAACGGCGGGGTCACGCTGAACGTGGCCATGCTCGACGGCGCGAACAGCCACCACATCGCCGAGGCCTGCTTCAAGGCCGTCGCCCGCGCTCTGCGCGAGGCGGTCGAGCCCGACCCGCGCGCCGCGGGCGCGGTCCCCTCCACCAAGGGCACGCTGGCCGGGTGATCCGCCGATGACCACCGTCATCATCGACTACGCCAGCGGCAACCTGCACTCGGCCGAGAAGAGCTTCCAGCGCGCCGCGGCCGAAACCGGCGCCGGCGGCCCCGTCCTCGTCACCTCCGATCCCGAAACCGTGCTCCGCGCCGACCGCGTCGTCCTGCCCGGCGTCGGCGCCTTCTCCGACTGCCGCGCCGGCCTCGCCGCCATCCCCAGCCTCTTCGAGGCGATCGAGACCCGCGTCATCGCCCAGGGCGCGCCGTTCTTCGGCATCTGCGTCGGCATGCAGATGATGGCCGACATCGGCCGCGAACACGGCACCGACACGCGCGGCTTCGGCTGGATCCCCGGCGAGGTGGTCCGCGTCACCCCCGCCGATCCCGCGCTCAAGGTTCCGCACATGGGCTGGAACACGCTGGAGATCCTCCGCCCCCACCCGGTGCTCGACGGCATCGCCTCGGGCGACCACGTCTATTTCGTGCATTCCTACCACCTCGTGCCCCGCGACCCCGGGCATCTGATCGCCCGCACCGACCACGGTGGCCCCGTCACCGCGCTCGTCGGTCGCGACAACCTGATCGGCAGCCAGTTCCACCCGGAAAAGAGCCAGGCCACCGGCCTGCGGCTCATCGGCAACTTCCTGCGCTGGCGCCCCTGATCGCGGGCTGCGCGCCGGCCGCCGGTCTGCTAGGCTGCACGCCGGCCCGCGACCGCGAAGCAGGCCTGCCCGACCCCATGCGGAGCCTGCCGCCCTTGAACACCCCGCCCGCGATGACCCCGCTCACCGCATCCGAGGCCGAGGACTGGCTCGCCGCCTACGGCCGCGCCTGGGAGAACGGCGACGCCGACGCCGTCCTCCGCCTCTTCACCCCCCATGCCGAATACCGCGAGACGCCGTTCGATCCCCCGATGATCGGCCATGCCGCGATCCGCCGCTACTGGCAGGAGGGCGCCGCCGAGGGCCAGCGCCACGTGCGCTTCGGCTTCACCCTCTGGGCGGTCGAGGGCGCCGAGGCCTTCGCCCACTGGACCGCGAGCTTCACCCGCGCCACGACGGGCGAGCCGGTCCGCATCGACGGCGCCTTCGCCCTCACCTTCGCCCGCGATGCGGAGGGCGCGCCGCTCTGCACCACGCTCCGGGAATGGTGGCACCGGGCCTGAACGCCCCTACCAGGCCCCGTGCCGGTCGAGATCGCCGCGCAACTCGCCGGGAAAATCGAGCGCCCCGTCCCGCGGCCGCGTCATCAGGCTCACCACCACGAACAGCCCCGCGCTCAACCCCGCCACGCTGAAGGCGAGCCGCGGGTCGAAGACGCTCACCCCCTGCACCATCGCCATCCAGACCGCGACCACCGCGCCCCCCGCCATGCAGGCGAGCGCCCCCGCCGCGGTGCCCCGCCGCCAGAAGAACGCGCCGACGATCGGCGGCACCGTCACGATCAGCCCCGTCGCCGACAAGGCGGCCAGCTGGTCGACGATCCGCGCCTGCGCAATCGCGAACCAGCTCGCGAACAGCACCACCAGCACCATCACCACCCGGCCGGCGAGGATCTGTCCCCTGTCGTCGCCCCGCCCGCTCACGAAGTCCCGCGCCACCATCGCGCCCACGGTCAGCGCGATCGAATCGAGCGTCGAGATCGCCGCCGACAGGATCCCGATGATCAGGAGCACCGCCACCCAGGCCGGGATCGCCCCCGAGGTCAAGAGCGCCGGCGTCGCCAGCGCGGTGTTCTCCAGCCCCGGCGCGAGCTGCAGCGCCGCGAAGCCCCAGGTCACCGCCACTAGCGTGAAGACGAGCCCGAAGCCCAGCACCCAGAGGATCATCCGCCGCATCGCCGCAAAGTCGCGCAGGATGAACAGCCGCTGGCTGACCTGCGGGTTCGAGATCGCGAAGAAGAACCACGGGAAGGCGAGCGCGAGGAAGGTCGGCAGGCTCCAGAGCCCCGGACCCGGCACGTCCAGCCAGTCCCCATGCTCTTGCACCGCCGTCGCCACGAAGGCCCCCGCCCCCCCCGCCGCCGAGACCGCGAAGCCGACCGCGAGCAGCCCGGAGACCATCATCACCGCGGCGAGCGCCGAATCGGTCCAGGCGACCGACCGCAGCCCCGCCAGCACCGCCCAGACGAGCGCCAGCGCCGCCCCGGTCGCCACCGCCTGGAAGAGCGTGATGCCGCCCCCCGTCACGCCGGACAGCAACAGGCCGATCCCCGCCATCTGCGTCGTGCAGTAGGGCAGCAGGAAGATCAGGCTCACGGCCGCCATCAGCTTCGCCACCTTCGGATCGCCATAGCGCGCGCCGACCATCTCTGCGGGCGAGATGAAACCCCAGCGCCGCGCCGCCAGCCAGAACCGCGGCGCGAAGATCACCAGAAGCGTCAGCCCCGCGAAATAGATCAGCTCGAAGCCGAGCGCCCCGATACCCCCGCGATAGGTCAGCCCGGTCAGCACCACCAGCATGAAGGCCGAATAGGTCGTCGCGGCATAGCTCAGCCCCGAGACCAGCCCGCCCACGTGCCGTCCGCCGAGGTAATAGTCGGTCGCCGTGCCGGTATTGGCCCGCGCCGCCCGGAGGGCGATCGTCAGCCCGATCGCCGCATAGACCCCGATCGCCGTCCAGATCACCCAGGGCGCGATCATCGGCTCAGTCCCGCCAGCCGGCCATGCCGGCGAGGATCAGCCCCACCACCACCAGCCCGAAGACCGTCCAGAATCCCGCAATGGCGAGCCCCGGCGCCGCACCGCCGAGCACGCCGTAAGGCACCGCGACCCCGGCCAGCACCGTCACCGCCGTCGCCGCCAGCCACAGGCCCCACCCCGGCCGCCTGCCCGGCCGATCCGCCGCCCGTCCGTCCCGCTGCGCCATGGCCGCCTCCCGCACCGCTCGTCAAACCCCTATCCGCCCGCGTCCGCCCCGACAACCCGCCACCCCGCACCGGGCCCCGACCTCCGCCCCGCGCCTTGGCCCCCATGCCGCATCTCTTGCCGCCCCGCGACCCGGCCCCGAAGCCACCGCCCCGTCTCGGCCCGCCTTCGCAGCCTGCCCGAACCCCCGATCACGCCCCGCCGCCCCCGCGCCCCGCGCCACACCCGGCTCCGCGGCCCCATCCGCCTCCCCCACCCCCCCTTCCGGCTTTCATACTGGCATGCATTCCTATCGAGCAGACCGCGCGGGCGAACACGCCCGCGCAAGCCAAAGGACTCGCGCGCACCGCGCGCTCCATCTGGCCGCCAACGGGCGGCGCCCCACGCCTGACGCCCCTATCCCGCCGCCGCCAGCACCCCCGCAACCTCCCCGGAACCGATCAGCCCGGCGTATTTCTGCCCCATGTCGAACAGGTTCGCCTCGTGCGGCCCCGCCGCCCGGTCGCCCACGCAGTCGGTCAGCACCAGAGGCCGCAGGTTCCGCCCGATCGCGTCCGTCACGCTCGCCCTTACGCAACCGCTCGTCGTGGCGCCCGCCACCACCAGCGTGTCGACCCCGCGCGCGATCAGCAACCCGTCGAGCCCGGTCCCGAGGAAGGCCGAGGCCCCGGTCTTGCGGACCACCGGCTCGCCCGACCGGGGCGCGAGCATGCCGATCACCCGGCTTTCCGGCGCGTCCTCGGTCAGCCGCCGCAGCCCCGGCACCTTCTCGCACCACACGCCGGCGTCCGAGCCGTCCGCGGCCAGGACGATGCGGGTGAAGATCACCGGCGCCCCGGCCGCGCGGAAGGCCGCCAGCACCGGCACGGTGCGCGCCGCGGCCTCCGCGATGTTGCCGCCGCCAAAGACCGCCGGATCGACGAAGCCCTCGACGAAATCGACGATCAGGAGCGCGGGCCGCCGCCCCGGCGCCAGCCGCCCGCCGAAACCCTGCGCGCGATAGACCGCCTCCTCCATGCTCCCTCCCTCCCCTGCACGGCGCGAGGACGCCTTTGCATTCGCCCCGCGCTGCGGCTATTGCTCGCCGCCGAACCCGAGCGGACGCCGCGACCCATGATCCTCTACCCTGCCATCGACCTCAAGGACGGCCAGTGCGTGCGGCTCCTGCGCGGCGACATGGAGGCCGCGACCGTCTTCGGCGACGACCCCGCCGCCCAGGCCCGGGCCTTCGCCGCGGCCGGCTGCCGCTGGCTGCATCTCGTCGACCTGAACGGCGCCTTCGCCGGCCATCCGGTCAATGCCGCGGCCGTCGAGGCGATCCTCGCCGCCGTCGACATCCCCGCCCAGCTCGGCGGCGGCATCCGCGACATGGCCACGATCGAGCGCTGGCTCGACCGCGGCCTCGCCCGCGCCATCCTCGGCACCGTCGCCGTGCGCGATCCCGCCCTCGTGCGCGCGGCCGCCCGCGCCTTCCCCGGCCGGGTCGCGGTCGGCATCGACGCGCGCGGGGGCCGCGTCGCGGTCGCCGGCTGGGCCGAGGAAACCGACCTCGACGCCACCGACCTCGCCCGCCGGTTCGAGGATGCCGGCGTCGCCGCGCTGATCTACACCGACATCGACCGCGACGGCGCGCTCCAGGGCCCGAACGTCACGGCCACCGCCGCGCTCGCCCGCGCGGTCTCGATCCCGGTGATCGCCTCGGGCGGCGTCTCCTCGCTCGACGACCTGCGCGCGCTCGCCGCGACCGGCGTGATCGAGGGCGTGATCTCCGGCCGCGCGCTCTACGAGGGCCGGCTCGACCTCGCCGAGGCCCTCGCACTCCTGGAGCCCCGGTCATGACCATCGAGACCTGGGCCGCCTTCGTCGCCGCCTCCGCGATCCTCCTCGTCATCCCGGGGCCGACGATCCTCCTCGTGCTCTCCTACGCCCTCGGCCGCGGCTGGCGCATCGCCGCCCCGGTCGCCGCCGGCGTCGCCCTCGGCGACTTCACCGCCATGACCCTCTCGATGCTCGGCCTCGGCGTGATCCTCGCGCAATCCGCCGCACTCTTCACCATGCTCAAGTGGATCGGCGCCGCCTATCTCGTCTGGCTCGGGGTGAAGCTCTGGCGCGCCGGCGCGACCCTCGAGGCCGAGCCGCGCACCGATGCCGGCTCCCGCACCCGGATGATGGCCCATGCCTGGCTCGTCACCACGCTGAACCCCAAGAGCCTGATCTTCTTCGTCGCCTTCCTGCCGCAGTTCATCGACCCGACCCGACCGTTCTGGCCGCAGATGGCGATCTTCGAGGCGACCTTCGTCACCCTCGCCTTCCTCAACGCCTTCGGTTACGCGATCCTCGGCGCCCGCGCCCGCCGCCTCGCCACCAGCCCCCGCGCGCTCCGCCTCGTCAACCGCGCCGGCGGCACCGCGCTGATCGGCGCCGGCGCCGCCGCGGCGCTCACCGGCAAGGCCGCCTGATGCTCAAGGCCCCCGAATGCTGAAGGTCCGCGTCATCCCCTGCCTCGACGTGAAGGAAGGCCGCGTCGTCAAGGGCGTCAACTTCGTCGACCTCGTCGACGCCGGCGACCCGGTCGAGGCCGCCCGCGCCTACGACGCCGCCGGCGCGGACGAGCTCGCCTTCCTCGACATCGCAGCCTCCCTCGAGAACCGCGGCACGCTCCTCGACCTCGCCCGCCGCACCGCCGAGCAGTGCTTCATGCCGCTCACCGTCGGCGGCGGCGTGCGCTCGCCCGAGGACGTGCGCGCCCTCCTCCTTGCCGGCGCCGACAAGGTCAGCTTCAATTCCGCCGCCGTCGCCGATCCCGACGTCGTGGCCCAATCCGCCAACAAGTTCGGCAGCCAGTGCATCGTCGTCGCCATCGACGCCCGCACCGTGGCACCCGGCCGGTGGGAGATCTTCACCCACGGCGGCACCCGTCCGACCGGCCTCGACGCCGTCGCCTTCGCCCGCACGGTCGAGGCGAAGGGCGCGGGCGAGATCCTGCTCACCTCCATGGACCGCGACGGCACCCGCGCGGGCTACAACCTCGCGCTCACCCGCGCGGTCGCCGACGCGGTCGGCATCCCCGTCATCGCCTCGGGCGGCGTCGGCACCCTCGACCACCTCGTCGAGGGCGTCATCGAGGGCCACGCCTCCGCCGTCCTCGCCGCCTCGATCTTCCATTTCGGCGAATATTCCATCGCCGAGGCCAAGGCCCGCATGGCCGCCGCCGGCATCCCGGTGCGGCTGTGAGCCACCCTTCGCACCGATCCCGCCGGCGGGGTTGCGCCTGGACGGGCAGCGTCCGCCCGGGTGGGCGCGTAAGCGACCGCCGGGGGGCGGGCGGGCGGTCGCTGCCCGTGCGGGCGCACGGGCGGAACGGGCCTCACCCGCAGCGCCTCCGCGCAGAGGTAATCGCCCCATGCCCGACGTCCTGACCCGCCTCGCCGCCACCATCGCCGCCCGCGCCGGCGCCGATCCCGCGACCTCGCACACCGCGCGCCTGCTCGCCAAGGGCCCGGCGAAATGCGCCGAGAAGTTCGGCGAGGAGGCGGTCGAGGCCATCGTCGCCGCCACTCTCGGCGACCGCGCGGCACTCACCGCCGAAGCCGCCGACACGCTCTACCACCTCCAGGTCATGCTCGCCGCCGCCGGCGTAGACTGGGCCGCCGTCCTCGCCGAGCTCGAACGGCGCGAGGGCACCTCCGGCATCGCCGAGAAGGCCGCCCGCCCCCGGACCGACTGAACGGCCGGGCGCCCGCGCGGCTCCGCCGCGGCCGGCCGAGGGGGCTCGATGCCCCCGAGGCCGGCACCCCCTCAGCGCTTCCCCGCCAGGTCCTCCAGGATCGGACAGTCCGGCCGGTGGTTGCCGTGGCAATGCGCCACCAGATGCTCCAGCGTCCGCCGCATCGCCTCCAGTTCCGCGATCTTGCGCCCCAGCTCCTCCACATGCGCCGCCGCGATCGCCTTCACCTCCGCACTCGCCCGGCTCCGGTCCTGCCAGAGCGCGAGCAGCTTCTCGATCTGCGCCATCGGAAAGCCGAGGTCGCGCGCCCGCCGGATGAAGGCGAGGGTGTGCACGTCGTCCTCGTCATAGACCCGGTAGCCGTTCGACGTGCGCTGCACCCTGGGCAGAAGCCCGACGCTCTCGTAATAGCGGATCATCTTGGCGCTCACGCCCGAGGCCGCCGCCGCTTCGCCGATGTTCATCGCTCCCTCCCTCAACCCTTCACCGTCACCGGCGGCCGGAACGCCTTCAGCCGCAGCGCGTTCGTTACCACGCTCACGCTCGAGAACGCCATGGCGAGCGCCGCGAAGACCGGCGAGAGCAGCACGCCGAACCCCGGCCACAGCACCCCCGCCGCCACCGGGATCAGGAGCGTGTTGTAGCCGAAGGCCCAGCCGAGGTTCTGCCGGATGTTCCTCAGTACCGCCCGGCTCAGCGCCACCGCGTTCGGCACCGCCCGCAGGTCGCCCGCCATCAGCACCACGTCCGCCGCCTCGATGGCGATGTCGGTCCCCGTCCCGATCGCGATGCCGACATCGGCCTGCGCCAGCGCCGGCGCGTCGTTGATCCCGTCGCCGACGAAGGCCACCCGCCGCCCGCCTTCCTGCAACGCCTTCACCGCCGCCACCTTGTCCCCGGGCAGGAGCTCGGCCTTCACCTCGTCGATGCCGAGCCGCGCCGCGATCGCCCGCGCCGTGCGCGCATTGTCCCCGGTCAGCATCGCGATCTTCAGCCCCATCCCGTGCAGAGCCGCGATCGCCGCCGGCGTCGTCGCCTTCACCGGGTCCGCCACGCCGATCACCGCGGCGAGCCGCCCGTCGAGCGCGGCATAGAGCGGCGTGCGCCCCTCCTCCGCCAGCCGCGCCGCCGCCTCGGCAAAGATCCCCACGTCGAGCCCCATGCGCCGCATCAGCCGGTCCGCCCCCACCGCGACCGCCCGTCCGGCCACCGTCGCCGTCACACCACGCCCGGGCTCGGCGGCAAAACCCTCGGCCGCCGCCAGAACCAGCCCCTCCGCCTTCGCCGCGCGCAGGATCGCCTCGGCGATCGGATGCTCCGACCCGGCCTCCACCGCGGCCACCGCCGCCAGCACCTCCGCCCGCTCGAAACCCGCCGCCAGCTCCAGGTCGGTCAGTTCCGGCCGCCCCTCGGTCAGCGTCCCGGTCTTGTCCACGGCGACCACTTCCGCATCGCGCAGCGTCTGCAACGCCTCGCCCCGCCGGAACAGGATGCCGAGCTCCGCCGCCTTCGCCGTACCCACCATGATCGAGACCGGCGTCGCCAGCCCCATCGCGCAGGGACAGGCGATGATCAGCACCGCCACCGCGTTCACCAGCGCGAAGGTCAGCGCCGGCGCCGGCCCGAAGACCAGCCAGACCCCGAAGGTCACTGCGGCCACCGCCATCACCGCCGGCACGAACCACAGCGTCACCCGGTCCACCAGCGCCTGGATCGGCAGCTTGTCACCCTGCGCCGCCTCGACCATGCGCACGATCTGGGCGAGCAGCGTGTCCGCCCCCACCCGCGTCGCGCGATAGGTGAAGCTGCCGGTGCCGTTGATCGTGCCGCCGATCACCTCGGCCCCCGGCCCCTTCTCGACCGGCACCGGCTCGCCGGTGATCATCGCCTCGTCGACATACGAGGCACCCTCGATCACCTCGCCGTCCACCGGCACCTTCTCGCCCGGCCGCACCCGGACGGTGTCGCCCGCCACCACCTCGGCGATGGTGACGTCGCGCTCGGTCCCGTCGCGCAGCACCCGCGCCGTCCGCGGCTGGAGCTTCATCAGCCCGGTGATCGCCGCGCTCGTCCGGCCCTTCGCCCGCGATTCGAGCCAGCGCCCGACCAGGATCAGCGTCACGATCACCGCCGAGGCCTCGAAATAGACATGCACCGCGTCCGCGGGCAGCAATCCCGGCGCAAAGGTCGCCACCACCGAATAGCCCCAGGCCGCCGTCGTCCCCAGCGCCACGAGGCTGTTCATGTCCGGCGCGCGGCGCACCAGCGCGGGCCAGCCCCTGGCATGGAACTGCCAGCCCGGCCCGAACTGCACCACCGTGGCGAGCGCGAAGAACAGGTACCAGAGCGGCTGCTGCCCGATGGTGTGCAAGAGCCAGTGGTGCACCGCCGGCACCATGTGCCCGCCCATGTCGAGCACGAAGATCGGCAGGGTCAGCGCACCCGCGACCAGCGCCTGCCGCCGCAGGCCCTCCGTCTCCCGCGCCTGCGCCGCCGCATGGTCCTCGCGCGCAGCACCGGCGTCGGCCATGACCTTCGCGGGATAGCCGGCCCCTTCCACCGCCGCGATCAGGTCCGACGCGGCCACGCCCTCCAGCACCCCGACCGTCGCCCGGCCGGTCGCGAGGTTCACGTTCGCCGTCTCGACCCCCGGCACCGCCTTCAGCGCCCGCTCGACCCGGCCGACGCAGGAGGCGCAGGTCATCTCCTCGAGCGCCAGCTCGATCACCGCGTGCCGCGGCGCATAGCCCGCCCCCTCGACCGCCTTCGCGATCTCGGCCGCGTGCCCCGGCTCGGCCAGCGTCACCCGTGCCCGCCCGGTGGCGAGGTTCACGCTCGCCCCCGTCACACCCGGAACCGCCGCGATCGCCCGCTCCACCCGCAGCACGCAGGAGGCACAGGTCATCCCCTCGACGCCGATGTCCAGCACCCGCGCCCCGTCCGCCTCGATCCGATTCCCGTCCGGCATCACCGCCTCCCGTCCCGGCGCATGGCGCCGCCGACTCGCCACATAAGCCTTCCCATGATGTCAGGGTCAAGGGGCGAGCGCGGCGGACGAGCGGGACCCGGCCTGCCGGAGGATCGTGGGACCGGAATGGCACCCAAATAGCACCCAAATATCACCCTGCATTTCAGCCCTTTGGCCCGGTTGCGGCGGGCGGCGAAACCGGCCATGGTCCCGCCCCGAAACCTACCCAGAAACCGACCCCGAAACCGCCACGGAAACCCCGCCGCATGAGCTCGAGCCGCCCCGTCATCGGCGCCGCCCTGACCGTCCCCGACCTCGCCGCCTACCTGCCCTGGCTGCGCGAACGGGACCGGGACCTCGAGCTCCAGGACTTCTGCGAGCCCGCCCTCCTCGATGCCGACTGGTCGGACCGCATCGCCGAGGCGAAGCGGCAACTCACTGGATGGAAAGGAAGATTGGGCGTGCATGGGCCCTTCTACGGCTTCGCGCTCGACTGCCCCGACCCCGAGATCCGCGCGGTGATCCACCGCCGGCTCGACCGCTTCCTCGACCTCTGCGCCGCGCTCGGCGCCGACCAGATGGTGGTCCACAGCCCCGTCACCACCTGGGACGACCACAACCGCCTCGACTGGCCCGACGCCGAGACCCGCCGCCTCGCCGCCGTCGAGGCCTGCCTGCGCCCCGCGCTCACCCGCGCCGAGGCCCTCGGCATCACCCTTGTCCTTGAGAACATCGAGGACCGCGACCCCGCCACCCGCGTAACCCTTTGCGAATCCCTCGATTCTCCCGCCCTCGCCGTCTCGCTCGACACCGGCCACGCCCATTACGCCCATGTCGCGACCGGCGCGCCACCGGTCGACTACTACGTCGCCGCCGCCGGCAACCGCCTCCAGCACGTCCATGTCCAGGACGCCGACGGCTGGGCCGACCGGCACTGGGCCCCGGGCGACGGGACCATCCTCTGGCCCGCCGTCTTCGCCGCCCTCGCCCGCCTCGACAATCCCCCGCGCCTTCTCCTCGAGATGCGCGCACCCCATCTCGTCGCCCGCGGCGCAGCCTGGCTCGCCGCCCAGAAACTGGTGGACTAAGCCCATGACATCCAAGGACCTTCTCACTGCCTACTACGCCGCCTTCAACGCCGGCGACACCGAGGGCATGCTCGCCCTCCTCACCGACGACGTGGAGCATCACGTCAACCAGGGCGGCATCCGCCGCGGCAAGGCGGCCTTCACCGAATTCTCGGCCCACATGGCGAAATGCTACCGCGAGCATCTGACCGACCTCGTGCTGATGGTCTCCGAGGACGGAACCCGCGGCGCCGCCGAATTCACCGTCAACGGCACCTACCTTTCCACCGACGAGGGCCTGCCCGAGGCGAAGGGCCAGACCTACGTCCTGCCCGCCGGCGCCTTCTTCACCTTCCGCGACGGCCGCATCGCGCGGGTGACCACCTACTACAACCTGCCCGACTGGATCGCTCAGGTCGGCGGATGACCCTCCGCGTCGCCCCCATGACCCGCGACGAGCTGGTGCGCGAAATCGACCGGCTCGCCGACCTGCGCATCCGCGTCTTCGCCGCCTGGCCCTATCTCTACGACGGCGACCGCGACTACGAGGCACGCTACCTGCGCACCTATCTCGACAGCCCCCGCTCGGTCGTCGTCGGCGCCTGGGACGGCGACCGCCTCGTCGGCGCGGCCACCGGCACCCCGCTGGAAGACCACGCCGCCGAATTCGCCGAGGCCTTCGAGGGCAGCGGGATTCCGCTGACGCAAGTTTTCTATTGCGCGGAATCGGTTCTCCTGCCCGAATACCGGGGTCGGGGGATCGGCCACCGGTTCTTCGACCTGCGCGAGGCCCATGCCCGGGCGCTGGGGCGGCGTTACGCCTGCTTCTGCTCCGTGGTCCGCCCCGCCGATCATCCCGCCCGCCCGGCGGACTATCGTCCGCTGGACGGCTTCTGGAAAGGCCGGGGCTACGCCCCGCTGCCGGGCGCGATTGCCCGGTTCCGCTGGAAAGATCACGACGACACTGGGGAAACGGAAAAGCCGATGCAGTTCTGGCTCCGCGACCTGGGGGAGGAACATCGATGAAGATCGCCACCGCAGCATATCCGCTCGAATGGCACGACCGCTGGAACGACTATGTCGGCAAGCTGCGCCTCTGGGTGCGCACCGCCGCCGAGAAGGGGGCGGAGCTCCTGGTCTTCCCGGAATACGGCGCGATGGAGCTCGCCAGCCTCGCCGGCGAGGAAAACGCCCGCGACCTCGGGCGCTGCATCGACGCGGTCACCGCCCGGATCAAGGACGTGGACGACCTGCACGCCAGCCTCGCGCGCGAGTTCCGCGTCCACATCTGCGCGGCCTCCGCCCCGGTCCGCCGGGCCGACGGCCGGCCGGTCAACCGCGCCCGGCTCTTCGCCCCCGATGGCAGCCACGGTGCGCAGGACAAGCTGATCATGACCCGGTTCGAGCGCGAGGAATGGGGCATCCTGCCGGGCGCCGGCGTGCGGGTCTTCGATACCCTGATCGGCCGGATCGGGATACTGATCTGCTACGATTCCGAATTCCCGTTGATCGCCCGCGCGATGGCCGAGGCCGGGGCCGAGGTTCTGCTCGTGCCGTCGAACACCGAGACGGCGCGCGGCTACTGGCGCGTGCGCGTCGGCGCCATGGCCCGCGCGCTCGAGAACCAGTGCGTCACGGTGCATTCGGCCTGCGTGGGCGATGCCGCGTGGTGCCCGGCGGTCGACCGCAACACCGGGGCCGCCGGCGTCTTCGGCCCGCCCGACAAGGGCTTCCCCGAGGACGGCGTCCTCGCGCTCGGCAAGATGAACGACCCGGGCTGGGTCCATGCCGAGGTCTCGCTCGAGGCGATCCGCGCGGTGCGCGCCGACGGCATGGTGCTCAACCACCGTCACTGGGCGGAACAGAACGACGGTCGCATCGGACCGGTCGAGACGGTGAAACTGGGCGAGCCCGCCGAGGCCGAGTGAACCCGCTCAGCCGGCGGTCAGCAGGACGTCGCCGCTCGCAAAGCCGATCTCGACCGTCTCGCCCACCTGCGGCGGCCGTGCCGCCGCCCGGTTGAAGAGGTCGATCGACAGCACCTGCCGGTCGAGCGCCACCTTGGCCCGCACCACCGAGCCGAGGAAGCTGACCTCGGTCACCCGGCCGGACAGGCGCGAATCGTCCTCCGCCGTCATGCCGAGTCCGATCGCCTCGGGGCGCAGCGCCAGCGACACCGTCTCCCCCGCCGCCGCCGGCAGCGGCCGCCGCAGGTCGAGCGGCTGGCCGTCGACCGTCACCGCACCGGTCGCCGCATCCCGCACCTCGGCGTCGATGACGTTGAGCGTGCCCACGAAGGTGGCGACGAACCGGCTCGCCGGCCGGTTGTAGATCTCGAAGGGCTCGCCCACCTGCTCGGCGACGCCGCCGTTCATCACCACGATGCGGTCGGACATCGACAGCGCCTCTTCCTGGTCGTGGGTGACGAAGATCGTGGTGATGCCCAGTTCCCGCTGGATCGCCCGGATCTCCTGCCGCAGCGACACGCGGATCTTCGCGTCGAGCGCCGAGAGCGGCTCGTCGAGCAGCAGAACCTGCGGCGACGGCGCCAGCGCCCGGGCGAGCGCCACGCGCTGCTGCTGCCCGCCCGACAGCTGGAACGGATACCGCGTGCCGAGATCGGGCAGGCCGATCAGGTTCAGCATCTGCGCGACCCGCGCCTCGCGCTCGGCACGGCCGACGCCCTTGACCTTCAGCCCGAAGGCCACGTTCTCGGCTACCGTCAGGTTCGGGAAGAGCGCATAGGCCTGGAACACCATGCCGATGTTGCGCTGGCTCGGGCGGTTCCGCGTCACGTCCCGGCCGTCGATCATGATCGCCCCCGCACTGGGGGTCTCGAACCCGGCCACCATGCGCAGCACGGTCGTCTTGCCGCAGCCCGACGGACCGAGCAGCGAGACGAACTCGCCCTTCTGGACCCCGAGTTCGAACTTCTTCACCACGTGGTTCTCGCCGAAGGATTTCTCGAGGTTACGGATGTCGAGGAAGGCCATCAGCGCTGGGTCCTGCCGAATTTCTGGAAACGGGTGACGAGCTGGATCAGCCCCATGCAGCTCCAGGTGATCGCGAAGGCGATCACCGCGAGCGCCGAGGGCTCGTAGGCCTTGTTGGCGCCGACGATCTGCAGATAGGGCCCGAAGGCCGGCCGGTTGAGCAGCGCCGCCATGGTGAACTCGCCCATCACGATGGCAAACGTCAGGAACGCCCCCGACAGCACCGCGACGAGCACGTTGGGCAGGATGATCCGCATCAGGATCGCCCCCCATCCCGCGCCGAGCGACTGCGCCGCTTCGGTCAGCGTGACCACGTCGATGGTGCGCAGGCCGGTGTCGACCGCCCGGTACATGTACGGCAGCGCCAGCGTGGCATAGCCGAACATCAGCAGCAGGTTCGTCCCCATCACCGAGCCGGTCAGCGGCAGGATCGAGGACGTGTTGTAGAGCCGGATGTAGCCGAAGACGATGACGATGGCCGGGATCACCAGCGGCAGGAGCGTGACGAACTCGATCCACGGCCGCAGCTCGGGCATCCGGAACCGCACCCAGTAGGCGGTCGGCACGACGAGCAGCACGCCGAAGGCGATGGTGAAGAGCGCGATCACCACCGAATAGGTGATCGTCGCCCAGAACTGCGGGTCGTTCAGCACGCTCATGTAGGCGTCGAAGGAATAGACCCCCCGCCGCATCGAGAGCGAGAACTCCGTCATGCCGACGAGGGGCAGGACGAAGAACAGCGAGCCGAACAGGAAGGCGGACCAGGCGAGGAAGCGTGTCATTTCAGCCACTTCTCCGACCGGACGCGCAGCAGGATGTAGATCGCGTTGGCCACCCCCGTGATGACGATCATCCCGAAGGCCAGCGCATAGCCGAGCCCGGGCGAGCCGAGCACGTCGCCCCTGATCTGGCTGAAGAGCAGGATCGGCGCGATGTTGAGCTGCGGGCCCGCCAGCGCGAAGGCGGTCGCCACCGCGCCGAAGGAATTCGCGAACAAGAGCGCGAAGGTACCCAGCAGCGAGGGGAACAGGATCGGCAGCGCGACCATCCGCCAGTACTGTGCTCCGGTGGCGCCGAGCACCTCCGCCGCCTCGCGCCACTCCCGCTTCAGCCCGTCGAGCGCGGGCGTGATGATCAGGATCATCAGCGGGATCTGGAAGAACAGATAGGTCAGGATCAGGCCCGTGGTCGAGAACAGGTTGAACCCGTAGGCGCGCAGGTTGATCCCGAACTCGGTGCGCAGCCAGACGGTCACGAGGCCGACCGGCCCGATCGTGGCGATGAAGGCGAAGGCGAGCGGCACGCCGGCGAAGTTCGACGCCACGCCGGAAAACGTCAGCATCGGCGAGCGCAGGGTCTTCGGAAGCCCGCCCAGCACCACCGCCGCCGCCATCCCGAAGCCGATCGCGCAGCCGATCAGCGCCGACCAGAAACTCACCCGGATCGACACCCAGTAGGCGTTCAGGATCGTGCGGGTGTTCAGCCCCCGGATGTTGTCGAGGGTGAAGCTGCCGTCGGGTGCACGGAACGCGCCCACCACGATGTAGAGCGACGGCAGGATCAGGAACATCAGGACGAAGACGATGAAGGGCGCCACGCCCAGCCAGCGGAGCGGCAGGGTCCTGCGCGAGAGGTCCGTCGTGGCCATCCGGGCGTGGTTCCAGTCTTGTGGCGGCGCGGCACACGGTTCCCGCCCCGGCGCGCGACGGCGCCGGGACGGGCGGTGCCTAGCCGGGCATCATTCGACGACGTTCGCGCCGACGACCGAATCCCAGCCCGCCTTCACGGCGTCGGAATTCGCGTTCACCCCTTCGATCGTCGGGAAGACCGCGACCTCGTAGGCCTCGGCCGGCGGCAGGGCGTCGAGCAGATCCTGCGGGACGACGCCACGCGCGACGAGGTCGTTGAAGCGGATCGGGTGGCAATAGCCCTTGAGCCAGCCGATCTGGCCCTCGTCGCTGTAGAGATGCTCCATCCACAGCTTCGCGGCGTTCGGGTTCGGCGCATAGGCGCTGATCGCCTGGACGTAGACACCCGCGAGCGACACGTCCGAGGGCACGACCACCTCGACCGGCGGGTTGCCGTTGAGCGAGTCGCGCCAGGCCAGCGCGTTGTAGTCCCAGGCGATGATGATCGGCGTGGTGCCCTGGGCGAGCGTGCCCGCCTTGCCGATGACCGGGACGAAGTTGCCCGCTTCGTTCAGCTCCTTGAAGAACTCCAGCCCCGCCTCGGCGCTCGCCGCGCCGGGCTCGCTGCCGCGCGCCATGCCGGCCGCCATCACGCCCAGGATCGCCTGGTTCGAGGCGCGCGGGTCACCCGCGAGCGCGACCATGCCGGCATATTCTGGCTTCAGCAGATCCTCGAACGAGGTCGGCACGTTGTCCACCATGTCGGTGTTCACCGCGAAGGCCATCACGCCGTAATAGTCGCCGTACCAGTAACCGTCGGGGTCCTTGGCGTCGTCGGGGATCGTGTCCCAGGTCGAGACCTTGTAGGGCTGCAACAGCCCCTCCGCCTGCGCCGCCGGGCCGAAGGACAGGCCCACGTCCAGCACGTCGGGCGCCTGCGGGCCGGTGTTGCCCCGGTTGGCGCGCACCGCCTCCAGCTCGTCGGCCGAGCCCGCGTCGGGGTTCAGCTCGGTCACGGTCAGGAAGGGGTACTTCTCCTTGAAGGCGGCGATCACCTCGCCGTAGTTGCACCAGCTGTGCGGCAGGGCGATGGTCGACAGCCGGCCCTCGGCCTGGGCCCCGGCGATCAGTTCGTCCATCGTCTGGCTCGCGGCCGGCGCGGCGAAGGCGATCGCCAGCGACAGCCCGGCCAGGACGGTCGTGGATTTCAGTTGCAGCATTGGATTGCTCCCCATTGAACCCGCGCGCAAGCTTCGCGCGCGCCGCCGCGATCGTCCGACGGACTGCGGCAGCTGCCGGATTAATCCCGATTCATGTCAATACGGCAACACGGAAATGCGATCCGTCACCGCATGTCCCGGGCGACGATGCGAAAACGCTCGGCCGGATGCACCAGCCGAACCCGCGTGACCGCCGCGCCGTCGATCCAGGTGCTGCGCTCGATGACGAAGACGGGCGCGCCCTCCGCGATCTGCAGCGCCGCGGCCTCCTCCGCCGATGCCGCGGCCGCGCTCAGCACGTGCTCGGCCTGGCTGTAGGGCACCTCGCGCACCAGCCACTCGTTGGCGCTCCTTTCCGCGAAGTCCTGCTCCAGCGCCCGCGGCACGGTGCCGGGATGGATCCAGCGGTCCTCCAGCTGATAGGGCCGGCCGTCCTCGAAATGCAGCGCCACCAGATGCAGCGCCGGCGCCTCCGGCCCCAGTCCGAACAGTGCGCGCACCGGCGGCGGCGGCGGCGCGACCGCGCGTTCGGCCAGCAGATAGCCGTAGCGCCCGCCGCGCGCCTCGATCTCCTCGCGCACGACCGGCACCGTCAGCACCGCGTCCCGTGCCGAGCGCACGGCCACCCGGCTGCCCGCCCGCCGCTTGCGCTCCACGAGGCCCCGGTCCACCAGATCGGCCAGCGCCTTGCTGATCGTCGGCCGCGTCACCCCGAATTCCGCCGCCAGCTCCGCCTCGTGCGGGATCGCCGCGCCCGGCGCCCAGCGCCCGCTGGTGATCCGGCCCAGCAGCTCCTCGCGGATGTCCTGGTACTTGGGCACCGCGCCCTCACATCCGCCCGAGCACCGCCGTCATCGCCGCGCGATAGGCAGCCTCGACCGCGTCGCGCGCGATGTGCCGCCCGTCGCGCACCACGTGGCGCCCGGCCGACCAGACCTCGCGCACCACGCCGTCGCCCGCGGCAAAGACCCAGCCGTCGATCAGCTGCCCCTCCGCCAGCGGCGCCAGCGACAGATGCTCCCGGTCGAGCGCCACCAGATCGGCCAGCGCCCCCGCCCGGATCGCCCCGCAGTCCCGGCCGAGCGCCTGCGCCCCCCCCGCGCAGGCAGCGCGCCAGAGCGTCTCGCCGACCGATGCGCCTTCCGCAGGCGCCAGCACGTTGCGCGCCTTGTGCTTCAGCCGCTGGCTGTATTCCAGCTGCCGCACCTCGCCCGCCGCCGTGATCCGGATGTTCGAATCGGTGCCGAGCCCGAACCGGCCGCCCGCGCCGAGGAATTCGACCCCCTCGAAGATGCCGTCGCCGAGGTCCGCCTCCGTCACCGGGCAGAGCCCCGCGACCGCCCCGCTCGCCGCGAGGCCCCGCGCCTCCGCCTCCGTCATCTGCGTCGCATGGATCAGGCACCAGCGCGGCCCGAGCCCGATCCGGTCGAGCAGGAACTCCACCGGCCGCGCCCCCAGCCAGGCGAGGACCTGCTCCACCTCCGGCACCTGCTCGGCCGCATGGATATGCATCGGCCCCTCGGGCAGCGCCCGCGCCAGCGCCGTCAGCTGGTCGGGCGTCGTCGCCCGCAGTGAATGCGGCGCCACGCCCACCACCGTGTCCCCCGCGGCCAGCGCCCGGGCCCGCGCCTGCAGGTCGAGGAACCCTTCGAGATCGTTGCCGAACCGCAGCTGCCCCCCGGCGAGCGGCGCGGCATCCGCACCCCCGTAGCTGTAGAGCACCGGCAACAGCGTCAGGCCGATCCCGGTCTCCCGCGCCGCCGCCACAATCCGCCCCGACAGCTCCGCCGGATCGGCATAGGGAACGCCCCCCGGCGCGTGGTGCAGGTAGTGGAACTCCGCCACGCTGCCGTAGCCCGCCTCCAGCATCTCCACGAAGGCGAGCGCGGCCACCGCCTCGATCTCGTCGGGGTTCAGCACATCGAGAAACCGGTACATCAGCACCCGCCACGTCCAGAAGCTGTCCGCGCCCGGCCCGCGCAGCCCGGTCATCCCCGCCATCGCCCGCTGGAACGTGTGGCTGTGCAGGTTCGGCAGCGCCGGCACCAGCGCCTGTCCCTCCAGCCGGTAATCCCCATCCTGTGCCTGGACCCCCGCTTCGACGGCGGCGATCCGCCCGCCCTCCAGCGTGACGCGCACATCGCGCGCCCAGCCTTCCGGCATCAGCGCGAGCGGGGCGAAGAGCGTGGTCATCGGCGGGCTCCTTCGACGGCCGCGGGCCCTATCAGGCACCGCATATCTGTTGACATAGTTTCATTATGCATTTACTTACTGCCGCGTCAAGCCCGAATCACGGTGCCGCCGATGACCGCCCCCGACACGCTCCTGACCAACGCGACCCTCGCCACCATGCTGCCGGGCACGCCCTACGGCCTCGTGGAAAACGGCGCGGTGGCGATCCTCGACGGGCGCATCGCCTGGGCCGGTCCCGCCGCCGACTGCCCGCACACCGACCTGCCCGCGCAGGACCTCGGCGGCCGGCTCGTCACCCCGGGCCTGATCGACTGCCACACCCATATCGTCCACGGCGGCAACCGCGCGCGGGAATTCGAACGGCGCCTCCAGGGCGCCAGCTACGAGGAGATCGCCCGCGCCGGCGGCGGCATCGTCTCGACCGTCCGCGCCACCCGCGCCGCCTCCGACGACGCGCTGCTGGCCGGCGCCCTCGCCCATGCCGACGCGATGATCGCCGAGGGCGCGACCTTGATCGAGGTGAAATCCGGCTACGGCCTCGACACCGATACCGAACTCCGCATGCTGCGCGCCGCCCGCCGCATCGCCGAGGTCCGCCCGGTCCGCATCCGCACCAGCTTCCTCGGCGCCCATGCCGTGCCCCAGGGGACCGACGCCGACACCTATATCGACACCGTCTGCATCCCGACCCTGCGGGCCGCCGCCGCCGAGGGGCTGGTCGATGCCGTCGACGGCTTCTGCGAGGGGATCGCCTTCTCCCCCGCCCAGATCGCGCGCGTCTTCGACGCCGCCCGTGCCCTCGACCTGCCGGTGAAGCTCCACGCCGAACAGCTCTCGAACCTCGGTGGCGCGGCGCTCGCGGCCAGCTACGGCGCGCTCTCCGCCGACCACCTCGAATATCTCGACGAAGCCGGCGTCGCCGCCATGGCCGCCGCCGGCACCGTCGCCGTGATCCTGCCCGGCGCCTTCTACACCCTGCGCGAGACCCAGGCCCCGCCGATCGCGCTCCTGCGCGAACATGGCGTGCCGATGGCCGTCGCCACCGACTGCAACCCCGGCTCCTCGCCGATGAGCTCGCTCCTCCTCGCCATGAACATGGCCTGCACCCTCTTCCGCCTGACGCCCGAGGAGGCGCTCGCCGGCGCCACCCGCAACGCCGCCCGCGCGCTTGGGCTCGACGACTGCGGCACGATCGAACCCGGCAAGCGCGCCGATCTCGCCGTCTGGAACGTCGAACACCCGGCCGAGCTCGCCTACCGCATCGGCTTCAACCCGCTACATTCCCGCATCTTCGGAGGCCGGTCATGACCGTCACGCTCACCCCCGGCGCCACCACCCTCGCCCAGCTGGAGGCCATCTGGCGCGGCACCGACGCCGTCACGCTCGACCGCGCCGCCCGCCCCGCGGTCGAGACCGCCGCCGCCCGCATCGCCGCCGCCGTCGCGGGCGAGGCCGCCGTCTACGGCGTCAACACCGGCTTCGGCAAGCTCGCCAGCGTCAAGATCCCCGCCCGCGACACCGCCACCCTCCAGCGCAACCTGATCCTCTCGCACTGCTCCGGCGTCGGCGAGGCCACGCCCGCCCCCGTCACCCGGCTGATGATGGCGCTGAAGCTCCTCTCCCTCGGCCGCGGCGCCTCGGGTGTGCGGTGGGACCTGATCGAACTGCTCGAAGGCATGCTCGCGAAGGGCGTCACCCCCCGCGTCCCCGCGCAGGGCTCGGTCGGCGCCTCGGGCGACCTCGCGCCGCTCGCCCACATGACCGCGGTGATGATCGGCGCGGGCGAGGCGGACTACCAGGGCCGCACCCTGCGCGGCGCCGAGGCCCTCGCCGCCGCCGGCCTCGCCCCCGTCACCCTCGGCGCCAAGGAGGGCCTCGCCCTCATCAACGGCACCCAGTTCTCCACCGCCCACGCGCTGGCCGGCCTCCTTTCCGCCTGGCGCGCCACGCAGAACGCGCTCCTCGTCTCCTGCCTTTCCACCGACGCGATCATGGGCTCGACTGCGCCGCTCCGCCCCGAGATCCACGCGCTCCGCGGCCACCGCGGCCAGATCGAGGCGGCCGCCGTCATGCGCGCGATCATGGAGGGCTCCGTGATCCGCGAAAGCCACCGCGAGGGCGACACCCGCGTGCAGGACCCCTACTGCATCCGCTGCCAGCCGCAGGTCACCGGCGCCGCGATGGACCTGCTGCGCCAGGCCGCCGCCACGCTCGCCATCGAGGCGAACGCCGCCACCGACAACCCGCTGGTATTGGAGGATGCGATCGTCTCCGGCGGCAACTTCCATGCCGAGCCGGTCGCCTTCGCCGCCGACATGATCGCGCTGGCCGTGGCCGAGACCGGCGCCATCGCCCAGCGCCGCGTCGCGCTGATGGTCGACCCGACCCTCAGCCACGACCTGCCGCCGTTCCTGACCGCGAACCCCGGCCTCAACTCCGGCTACATGATCGCCGAGGTGACGACGGCCGCGCTGATGAGCGAGAACAAGCATCTCGCCAACCCCTGCTCGACCGACTCGACCCCCACCTCCGCCAATCAGGAGGATCACGTCTCGATGGCCGCGCACGGCGCCCGCCGCCTCGCACCGATGGTCGCCAATCTCGAACGCATCCTCGGCATCGAGGCGCTCTGCGCCGCGCAGGGCATCGACTTCCGCGCCCCGCTCGCCACCAGCCCCGCGCTGCGCGCAACCATCGCCCGCCTGCGCGAAGCGGTGCCCCCTCTGGCCGAGGACCGCTACCTCGCCCCCGATCTCGAGGCCGCCGCGACCCTCGTCCGCGACGGCACGCTCCTCGCCGCCTCCGGCGCGACCTTCCCGGAGCTGGGCCAGTGACCCCCGTCGAGATCACCCGCGGCGACGGGCCGGTCGTCCTCGGCATGCCGCACACCGGCACCTTCCTGCCCGACGACATCCGCGCCGACCTGAACGACCGCGGCCGGCTGCTCACCGACACCGACTGGCACATCGAGCGGCTCTACGACGGCCTCCTGCCCGGCGCGACGGTCGTGCGCGCCACCTTCCACCGCTACATGATCGACGCGAACCGCGCGCCCGACGGCGAAAGCCTCTATCCCGGCCAGAACACCACCGGCCTCGTGCCCACGACCGATTTCGACGGCCTGCCGATCTGGGGCACCGAACCCGACGCCGCCGAGATCGCCCGCCGCCGCGATGCGTTCCACGCGCCCTACCACGCCGCACTGGCCGCCGAACTCGACCGGGTCCGCGCGCGGCACGGCGTGGCGATCCTCTGGGACTGCCACTCGATCCGCAGCCACATCCCCTTCCTCTTCGAAGGCACGCTCCCCGACTTCAATATCGGCACCAACGGCGGAACCACCTGCGACCCGCGGATCGAGACCGCGGTCCTGAACGGCACCCGCGCCGCTGAGGGCTATTCCACCGTCCTCAACGGCCGCTTCAAGGGCGGCTGGACCACGCGCCACTACGGCCGCCCGGCCGAAGGCCTGCACGCGATCCAGATGGAACTCGCCCAGTCCACGCACCTGACCACCGAGACCCTGCCCTTCGCCTATGACGAGGCGAAGGCCGCGCGCCTGCGCCCGCATCTCGCCCGCATCCTCCACGCCCTCGCCGCCCTCGCGCCGGACCTCGCCCGATGACCGCGCCCCTCGCCGGCCTCCGCGTGCTCGACCTGACCCGGGTGCTCGCCGGCCCCTATGCCACCGCGCTCCTGGCCGATCTCGGCGCCGAGGTCATCAAGCTCGAACCGCCGCAGGGCGACGACTACCGCCACATCGGCCCGTTCCGCGACGGCGAGAGCGCGCTCTTCACCCTGACCAACCGCGGCAAGACCTCGGTCGTGCTCGACCTCAAGACCGAGGAGGGTCAGGACCTCGCCCGCCGCATCGCCGCGACCTGCGACGTGGTGGTGGAGAACTTCCGCCCCGGCGTCGCTGACCGGCTCGGCCTCGGCGCCGAACGGCTGCGCGGCGAGAACCCCGGCCTCGTCTACGCCTCGATCTCCGGCTTCGGCCAGTCCGGCCCCTTCGCCCACCTGCCCGCCTACGACCTCGTGGTGCAGGCGATGTCCGGGCTGATGGCCGCCACCGGCGAGGAAGGCGGCGCCCCGCTCAAGGCCGGCGAGTCCTTCGCCGACCTGATGGCCGGGCTCTTCGCCTCCTGGGCGATCCTCGCCGCCCTCGTCCAGCGCGGCCGCACCAGCCGGGGCGCCACCCTCGACGTCGCGATGTTCGACGCGCTCTTCGCGCTCCTGCCGACCTCGCACGCGCTGCAGTTCTACGCCGGCCAGACACCTGCCCGCACCGGCAACCGCCACCCGCTCTCCACCCCCTTCGGCGCCTTCCGCACCCGCGACGGCCACGCGGTGATATGCGTGCTCGGCCCGCGCCAGTTCGCCGCCCTCTGCACCCTGATCGGCGCGCCCGAGGCCGCGGCCGACCCGCGCTTCGCCACCGACGAAGGCCGCACCGCGCACGAGCCGGAGATCCGCGCCCTGATCGAGGGCTGGACCGCCCCCCGTCCGACCGCCGAGGTCGTCGAGGCGCTGCAGGCCGCCGGCATCCCGACCGCCCCGATCCTGACGCTCGCCGCGGCCGCCGCCACGCCCCATGCGCAGGCCCGCGGCCTCGTCGCCGACCTGCCCCACACCCGGCTCGGCACCGCACCGGTCGTCGGCCAGCCGGTCCGCTTCGACGGCATCAAACCCCTCGCAACCGCCGGCGCGCCCGAACTCGGCGCCGGTTCCGCCGCCGTCCTCGCCGACCTCGGCCTGACCGCGCCCGAGATCGCCGACCTCGCCGCCCGCGGCATCCTCCGCACGGAGGCCGCCCATGGCTGACCCGTTCCACATGCTCGACGACACCGAGCGCGCCTTCATCGACATGCTCGAACGCTTCGCCGCCGAGCGCCTCGCGCCGCTGGCCGCCGAGACCGACGAGACCGGCGCCTTCGTCGCCCCGCAGATGCAGGCGCTGGCCGAGACCGGCATGCTCGGCGCCAACCTGCCCGAGGCCTGGGGCGGCGCCGACATCTCCGCCCAGGCGCTCCTGCGCGCCGTCGCGACGATCGCCGGTGCCTGCGGCTCCACCGTCTCGGCGCTCACCGCCCATTACCTCGCCACCGATTCCATCCTGATCGGCGGCGACGACGCGCTCCGCGCCCGCTACCTGCCCGCCGCCGCGGAAGGCACCAAACTCGGCGCCTTCGCCCTGACCGAGCCCTATGCCGGCTCCGATCCCGCGGACATGCGCACGCGCGCGGAACGCACGGGCGAAGGCTACCGCATCCGGGGCCGCAAGTGCTTCATCTCGAACGGCGGGATCGCGGATTTCCTCGTGGTCTACGCCGTCACCGACCCCGCCGCCGCCCACCGCGGCATCTCCGCCTTCGTCGTGGACCGCGGCACGCCGGGCCTCGTCCCGGGCCGCGTGGAAAGGACCATGGGCCTGCGGGGCGGCCATGTGTGGGAGCTCGACCTCGACCTGACCGTGCCCGAGGCGAACCGCCTCGGCGCCGAGGGCACCGGCTTCCGCACCGCGATGAAGGTGCTCGACAACGGCCGGCTCGAGGTCGCCGCCATGTGCATCGGCATGGCCCACACGGCGCTCACCCATGCCACCGACTGGGCGAAGACCCGCATCATCGGCGGCGAGCCCCTCGCATCGAAACAGGGCATCCGCTGGATGCTCGCCGACATGGCGCTCGACCTGCGCGGCTCGGAGCTGATCGCGCTCGAGGCCGCCCGCCTCCGCCAGGCCGGCACCCGCTTCACCGAGGCCGCCAGCATGGCCAAGCTCCATGCCTCCGAGATGGCCGGCCGCGTCACCGACGCCGCGCTGCAGATCCACGGCGGCTACGGCTTCACCCGCGACTTCCCGCTCGAACGCCTCGCCCGCGACGTGCGGATCATGCGGATCTACGAGGGCTCCTCGGAGATCCAGCGCAACATCATCGCCGGCCACGTCCTGGCCTGAACCGGAGGGATTTCCCCATGACCAACCCCCGCCACAACCTGCGCGACGTCTATCCGGCGACGGGCACCGAGATCACCGCCAAGTCCTGGCTGACCGAAGCCCCGCTCCGGATGCTGATGAACAACCTCCATCCCGACGTGGCCGAGAACCCGCACGAACTGGTGGTCTACGGCGGCATCGGCCGGGCCGCCCGCACCTGGGAGGATTTCGACCGCATCGTCGCCGCCCTGCGCGGGCTCGAGGCCGACGAGACCCTGATGGTCCAGTCCGGCAAGCCCGTCGGCGTCTTCCGCACCCATGCGGACGCGCCCCGGGTGCTGATCGCGAACTCCAACCTCGTCCCGCACTGGGCGACCTGGGACCATTTCAACGAGCTCGACCGCAAGGGCCTCGCGATGTACGGCCAGATGACCGCGGGCAGCTGGATCTACATCGGCACCCAGGGCATCGTTCAGGGCACCTACGAGACCTTCGCCGAGGCCGGCCGCCAGCACTACGGCGGCAACCTGAAGGGCAAGTGGATCCTGACCGGCGGCCTCGGCGGCATGGGCGGCGCCCAGCCCCTCGCCGCGGTGATGGCCGGCGCCTGCTGCCTCGCCGTCGAATGCGACGAGACCCGCATCGATTTCCGCCTGCGCACCCGCTACGTCGACGAGAAGGCCCGCACCCTCGACGAGGCGCTCGCCATGATCGAGCGCTGGACGGCGGCAGGCGAGGCGAAATCCGTCGGCCTCCTCGGCAACGCCGCCGAGGTCTTCCCCGAACTCGTCCGCCGCGGCATCCGCCCCGACATCGTCACCGACCAGACCTCGGCCCACGACCCGATCCACGGCTACCTGCCGATCGGCTGGACCGTCGCCGAATGGCGCGCCCGGCAGGAGACCGAGCCCAAGGCCGTCGAGCACGCCGCCCGCGCCTCGATGACCATCCAGGTCGCCGCCATGGTCGACTTCTGGAACCAGGGCGTGCCCACGCTCGACTACGGCAACAACATCCGTCAGGTCGCGAAGGAGGAGGGGCTCGAGAACGCCTTCGCCTTCCCCGGCTTCGTGCCCGCCTACATCCGCCCGCTCTTCTGCAAGGGCATCGGCCCGTTCCGCTGGTGCGCCCTCTCCGGCGATCCGGAGGACATCTACAAGACCGACGCCAAGGTGAAGGAGCTGATCCCCGACGACCAGCACCTCCACAACTGGCTCGACATGGCGCGCGAGCGCATCGCCTTCCAGGGCCTGCCCGCCCGCATCTGCTGGGTCGGCCTCGGCCAGCGCCACCGCCTCGGCCTCGCCTTCAACGAGATGGTACGCACCGGCGAACTCAAGGCCCCCGTCGTCATCGGCCGCGACCATCTCGACTCGGGCTCGGTTGCCAGCCCCAACCGCGAGACCGAGGCGATGAAGGACGGCTCGGACGCCGTCTCCGACTGGCCGCTCCTGAATGCACTTCTCAATTGCGCTTCGGGGGCGACCTGGGTCAGCCTGCACCACGGCGGGGGGGTCGGCATGGGTTTCAGCCAGCATTCGGGCATGGTCATCTGCTGCGACGGCACCGACGCCGCCGCGAAGCGGATCGAGCGGGTGCTCTGGAACGACCCGGCCACCGGCGTGATGCGCCACGCCGACGCCGGCTACGAGATCGCGCTCGACTGCGCGCGGGAACACGGGCTGAAGCTGCCCGCGATCCTGAAAGACTGAACACCAGCAAGGAGTGAGACCATGAAGCGACGCCAGTTCATCGCCGCCGCCGGCATCGGCGCGGCCGCCTCGACACTCGCCGCCCCGGCGATCGCCCAGGACATCCGTCAGTGGCGCATGGTCAGCGCCTGGCCGCGCAACCTGCCCGGACCGGGGGTCGCGGCCCAGATGCTCGCCGACCGAATCACCGCGCTCTCCGGCGGCCGGATCGAGGTCCAGCTCTTCGCGGCGGGCGAGATCGTGCCCGGCCCCGGCGTCTTCGACGCGGTCTCCGAAGGCACCGCCGACCTCTACCACGCGGTTCCCGCCTACTGGGGCTCGAAGTCCAAGGGCTTCCTCCTCTTCGGCTCCCAGCCCTTCGGCCTCTTGGCGACCGAGCAGGTCGGCTGGCTCCAGCACGGCGGCGGCCAGGCGCTCTACGACGAGATCTACGCCCGCTTCGACCTGAAGCCCTTCCTCTGCGGCAACTCCGGTCCGCAGTGGGCCGGCTGGTTCCGCAACGAGATCAACTCGGTCGACGACCTGCGGGGGCTGAAGTTCCGCACCACCGGCCTCTCGTCGGAGATGTGCGCCAAGCTCGGCATGGCGGTGCAGGCCATGTCCGGCCCCGACATGTTCCAGGCGCTGCAGTCCGGCGCGCTCGACGCGGGCGAGTTCATCGGCCCCTGGTCCGACAGCGCGCTCGGCCTGCAGCAGGTCGCCAAGAACTACTACTGGCCGGGCGTGGGCGAGCCTTCCTCCGCCGAGGAATGCGCCATCAACATGTCGACCTGGAACGACCTGCCGGACGACCTGAAGGCCGCCGTCGCCTTCGCCTGCGAGAGCCTCTACAACCCGGTCCTGACCGAATACCACACCAAGCACGCCCTCGCCCTGCGCGAACTCGTCTCCGAACACGGGGTCCAGGTGCGCGAACTGCCGCAGGACGTGATCGTCGCCATGGGCAACGCCATGGGCGAGGTGATCGAGGAACTGCGCGCCGACAGCGACGAGCTGGTCGTCCGCATCACCGAGAGCTTCCTCGAATACCGCGGCCTGATGCGCGAATACATGACCTATGCCGACGGCGGCCAGCTCAACGCCCGCGGCCTCGACTACAACTACGGCTGACGCCGGCCTTCCCCGGCGCCGTGCCCCGCGCGGCGCCGGACCACACCCCCACATCCAGCGGAGCCGCGATGGAACGGATCGCCGACGGACTCGACTCGATCAACCGCACCGTCGGCCTGACCGTGCGCTGGCTCGCGCTCGCCATGGTGCTCCTGCAGTTCGGCATCGTGCTCCTGCGCTACGTCTTCGGCTACAGCTTCATCTTCCTCAGCGAAGGCGTGCTCTACCTCCACGCCGCGATCTTCATGCTCGGCGCCGGCTACACCCTCCTCGTCGAGGGCCATGTCCGCGTCGACATCTTCCACGCCGGCCTCGGCACCCGCGGCAAGGCGGTGATCGACGTCTTCGGCCACCTGTTCCTGCTCGCCCCGTCGCTCCTGATCCTGCTCTACTACTCCTGGCCGACCGTGCGGCGGTCGTGGGCCATCCTCGAAGGCCCGATCTCGGTCGGGGGCATCCCGGCCTCCTTCCTGCTGAAATCGCTGATCCCCGCCTTCTGCGTGCTCCTGCTGATCCAGGGGACCGCCGTGCTCCTGCGCGACCTCATCCGCCTGCGGAGCGCCTGATGGACCTGCCCCTCGACCTCCTGATGTTCGCCGCGCTCATCGTCTTCATCCTGATGGGCTACCCGGTCGCCTTCACCATCGCCGGTGTCGCCACCGGCTTCGCGCTCCTCGGCTGGGCGCTCGGCGAATTCAACCTCCAGCTCATGGGCGCGATGGGCCAGCGGTTCTTCGGCGTCCTGACCAACCAGGTGCTGACCGCGATCCCGCTCTTCGTGCTGATGGGCGTGGTGCTGGAAAAGTCCCGCATCGCCGAGGACCTGCTCGAGACCACGGGCCGGCTCTTCGGAAAGATGCGCGGCGGGCTCGGCGTCTCGGTGATCCTCGTCGGCGCACTCCTCGCCGCCTCCACCGGCATCGTCGGCGCCACCGTGGTCGCCATGGGGCTGATCGCGCTCCCCACCATGCTGCGCAACGGCTACAGCCCGACGCTCGCCTCCGGCATGGTCGCCACCGCCGGCACGCTCGGCCAGATCATCCCGCCCTCGACGCTCCTGATCATCCTCGCCGACGTGATGTCGAACGCCTTCCAGCAGGCGCAGTACGCCCAGGGCAAGTTCTCGATCGAGACGATTTCCGTGGGCCAGATCTTCGCCGCGGCACTCATGCCGGGCCTCCTGCTCGTCGGCATCTACATCACTTATGTGCTCGGCCGCGCGCTGATCCGCCCCGACGACGCCCCCGCGATGCAGGAA
Organism: uncultured Rhodobacterales bacterium; assembly: GCA_964575795.1. Lineage (GTDB taxonomy): Bacteria > Pseudomonadota > Alphaproteobacteria > Rhodobacterales > Rhodobacteraceae > Amaricoccus. The sequence goes on from CAZNSP010000012.1 coordinate 67,202, forward strand.
GCCGTCGACGCGCCCTCCACCGCCGAGATCCTCGCCGCCATCGCGCCGCCCGTGGTGCTGATCGTCGCGGTGCTCGGCGCGATCCTCGGCGGCATCGCCTCGCCGAACGAGGCCGCCGCGGTCGGCGCCATCGGCGCGATCCTGCTCGCCGGCCGCCGCCTCGGCGTACCGACCTGGCTGATCGTCGGCGGCGCGCTCGCCTTCCTCACGCTCGCCGTCGCCGCGGGTCTCGCCCCCGTCCGCCTCCAGCGCAGCGACGCGGGTACCACCGAATACCTGCTCGGCGCGCTCTATGCCGGCCTCGCGCTCTTCGGCCTCGCAGCACTCGCCGTCACGCTCCGCGCCGGGATCCGCCAGGGCATGTTCGGCCAGGCGCTGACCTCGACCCTCGTCGTCACCTCGATGATCTTCGCCACGATCCTGATGGCGAGCTTCTTCTCCCTCGTCTTCGTGGGCCTCGGCGGCGAGGACCGGGTCAAGGAGATCCTCGGCGCAATGCCGGGCGGGGCGACCGGCGCGCTGGTCTTCTCGATGCTGATGATCTTCGTGCTCGGCTTCTTCCTCGACTTCGTCGAGATCACGGTGATCCTCCTGCCGCTCCTGACGCCGCCCCTGATCCTGATGGGCATCGACCCGATCTGGCTCGCGGTCCTGATCGCGGTGAACCTGCAGACCTCGTTCCTGACGCCACCCTTCGGCTTCTCGCTCTTCTACCTGCGCGGCGCCGCGCCGAAGTCGATCACCACCGGCCAGATCTACCGCGGCGTGGTGCCCTTCATCGGGCTCCAGGTGGTCGCCATCGCCCTGATCTGGCTGATCCCGGCCGTCGCCACCTGGCTCCCCCGCGCGCTCTACTGAGCGGGCCGCGCCGGCGCTTTGCGGTTGACGCCGCCGGCCCGCGCGCCTAGCCGGACAGCCGAACGGGGGCGCCGGACGCCCCGGAAAAGGGGCGGTGGTGACAGGCAGGACCCGCGTCGTTCTGGCGCTCGGCACGGCGCAGACGCTGGGCTTCGGCTCGACCTACTACCTGCCCGCGATCATCGGCGCGCCGATGGCCGCGGAACTCGGCCTCTCGACCGGCACGGTCTTCGCCGCCTTCTCCGCCGCGCTCCTGATCTCGGCCTTCCTCGGCCCCGTCGCCGGCCGCCGGATCGACCGCTTCGGCGGGCGGGGCGTCCTCACCCTCTCCAGCCTCGTCTTCGCCGCCGGCCTCGGGCTCCTCGGCCTCGCCGACGGGCCGGTGCTCCTCTTCGGGGCCTGGGCGCTCATCGGCATCGGCATGGCGATCGGCCTCTACGACGCCGCCTTCGCGGCCCTCGTCGCCCTCTACGGCCGCAACTCGCGCGGACCGATTACCGGCATCACCCTGATCGCCGGCCTCGCCAGCACGATCTGCTGGCCGTTCTCGGCCTGGATCGACGCGGAATGGGGCTGGCGCGCGGTCTGCTTCACCTGGGCCGCGGTCCACCTCGTCCTCGGCCTGCCGCTCAACCGCCTGCTCCTGCCCGCGACCACCACCCCGGCCACTGCCGCGCCCTCGCCCGGGGAACCCGCGCCCCCCGAGGCCCGCCCGCGCCTCCTCGCCATGTCGCTCCTCGGCTTCGTCTTCGCCGTCGGCTGGTTCGGCTCGACCGCCATGGCCGCCCACCTGCCGCGCGTCCTGCAGGAAGCCGGCGCCACCCCCGCCGCCGCGATCCTCGCCGCCGCCCTCGTCGGCCCCGCCCAGGTCGCCGGCCGCCTCGTGGAATTCGGCCTGATGCAGCGGCTCCACCCCCTGCTCTCGGCCCGGGTCGCGGTGCTCGCCCATCCTGTGGCGGCCGCCGGGCTGATCGCCTTCGGCGCGCCCTTCGCGGCCCCCTTCGCGCTCCTGCACGGGGCGGGCAACGGCATCCTGACCATCGCAAAGGGCACGCTCCCCCTCGCGATCTTCGGCCCCCTCGGCTACGGCTTCCGGCAGGGCCTCCTCGCGGCACCCGCCCGCTTCGGCCAGGCCGCAGCCCCCCTCGTCTTCGCGGTCCTGCTCGACGCTTACGGCCTCGGCGCGCTCTGGCTCACGGCGGCGCTCGGCCTCGCCGCCTTCGCCGCGCTCATGGCCCTGCGGCCCGAGCCCTGATCAGATCAGCGGCGCGCCGGTCCGGCGCAACCAGTCCTCCAGCGCCGGCCGCACCGTCACCGCACCGCGTGCCCGCTCCGCGTCGATGATCTCGCGCGCCGCCTGCACATCCACGCTGCGGATCAACAGCTTCACCGGCCCGATCGAGGCCGGCCGCATCGACAGGTTGCGCAGCCCGATCGCGGTCAGCGCCAGCGCCTCCAGCGGCCGCCCCGCATCCTCGCCGCAGAACGACACCGGCGTGCCATGCCCGGCACAGCGCGCGACGATCATCTCCAGGAACGACAGGTAGCTGGCGCTCAGCGTGTCGTAGCGCCGCCGCACCCGCTCGTTCTCGCGGTCGGCGGCAAAGAAGAACTGCTTCAGGTCGTTGCCGCCGATCGACAGGAAATCCGCCATCTCGAAGAACCGGTCCGGCGCCCAGGCGAGGCTCGGCGTCTCCAGCATCGCGCCCACCCGGATCGGTGCGGGCACCGGATGCCCCCGCTCCGCCTCGCGCGCCATCACGCGCATGAGCACCTCGCGCGCCGCCTCGAACTCGCCGCAGTCCGCCACGAACGGGAACATCACGTTCAGCGGCCGCCCCTTCGCCCCCCGGATCAGCGCCTGCAGCTGCATCCGCATGATCCCCGGCCGGTCGAGCCCCACCCGGATCGCCCGCCAGCCGAGCGCCGGGTTCGGCTCCTCGGCGCGCTTCATGTAGGGCAGCACCTTGTCCGACCCGATGTCGAGCGTCCGGAAGGTCACGGGCTTGCCGCCCGCGCTGTCGAGGATCCGCGAATAGAGCGCCACCTGATCCGACCGCTTCGGCACGCTGGTGCGCACCAGGAACTGCAGCTCGGTGCGGTAGAGCCCCACCCCCAGCGCCCCGCATTTCGGCAGGCTCGGCAGGTCCGCCATCAGACCCGCGTTCATGTAGAGCTGCACGGTCACGCCGTCGCGGCTGGTCGCGGGCTTGTCGCGCAGCGCCGCATAGGCCTGCTGCGCCTCGGCCCGCATGTCGATCTTCTCGCGGAACGCCTTGGCGACGGTCTCCTCGGGACGCAGATGCACCACCCCCTGATCGCCGTCGATCATGATCGGGTCGCCGTTCTGCGCCTCGCGCGTGATGCGCTCGGCCTGGATCACCAGCGGAATCCCCAGCGCCCGGGCGACGATCGCCGCATGGCTGCCGACCGATCCCTCCTCCAGCACCACGCCCTTCAGCCGCCGCCCGTAGTCGAGCAGCTCCGCCGGCCCGATGTTGCGCGCGACGAGGATCGCATCCTCCGGCACCTCGCGCCCGCTCACCGGGTCGAGCCCGGCTAGCAGCCGCAGCAACCGGTTCGCCAGGTCGTCGAGATCGTGCAGCCGCTCGCGCAGATAGGGGTCCGCCACCCGGCTCATCCGCGCCCGCGTGGACGACTGCTCCTTCTCGACCGCGACCTCGGCCGCGAGGCCCGAGCGGATCGAATCCTCCATCCGCCGCACCCAGCCCTTGTCATGGGCGAACATCCGGTAGGCCTGCAGCACGTCGCGGTGCTCGCCGGTCGAGGTCAGGTAGTCGGCCGCCAGCATCTCGTCGACCTCGGCGCGCAGCGCCTCGATCGCCACCCGCAGCCGCGCCACCTCGCGCTCGGGGTCGTCGGCGATCAGGTCGCGCACCACCACCTGCGGCTCGTGCAGAAGGACCCGCCCCTCGGCCACCCCCTCCTGTCCGACGAGGCCGCGCACGAAGAACGGCCGGTTGTGCGGCCGGGCGAGTTCCATCGCGCCCGGGCCGATGAAGGCGCCGAGCTCGGCCATCTCGGCGATGACCATGGCCACCACCTCCAGCGCATAGATCTCGTCGTCGGTATAGCTGCGGTGCTCCTTGTTCTGCACGACGAGCACGCCCAGCACCTCGCCCAGCCGCTGGATCGGCACCCCCAGAAAGCTGGAATAGAGCTCCTCGCCCGTCTCCGGCATGTAGCGGAAGCCGCGGGTCGCGGGCGCGTCGGGGGTGTTGATCGGCTCCGCGCTCTCGGCGATGCGCCCCACGAGGCCCTGCCCCAGCCGCAGCCGCGTCTGGTGCACCGCCTCGGCCTTCAGCCCCTCGGTCGCGCACAGCTCCAGCGTCTGGTCGTCGCGCCGCAGGTAGATCGAGCAGACCTCGGCGACGAGGCCGTTCGCGATCAGGCGCACGATGCGGTCGAGCCTCTCCTGCCCCCCGCCCGGCTCGGCGAGGGTGTCACGCAGCCGCGTCAGCAGGACGCGGGAATCGACTGCCTGCGAAAACGGCATCCGCCGCAATGGCCCCCTGGATCAGCCGGCCTTCTCGAGCTCGAAGGCATCATGCAGCGCCTGAACGGCCAGTTCCAGATATTTGCGGTCGATCAGGACCGAGACCTTGATCTCCGAGGTGGTGATCACCCTGATGTTCACCCCTTCCGCCGCCAGTGCCGAAAACATCTTGTGCGCCACGCCCGCATGGCTGCGCATCCCGATGCCGACGATCGACACCTTCGAGACCTCGTCGGTCACGTCGAGTTCGCGGAAGTTGAAATGCCCCGCGTCCCGCGCCGCCTCGAGCGCCCGCCGCGCCCGCTCGACATCGCCGATCGGGCAGGAGAAGGTCATGTCCGTGCGCCCCTCCTCGCTGATGTTCTGCACGATCATGTCGACGTTGACGCCCGCCTCGGCCAGCGGCCCGAAGATCGCAGCGGCGATCCCGGGGCGGTCGGCCACGCTGATCAGCGTCATCTTCGCCTCGTCGCGCGAATAGGCGACGCCGCTGACAACCCTCGATTCCACGATTTCCTCCTCGTCGCAGACGAGCGTCCCCGGCTCGTCGGAAAAGCTGCTCAGCACCTGCAGCCGGACCTTGTAGCGCATGGCGAGCTCGACCGACCGGGTCTGCAGCACCTTCGCGCCGAGGCTCGCCAGCTCCAGCATCTCCTCGTAGCTGATCTTGGCGAGCTTCCGGGCCTTCTTGGTGATCCGCGGGTCGGTGGTATAGACCCCGTCCACGTCGGTATAGATGTCGCAGCGTTCCGCGCCCAGCGCCGCGGCGAAGGCCACCGCGCTCGTGTCGCTGCCGCCGCGACCGAGCGTGGTGATCCGCCCCTCCGGGCTGATCCCCTGGAACCCCGCGATCACCGCGTGCAGCCCCTCCTTGAACTTCTGGTCGAGCCGCGTGGTGTCGATCGACTCGATGCGCGCCGCACCGTGGCTCGAATTGGTGCGCAGCGGCACCTGCCAGCCCTGCCAGCTGCGCGCGGGCACCCCCATCTCCTGCAGGGTCAGCGCCATCAGCCCCGCGGTCACGTTCTCGCCCGAGGACACCACCGCGTCGTATTCCCGCGCGTCGTAGAACTTCGAGGTCTGGTCCACCCACTTGACCAGCTCGTTGGTCTTGCCGGCCATGGCGCTCACGACCACCGCGACCTCGTAGCCGCGCTCCACCTCGCGCCGGACCTTCTCCGCGGCGTTCCGGATGCGCTCCACGTCGGCCACCGACGTGCCGCCGAACTTCATCACCAGACGTGGCATTGCGCGGCCTGTCCCCCCTTGATGCGCGCCCCTCTTAGCGGCGCGACGGCATCGCCGCAAGGCGCGCGGGGAACCTCCCGCGCCCGCAGCGGCTTCACGCTCCGCGCGCGAGCCGTCCGTCCGCATCCGATTGCGAAAAGTCCGTTCCCCGCGGTCAGTTCGACCGCCGGTTGCCCCAGGGCAGCGGCGCGACCGGGATGCCGTCCTCGATCAGCGCCTTTGCCTCGGCGGGGCGCGCCTCGCCGATGATGACCCGCTCCGGCGCCTCGCCGGAATGGATGCGCCGGGCCTCGGTGGCGAAGTCCCGGCCCACGTTGTCGGCCACCGCCTCGATCCGCCGGCGGAGCTCCGCCAGCGCCTGCTCCGCCGCCGACAGCGGCCGGCTCAGCGGACCCGGTGCCGCCCGGCCCCCCTGTGGCAGGACCTCGGGCGCCACGACCTCGCCGCCGTCCGGCCCCGCGGTCGCGATCGACGGCGCCATCAGCTCCTTCTCGACCGACGCGCTGCCGCAGACGGCGCAGGCCACCAGCCCGCCCGCCTTCAGCCGGTCGAAATCCGCGCTCGACCCGAACCACGAGTCGAACCTGTGCTCCCGGTCGCAGCGGAGCGCGTAGCGGATCATCCGGACCCTCTTTCCATTGCCAGGTCGGCATATACATATGTGACAACACCATGAAGACAATGCTCCCTCTCTCCATGCGGGGCCGCTGCTCAGACCACGGCAACCGGGCAGGACGAAGGCGTCAGCCGTGCCGAAATGGTCCATTCCCGCGTTGGCCGTCGGGGCGCCTAACCGCCCGTCACCTCGGTGTCACGAACCGGAGCTAGGACGGATCGGACCCCGCGACCGGCTAGGACGCCATGACCGAACCCATGACCCTCGACTCCGTCGCCACCGCCCGCGAGGCGGCGGCCCGGCAGCTTCACGCGACGCTCGCGCCGCTTGCCGACGACATCCGCGCCCGGGCCGACCGGATCGCCACCGCCTTTGCCCCGCTCGTCGAGCGCCCCGCCTTCCGCGCGCCCGCCCGCAACCTCGCCGACTACCTCGCGCTCCGCCGCACCGATCTCAGCCCGGTGCAGCAGCCGCTCGCCGCCCTCGGCCTCTCCTCGCTCGGCCGCTGCGAGGCGCATGTGCAGGCCTCGCTCGACGCGGTGCTGGCCTCGCTCGCCCTGCTCGCGGGGCGCGACGGCCCGCCCCATCCCCCCGCCGTCGCCTTCGCCGAGGGCCGCGCCCGGCTCGAGGCGGGCCGCGACGCGCTCTTCGGTGCCGCCGCGCCGGGGGCGCCCGCCACTCGGATCATGGTGACCCTGCCCTCCGAGGCCGCCGACGGCCCCGAGCTGATCGCGGCCCTCGTCGCTGCCGGCGCGGACTGCCTGCGCATCAACACCGCCCACGACGACCCCGAAGCCTGGGCGCGCATGGCGACACACGTCCGTGCCGCCGCTGCGGCCGCCGAACGCCGCATCCCCATCGTCATGGACCTCGCCGGGCCCAAGCTGCGCGTCGCCGCCGTCAGCACCCCCGAGCAGGTCCGCTTCCACCCCGGTGACCGCTTCGCGCTGGCCGCAGGTCTCGACGCGGCCCCCGGTCTCTTCACCGCCACCCTCTCGCACCCCGCCCTGCTCGCCGGCCTCGAACCCGGCATGCCGGTATGGATCGACGACGGCAAGCTGCGCGCCCGCGTCCTCGCCCGCCATCCCGCGCATGCCGAGCTCGAGGTCACCGGCGCCCGCGCCAGGGGCGCGCGGATCAAGCCGGAAAAGGGCGTCAACCTCCCCGGCCGCGACCTCGACATCCCGGCGCTGACCGAGGCCGACCGCGCCAGCCTCGACGCCGTGCTCGCGATCGCCGACGTGGTGGGCTATTCCTTCGTCCAGACCCGCGAGGACGTCCGCGCCCTGCTCGACGCGCTCGGCGAACGGGCCGCCGGCCGGCCGCTGCCCGCGATCGTGCTCAAGATCGAGACGCCCCGCGCGGTCCGGGAACTGCCTTGGCTCGTCGTCGAGGCAGGCGGGCGCGTGCCCGTCGCGGTAATGATCGCCCGCGGCGATCTCGCCGTCGAGATCGGCTTCGAGCGGCTCTCCGAGATCCAGGAGGAGATCCTCTGGCTCTGCGAGGCGGCGCAGGTTCCCGCCGTCTGGGCGACCCAGGTGCTCGAGGGGCTCGTCAAGGAGGGCCAGGCCAGCCGCGCCGAGACCACGGATGCCGCCATGGCCCAGCGTGCCGAATGCGTGATGCTGAACAAGGGCCCCCATGCCGTCGAGGCCGTGACCTTCCTGCGCGGCATCCTGCGCCGGATGGACCGGCACCAGCACAAGAAGACGCCGCGCCTCGGCATCCTCAACGCCTGGGACCTCCCCTGAGCCGCCCCGGATCGCCTCGCGGTTGCCCCGGGGCAGCGGGGCGCGCAGTCACGTTCAGGTCCCGTCATGGATATGTGACAACACCATGAAGACGATGTTCCTTCTCACCATGCCGGCCCGCTGGTAAGACGACGGAACCCGGGCAGGACGAAGGCGCCAGCCGTGCAGAAATGGTCCACTCCCGCGCTGGCCGTCGCGGCCGGCACCCTGATGGCGGGCAGCGCCGCGCTGCCGGTCGCGCCCGTGCTCGCCTTCTTCACCGGTGTCATCGCCGTGCTCGCCGCGTTGCATTTCCTGCGCGACCGCATGCCCGCCCCGGCCCCCGTCGAACCGCCGGAACGCCTTCCCGCGCCGGCCCAGCCGCCCGTGGGCTTCGGCCGCGCGCTCGTCGAGAAGCTGCCCTCGCCGGTGCTGATCGTCGCCCGCAACGGCCGCGTCGCCTATGCCAATTCCGCCGCGCACGAGGCGCTGCCACGGCTCCAGTCCGGTGTGCACTTCGCCAACCTGATCCGCACCCCCGCCTTCGTCGAGGCGGTCGCCGCCACGCTGAGCGACGGTGTGGAGCGACGCTTCCAGTTCTCCACCCACGAGGGGCAGGAGCGGCATTTCGAGGCCCGCGTCGGCCTCCTGCCCGCCGAGGGCGCCTTCGGCCCCGAGGCCCAGGTCATCGTCCAGATCGAGGACCGCACCCGCGCCCGCCGGGCCGAGGCGCTGCGCACCGACTTCATCGCCAACGCCAGCCACGAGCTGCGCACGCCGCTCGCCTCGATCATCGGTTATATCGAGACCCTCCAGAACCACGCCCGCGACGACCCCGAGGCGCGCGAGCGGTTCCTCGCGATCATGGCGCGCGAGGCCGGCCGGATGCAGCGCCTCGTCGACGACCTCATGTCGCTCTCCCGGATCGAGATGTCCGAACACCTGCGCCCCGCCGAGGAATGCTCGCTCGACCGCATCGCGCGCGACGCGGCCAGCGCCCTCCTGCCGCTCGCCGCGCGCCAGGGCACGACGCTCGCCATCGACCTGCCCGAGGACGGCGCCATGGTGCGCGGCGACCGCGACCAGCTTTCGCAGGTCTTCGCCAACCTCGTCGACAACGCGGTGAAATACGGCGGCGCGGGCGCGACCGTCCGGGTCCACGCCGCCGCCCCCGACAAGGCGCATCCCGGCCGCTGGGGCATCGTGGTCGAGGACACCGGCCCCGGCATCCCGCGCGAGCACATCCACCGCCTGACCGAACGCTTCTATCGGGTGAACAAGCCGGCGAGCCGCAGCATCGGCGGCACGGGCCTCGGGCTCGCGATCGTCAAGCACATCCTCAACCGCCACGGCGGACGGCTCGTGATCGCCTCGACCGAGGGCAAGGGCAGCAGCTTCACCGTCTGGCTGCCCCGGGCCGACACCGCGCCCGCCGCCCGCGACCAGGATCGTCACTCCATATCAGATGCTTAGTGCGTCATACATTTGTCGCATAACCGTCATGGACGTGTCGCCTCCAGCCGTATAGTGACAGGGAAAGGTGGCCCGCATTCCCCGCGCCCGGCCGCCCAACGCATCGGAAAGGTCGCCCCATGGCGCATATCGTCTCGGCCTTCGACGAGGATCTCGTGCAGATCCAGGCCCGCATCTCCGAGATGGGCGGCCTGACCGAAGAGGTGCTCTCCAAGGCCCTCGCCTCGGTCCAGGGCCGCGATGCCGCCCTCGCGCGCGAGGTCATCGACCGCGACAAGGCGATCGACCGGATGGAGACCGGGATCGAGGAATCGGTCGTGCGCATCATCGCGCTGCGCCAGCCCGTCGCCCAGGACCTGCGCGTGCTGATCGCCGCGATGAAGATCGCCTCCACCCTCGAACGCATCGGCGACCTCGCCAAGAACATCGCCAAGCGCGCGATCCCGCTGTCGCAGGCCCGCCCGGTGAAGCTTACCGGTTCCATCGTGCGCATGGGCCGCGCCACCCTCGACCAGCTCACCGCCGTCCTCAACGCCCACGCCTCGCGCGACGTGGACCTCGCCGTCCAGATCTGGAACCAGGACGTCGAGATCGACGAGATGTACAACGCCATCTTCCGCGAGGTCACGACCTACATGGTCGAGGACAGCCGCCTGATCGGCCAGGGCGCGGAGCTGATGTTCATCGCCAAGAACCTCGAACGCATCGGCGACCACACCACCCATATCTCCGAGATGGTCTACTACATCGTCCGGGGCGAGCCGCTCGGCGACGACCGCCCGAAGGGCGAGCCGCTCGGCCTCGACCTCAAGGGCGACTGAGGGGGACCGCGACATGGGCGCCAGGGTTCTCGTGGTGGAGGACGAGGAATCGATCAGCCACCTGCTCGCCTACAACCTCCAGAAGGAGGGCTTCACCGTCGCGACCACCGCCGACGGCGACGAGGCGATGGTCGCGGTCGCGGAGAACCGCCCCGACCTCGTGCTGATGGACTGGATGCTGCCGAACGTCTCGGGGATCGAGCTCTGCCGCCAGCTGCGCAGCCGGGTGGAGACCCGCGAGATCCCGGTGATCATGCTCACCGCCCGCGGCGAGGAGGAGGACCGCATCCGCGGCCTCGACGTCGGCGCCGACGACTACGTGACGAAGCCCTTCTCGATGTCCGAACTCGTCGCCCGGATGCGCGCGGTCCTGCGCCGCACCGCGCCCGCGCTCGCCGGCGACGTGGCGACCTTCGCCGACATCGTGCTCGACCGCCAGTCCTGCCGCGTCCGCCGCGGCAAGCGCGATGTCCATCTCGGCCCGACCGAGTTCCGCCTGCTCGACACCCTGATGCAGCGCCCCGGCCGCGTCTTCAGCCGCGAACAGCTCCTCGACCGGGTCTGGGGCCACGACGTCTATGTCGAGATCCGCACCGTCGACGTCCACATCGGCCGCCTGCGCAAGGCGCTGAACCGCCGCGGCGACCGCGACCCGATCCGCACCGTCCGCTCCTCCGGCTACGCGCTGGACGAGACCTACACCGGCTGAGCCGGCGCCGCGAAGGTCGGCCCGTCCGCGACGCCGCATCCCCCGACCAATCCCCGGCACGCAGGCCGGCTCGCCTCCTCAGCGCACCGGCGCCCCCGCGTCCGCGATCTCCAGGATCAGCTTGCGGCGCACCGCGCGGGCGAAGTTGTCCGGCCCGTCGGCCGTCACCACAAAGGCGCCGGGGCCGCCGATGATCCGCTCCTCGAACTCCTGCTCCAGGTTGCCCGCCCGCGGCCGGCCCGAGCACTCGGTGCAGAGGATGGCGAGCCCGTTGATCGTCACGCCCTCGCGCAGCACGATCTCGCGCGCCGACTCGATGCTCGGCCCGTGGCTGTTCCACGAACTGTCGGCGGAGAAGTCGATCACCCTGCGCCAGCCGTCGAACCGGTTCTCCTCGATCAGCTCCAGCCCCCGGATCAGCGCCGCCCCGATGGCGTTCGACCCGCGCGCCTCGCGCGGCGGGACCATGAGGCGCGCGGCGAAGTCCCGGGCGCTGGCCTCGTCCTCGATCACCATCCAGTCGACGACCACGTGCTGGCTCGCCGCCGCCGCCCACTCCACATAGGTCACCGCGATCCGGCCCGTCGCGCCGCCATGGGCGATGGCGAACAGCACCTCGGGATGGACCATCGCCTCGGCATAGCCCTCGCGCTGCAACCGGATCTCGGCCTCGTCGATCGAGCCCGTCGCATCGGCGAGCAGCACGAGCTCGAGATCCACCTCCTCCCGCCCCTCCTGCGCCCGGGCCCCCTCGGGGCCGCCAACGCTCAGCATCAGCACGGCGGCGGTCGTCACGGCACGCAGCATGGCACCCTCCGTATGGCCTGCGGCAAAACCCTAGGGCCACCTCCCCCCGGGTCCATCCCTCCCGCCCCCGCGACACGGAGGTTTGACCCCGGGCCGCGAAGTCATCCAGGGGGACCGCCAAGGTCGCCAGAGGAGCAGGCACTCGAGTTCCAGAGGCGCGCCGACGCCGAGCCGGGCGTGGGTTCCGTCCAACAGAAGCGCCCCCCTGTCAGCCCCGCGGAGGCGGCGCCCCTCCCTGTCACCCCCGCGCAGACGGGGGCCTCTCCCTGTCACCCCCGCGCAGGCGGGGGGCCACCGGGGGTAAGCGCTCGCCGAACTGAAGGAGAGGACACCGCGGGCCGGCAGGCCGCCGTGACGCCGCCGTGACACCTTTCCGCGTCAGATCGATCGGACAGCCTCACCCCGCCGGTGCCGAAGAATGCCACCCGAATAGCACCCAAATAGCACCTGAATGACACCTGCCCGTCCGGGCGGCCTCAGGCCCGTTTCGCCTCCATCCGGGCGACCCCGAGGACCGACAGGACCCGGGCCTCGATATGCTCCGCATCCATCGCCGCGGCGGCATACATCTTCGCCGGGCTGTCGTGGTCGATGAAGGTGTCGGGGAAGACCATCGAGCGGAACTTCAGCCCCGCGTCGAACACCCCTTCGTCGGACAGGAGCTGCGCCACATGGCTGCCGAAGCCGCCGACCGCGCCCTCCTCGATGGTGATCAGCGCCTCGTGCTCGGCCGCCAGCCGCAGGATCAGCTCGCGGTCGAGGGGCTTGGCGAAGCGGGCATCGGCCACGGTCGGGCGGATGCCGCGCGCGCCCAGAGACTCGGCGGCCTTCAGGCATTCCTGCAGCCGGGCGCCGAAGGAAAGGATCGCAACCCCCTGACCTTCCAGCACGATCCGGCCCTTGCCGATCTCCAGCGGCCGGCCGCGCTCGGGCATCTCCACCCCCACGCCCTCGCCCCGCGGGAAGCGGAAGGCGCTCGGCCGGTCGTCGATCGCCGCCGCGGTCGCCACCATATGCGCCAGCTCCGCCTCGTCCGCCGCCGCCATCACCACGAAGTCCGGCAGGTTGGCGAGGAACGCGATGTCGAAGCTGCCCGCATGGGTCGGCCCGTCCGCACCGACCAGCCCCGCCCGGTCGATGGCGAACCGCACCGGCAGCCGCTGCAGCGCCACGTCGTGCACCACCTGGTCGTAGCCCCGCTGCAGGAAGGTCGAATAGATCGCGCAGAAGGGCTTCATCCCCCCCGCCGCCATGCCCGCGCAGAAGGTCACGCCGTGCTGTTCCGCGATGCCGACGTCGAAGCACCGCCTGGGGAACCGCTCGGCGAACAGGTTCAGCCCCGTCCCCTCCGGCATCGCCGCCGTGACCGCCACGATCCGGTCGTCCTCCTCGGCCTCGCGGATCAGGGACTGCGCGAAGACCTTCGTGTAACTCGGTGCATTCGATGGCGCTTTTGCCTGCGCGCCGGTCACGACGTCGAACTTGGAGACGCCGTGGTACCTGTCCCGCGACGCCTCGGCCGGGCCGTAGCCCTTGCCCTTCTTCGTCAGCGCGTGGATCAGGATCGGCCCGTCCGCCCGCGCCTTGACCGCCCGCAGGATGGTCAGGAGCTGGTCCATGTCGTGCCCGTCGATCGGCCCGACGTAGGAGAACCCCATCTCCTCGAAGAGCGTGCCGCCGACCGTCACCGCCTTGACCAGTTCCCGCGCGCGTTTCGCCCCGTCCTGGAACGGCTTCGGCAGGAAACTGACCGCGCCCTTCGCGACCGACATCAAGTCCTGGAACGGCTCGCCGGTATAGAGCCGGCTGAGGTAGTTCGACATGGCGCCGACCGGAGGCGCGATCGACATCTCGTTGTCGTTCAGAATGACGAAGAGGCGCTTCTTCATGTGCCCGGCGTTGTTCAGCGCCTCATAGGCCATGCCCGCCGACATCGACCCGTCGCCGATCACGCAGACCACGTCGCCCACGTCCTGTGCGCCGAGATCCCGCGCCACGGCAAAGCCGAGCCCCGCCGAGATCGAGGTCGAGGAATGCGCCGCCCCGAAGGGGTCGTAGGGGCTTTCGGCCCGCTTGGTGAAGCCCGACAGCCCCCCGCCCGCGCGCAGCGTCCGGATCCGGTCGCGCCGCCCCGTGATGATCTTGTGCGGATAGCACTGGTGGCCCACGTCCCAGATCAGCTTGTCCTTGGGCGTGTTGAAGACGGCATGGATCGCCACCGTCAGCTCGACGACGCCGAGCCCCGCGCCCAGATGCCCGCCGGTCACCGACACCGCCGAGATCGTCTCCGCCCGCAGCTCGTCCGCCACCTGGCGCAGTTCGGCATTGGACAGACCCTTCAGGTCCGACGGGGTATCCACCCTGTCCAGCAGCGGTGTCTTCGGCCGGTCGTCGTTCATCGTCATTCGTCCTCCACCCGTCCCCTCACCGGCTGCGCTCCACCGCGAACAGCGCCGCCCGCCGAAGGTTCTCGGCCGCCGATCCATAGGGAGCCAAAGTGTCACACGCAGTTGACACCAAGTCACGCGCTTTCTGCCGCGCCCCCTCCAGTCCCAGCAGGGAAACGAAGGTCGCCTTCCCCGCTTTCTCGTCCTTTCTCAGGCGCTTGCCGGCCGAAGCTGCATCGCCCTCGACGTCGAGGATGTCGTCGCGGATCTGAAAGGCAAGCCCCAGCGCAGCGGCATAGGCGCGCATCGGCGCAGGGTCCGAGCGCCCCATGATCGGCCCCGCCTCGGCGGCCCAGACGATCAGCGCCCCGGTCTTCAGCGCCTGCAGAGCCTCGATCTCCGTCAGGCCCAGCGGCTCGGTCGCATCCTCCGCCGCGATGTCCAGCGCCTGGCCGCCGACCATGCCCGAGAACCCGCTCGCCTGCGCGAGACCCGCGATCAGCCGCAGCTGAACCCGCGGGTCGAGCGTGTTCCGCGGCCCGGCGAGGATCTCGAAGGCGAGGGACTGCAGCGCGTCGCCCGCCAGTACCGCCGTCGCCTCGTCCCATTTCACATGCACCGTCGGCTGCCCGCGGCGCAGCTCGTCGTCGTCCATGCAGGGCAGGTCGTCGTGCACGAGGCTGTAGGCATGGATGCATTCCACCGCCGACGCCGCCCGCAGCGCCTGCTCGCGCGGCACCCGGAAGAGCGCGGAGCTCTCCAGCGTCAGGAACGCCCGCAGCCGCTTGCCACCCGACAGGACCGCGTGCCGCATGGCCGCGCCGAGCGGCGTGTCGTCCTTCGGCAGGAACCCGTCGAGCGCATCCTCGACCGCCGTCGCCGCCTGGCTCAGTGCCGCGGCGAAATGCAGGCCTTCCTCGTCCATCAGGCCAGGTCCGCCGGCCTCGTCGACAGCTTGCCGTCCGCACCTTCGGTGATCAGCGCGACCTGCTCCTCGGCCGCCTTGAGCCGGGCCTCGCAATGCTGGCGCAGCTCCGCGCCCCGCTTGTAGAGCGCGATCGACTCTTCCAGCGGCACCTGACCGGACTCCAGCTGCCCGACCACCTTCTCCAGCTCGGCCAGCGCCGCCTCGAAGGTCAGCTTCGCGACCGGAGTCTCACCCGATGCCGCCATTGCCCCGCTCCATCAATACCCGCACATGCGCCGCGACCGAGGCGGCGAGCGCCTCAAGATCATATCCACCCTCCAGAGTCGAGACGACCCGCCCCCGGCAGTGCCGCTCGGCGAGTTCGCATAGCCGCGCCGTCGCCCAGGCGAAATCCGCCTCGGTCAGATTCAGGTTGGCCAGCGGATCGCGCGCATGGGCATCGAAGCCTGCCGAGATCAGGATCAGTTCCGGCTTGTGCGCGTCGATCGCGGGCAGCACCTTGCCGAGCATCGCCGCGCGGAAATCCGCCCCTCCGGCCCCCGGCGCCAGCGGCACGTTCACGATCTGCCCGTAGGCGCCCGTCTCGTGCGCCGCGCCGGTGCCGGGATAGAGCGGCATCTGCTGGGTCGAGGCGAACAGGATGCGCGGCTCGTCCCAGACCAGGTCCTGCGTGCCGTTCCCGTGGTGGACGTCGAAATCCATGATGGCAACGCGCTCCAGCCCATGGGCTTCGAGCGCGTGCAGCGCGCCGATGACCACGTTGCCATAGAGGCAGAACCCCATCGGCGTCTCGCGCTCCGCATGGTGGCCGGGCGGACGGACGGCACAGAACGCGTTCGCCACTTCGCCCGAAAGCACCATGTCCACGGCCAGCACCAGCGCCCCCGCCGCCCGCCGCGCGGCCGTCATCGACCCCGGCGACAGGAAGGTGTCGCTGTCGAGCGCGGCGAAGCCATGCTCCGGACTCTGGGCCTCGACCTTGCGCAGATAGGCTTCCGGATGCGCCCGCAGGAGCTGCGCGTCGGTGGCGAGGGGCGCGTCGAGCCGCGTGAGGTAGCAGAACTCCTCGGCCTCCAGCGCCGCCATGATCGCGCGCAGCCGGTCGACGCGCTCGGGATGGCCCGGCGGCGTCACGTGTTCGAGGCAGTCGCTGTGGGAGATCAGGGCTGTCGTCATGGCCGCGACCTTACGCGCTGCCGCCGGTCGGTTCCAAGCCCTATTGCGCGGGCTGGTGGCGGTCGGGATGCGCGGCGGCGAAGGCCGGCAGCGCGTCGAGCTCCGCCGCGATCCGCCGCACGATCGGCAGGGGTTCGAGGTCGATCTCCCAGCGCCGCGCATTGTAGAGCTGCGGCACGAGGCAGATGTCGGCCAGCCCCGCGTGGTCCCCGTGACAGAACCTGCCCGTCGCCGGATGGTCCAGCATCGCCTCGACCGCCCGCAGCCCCCGGCCGATGAAATGCTGCATCCAGCCCTGCATCGTGATCGCCCCCGCCGAGGCTTCCGCGGCGTACCGAGCCACCGAGAGGTTGCAGATCGGATGGATCTCCATCGCGACGGCATGGGCGAGCGCCCGCACCCGCGCCCGCCCCGCGGCATCCGGCGGCAGCAGGCCGGCGTTCCGGGTCTCGTCGAGATATTCGACGATCGCCAGCGACTGGGTCAGGACCAGCCCGTCGATCTCCAGCGTCGGCACCAGCCCCTGCGGATTCCGCGCGAGGTTCGCGTCCTCCTTCTGCTCGTCCCGCAGTAGGTCCACGGCGACCTGCCGGTACGCCAGCCCGGCCAGGTTCAACGCGATCCGGACCCGATAGGCCGCCGAGGACCGCCAGTAGTCGTAGAGCACCGTTTCCATCACCTGCCCCCGGACAGAAGGTCGATGCCGCGCAAAAAGGCCGCGCGCTCGTCCTCGGGCAGCCGGTCCAGAAGCTCGCGCTCGAAGGCGCGCGCCAGCGGTATCAGGTCGGCCATCACTTCCCTCCCCTTCTCGGTCAGGCGCAGCGCAACCAGGCGGCGGTCCACCGGGTCCTCGCGCTTCTCGACCAGCCCGATCAGCTCCAGCCGGCTCGCCGCCCGGCTGACCTTGGACTTGTCCATCGCCACGCGGGCGTGGATCTCGCGCACGCTGACCGGCCCGGCATTGCCGAGATGGGCCATCACCCGCCACTCCGCCCGGCTCAGCCCGTGACGCTCGGCATAGACCGTGGCAAACTCCGCCCCGATCCGCTCGGCGAGCACCGTCAGGCGGTAGGGAAGGAAACCGTCGAGATCGAACCGCGCTTCGCTTGACATCATTTCATTTGCAACGATATGATCTCCCTCAGCAAGCCACGATTCCGCGCCCCGCGCAAGAGGCCAGGGAGGCCCCGATGAACCGGCAGACCGACATCCGCGCCCGCACCGTCGCCCCGACCCCGGTCGGCACCACCCCCGGCTACATGCCCGGCTTCGGCAACGACTTCGAGACCGAGGCGCTGCCGGGCGCCCTGCCCCAGGGTCAGAATTCGCCGCAGAAATGCGCCTACGGCCTCTATGCCGAACAGCTCTCCGGCACGCCCTTCACCGCGCCGCGCGGCCAGAACGAACGTACCTGGTGCTACCGCATCCGCCCCTCGGTCCGGCACACCGGCCGCTTCGCCGAGATCGCCGTGCCGCACTGGAAATCCGCGCCGCATATCGTCGACGGCGTGGTCAGCCTCGGCCAGTTCCGCTGGGACCCCCTGCCGATGCCCGCCGTGCCGGAGACCTTCGTCACCGGCATGCGCACCATGACCACCGCCGGCGACGTGAACAGCCAGGTCGGCATGGCGATCCATGCCTACGTGGCGAATGCCGACATGGTCGACGAATACTTCTACTCCGCCGACAGCGAGCTCCTGCTCGTCCCCCAGGTCGGCCGCCTCGACATCTTCACCGAACTCGGCCGCATCGAACTGGAACCGCTCGAGATCGCGATCATCCCCCGCGGCCTCGTCTTCCGCGTCTCCCTGCCCGACGGCGAGGCCCGCGGCTTCGTCTGCGAGAATTACGGCCAGAAATTCACCCTGCCCGAGCGCGGGCCGATCGGCGCCAACTGCCTCGCCAATTCCCGCGACTTCAAGACCCCGGTTGCCGCCTACGAGGATCGCGACACGCCCTCGCGCCTGATGGTGAAATGGTGCGGTCGCTTCTTCGCGACCGAGCTCGGCCATTCGCCGCTCGACATCGTCGCCTGGCACGGCAACTACGCCCCCTGCAAATACGACCTGCGCACCTATTCCCCGGTCGGCGCGATCCTCTTCGACCATCCCGACCCCTCGATCTTCGCCGTGCTCTGCGCGCCCTCGGGCGTTCCCGGCACCTCGAACGTCGATTTCCTGATCTTCCCCGAGCGCTGGATGGTGGCCGAGCACACCTTCCGCCCGCCGTGGTACCACAAGAACATCATGTCGGAATTCATGGGCAACGTGTACGGCGTCTACGACGCCAAGCCGCAGGGCTTCGTCCCCGGCGGCATGTCGCTCCACAACATGATGCTGCCGCACGGACCCGACGTCGACGCCTTCGAGAAGGCCTCGAACGAGGCGCTGAAGCCGGTCAAGCTCGCCGAGACCATGAGCTTCATGTTCGAGACCCGCTTCCCCCAGCACCTGACCGGCTTCGCCGCGCATCAGGCGCCGCTCCAGGACGACTATCTCGACTGCTGGACCGGGCTCGAGAAGAAGTTCGACGGCACGCCGGAAGGCCGCGGTTGACGGTCGGTCAACGCGCCCTCTGCCAGTCGAGAATGCTCTCGGCGGGGTAGATGAAGGTCACGATATTGCGCAGGAGGCCATCACGGATGAAGAACCCGGTGAAGGCCTCCATCGCCACGACGAGAACGACCGAGACCCGGACCGGCAGACGCGAGGCCAGCAGGAAGCCCAGCATCATCACGCCCACGTCGGCGATGGAATTGAGCACGCTGTCGCCGTTGTAGTCGACGGCGATGGTGCCGGTGCGATAGCGCTCGATGGTGTGCTCGGTGTTCTCGAAGATCTCCCAGGCCACCTCGATCAGCGTCGCCGCGAAGAGCCGCCAGCCGAGGCTCCAGCGCGGCGCCACGAGATGCAGCAGCAGGTAGAACAGAAACCCGTGGATGACATGCGAGAAGGTCCACCAGTCGAAGAGATGCTGCGACCCCTCGGCGCTCGGCGTCTCCCCGTGCCAGAGCCTGACATAGCCGCAAGGGCAGATCAGGTCCCGGCCCATCAGGTGGATCGTCAGCCCCAGGGCGACGGCCGCACCGGCGCTCGCCAGCCACGGCGCCGGGCCGTCGCGACGAAGGAACTCCATCCCGCTTCTCCCTCCTGCCCCGCCGGGGCATCATTCCAGCCCGCGCGCTCCGCGTCGAGGGGACAGGCTGGCGTTCCCGTCATCCGGCGCGCTACTGTGTCCGAAAAGCAGGGAGGAACACGGTGAAACTCGCCACGCTCCGCGACGGCACCCGCGACGGCCGCCTGGTCGTCGTCTCGAAGGACATCACGCGCTGCTCGGACGTGCGCCACATCGCGCCGACCCTGCAGTACGCCCTCGACAACTGGGAGAAGGTCGCGCCGCATCTCGACCTCGTCGCCCGCGGCGTCGAATCCGGCGGCCAGCCGGTCGAGCGGTTCCACGAACGCGACGCGCTCTCGCCGCTCCCCCGCGCCTACCAGTGGGCCGACGGCTCGGCCTACGTGAACCACGTGGAACTGGTGCGCAAGGCCCGCGGCGCCGAGATGCCGCCCGAATTCTGGACCGACCCCCTTATCTACCAGGGCGGTTCCGACGCCTTCCTCGCCCCGCGCGAGCCGATCCGCGTCGCCGACGCGGCCTTCGGCATCGACATGGAGGGCGAGGTCGCGGTGATCGTCGACGACGTGCCGATGGGCGCCGACCGGGATACCGCGCTCGCCGCGATCCGCCTCGTGATGCTCGTCAACGACGTCTCCTTGCGCAACCTGATCCCGGCCGAACTCGCCAAGGGCTTCGGCTTCTTCCAGTCGAAACCCTCCTCCGCCTTCTCGCCCGTCGCCGTGACCCCTGACGAACTCGGGGACGCCTGGCGCGACGGCCGCCTGCACGGCACCCTGATGGTCGACGTGAACGGCCAGCCCTTCGGCCGCGCCGACGCGGGCGAGGACATGACCTTCGACTTCGGCACGCTGATCGCCCATGCCGCCCGCACCCGCCCGCTCGGCGCCGGCACGATCATCGGCTCGGGCACGGTCTCGAACCGCGACCCCGACGGCGGCCCGGGCCGCCCGGTCTCCGAGGGCGGCCGCGGCTATTCCTGCATCGCCGAACAGCGCACCGTGGAGACGATCCGGACCGGCGCCGCGACCACGCCCTTCCTCGCCTTCGGCGACACCGTCCGCATCGAGATGCGCGACGCCCATCACCACTCGATCTTCGGCGCGATCGAGCAGACCGTGACGCATTACGGGGCGCCGGCATGAGCAAGGCCTTCGCCAGCGCCGGCGATCTCGCGGAAAAGACCGCCAGCTTCACCGAGATCGGCCCCGGCCTCTGGGCCTTCACCGCCGAGGGCGATCCGAATTCCGGCGTCATCATCGGCGACGACGCGGTGATGGTGATCGACGCCCAGGCCACGCCCGCGCTCGCCCGAAAGGTCGTCGAGCGCATACGTTCCGTGACCGACAAGCCGGTCAAGTACGTCACCCTCACGCACTACCACGCCGTCCGCGTCCTCGGCGCCTCGGCCTACGGCGCCTCCGAGACGATCATGTCCGAAAAGGCCCGCGCCATGGTCGCCGAACGCGGGCTGGAGGACTGGGAGAGCGAGTTCGCCCGCTTTCCCCGCCTCTTCCGCGGCCACGAGGAGATCCCCGGCCTGACCTGGCCGAGCCTGACCTTCCACGGCCGCCTCACCGTCTACCTCGGCCGCCGCCGCGTCGACCTGATGCATCTCGGCCGCGCCCATACCGCCGGCGACATCGTCGGCTGGGTGCCTGACGCCAACGTCATGTTCACCGGCGACATCGTCGAATACCGCTCGGCCTGCTACTGTGGCGACGCGCATTTCCACGACTGGCCCGGCACGCTCGAGGCGATCCGCCGCTTCCGCCCCGACGCCATCGTCCCGGGCCGCGGCGACGCGCTCGTCGGTCCCGACCGGGTGAACGAGGCGCTCGACCTCACCGGCGACTTCCTGCGCTCCACCTACGCCCCCGTCGCCCGCGTGGCCCTCGGCGGCGGATCGCTGCGCGAGGCCATGGCCGCCTGCCGCGCCGAATGTGACCCGAAGTTCGCCGACTACGCGATCTACGAACACTGCCTGCCCTTCAACGTCGCCCGCGCCTATGACGAGGCCCGCGACATCGACACCCCCCGCATCTGGACCGCCGAGCGCGACCGGGCGATGTGGGCCGCCCTGCAGGGCTGAGGCGATGGACGGCCTCCTCCGCCACTTCCGCGCCATGGCCCGCAACAACGCCTGGTCGAACGACCGCCTGCTCGCCGCCTGCTGCGAACTGACGCCCGCGGAATTCGCCGCCCCGCGCACCAGCTTCTTCCCCTCGCTGCGCGCGACCCTCAACCACAATCTCGCCGTCGATCTCTACTACCTCGACGCGCTGGAGCGGGGCGGCCGGGGACGCGCCCTCTGGGACGAAGCGCCCGATCATGCCGAGCCCGCGGCGCTGCGTGCGGCGCAGGCCGCCGCCGACGCCCGCCTGATCGCCTTCTGCGACGCGCTCGCCCCCGGCGATCCCGACCGCACCGTGCCGACGGACCGCGGCCCGCACGGCATGATCCCCGAGCGCATCGACCACCTGCTCGCCCATCTCTTCCAGCACCAGATCCACCACCGCGGCCAGGCCCACGCCATGCTCGCCGGCACCCGCGTGAAGCCGCCGCAGCTCGACGAATTCTTCCTCGACTTCGACCGCCACCCCACCGCCGAGCCGTATTTCGCATGAAGGAGAACCGCGCCGACCTGCGCTTCCGTCTCGGCCTCGGCCTGACCGGGCTCGCGGCCATCGCCGTCTTTCTCGTCACCGCGGCCCTGCGCGGCCAGAACGGCTTTCTCGCCTTCGAGGCGGTGTTCCTCGGCGGCGCCTTCAGCGGCTTTCTCACCTGGGACAGCTGGCGCAAGCTGCACCGGCTCCGGGACCGCTGACCAATGTCCTACGTCGCCGAGCCCTTTCCGGTCTCCCCCCCGCCGCTCGCGCCGGAACCGCGCGCAGCCGTCGCCATCGTCGGCGCGGGCCCCGTCGGCCTCGCCATGGCGATCGACCTCGCGCTCCGCGGCGTGCCCAGCGTGCTGCTCGACGACAACAACGTAGTCTCCACCGGCAGCCGGGCGATCTGCTGGGCCAAGCGCACGCTCGAGATCTTCGACCGGCTCGGCGTCGCCGGGCGCATGGTCGAGAAGGGCGTCGTCTGGCAGGTCGGCCGCACCTACCATCGCGACCGCGAGGTCTTCGCCTTCGACCTCCTGCCCGAGGGCGGCCACAAGCTGCCGGCCTTCGTCAACCTCCAGCAGTACCATGTCGAGGAATACCTGATCGACCGGGCCCGCGACTTCGCCCACCTGATCGACCTGCGCTTCGGCAACCGGGTGATCGGGCTCGAACGCCACGCGGACCACGCCGTGCTCGGGATCGAGACCGCCGCCGGCAACTACACGCTCGAGGCCCGCCACGTTCTGGCCTGCGACGGCGCCCGCTCGACGATCCGCGGCCTGATGGGCCTCGCCTTTGCGGGCGAGCTCTTCGAGGAACGCTTCCTCATCGCCGACATCGAGATGCAGGCCGACTTCCCGCCCGAACGCCGCTTCTGGTTCGAGCCCACCTTCCACGACGGCCAGTCCGCGCTCCTGCACAAGCAGCCCGACGACCTCTGGCGCATCGACCTCCAGCTCGGCTGGGACGCCGATCCCGAGGTCGAGCGACGCCCCGAGAACATCGAGCCGCGCATCCGCCGCGTCGTCGGCGACCGGCCCTTCCGCCTCGACTGGACCTCGATCTACACCTTCCAGTGCCGCCGGCTCGACCGCTTCCTGCACGGCCCGGTGATCTTCGTCGGTGACAGCGCCCATGTCGTCTCGCCCTTCGGCGCGCGCGGCGGCAACGGCGGCATCCACGACGTGGACAACCTCGGCTGGAAGCTCGCCGCCGTGCTCTCCGGCGCGGCGCCCGCGACCTTGCTCGAAAGCTACGACCGCGAACGCACCCGCGCCGCGGACGAGAACATCACCCATTCCACCCGCGCGACCCGCTTCATCTCCCCCGCGGCGGGGGTGGAGCGCCTGTTCCGCGACGCGGTGCTCGATCTCGCCGGACGAACCGAATTCGCCCGGGCCTGGGCGAATTCCGGGCGGCTGTCCACGCCCTGCACCTATCCGCTCGCCGCCCCCGACGACCCGCGGCTGCCGCCCGCCGCCCGGCCCGGCGCCCCCGCGCCCGACGCGCCGCTGCCCTGTGGCTGGCTGCTGGACCGGCTGGGCCAGGGCTTCGTCGTCCTCGGGATCGGCACCGCGGCTCCGGAGGTCGCGGGCGCCACCGCCCTCTCGCTCGCCGCTGACACGATCCTCGCCGCGCGCTATCTCGGCACGGCCGGGCGGGCGGTCTACCTGATCCGGCCCGACCAGCATGTCGCGGCGCGCTGGGTCGACACGACGGCGGACGCCGTGGCGGCGGCACGCGCCGAGGCACTGGAGGGCGGCACATGGGCCGGCTGATCACGACCCGCAATCTCGCCGATCACGACGCCTTCTACGCGCGCCTCCTCGCCGCCCACACCGGCCTGACCGAGGCCGAGAGCCAGGCCCTGAACGCCCGCCTGATCCTGATCCTCGCCAACCATATCGGCGATCCCGAGACGCTGGCCGAGGCGCTGGATCTCGCCGCCGCAACCCCGGCCCCGACGCGACGGGAACCCTGATGGTTCCAATTCCGGCACAGTCCGCTATTTTCCGGCAGGATAGCGACAACGGGAGATACAATGCCGGTTCTCAAGGCCCTCACGCTCGCCCTCGCCCTCCTGCTTCCGGCCACGCTCGCCGCCCAGATCCTGCCGGCCGAGCCGCAGACTGATACCCCCGGACCGGACGCCGCCGAGGCGGCCCGGCTGCTGGCCGAGGTGATCGAGGACCCCGAGGCCCGCGCCGCCCTCGTCGCGCAACTGCGCGCCGCCGCGGACGGAACCGGCGCGGAGGCCGCCGCGGCGCCGCCTCCGGACCCCTCCATCGCCCGCGTGGTCGCCGACCAGACCCTCGTCATCGCCGAAGGCGTCTCGGCCAGTGTCTTCGAGGTCGTCGACACCGTCAGCGACATCGACGCCATGGTCGCCGCGGCCAAGGGCATCGACTGGACCGCCGTTGGGCGCGATGCGGCCACGCTCGCCGTGGTCGTGGCCGCCACGCTCGCCACCTTCGCAGCACTCCGCTGGCTCACCCTGCGCCCGAGGGACGCGATCGCACGGCGGCTCGGGGGCGCCGGCTGGATCGGCCGCAGCCTCGGCCTCGCGGCGATCGCGGCGATCGAATCCCTCCTGATCCTGCTCGCCTGGGGTGCGGGCCACGGCCTCGCCCTGGCGCTCGGCGAGCCGGGCCGCATGGAACTGCACCAGAGCCTCTTCCTCAACGCCTTCGTGCTGGTCGCCGCCGGGCAGCTCGTCCTCCGCGTGATCTTCTCGCCCGACCGGCCGGGGCTGCGCCTCCCGCCGATGCCCGATGCCGCGGCACGGGAATGGTACCAGCGCCCCGCCCGCATCCTCGCCGTCCTCGGCTACGGCCTCCTCCTCGCCGTGCCGATGGCCCGCGACGCGGTCTCGCCCGGCTTCGGCGACGCCGTGAACGTCGCGGTTGCCCTGCTCGCCGCCTGGATGGCGATCCGCCTCGTCCTGCGCAACCGGCGGCCGGTCCGGGCGGCGCTGCAGAAGTGGGCGGAACGCGACGCGGACGGCATCGTCGGCAACACCCTCGGGGCGCTGGCGCAGATGTGGCACCTGCTCGCCATTGCTTACGTCCTCGGCCTCCTGCTCATCTGGGCGACGCGGCCGACCGACTCGCTCGGCTTCATGGTCTCGGCGACGCTGCATTCGGTGGTCGCCATCGTCGCGGGCGTGCTCGTCATGTCGCTCATCACCCGCGCGATCGCGGGCGGCGTGCGGCTCTCGGACAAGCTGCGCCGCCGCCTGCCGACGCTCGAGAGCCAGCTCAACACCTTCGTGCCCGGCATCCTCTCCACGATCCGCTTCCTCGTCTTCGTGGCGGTGGTCGGGACCGTCGCCCAGTCCTGGGGCATCTTCGACCTGACCGGCTGGCTGAGCACGGGCACCGGGCGCGAACTGGTCCAGGCGCTCCTTTCCGCGGCGATGATCCTCCTCTTCGCCGGGATCGTCTGGCTCGCGGTCTCGTCCTGGATCGAATTCAAGCTCAATCCGACCGGCGGGCGCCTCGTCACCGCCCGCGAACGCACGCTGCTGTCGCTCCTGCGCAACGCCTTCACCGTGCTCGTCGTGGTAATGGCGGCGATGCTGACACTCTCGGCGCTCGGCGTGAACATCGCACCCCTCCTCGCCGGCGCCGGCGTCGTCGGCCTCGCCATCGGCTTCGGTGCCCAGCGCCTCGTGCAGGACATCATCACCGGCGCCTTCATCCAGTTCGAGAACGCGATGAACACCGGCGATGTCGTCACCGCCGGCGGTGTCACCGGCGTGGTCGAGAAGCTGACGATCCGCTCGGTCGGCCTGCGCACCATGGACGGCACCTACCACCTGATCCCGTTCAGCTCCGTCGAAACCGTCTCCAACATGATGAAGGACTTCTCCTACCACGTGGCCGAGATCGGCGTCGCCTACCGCGAGGACATCGGTCGGGTGAAGGCGCTGATGCGCGAGGCCTTCGAGCGCCTGCGCGAAACCGAGCACGGCGGGGTGATCCTCGGCGATCTCGACATGCAGGGGATCACCAGCTTTGCCGACTCCGCGGTGATGGTCCGGGCGCGGATCATGACCCGGCCGGGCCAGCACTGGGCCGTTGGCCGCGCCTACAACGAGCTGATCAAGGAGATCTTCGACCGCGAGGGCGTCGAGATCCCGTTCCCACACGTGACGCTCTACATGGGCCAGGATCGCGACGGCGCGGCCCCGCCGCTGAACCTCCGCCCGGTCGGCCGCGGCGCCGCGTCACCCGAAGACGAGCCGCGGCCCCGGCAGAACGGCGGCTGACCGCTGCCTGCGCGCCGGGGTTCAGCCCCGCCGCGCGCGGATCGTCGGGCTGAACACCATCAGGCTCAGGATCTCGAACAGCATCTGCGCCCCGGCATGGGCGGTGTTCGTCGTCGCGTCGTACTGCGGCGCCACCTCGACCACGTCGCCGCCGACCACGTCGAGCCCCTTCAACCCGCGCAGGATCGCCTGCACCTCGCGCGTCGTCAGCCCGCCGATCTCGGGCGTGCCGGTCCCCGGCGCGAAGGCGGGATCGAGCGAGTCGATGTCGAACGAGACATAGACCGGCCCATTGCCCACCACCGCCCGTGCGCGCTCGATGATCGCGGGAATGCCGATCAGGTCCACCTCCTCGGCATGGATGCAGGTCATGCCGGAGTCGGTGGCGAATTCGTACAGGTACTCCGAAGACCCCCGCAGCCCGATCTGGATCGTCCGCGTCGGATCGAGCACCCCGTCGAGCACCGCGTTGCGGAACGGCGCACCATGGTTGAACCGCTCGCCGTCGAACGGGCCCCCGGTATCGGAATGCGCGTCGATGTGGATCAGCCCCACCGGCCGGTCGCGGCCCACCGCGCGCAGGATCGGATGGGTGATCGAATGGTCGCCGCCCACGCTCAGCGGCACCACCCCCTGCGCCACCATCGCCCCGATCCAGGCCTCGATCTCGGCATGGGACTGGTGCAGGTCGTAGCGGCCCGAGAACGGCACGTCCCCCACGTCCGCCACACGCAAGTCGTAGATCGGGGCGCAATCCAGCACATGGTTGTAGGGCCCGACCCGCTCGATGGTGCGGATCGCCCGCGGCCCGAAGCGGGTGCCCGACCGGTTCGACACCGCCATGTCCATCGGCACGCCGGTGATCGCCACGTCGAGCCCCGAGAAGTCCGGCGCGCCCACGTCCGCCGGCCGCCGGTAGGGCGCGGTCAGGAACGTCGGCACCCCCACGAAGGGCGCCGGCCGTGCACCCCGGCTGAAGATGCGCTCGGCCACCTTCGCGAACTTCGGGTCGTGCATCCGCCCGCCCGGATCGTCCGCATACCTCGCCCGCAGCCGCGCCAGCTCCGCCTCGTCCCACGCCATGCCAGATCCCTTCCGCGCATCGGGCGGCCGCTGGATGCCGCCGCCCCGGTTCTGAGGTAGAACCCGGCGCCGGTCGCGGTCAAGAACCGCTCGCCGCAGCGGTGACGCGCGGCGGAGTGACGCTCAGGCCCTCCTGCGGGCCGCGGCGAAGGCGAGTCCGAGCCCGCCGAGCAGGAGCGGCAGCGTCGCGGGCAGCGGAATGGCCGCCTCTCCCCCGCGCTTGATGAAGTTGATCGTCACGGTGTCGTTCGGCAGCAGGTAGGTATAGCTGCCCACGGTGATGCCGAGACTGTCGAAGGTCGCCCCCAGGAACTTGATCGTTCCTGACAGGGGGGCCCCGCTCACATAGCCAAACGGAACGAGGACATCCGGACCAAAGGCTCCTCCGCGAATTCCGAAGACATCACCGGTGCGGTTTGCCGCATTGGTCAAGGTCTGGCCGCCCGTGCCGAAGCTCGCCGGTCCATCCACGACGTATCCCGTGGTGTTTCCACCGGACTGGCCGGAGCTGCCGTTGATAACTCTCGCATCGGACGGATTGATGGACGCCAGAAACAAGCCGCATGTGATGCACGAAACCGTTGCCCCCGTGAGATTGAGCGAGCCCGAGAACTCGCCTTCCACGTTGCCGTTCCGCTCGTAGAAATCGAACGTGACCGCCGGCGCGGGGCCAGCCATGAGCGCGAGGCAGAGCGCCCCCGCAGCGAATTTGAATGCCGACATCCCTTTACCCCTCGTCCCCTTGTTACCGTTTCAACGGCACAGATGACAATTTCTTCTCTGCCGTCGATGAATTCACTTTAACAAGGGTGTCTCAAATAATCCACGCGAAATTTTTGCCAAGAATTCGCGTGGAAGTAGTCGGGCGTCGGCGCCAGAGGGTCCGGTCGCAACAACCAGACCCATCGGGGTCCGTCCGAAAGGAAGAAGCTCCGGGCGCGACCCGGAGCTTCCCCTGCCTTCGCCAAAAGGTTCAGTCCAGCGCGATATCGGTCACCGCATGGGTCCAGGCGCCCTCGGGCTCGCGGGTGATCACCGGGTCCGAACCGGCGCCGAGCAGGGTGCGCACCGTCCGCTCGTAGTCCTCGGGATCGAGCGCGCCGTTCGAGCCGGCGGTCAGCTTCGCCACCTCGCCCATCATCCGTTTCTGGTGATGCTCCTCCTGCGCGCCGGTCTCGTCGTTCTCCAGCACGATCATCGCCGCCTCGTCGGGGTTCTCCTCGGCCCATTTCCAGCCGCGCATCGAGGCCCGGACGAACTTCGCCATGGTCTCGACGAAGGCGGGATCGGCCAGCCGATCCTCCAGCACCCAGAGCCCGTCCTCCAGCGTCGCCACGCCCTGATCCTCGTACTTGAAGACCGTCAGGTCCTCGGGCGTGAAGCCCGCGTCGATCACCTGCCAGTATTCGTTGTAGGTCATCGTCGAGATGCAGGCCGCCTGGTTCTGCAGCAGCGGATCGACGTTGAAGCCCTGGCGCAGCACGGTCACCCCGTCCGGGCCGCCTTCGGTCGAATAGCCGAGCGTGCTCATCCAGCTCAGGAACGGATATTCGTTGCCGAAGAACCAGACCCCGAGCGTCTGGCCCGGGAAGTCATCGGTCGAGGTGACACCCGAATCGTTGCGGCAGGTCAGCATCATGCCCGAGGACTTGAACGGCTGGGCGATGTTGACGAGCGGCAGCCCCGCCTCGCGCGCGGCGAGTGCGGCCGGCATCCACTCCACGATCACGTCGGCCCCGCCGCCGGCGATCACCTGCGGGGGCGCGATGTCCGGCCCGCCGGGGTTGATCGTGACGTTCAGCCCCTCTTCCTCGTAGAAGCCCTGGTCGAGCGCGACGTAATAGCCCGCGAACTGCGCCTGGGTCACCCACTTCAGCTGGAGCGTCACGTCCTCGGCCTGCGCCGCCCCCGCCAGCATCACCACCGCCGCCGAAGCGCCGGCCATCCACTTCTTCATGTCCATCCTCTCCATGTTGGTCTCAGTTTAAGTCCCTCAACGTCGCTGCGAGGGATGCCAGAAGGTGGCCGTCTTCTCGAGAAGCGCGACCACCCCGTAGAAGGCCGAACCGACGAGCGCGGCGACCGCGATCTCGGCCCAGACCATGTCGAGCGACAGCCGCCCCACCTCGGTCGATATGCGGAAGCCCATGCCGACGGTCGGCGAGCCGAAGAACTCGGCCACGATGGCACCGATCAAAGCCAAAGTCGTGCAGATTTTCAAGCCGTTGAAGATGAACGGCGCGGCGGCGGGCAGCCGCAGCCGCACCAGCGTCTGCCAGTAGCCCGCGGCATAGGTCCGCATCAGGTCGCGCTGCATCGGCTCGGAGGCCTGCAACCCCTGCACCGTGTTCACCAGCATCGGGAAATAGACCATCAGCACCACGACCGCGGCCTTCGACTGCCAGTCGAAGCCGAACCACATCACCATGATCGGCGCCATGCCGATGATCGGCAGCGCCGCCACGAAGTTGCCGACCGGCAGAAGGCCCCGGCGCAGGAACGGCAGCCGGTCCACCGCGATCGCCGTGACGAAGGCCGCGCCGCAGCCGATGGCATAGCCCGACAGCGCGCCCTTGAAGAAGGTCTGCACCACGTCGGCCCAGAGGATATGCGTGCTCGACGCGAACCGCGCCGCGATCGCCGAGGGCGCCGGCAGCAGCACCGGCGAGACGTTCAGCCCCCGCACCAGAAGCTCCCAGAGCACGATCAGCGTGATGCCGAAGACCGCGGGCGACAGGAACGCGATCACCCGGTTCGGCGGCCGGCGCGACAGCCAGACGTTGAACGCCCAGGCGGCCAGCCAGAATCCCAGCGCGGCGAGGACGTAGCCGTTCACGGCCGCGCCCCCATCGCCCGCATGGTGATCCGCTCGATCAGCCCGATCAGCCCGACGAGCGCGGCGGCGAGGATCGCGGCCATCACCAGAGCCGACCAGATCTGCACCGTCTGCCCGTAATAGCTGCCCGACAGCATCCGCGCCCCGAGCCCCGCGACCGCCCCGGTGGGCAGCTCGCCCACGATCGCCCCCACGAGGCTCGCCGCCACGCCCACCTTCAGCGAGGCGAAGAGATAGGGCAGCGACGCCGGCCAGCGCAGCCGCGTGTAGGTCTGCGCCGCGCTCGCGTTCCAGGTCCGCATCTGGTCCAGAAGCATCCGGTCAGGGCTGCGCAGCCCCTTCACCATCCCGACCGCGACGGGGAAGAACGACAGGTACATCGAGATGATCGCCTTCGGCAGCAGCCCCGACACGCCGATCGAGGCCAGCACCACGATGATCATCGGTGCGATGGCGAGGATCGGGATCGTCTGGCTCGCGATCACCCAGGGCATCACGCTCTGGTCCATCGCCCGGTTGTGCACGATGCCGGTGGCGAGCAGGATGCCGAGCCCCGCCCCCAGCACGAAACCGAGCAGCGTCGCCGAGAGCGTGATCCACGCGTGATAGACGAGGCTCCGCCGCGATGTCGGCGCCACCTCCACCGTGGTCCGCCACAGCTCGGCCACCACCTGATGCGGCGCCGGCAGCCGCGGCCGGTCCTGCGCCCAGGTGTCGGCGACCAGCTCGGTGAAGCTCAGCTCCACCCCCGACCGCCCCGCCTGGTCGAGCGCCCAGGGCGCGTTCAGCACCACCGCGAAGACGTACCAGAGCACGAGGATCGCCGCGACCACGGTCAGCACCGGCAGGGTCGCGCCGGGCGCGCGGACGGGCCGAGGCGCGGCGGGCGCGGCCTCAGATGTCATCGCCGATCCCCGCGCGCAGCCCGTCGCGCACCCGCGCGGCGATCTCGAGGAAATCGCGGCTCTCGCGGATATGCAGCGGACGCTCGCGCGGCAGGGTGCTCTCGATCACGTCGGTCACCCGCCCCGGCCGCGGCGACATCACCACGATCCGGGTGGACAGATAGACCGCCTCGGGGATCGAATGGGTGACGAAGCCGATGGTCTTCTCGGTCCGCGCCCAGAGCTCCAGGAGCTGCTCGTTCAGCTTGTCGCGCACGATCTCGTCGAGCGCACCGAACGGCTCGTCCATCAGCAGGATGTCCGCATCGAAGGCCAGCGCGCGGGCGATCGAGGCACGCTGCTGCATGCCGCCCGACAGCTGCCAGGGATACTTGTTCTCGAAGCCCGCCAGCTCGACCATCTCCAGCACGCGCCTGACCCGCTCCGCCTGATCGGCCCGGGAATAGCCCATGATCTGGAGGGGGAGGCGGATGTTTGCGCCGATGGTCCGCCACGGAAAAAGGCCCGCTGCCTGGAACACGTAGCCATAGGCCCGCCGCGCGCGCGCCTCGGCGGGCGACATGCCGTTGACCGTGATCGTGCCCGCCGTCGGCACCTCCAGGTCCGCGGCCACGCGCAGGAAGGTCGTCTTGCCGCAGCCCGAGGGGCCGATGAAGCTGACGAAATCGCCCTTGTTGATCGTGAGGTTCACGTCCGAAAGCGCATGGACCGGCCCGTCGTTCGTCTCGAACGTCAAGCCGAGCCCCTTCGCCTCGATCACCGCTGCGGGCATGTGGCCTCAGACGCCGGAGGGAATGTTCGTGGGGTCCCGCTCCACCCGTCGCGGCGCGGTCAGCTCCTTCCATTTCGACAGCGCGGCATGCGCCGCCGGGAAGGCCGGGCGCGGGATGAACTTGCCGCGCCCCGGCTGCGGCTGGCTGTTCTGCCCGTCGGCCCAGACCACGTCGCCGCGACTGAGGGTATAGCGCGGCAGCCCCGTCACCTTCATGCCCTCGAAGACCGAATAGTCGAGCACCGACTTCTGGGTCGAGGCCGACAGCGTGCGGCCGAGCTTGGGGTCCCAGACCACGATGTCGGCATCCGCGCCCTCCACGATCGCACCCTTGCGCGGATAGACGTTGAGGATCTTCGCGATGTTGGTCGAGGTCACCGCCACGAATTCGGAGGGCGTCAGCCGCCCGGTCTCCACGCCCTTTGTCCAGAGCACCGGCATCCGCTCCTCGATGCCGCCCGTCCCGTTCGGGATCGACGGGAAGCCCTTCACCCCCATCCGCTTCTGGTCGGTGGTGAAGGCGGCGTGGTCGGTGGCGACCACGTGCAGGCTCCCGGACTGCAGCCCTGCCCACAGGCTCGCCTGGTGGTCCTTCGACCGGAAGGGCGGCGACATCACCCGCCGCGCGGCATAGTCCCAGTCCTTGTTGAAGTATTCGCTCTCGTCCAGCACCAGATGCTGGATCAGCGGCTCGCCATAGACCCGCATCCCCTTGGCCCGCGCCCGCCTTATCGCCTCGTGCGCCTGCTCGCAGCTCACGTGCACGATGTAGAGTGGCACGCCCGCGGCATCGGCGATCATCACCGCCCGGTTCGCCGCCTCGCCCTCGACCTCGGGCGGGCGGGAATAGGCATGGCCCTCGGGCCCGGTCACGCCCGCCTCCATGTACTTCTTCTGCAGCTCCGCCACGATGTCGCCGTTCTCGGCATGGACGAGCGGCAGCGCGCCGAGTTCTGCACAGCGCCTGAACGACGCGTACATCTCGTCGTCGTCCACCATCAGCGCGCCCTTGTAGGCCATGAAGTGCTTGAAGGTGTTGACCCCGCGCTTCACCACCTCGGCCATCTCCTCGAAGATGGTCTCGTTCCAGCCGGTGATCGCCATGTGATAGCCGAGATCGACGCAGATCTGCGGCGCCGACTTGCGGTCCCATTCCTTCACCGCGTTCAGCAGGCTCCCGTCCGCCCCCGGCAGCACGAAGTCGACCAGCATGGTCGTCCCGCCCGAGGCCGCGGCGAAGGTGCCGCTCTCGAAGGTCTCGGCCGCGGTCGTGCCCATGAAGGGCATCTCCAGATGGGTGTGCGGATCGATGCCCCCCGGCATGACATAGGCATCGGTCGCGTCGATCTCGGTCTCGCCCTTCAGCCCCGGCCCGATCGCCTTGATCGTCTCGCCTTCGATCAGCACGTCGGCCTTCCACATGCGGTCGGCGGTCACGATCGTGCCGTTGCGGATCACTTTCGACATGATGTCTCCCTGAAGCCCTGTTCGTCCTGCCCGGTAGCGGCCGTCACGGCGAGGTCGCGTAGACCTCGCCGCCGAAGACAGACAGCACCTTCGGCCGCGCCACCGCGAGGCTGGTCTCCGGCGCGGCGACCGGCTCCTGCACCGCGGGTTCCCCCGCGACCCAGCCCTCGGTCCCGGCCGCGGCGAAGCCCGCCATCTCGCCCCATTTCCAGCATTCCGGCACCCCGCCGGCACCCCCGGCCCCACGCGCCACCGCCTCCGCCCCGAAGACCTCGATCACCTTCGGCGCGGTCGCCTCCGCGTGCCGGCACCGCGCCAGCGACCCGGTCACCCCGTCGAGCACCCAGACCCGCCCCGGCGCATCCGCCACCAGCGCAAAGCGCAGCACCTCCTGCGCCGGCGCCACCGCGGGCAGGAGCATGAGGAAAAGCGCGAGGCGGAAGCCGTCAGCCCTCGACCAGATCGAGCCGCTTCTCGATCCGCGCCACCCGCTCGTCCATCCGGTCGAGGCGGTTGGAGAGGCTGGCGTACTGTCCGCCGAGATTGCCGATGCCGATCTCCAGGATGCCCAAACGCTCCTTGATCTCGCGCAGTTCGTCGGTGTGCCGATCGAGCACGCCACGGATCGCCCGGAGGTGTTCGAGAATGATGTTGTCCGGGGCCATTCGGATCTCCTCGCGCCGCCAGTCTGCCGGCACACCGGTAAAGATAGTCCTAACCCGCTCACGCCACAATCTCCGCCGTCTCGACCACCGCGTGGAACAGCACGTTCGCGCCCTTCTCGGCCCATTCCGGGCTGATCTCCTCCGCCTCGTTATGGCTCAGCCCGTCGACGCAGGGGCACATGATCATGGCCGTCGGCGCGACGCGGTTGATCCAGCAGGCGTCGTGGCCGGCGCCGCTCACGATGTCCATGTGGGAATAGCCCAGCCGCTCCGCCGCCCGGCGCACCGCGGCGACGCAGCCCGGATCGAAGGCCGGCGGGTCGAACTGCCCGACGATCCGGCTCTCGAAGCAGCAGCCGAGCGCCTCGGCGATCCCCGGCGCGCGCTCCATCAGCTCCGCCACCATCGCCTCCAGCGTCTCCAGCACGTGGCTGCGGAAGTCGATGGTGAAGACCACCCGGCCGGGGATGATGTTGCGGCTGTTGGGATAGACGTCGACATGCCCGATCGCACCCACCGCGTTCGGCTGGTGCTTCATCGCGATCTCGTGGACCAGTTCGGTGATCTGGGCGAGCCCGCGGCCGGCGTTGCGCCGCATCGGCATCGGGGTGGAGCCGGTGTGGCTCTCCTTCCCCGTCACCGTGCATTCGATCCAGCGCAGGCCCTGGCCATGGGTGACGACGCCGATCTCCTTGCCCTCGGCCTCGAGGATCGGCCCCTGCTCGATGTGCAGCTCGAAGAACGCCTTCATCGGCCGCCCGCCCACCGGCTCGGACCCCTTCCAGCCGATCCGCTCCAGCTCGTCGCCGAACCTGAGCCCCTTCGCATCGGTCCGGTCATAGGCCCAGTCGAGGTCGATAACGCCCGCGAAGACGCCCGAGGCGAGCATCGCGGGGGCGAACCGCGTGCCCTCCTCGTTCGTCCAGTTCGTCACCACGATCGGGTGGCGCGTCCGGATGCCGAGATCGTTGAGCGACCGGATCACCTCCAGCCCGCCCAGCACCCCCAGCACGCCGTCGTACTTGCCGCCCGTCGGCTGGGTGTCGAGATGGCTGCCCACATAGACGGGCGGCAGGTCCGGCTCCGTCCCCTCCCGCCGCGCGAACATCGTGCCCATCGCGTCGACGCCCATGGTGCAGCCGGCCTCCTCGCACCACTTCGCGAACAGCCGACGCCCCTCGGCATCCGCATCGGTCAGCGTCTGGCGGTTGTTGCCGCCCGCCACACCCGGCCCGATCTTCGCCATCTCCATCAGCGAATCCCAGAGCCGGGCGCCGTCGATCGTCAGGTTCGCGCCCGGAGCCGCCATCGTCCCGCCCTCAGTGCAGCTTCTTCAGCACGTCGCCCAGCGTGCCGATCAGCGTGTCGATCTGCGCCTTCGAGACGATCAAGGGCGGCGACATGGCGATGATGTCGCCGGTGGTACGGATCAGGATGCCGGCCTCGTAGGCGTCGACGAAGGCCTTGAAGGCGCGTTTCGTCGGCTCGCCGGGGATCGGGGCAAGCTCCACCGCGCCGATCAGCCCCTCGTTGCGGATGTCGATGACGTGCGGATGGTCCCTCAGCGAATGGATCGCCTCCTGCCAGTAGGGGGCGAGCTCGGCGCAGCGCTCGAAGAGACCCTCGTCCCTGTAGGTCTCCAGCGTGGCGAGGCCCGCCGCCGCGGCGATCGGGTTCCCCGAATAGGTATAGCCGTGGAAGAGCTCGATCAGATGCTCGGGCCCGGTCATGAACGCGTCGTGGATCGCCGCGCTGGTCAGCACCGCGCCCATCGGGATCACGCCGTTGGTCAGCCCCTTGGCGCAGGTGATCATGTCCGGGGTGACGCCGTACTTGTCCGCGGCGAAGGCCGTGCCGGTCCGCCCGAAGCCGGTGATGACCTCGTCGAAGATCAGCAGGATGCCGTGCTTGGTGCAGATCTCGCGCAGCCGCTGGAGGTAGCCCTTGGGCGGGATCAGCACCCCGGTCGAGCCCGCCACCGGCTCGACGATCACCGCGGCGATGGTCGAGGCGTCGTGCAGCGCGACGATGCGCTCCAGCTCGTCGGCCAGATGCGCGCCGTGCTCGGGCTGGCCCTTCGACCACGCGTTCTCAGGCAGATGGGTGTGCGGCAGGTGATCGACCCCGGTCAGCAGCGAGCCGAAGAACTTGCGGTTCGAAACGATGCCGCCGACGGAAATCCCGCCGAAGTTCACCCCGTGATAGCCGCGCTCCCGCCCGATGAGCCGCGTGCGCGACCCCTGCCCGATCGCCCGCTGATAGGCGATGGCGATCTTGAGCGCGGAATCGACCGCCTCGGAGCCCGAGTTGCAGAAGAACGCATGGTCCAGCCCCTCGGGCGCGAGGTCCACCAGCCGGTTGGCGAGCTCGAACGCCTTCGGATGGCCCATCTGGAAGGCCGGCGCATAGTCCATCTCCGCCGCCTGCTCCTGGATCGCCTGCACGATCTTCGGCCGGCAGTGCCCGGCGTTGCAGCACCACAGGCCCGCGGTGCCGTCCAGCACCTTGCGGCCGTCTGCGGTGGTGTAGTGCATCGCCTCGGCGCCCACGAACATCCGGGGCGCCTTCTTGAACTGGCGGTTGGCGGTGAAAGGCATCCAGAACGCACGCAGGTCGTTCGGGGCCAGTGCGGAGCGATGCGACATCTGACGGTTTCCCTGAACACGCCCCCGGCTGGCATTCCCGGCCGGCTTCCCGGCTGGCATTTTCGAGTCGACCGCGCGGGGCGCTTGATGTTTTGTGACCAAACGGTCAATTTTGGACGCTACCACCCCCGACCGGCAGGTCAAGCCGTTTTCGAGCGCGCGAGGATCCCAGAATGCCAAGCTTCCGCCCGCCCACGACCGGGGCCGAATGAACCGCGAAGCCTCCGTCTCCGGCGCGCGCCGCGGCCCGACCCGCAACCAGCGCGAAAAGACCGAGACCATCCTCGCCGCCGCGCTCGAGGTGTTCTCGGCCCAGGGCTTCAGCGGCGCGACGCTCGACGCCATCGCCGATGCGGCGGGGCTGTCGAAGCCGAACCTGCTCTACTACTTTCCGTCCAAGGAGGCGGTGCATCGCGCGCTCCTCGACCGGCTCCTCGACACCTGGCTCGATCCCCTGCGCGCGCTCGACCCCGCGGGTGAGCCGCTGGCCGAGATCCGCGGCTACGTCCGGCGCAAGCTCGAGATGGCGCGCGACTACCCGCGCGAGAGCCGGATCTTCGCCAACGAGGTGCTCCAGGGCGCGACCCATATCGGCGACGCCCTCTCCGGACCGCTGAAGGCCCTCGTCGACGAGAAGGCCGAGATCATCCGCAGCTGGGCCCGGTCCGGCCGCATCGCCCGGGTCGATCCGCACCACCTGATCTTCTCGATCTGGGCGGTTACCCAGCACTATGCCGATTTCGACGTGCAGGTCCGCGCAGTGCTCGGCGTGGACGACGAGGCCCGGTTCCACGACGCCGAGCGTTTCCTGACCCGCCTCTACACCCGCGGCCTCGCGCCCTGACCCGCGCCAAGGGTTAACGCGACCTTGCCGCGCCCGCAGGCTCCCGCCCTGCCTGCCCCCCCGAATCGTCCCACACCGCCAAGGGCTTGGCATTCCTTGACGGGGTGTTGACGCGCCGGGCGATCCGTCCGCGCGGTTAACGATGGCTGAACCGCACCCGCGACGCCCGCCCCGCGCCCTGCCACACTCCGGATCAGGAGCAATTGCCGGAGGAGCCGAGGCCATGTCAGGCATCCATCTGCGCCCACCCGCGGCCGCCGACCGTCCGCTGCCCGCCCCGCCGAAGCCGGTCGACCCCCCGCGGCACCGGCGGCCGGAGGACCCCGCGCCCTCGCCGCGCGGCACCCCCGTCGACGCCCCCGCGACCCGGCCCGACCTCACCGCCGGTCCCCCGCCGGTCGACCCCGGCCGGCCCGTCGCCGCGCCGCCACCGGTGCCGGAGACGCCACCCGCCGCGCCGCCGCCCTTCGTCGACACGCTGAAGGCGCTGCGCGGCCAGGCCGCCCCGGTCGGCGCGCTCCTCGACCGGGCCGCATGATCAACCATGGGCAGGCGCCTTTAACCCGGCCTTAACCCCGAGCGAACGTCGCGCTCAGCCTCCCTCGCGATCCGGAGTATACTCTTAAAAATAGAACGACCTGCGGAGACCACGACCATGACGATCAAACCGGTTCCGAACATCACGCCGGCCCTGACGCTCCGGCCGCTCTCGCCGATGCTGGAGCGCCTGGTGGCGAACGCCCACAAGGACATCGACGAGGCGCTGATCCGCACGCCGCTCCGCCCCGTGCTGACGGTGGCCGCGCCCGAGCCCGCCCGGGCCCAGCCCGCGATGGCCGGCGCCGAGACCCGGCTCGACACCCGGGTCTGAGCCCCGCTCAGCCCCAGTCGATCGCCGTCACCCGCGCCCGGAAGAACGGCGCCCAGTCCGGCGTCTCGAACAGGTTGCCGATCTCGACCCGGCCCGGCACGGTGTAGCCGCCGAAGGGCTGCTCGGCAAAGACCTTCCCGGGGTTCGCATCGGTCCAGCGCCGGGTCCTGACCGACAGCACCCGCCCCTCGGGCGACAGCCGCAGATCGACCCGGATCGGCCCGTTCGCCGTCTCCAGCGTCACCTCGGCCGTGTCCGGTCCCGCCGCCCGCCAGTGCCCGCCGTTCAGCGGCAGAAGGCTCGCCGGCACCCAGATAGCCTCCATCACCGCCCGCGCCGCCGCCGACCGCCCGAGGTCCGGCCCGCCGCCCGCACCAGCGGAAACAGGCCCGCCAGCCAGAACCGCACCCAGGCCGCGCCGCGGAAATACCCGTCCGCCCCGCGCAGGATCAGGGGAAACCGCCCGATCCGCGGCATCCAGACGAAGCCGTGCGGCGGGGCGATCACCTCGCGCGCCACCATCGGCAGGCTGCGCACCCCCGGCCCGGTGCCGAGCAGGAACTCCCCCTCCATCGCGACCACCGCGCGCAAGGCGAGCGGCGTGCCCGGCGCGATCGCATGACCGAAGTAGCGCCGCGCGACCACGGGCAGGTCCGCCACCATCGCCGGGTCGTAGACCCCGCCGGCGCGCCGCCCCTCCGCGATCTGCCGCCAGACGGCCCCGGCCAGCGCCATGTCCCGCCGGTACCGCCCGTGCGCGATCCCCGCCGCCAGCACCAGCGCGGCGAGGACCAGCCAGCCGAGCGCGCCGGCGGTCACATCGGCCCCGCTACTCCGCCGCCTGCGCCGCGGGGTTGTTCGGATGCGTC
>CAZNSP010000013.1:0-94040 GCA_964575795.1 uncultured Rhodobacterales bacterium
GCGGCCATCCTATCAGATTTGCCCGGCTTTCCACACAGCCTGCTATAGGGCGGCCGTTTTGCATTCCGAGGGTGGCGTGCGCCCCCCTCACATCTCCTGCTGCACCTCCTGCGACGTGTCCGTGATCGCCTCTCCGGCGGTCTGCACGTCGCGGCCGGCGCCCTGAATCGTCTCGCAGCCCGTCAGCAGCATCACCGCGAACAGGCTTCCCAGAATCGTCCATTTCATCGCTTATCTCCCCGATCCCTTGCCGCGGCCTCGGACGGGCACGGCTTCACCACGGGGGAACGCTGCCGGCGGGCAAAAGGTTCCCGGCCTGCCCGCGCGGCCTCAGAACCGGCTCTCGACCTCCTGCGCCGTGCCGGTGATCACCTGCCCCGCGGTCTGCACGTCCCGCCCCGCGCCCTTGATCGTCTCGCACCCGCCGAGCATCAGCGCCGCGCAGATCACCGCCACGAGCCTCGTCGCCATCCCTGTCCTCCTCCTTCGCCGCGCAGGTTCCCGAGGACTAGACGCCCGCCGTCTGCATGTCGACCTCCCACCGGAGGCCCTTGCCCCGCCGCCTCAGGCGATCGCGATCAGCTTCCGCCCCGACCGCGCCCGCTTCTCGATCCTGAGCGTCCAGAGCGCCAGCACGATCCAGCTGCCGTGAAACGCCACCCCGGCCAGCACCACCGCCGCCCCCGGGACCGGCCCGACCGCGGCACGGTCGAGGAACTGCCCGAACGAGGTCGCGGCATCGGGATGGATCGCGAGCTTGCCGTAATAGGCCACCGCCTGCACCGACAGGATATAGGCATAGTTCTTGCGCAGCCGCCGGCCGATCGCCCGTACCGCGCTGATGTGGAAATGCGGCCGGTCGTAGTCGTCGGCCAGCAGCGTGTTCCATTTCCCGTCCCGCCGCACCCCCTCGCCGCGCAGGAGCGGCGCATAGACGTCGGTCTCCATCAGCCGGCAGCGCGCCCGCCAGACGTTGAAATAGCGGTAGCGCCGCGCCTCGAAGAGCAGGAACACCACCACGAGGAGCCCCACCAGGATCAGCGGCAGCGGCGAGGCCTGCGGCCCGGCATAGGTCAGCGACAGCGCGAGCCCTGTGGTCACCACCGCCCAGTTGGTGGTGTGGTCGAGCCGCTGGCGCCAGATCGTCGAGCGGTAGACCTCGCCGCGGTAGAGATGCGCGAGCGCCCCCAGCTCCGCCGAATCGAACCGCCCCTCCGCCGCCTCGGCCATCGGTATCGCCCCTCCGCCGTGCTTTGCGTCAGTATGCCGCAGCCGGGCCGCGCGACCAAGCCGCCAGGCTCCCCCGGGCCCGCCCCCGAAGCGACGGAAAGCGATCCCGGGCCGATACACGCACAGGTTGCTTATCCCCGTTCTCCCCGTCTTTCACACCTCCCGCCCGCCGCCGCAAACGCGTATAAGGACCTCCAAGAACGGGAGGCAGGTGAGATGGCAGACGGACCGGTCGGCGCCGAGCCCGTGGGTGTGCTACCCCACAACATCGAGGCGGAACAGGCACTTCTCGGCGCGCTCCTCGTCAACAACGAGGTCTACGACCGAGTGTCGGGGATCGTGAACGAAACCCATTTCTACGACCCCGTGCACGGCCGGATCTTCGAGACCGCCGCCCGGCGCATCCAGAAGAACGCGCTCGCCTCGCCGGTCACCCTCAAGGCCTTCTTCGAGGAGGACGAGGGCCTGCGCGAACTCGGCGGCCCCGCCTATCTCGCCCGGCTCGCCGGCGCGGCGATCTCGATCTTCGCGGCCCGCGACTACGCCCAGCTGATCTACGACCTCGCGATCCGCCGCGACCTCATCAGCATTGGCCAGACCATCGCCGAGAAGGCCGGCCGCATCGACGTCGAAAGCGAGCCCAGGGACCAGATCGTCGAGGCCGAGCAGGCGCTCTACCAGCTCGGCGAGCAGGGCAAGGTCGACCGCGGCTTCCAGAGCTTCCTGCGCGCGGTCAGCGACGCGGTGAACATCGCCAACGCCGCCTATCTGCGCGACGGCGGGCTCGCCGGCATCTCGACCGGGCTGATGGACCTCGACAAGAAGCTCGGCGGCCTGCACCCCTCGGACCTGCTGATCCTCGCCGGGCGGCCCTCGATGGGCAAGACCTCGCTCGCCACCAACATCGCCTACAACATCGCCAAGGCCTACAAGAAGGGCATCCGCCCCGACGGGACCGAGGGCACGATCGAGGGCGGGGTCGTCGGCTTCTACTCGCTCGAGATGTCGGCCGAACAGCTCGCCGCCCGCATCCTCTCCGAGGCGGCCCGGGTGCCCTCCGAACAGATCCGCCGCGGCGACATGACCGAGGACGAGATGCGCCGCTTCATCGAGGCGGCGAAGGCGCTCGAAAGCTGCCCGCTCTTCATCGACGACACGCCCGCGCTGCCGATCTCGACCATCGCCGCCCGCGCCCGCCGGCTGAAGCGCACCCACGGGCTCGACGTGCTCTTCATCGACTACCTCCAGCTCGCCCGCCCCGCCTCCAGCCGGTCCGAGGGCCGCGTGCAGGAAGTGTCCGAGATCACCCAGGGCCTCAAGGCGATCGCCAAGGAACTCAACATCCCCGTGATCGCCCTCAGCCAGCTCTCCCGCCAGGTGGAGAGCCGCGAGGACAAGCGCCCGCAGCTCTCGGACCTGCGCGAATCCGGCTCGATCGAGCAGGACGCCGACGTGGTGATGTTCGTCTTCCGCGAGGAATACTACAAGGAACGCGAAAAGCCCGGCGACCACGACATCGAGGGCATGGCCAAGTGGCAGGAGGCGATGAGCCAGCTCCACGGCAAGGCCGAGGTCATCATCGGCAAGCAGCGCCACGGCCCGATCGGCACGGTCGAACTCGCCTTCGAGGGCCAGTTCACCCGGTTCTCGAACCTCGCGCGGGCCTATCAGCAGGTCGGCGACGCCGACTTCCGTTAGGCGGGAGGCGGCGCGCGGGCCGCGTCCCCCGGTCTGGCGTCAGTGACCGCCGCCGAGCCCGCCATGCACGGTGTTCAGCTGGTCGCGGAACCCGGGGTGCCCGTTCGACGGATGGTTGTCGGCGTTCTTGCCCGGCACGTTTCCGATGCCGTGGATGCCGTTCCCGCCGTTCTTGCCGCCACCCTGCGGATTGGCCGAGTTGCCGCCATAGCCCGGGTTGTTGCCCGGCAGGCCGTGATGATGCGTCGCCGGCGTCTCGGGCGCTTCACGCGTGGACTGGGCCAGCACCGGCTGGATGGACAAAAGGGTAGCGATCGCGGCCGCGGCCACGACGATCGGCTTCTTCATGGGAGACTTCCCTCGTTGATTGGTTGTTGCTCGGCGACCGGGCTGGCGGCCCGATCACGGCGCAACCATAACGAGGGGCCGCGCGGATGGAATCAGCGGGATTCTGCTCGGCGGGTTTTCGCCATGCGAGTATCCCCGGTGCGCCCCCGCACCCAGCGTCGGCCCCCTCCCGACCGGTCCTTGGCACCCGGCGGGATCGCGTCTACAAGGGTGGTCCGCAGCCCAAGGAACCGGCCCCGCCCCGGAATGATCCTCGTCACCCTCTTGCAAACCTTCCTGACCTCGATCGGCCGATCGATGCTGGAACTCCTCGCCGCGACCGGGCGCGTCGCGCTCTTTCTCGGCGTGGCCCTCGGCCACATGGTCCGCCCGCCGTTCTATCCGGGCGAACTCGGCCGCCAGCTGCTGCGCATCGGCTACTTCTCGCTGCCCGTCGTCGGGCTCACCGCGCTCTTCACCGGCGGCGCGCTGGCGCTGCAGGTCTATTCCGGCGGCTCGCGCTTCAACGCCGAGACGGTGGTGCCCTCGATCGTCGCCATCGGGATCGTCCGCGAACTCGGCCCCGTCCTCGCCGGGCTCATGGTCGCAGGCCGCGTCGCCTCGTCCATCGCCGCCGAACTCGGCACCATGCGCGTGACCGAACAGATCGACGCCCTGACCACGCTCTCGACCAACCCGATCAAGTATCTCGTCGTCCCGCGGATCCTCGCCGCGACCATCGCCCTTCCCCTCCTCGTCGCGGTCGGCAACGTCATCGGCGTGATGGGCGGCTATCTCGTCGGCACCGGCCGGCTCGGCTTCAACGCCGCCACCTACATCCGCAACACCGTCGACTATCTCGAGGCCGGCGACATCACCACCAGCCTGACCAAGGCGGCGGTCTTCGGCTTCCTGCTCGCGCTGATGGGCTGCTACCACGGCTTCAACTCCGGCCGCGGCGCCCAGGGCGTCGGTCAGGCGACGACCAACGCCGTCGTCGCCGCCTCGGTGCTGATCCTCGCCTCGAACTACGTGCTCACCGAGGCCTTCTTCTGAGCATGGTCGAGGTTCCCCGGATCGAGATGATCGACGTGCACAAGGCGTTCGGCGCCAACCGGGTGCTGCGCGGCGTCACGCTCTCGGTCCACCGCGGCGAAAGCCTCGTCATCATCGGCGGCTCGGGCACCGGCAAGTCGGTGACGCTGAAATGCATCCTCGGGATCGAGACCCCCGACAGCGGCACGATCCTGCTCGACGGCCAGTCGCCGGAC
Organism: uncultured Rhodobacterales bacterium; assembly: GCA_964575795.1. Classification (GTDB taxonomy): domain Bacteria; phylum Pseudomonadota; class Alphaproteobacteria; order Rhodobacterales; family Rhodobacteraceae; genus Amaricoccus. The sequence goes on from CAZNSP010000013.1 coordinate 4,527, forward strand.
GACATCGACCGCCGCGCCTTCCTGCGCCAGTTCGGCATGCTGTTCCAGGGCGGCGCCCTCTTCGACAGCCTGCCGGTCTGGCAGAACGTCGCCTTCCGCCTCATCCACGCGCGCAAACCCCTGCGCAAGCGCGCCGCGCGCGAGCTCGCGATCGAGAAGCTGCGCCGCGTCGGCCTCGGCCCCGAGACCGCCGACCTCTACCCCGCCGAGCTTTCGGGCGGCATGCAGAAGCGCGTCGGCCTCGCCCGCGCCATCGCCACCGATCCCAGCCTGATCTTCTTCGACGAGCCGACCGCCGGCCTCGACCCGATCATGTCCGGCGTCATCAACGACCTCATCCGCGAGCTGGTCGAGGAGATGGGCGCCACCGCCGTCACCATCACCCACGACATGCGCACCGTGCACACCGTCGCCGACCACGTCGCCATGCTGCACGACGGCGTCGTCCGCTGGACCGGCCCGATCGAGCAGATGGATGCCGCCGGCGACCCCTATCTCGACCAGTTCATCCACGGCCGCGCCACCGGGCCGATCGCGACGATCCGCTGACCGCCGCGCCATGAGCCGCCGCACCGCCTCCTTCACCTGCACCGCCTGCGGCGCGACCCATGCCAAATGGAGCGGCCGCTGCGAGGGCTGCGGCGCCTGGAACACCGTGCACGAGGAACCGGAACTCGCCTCCGGCCCCGCCGGCCGCAGCCTCGGCCCCGCCCGCGGCCGCCGCATCCCGCTCAGCGACCTCGCCGCCGCCGAACCGCCGCTCCCCCGCGCCGCCAGCGGCATCGGCGAGCTCGACCGCGTGCTCGGCGGCGGCCTCGTGCCCGCCTCGGCGATCCTCGTCGGCGGCGACCCCGGCATCGGCAAGTCCACGCTCCTCCTCCAGGCCGCCGCCGCCTTCGCCCGCGCGGGCCACGGCGTCATCTACGTCTCGGGCGAGGAGGCCGCCGCCCAGGTCCGGATGCGCGCCCAGCGCCTCGGCCTCACCGACGCGCCGCTCCGCCTCGCCGCTGAAACCGGCCTCCGCGACATCCTCACCACGCTCGAGGCCGAGCGCCCGGCGCTGGCCATCATCGATTCCATCCAGACCATGTGGGCCGACCATGTGGACAGCGCCCCCGGCTCCGTCGCCCAGGTCCGCGCCGCCGCCCACGAACTCGTCACCTTCGCCAAGCGCCGCGGCGTCTCGGTGATCCTCGTCGGCCACGTGACCAAGGAGGGCCAGATCGCCGGCCCCCGCGTGGTGGAGCACATGGTCGACACCGTGCTCTATTTCGAGGGCGAGCGCGGCCACCAGTTCCGCATCCTGCGCGCGGTCAAGAACCGCTTCGGCCCCGCCGACGAGATCGGCGTCTTCGAGATGACCGGCGACGGCCTGCGCGAGATCGCCAACCCCTCCGCGCTCTTCCTCTCCGAACGCGACAGCCCCGCCTCCGGCTCGGTGGTCTTCGCCGGGATCGAGGGCACGCGCCCCCTCCTCGTCGAGGTTCAGGCGCTCGTCGCCACCGCACCCCCCGGCACGCCGCGCCGCACCGTCGTCGGCTGGGATTCCGGCCGCCTCGCCATGATCCTCGCCGTGCTCGAATCGCGCTGCGGCATCGGCTTCGGCGGCACGGACGTCTATCTCAACGTCGCGGGCGGCCTGCGCATCGGCGAGCCCGCCGCCGACCTCGCCGTCGCCGCCGCGCTGATCTCGGCCCGCCAGGACATGGCGCTCCCGTCCGACACCGTCGTCTTCGGCGAGATCAGCCTCTCCGGCGCGGTGCGCCCGGTCGCCCAGTCCGACGCCCGCCTGCGCGAGGCCGGCAAGCTCGGCTTCGCCACCGCCTACGCCCCCGCCCGGACCCGGACCACGGCCGAGACCGGGGTGCGGATCGAACCGGTTGCGGATTTGTCCGCGTTCATAGAAAAGTGCTTCGGCACTGTGGAAGGATAGACGCGCCCCATGGAAGGCTTCACCATCGTCGACGGGGTGGTACTCGCGATCGTCGTGCTCTCGGCGATCCTCGCCTGGTCCCGCGGCTTCGTGCGCGAAACCCTCGCGATCCTCGGCTGGGTGATCGCGGGCGTCGCTGCCTTCGCCTTCGCCCCCGCGGTCGAGCCGCTGATGCGCGAGGTCCCGGTCCTGCGCGACGTGATCGGCTCCTCCTGCGAACTCGGCCTGCTCGCCGCCTTCGCTGCGGTCTTCGCGGTCGCGCTCGTCGTCGCCACGATCTTCACGCCGCTCCTGTCGGGCTTCGTCCAGAACTCCGCCCTCGGGCCGGTCGACCAGGGCCTCGGCTTCCTCTTCGGCGTCGCGCGCGGCGTCCTGCTCGTGGTCATCGCGCTCGTGGTCTACGAACGCGTGCTCGGCGGGGCGCAGGGTTTCGCGCAGGTGGACAATTCGCGCAGCGTGGCGCTCCTTGCCGGCGTGCAGGACAGCCTCGCCGCCGCGCTGCCCGAGGACACGCCGGAATGGATCGCCGCCCAGTACGAACAGCTCACCAGCAACTGCCAGTGAGACGGGAAACCATGCGCCGCGGCGCGGGGTGACAATGCCGGGGCGCTGGCCTATATCCCCGGCGACTCCGCACCGTTGGAAAGCGCGCCCGATGGATGATCGCCTCCCCGCCCATCCCTTCGACGATGACAAGCTGCGCGAGGAATGCGGCATCTTCGGGGTCGTCGGCCTTCAGGACGCGGCGAATTTCGTCGCGCTCGGCCTGCACGCCCTCCAGCACCGCGGGCAGGAGGCCGGCGGCATCGTCTCCTACGCGCCGGGGACCGGCTTCAGCCAGGTCCGCCGCTTCGGCTACGTCCGCGACAACTTCACCAAGGCCTCGCTGATGGAGACCCTGCCGGGGACGCTCGCCATCGGCCATGTCCGCTACTCGACCGCGGGCACCAAGGGCACCACCGCGATCCGCGACGTCCAGCCGCTCTTCGCGGAATTCGCCATGGGCGGCTGCGCCATCGCCCACAACGGCAACCTGACGAATGCCGTCGCCCTGCGTGAGGAACTGATCGGCCGCGGCTCGATCTTCCAGTCGGGCTCGGACACCGAATGCATCATCCACCTGATGGCGCGCTCGATCCAGAAGGACATCCCCGAGCGGATGAAGGACGCGCTGCGCCGGGTCGAGGGCGCCTTCTCGGTGGTCGCGATGACCCGCACGAAGCTGATCGGCGTGCGCGACCCGCTCGGCGTGCGGCCGCTGGTGCTCGGCCGGCTCGGCGACGGCTGGGTGCTCTCGTCCGAGACCTGCGCGCTCGACATCATCGGCGCCGAATTCGTCCGCGACGTGGAGCCGGGCGAGATGGTGATCTGCACGTCCGAGGGCGTCTCCAGCTTCTTCCCCTTCCACCCGCTCAAGCGGCGTTTCTGCATCTTCGAGCATGTCTATTTCTCGCGGCCCGACAGCGTGATCGGCGGCCGCTCGGTCTACGAGACCCGCCGCCGCATCGGCGTGGAACTGGCGAAGGAGGCCCCGGTCGAGGCCGACCTCGTCTGCCCCGTGCCCGATTCCGGCACGCCGGCCGCCATCGGCTATTCCCAGCAGTCGGGCATCCCCTATGCCATGGGGATCATCCGCAACCAGTACATGGGCCGCACCTTCATCGAGCCGACCGAGCAGATCCGCAACATGGGCGTGCGGCTGAAGCTCAACGTCAACCGCGCGGTCATCGCCGGCAAGCGCGTGGTGCTCGTCGACGATTCCGTGGTCCGCGGCACCACCAGCCGCAAGATCCGCGAGATGGTGCTGGATGCCGGCGCCGCCGAGGTGCATTTCCGCATCGCCTCGCCCCCGACCCAGTGGCCCTGCTTCTACGGCGTCGACACGCCCGAGCGCGAAAAGCTGATCGCCGCGACCATGAGCGAGGAGGAGATCGGCCGCTATCTCGGCGTCGATTCCCTCCGCTTCGTCTCGCTCGACGGCCTCTACCGCGCCTGCGGCGAGGACGGTGGCCGGAACGCTGCGCAGCCGCAGTTCTGCGACGCCTGCTTCTCCGGCGAATACCCGGTCCGCCCGACCGACATGATCGAGCGCGGCTTCAAGGCGAAGGAACCGGCATGACCCTCGGCGCCGACACCGTCGCGCTCGTCACCGGGGCGAGCCGCGGCCTCGGCTACGCGACCGCCCGCGCCCTCGGCGCCCGCGGCGTTCAGGTGGTCGCGCTCGCCCGCACCGTCGGCGGGCTCGAGGAACTCGCCGACGAGATCCTCGCCGCCGGCGGGCCGAACCCGGTGCTGGTGCCGCTGTCGATGACCGACGAGGGCGGGCTTCAGCGCCTCTGCCTCGCGGTGCACGAACGCTGGGCGCGGCTCGACGTCGTGGTGCACTGCGCCGCCCACGCCCCGCCGCAGTCCCCGGTCGAGCACATCGCCCCCAAGGACTTCGCCCACAGCACGGACGTGAACTTCAAGGGCACGCAGCGCCTGATCGCGCTGACCCAGCCGCTGCTCAAGGCGGCACCCGCCGGACGGCTGATCTACGTCGCGGACAACCGCATGGGCCAGAAGTTCTTCGGCGCCTATGGCGCGAGCAAGGGCGCCGCCGAGGCGCTGGTGCGAAGCTTCGCCGCCGAGACCGAAAAGCTCGGCCCCGAGGTGCTGCTCTTCCACCCCAACCCGATGCCCACCGCACTCCGCGCCCGCTTCTTCCCCGGCGAGGACCCCAACCGCCTCGCCCCCTGCGCCGACGAGGCCGCCCGCCTGATCGCGACGCTGCTCGATCCCTGAGATCAGAGACCGAGCCGCCGCAGCGGCGCCGGCCGGTAGCCCGGGTCCTCCGTCCAGCGCCTCAGCGCCGCCGCCGAGACCCCCTCGACCGTCGCCGGCCCGACCCGGTCGACCTCCCGGACGCTCAGGAACCGGTTCAGCAGCCGCCTGCGTGGCGCGCTGCGGCAGACGAGCGGCCCCAGCGCGTCGCAGGTCTCGCTCAGCCGGTCCCGCTGCGGGCGGTCCACCGCCAGCCCCTCCGCCTCCGCCCCTTCCAGCACCCACAGCAGCGCATCGTTCGCCAGAGCGGTGATGTCGCCGCCACCGCCGACACTGCCGTGATCCCCGGGAAACCACGCCTCGCGATAAAACCCGCCGGGCTTCTCCGCGTTCAGCGCGTCGAGGTTCGACCACAGCGTCGGCGGGAACGTCGCCCGCCGCTCGTCGATCGCCACCGCGTGCCGCGCCGCATGCACGCTGCTCGACAGCGCCGTGTCGTGGAACTGGTGCCCCCGGTTCAGCCACCCCGCCACCAGCAGATGCTCCGGCACGCCCAGCGCGCCCACCGTGTCCCACACCCCCAGATACCGCACGCCGAGCTGCACCGCCCCCTCGACCGGCCGCCGCCGCGCCGCCCGCCATTCGCGCTCGTTCTCGCCGGTCATGGTATGGGCGGCGTAGCGCGCCCGGAAGTCGAGGCTCTCCTCGGCATTCGGATGCTTGTCCCGCGCCCGGTAGAGCGCCAGCGCCTGCGGCAGCCGCCCGGCATGGGCGCGTTCCAGGATCCCGCAGTTGCGGATCATCCCCCCGATCGACCGCGCCATGTAGGCCCCGCGCGAGAAGCCGAAGAGATAGATCTGATCCCCCGGCACGTAGTTGAACACCAGGAACCGGTAGGCCTCGGCGATCCGGTCCATCAGCCCGTGCCCGAAGGCCCCGCCCGCCAGCCGGTCGAAGCCCTGCGCCAGCGCCCCGGTGCCGAACCCGCTGCCCACCCCGTCGAGATGCCAGGTCAGCTGCACCACGCCCGCGTCGTCCACCGGCCGCACCATCTGCGCCAGCCGCGCCACGTTGGTCGGATGCGGCGCGTCCAGCCGGTTCCAGGTGCCGTCGCAGCAGATGACGATGCGTTTCATCGGGGGCCTCCGCCTTGGTATGCCCCCAGTATAGACCCGATCACCCGCCGCTTGCGCAACCGGCCCGAGGACCGGCCGTCAGACCACCGCGCGCCGGTAGAGGTGCCAGGTCGCGTGCCCCAGCACCGGCAGCACCACGATCAGCCCCAAGAGCAGCGGGATCGACCCCAGCGCCAGCGACACCGCCACGATCAGCCCCCAGGCCGCCACCGGCCCCGGGTTCATCGCCGCGAACCGGACCGAGGTCGCCACCGCCACCGGCAGCCCCACGTCGCGGTCGAGCAGCATCGGGAACGAGATCACGCTCGTCACCAGCACCACCGCGGCAAAGCCCGCACCGGCCGCGAAACCCGCGACGATCATCGCCCAGCCCGCCGGCGTGGTCAGCACCTCGGTCAGGAACGCCTGCGCGGTCAGCGGCGCATAGGGCCCGAGCGTCAGCGCATAGATCCCCTGCGCCGTCGCGATCCACACGACGAAGATCAGCCCCAGCGCCAGCCCCAGCGCCAGGATCGCCCCGAAGGACGGCGAGCCCATCACCGAGAACGCCGTCAGCCAGCCGACCTCCTCGCCCCGCTCGCGCCGGCGGCTCATCTCGTAGAGGCCCACCCCCGCCACCGGCCCGATCAGCGCGAAACCCGCCACCACCGGAAAGATCAGCGCAAAGAGCCGCGCATCGAATGCGAACCACGCGATGAGCGCCCCCATGATGGGATAGAGGATGGCGAGGAACACCACGTCGGACCGGCAGGCGGAAAAGTCCTCCAGCCCCGCCCGCAGCGCCGTCCGCAGGTCCTCCATCCCGATCCGGCGCACCTCCGGCATTGCCGTGTCCGTGGCCCGGCCGCCCAGCCGGCCCACGATCGCCCCGAGGTGCCGGCTCGCACCCCAGATCGTGTCCACGCCCCATGAAAGCGGGTTCCCGATGGTCTCGGCCATGTTCCCTCCAGCAACGTCCGTCGCCGCGGCGGAACCGCCGCGGCCCTCCGAGACCAAAGTATAACATGCCTCCGCAAGAATGTTGCGTCACATTCGCGATATTCGGAAATATTCTTTCGATATCGACAGCTTACCCGCCGCCCGCCTCCTCCGCGGCCTCCAAGCGCTTCGCCTCGATGTTGACCTTGGTCCAGCTCGTCGGGATGCCGAGCGGATAGAGCACGAGGAAGGCCACCGCCAGCACGCGGACGAGCCCCGGCCGCCGCTCCGCCGGACGCGGCAGCACCGGCGCCGGCCGCGGATGCCGCAGGAACCAGATCAGCAGCATCAGCCCCACCGCCCCCATCGCGAGGTTGTAGACCTGCCCCGGCCCGAGCCCGAGGAACACCGATTCGTAGTCCCGGGTCAGGTCGACGAGGAACCGCAGCCAGCCGTAGAGCAGCAGGAAGAGCGCCATCGTCACGCCCGAGCCCGCCGGCCAGCGCCGCAGCGCCAGCGCCAGCACCGGCACGATCAGAAGGTTCTTCAGGCTGTCGTAGAGCGCCACCGGATGCCGCGCCCCCTCCAGGTCGGGATAGACGAAACCCCAGGGCAGGCTCGTCACCGTCCCGATCACGCCCCCCTCGATGAAGTTGCCGAGCCGGCCCACCGCCATCAGGAAGCAGCCCGGCACCACCAGCTCGTCCAGCACCAGCAGGAGCGGATAGCGACGCAGCGCCGCGAAGACCGCCGCCCCGATCAGCCCGCCGAGCATGACGCCATGCGTCGCCATGCCGCCGCGCCACCAGTCGAGCGCGTGTCCCGGATTCGCCCGGTAGTAGTCGAGTTCGTAGACGAGGATGTCGAAGACCCGCCCGCCGATCATCATGCCGACGGCCAGCCAGATCGTCAGGCCGAAGACGTCGCGCCCGCTCAGCCCCAGCCGCTCCCGTCGCCACCAGAACCAGCCGAGGACCCCGAGGAAGCCGACCGTATAGATCGCCCCGTACCAGTAGAGCCCGCCCGCGCCGATCGTCACGATCGCCGGATCGAAATCGTGGATCACCCGGGGCCCCCCGCGCTCGTGCCCGCGCAGCCTGCGCCGCGGCGCAGCGCAGGGCCTTGACTCAGGTCAAGCCGTGCAAACCGAACGAAGAACGCGCGGAGTGGCGTCGCCCACCGGCCCGCTTCAAGCCGCCGGTGGCGCGAACAGGTCGGCGACGCCGACGCTCAGCCCCGGCGGGTCGAGGTCCAGCCGGCCGTCGCGCAGGACCTGCGTCGCGATCGTGCCATCCTCGGCCCGGCGGTGATGCGTGACCGCCCGGGCGTCCGTGTTGAGCACCAGATAATGGCGCACGCTCGACAGCGTGAAATAGTCGCCGAGCTTTGCGCCGCTGTCGGTCGACCGCGACGCGCGCGAGACGACCTCGACCACGATGACCGGATCGCCCACCTCGATCGCGTCATCGGGGGTGCGCGGCCCGCAGCGCACCAGCGCGTCGGGCTCGTAGACCGTCTGGTCGTCGATCCGCACCGTCATGCCGTCGGGAAACGCCTCGCAGCGCTGCCCCGACCGGCTGATCGCGTCCTCGAGCGCACGATGGACCCGCGCCTTGGTCCGGGCGTGGACCGCCCGTTCCGGCGCCATCGCCACGACATTCCCGCGCACGAGCTCGAACCGCCCGCGCGACCGCTCCGCGGCCCAGGCGATGAAGGTGTCGGCGGTGAAATCGGTGGGATCAGGCTGCGTGGACATCGGCCTTCCGCGGTTCGGAGCCCGAAGTCTAGCGCACTATCGGCGCCGAGGGAATCGCGACCGGTCTCCCAGGGGCCGAAACGCAAGTTGGCCGCAGGAGCGGCCAACCCGTGTCAGATTCCTCCGTGGCGAAGATCACCCCAGCCGCGAGGCCACGTTCTCCCAGTCCACCAGGTTCTCCAGGAAGTTCTGGAGATAGGCGGGCCGCTTGTTGCGGAAGTCGATGTAGTAGGAATGCTCCCACACGTCGCAGCCGAGGAGCGCCGTCTGGCCGAAGCAGAGCGGGTTCACCCCGTTCTCGGTCTTCGTCACCTTCAGGCTGCCGTCCTTGTCCACGACCAGCCAGCACCAGCCCGAGCCGAACTGGCCGACGCCCGCCGCGGTGAAGTCCTCCTTGAACTTCTCGACCGAGCCGAAGGCGTCCTTGATCCGCGATTCCAGCTCGGACGGCATCTTGCGGCCCTTCGGCCCCATCATCTTCCAGAACTCGTTGTGGTTCCAGTGCTGGGAGGCGTTGTTGAAGATGCCGTTCTGCGCCACCGCGCCGGCCTGATAGGTGCCGCGCACGATGTCCTCGAGGCTCTTGCCCTCCCACTCGGTCCCGGCGATCAGCTTGTTGCCGTTGTCCACATAGGCCTTGTGGTGCAGGTCGTGGTGGTACTCCAGCGTCTCCTTCGACATGCCGCCCGCGGCCAGCGCGTCGTGCGGATAGGGAAGGTCGGGAAGTTCGAAGGCCATTTGGCTACCTCTCTCGTTCTGTGGTTCGTGTTTCACGGACCGGTGCGACGGCACGCGTCACCGCCGGTATATAGACGTTAACCTTTTCAGGCAAACCGGGTTCCGTTCAGACGGGGATCGGTTCAGACCGGGATCAGCGCCGCCGCGATCCGCCGACCCTCGGACAGGAGCACGTTGTAGGTCCGGCAGGCCGCCGGGGTGCCCATGATCTCAACCCCGATCCCGGCGTCCTCGAGCCGCGCCCGCAGCGCGCGGTCGAGCGGCGCGATCTCGGCGCCCATGCCGATCAGCAGCACGTCGAAACTGTCCGCAGCGTCGAGGAATACCCCGATCTCCGGCAGCCCCGCCCAGCCCTGCGGCCCCGCGGGCAGAAGCGCGAGCGGCCCCTCCCGCACCTCGCCGCCGATCCGGAAGAAGCCCGGCCCGTAGCCGTCGACGGGCGGGGTCCCGCCATAGTCGACCTCGACGATCCGCATCTCAGGCCTGCACGTTGCCGAACTGCGTGCCCGCCGCGCCGTCCGGCTTCGACCAGTCGCGCTTCACGCCCAGCCAGAGCACGGTCGCCCCGGCCACGTAGATCGAGGAATAGGTGCCGATGACGACGCCGAAGATCACCGCGAAGGCGAAGCCGTGGACCACCGGCCCGCTGAACCAGAAGATCGCGAAGAGCGCGATCAGCGTCGTGAGCGAGGTCATGACCGTGCGGCTCAGCGTCTCGTTCAGCGCGAGGTTCATCACCTCCGGCAGGGGCATCTTCTTGTACTTGCGCAGGTTCTCCCGCATCCGGTCGAAGACCACCACCGTGTCGTTGATCGAATAGCCGATCACCGTCAGCAAGGCCGCGATGATCGTCAGGTTGAACTCGTAGTGCATCAGGCTGAAGACGCCGATCGTCACCACCGCGTCGTGGATCAGCGACAGGACCGCGCCCAGCGCGAACTGCCATTCGAACCGCAACCAGATGTAGACCATGATGCCGATGAACGACAGGATCAGCGCCAGCACGCCGGCGCGCACCAGCTCGCCCGAAACCTTGGCCCCGACGCTGTCCACCTGCAGGAACTGGATGCCGGGGAAGGCATCGGACAGCGCCGCGCGCAGGCTGTCGATCACCGGCTGCTGGGTGTCCGGGTCATCGCCGGTGATCCCGATTCGCATCAGAACCATGTTCCGCCCCTGCCCGGTCTCGTCGGAGATCTCGGTCACGCCCGCATCCGCGAAGCCCTGCTCCGCCAGCACCTCGCGGAACGCGGCGACCGGCTCGGCCTCCGGCGTCGAGGCGATGATCAGCGTGCCGCCGCGGAAGTCGACGCCGTAGTTCAGCCCCTGCAGCAGGAACACCGCCACCGAACCGATCACGCCGATGACCGACACCGCCAGCCAGAAGCGCGTGTAGCGCATGAAGTCGATCTTGGTGACCTCGGGAACCAGCCGCAGCCGCATCGTCGCACCCTCCTCAGACCGTGACCGTCTTCGGCCGCTTCCACGCGAACCACCAGGCGATGATCATCCGCGTGACGTAGAGCGCGGTGAAGATCGAGCACAGGATGCCGAGCCCCAGCGTCACCGCGAAGCCGCGCACCGGCCCCGATCCGATCGCGAACAGGATCACCGCCACGATCAGCGTGGTGATGTTCGCGTCGATGATCGAGGACAGCGCCTTCTCGAAGCCGAGGTCGATCGCCCGCGCCGGCCCCCGCGCCGATTTCAGCTCCTCGCGGATCCGCTCGAAGATCAGCACGTTCGCGTCCACCGCCATGCCCACGGTCAGCACCAGCCCCGCGATGCCCGGCATGGTCAGCGTCGCGCCGATCGCGGTCATCAGCGCGAAGATCAGCACCATGTTCGTCACCAGCGCCACGCAGGCCACCGCCCCGAACATGCCGTAGGTCGCGATCATGAACACCATCACCGCGCCCAGCGCGATCACCCCGGCCACCCGCCCGGCGTTGATCGAATCCTGCCCCAGTTCCGGCCCGATCGTGCGCTGCTCCAGCACACGGATCTCGGCCGGCAGCGCGCCGGCGCGCAGGAGGATGGCGAGCCGCGTCGATTCCTCGGGCGTGAACCGCCCGGTGATGATGCCCGATCCGCCCGGGATGTGGCTCTGGATCACCGGCGCCGAGATCACCTCCTCGTCGAGCACGATGGCGAAGGGATTGCCGATGTTCTGGGCGGTATAGGCCCCGAAGGCCGCACCGCCCTGCGGGTTGAAGCGGAAGGTCACCGCCGGCTGGTTGTTCTGGTCGAAGCTCGGCTGGCTGTCGACCAGCTGCTCGCCGGTCACCACCGCCCGCCGTTCCAGCACGTAATAGACCCCCGGCTCGTCCATCGAGGGATAGAGCACGTTGTCGAGCCCGGGATTGGTCTGGGGATCGGTCGTGCGGCTGACCACCGGATGGAACGACAGCCGCGCGGTCTGGCCGATCAGCGCCAGCAGCTCCTCCGCCGAGTCGATGCCCGGCACCTGGATCAGGATGCGGTCCGCCCCCTGCCGCTGGATCGTCGGCTCGCGGGTGCCGGTCTCGTCGACGCGGCGGCGGATGATCTCCAGCGACTGCGCCATGGTGCGGTCGTCCATCGCCTGCATCTCGGCTGCGGACAGCGTGATGACGAGGTCCGCCCCCTCGGCCCGCACCTCGAAATCCCGGCTCGCCATCCCGGTGATGCTGAAGACCGGCTGCGAGATCGCCCGCGCCGCCTCGAGCGCGGCGGGCATCCCCGCGGGCTCGCTGATCCGCACCCGCAGCTCCTCGGGCGGCCCCTCGATGCGCCGCACCGTGCCGACCGTCTCGCGCAGCTCGCGCAGCCGGTCCCGCACCGTGGGCCAGAGCCCCTCCAGCCGGTCGGCATAGGTATCGGCCAGCTGCACCTCGACCAGCACATGCGCGCCGCCGCGCAGGTCGAGCCCCAGCGGCACCAGCCCCGAGGGCAGGAACGACGGCCAGAGCTCGGCCTCCGCCGCCAGCTCCGGGTCGGTCGATCCCGCCTCGATCAGCGCCCGGGCGTCGTTCGACCGCTCGACCCGGTCATAGAACAGGTTCGGCGACGCGATCACGAGCCCGAGCAGGCAGATGCCCAGGACCACGATCTTCTTCCACAGGGGAAAGTTCAGCATCTGGGTTCAAATCCCCGCTTTGCCGCGGCGGTCGGCCGCCCCGGGCATGGCCGGCGCCGGCTCGGCGCTCAGGCGGCGGCCGGCTCGGTCTTGCTGACCACGCGGGCGATGGTGTTGCGCACCACGCGCACCTTGACGTTCTGGGCAAGCTCGACCTCGACCACGTCGTCTTCGACCTTCACCACCTTGCCCATCAGCCCGCCGGCGGTGACCACCTGATCGCCGCGGCGCAGCGCGTCGACCATCGCCTTGTGCTCCTTCATCTTCTTCTGCTGCGGCCGGATCATCAGGAAATACATGATCAGGAAGATCAGGATGATCGGCACGAAGCCGACCAGCCCTCCCGCGGCCCCGCCCCCGGCGGCCTGAGCATAGGCAGGCGTCACGAACATCAGTCTCACCCCGTTTCGCGTGGAGCCGGACCGCGCTCGGACCCCGGCCGAATGACGGCGGAACCTATCCGCGCCCCCGGGCTTTGGCAAGGCGACTTGGCCGGGCCCCGACCGCCGTCCGGACGGGGCCCTCCGCCACGGGTGCAAACGCCGGACGCGGGCCTCTTACCGAGGCGCGGCATCGTGACGCGACGCGCATGTCCCGGCCACCGCGGCGCAACCGTCTCCGGGCCGGGCACGAAGCCCCGCGAACCGTTCCGCAATCCATTCGTTCGGCGGAATGCTTTCCGGATGGATAACATATTCATCAGACAAAATAGCACCCAAATAGCACCCGAATAGCACCATGGGATGCACCGCCTCCGCGGCGGATTCGGCCCCCGCCGGTAACCGTCCGTAAACCGCCGCGCGAGGGGCCTCGGGCAGCCGTGGGCCGCGGATTCCGACGGTCTCGCCCGGAGGGCCAGTCAGTAAAGGAAACGGTCGGATCGGGGATCTTTTCGGAGACTGAACGCCTCTGTTCGCGATTCGGCCCGGCAGTCCACCCCCCCGTGCGGCTCATTACTTGAAGGAACTGGCGCCCGCAAAGAAAGACGCCGCCACCTTTCGGCGGCGGCGCCGGGTTTCCTGCCGATCGGTCGGGTCAGCCCGCGCGCGGCACGCGCACGCTCTCGACCAGGGCCTGGATATGGGCCGGCGGCGCCTTGGTCATCCCCGAGACGATATAGGCCGTCGCGAAGTTGAAGATCGAGCCGATGACCCCGAAGCCGAGCGGGTTGATCCCGAGGATCCAGCCGTCCGCGTTGTCGGGCAGGACGTTGGTGCCGGGGATGAAGAACCAGCCCTTGTAGAGGAAGATGTAGACCGCGGTGATCACCACGCCGACGATCATGCCGGCGATCGCCCCCTCCTTGTTGATGCGCGTCGAGAAGATGCCCATCATCAGCGTCGGGAACAGGCTCGCCGCCGCCAGACCGAAGGCCAGTGCCACCACCTGCGCCGCGAAGCCCGGCGGGTTGAGGCCCAGGTAGCCCGCCAGCACGATCGCGAAGGCCATCGAGATGCGCGCGGCGAGAAGCTCCTTCTCGGGCGTGATCTTCGGCATGAAGACGCCCTTCAGCAGGTCGTGGCTGATCGCCGAGGAGATGGCGAGCAGCAGCCCCGCCGCGGTGGACAGCGCCGCGGCGATGCCGCCCGCCGCCACGATGGCGATCACCCAGTTCGGCAGCCCGGCGATTTCCGGGTTGGCGAGCACCATGATGTCGTTGTTCACGGTCAGCTCGTTGCCCGCCCAGCCCGCGGGCTCGGCCACGTTGGCCACGAAGTCGGCGTTGTTCTGGTTGTAGTACTGGATGCGCCCGTCGCCGTTCTTGTCGTCGATGGTCAGGAGGCCGGTGTTCGCCCAACGCTCCATCCAGGCCGGCATTTCCTCGATCAGGAGGTTGCTCTCCGGCGCGCCGATCGATTCCTCGGTCTGGATCCCCGGATGCACCGTGTTGATCAGGTTGTAGAGCGCCATCGCCGCAACCGCCGGCGCAACCGTGTAGAGCAGCGCGATGAAGATCAGCGCCCAGCCCGCCGACTTCCGCGCGTCCGAGATCCTCGGAACGGTGAAGAAGCGCACGATCACGTGCGGCAGACCGGCGGTGCCGATCATCAGCGACGCGGTCAGCAGGAACATGTTGAACATGCTCATGCCGCGCGGCTCGGTATAGGGAACGAAGCCGATCTCCTCGACCGTCCGGTTCAGCGCGTCGAGCAGGTAGGTGTCCGAACCGGCGAGCGTACCGCCGAGGCCGAGCTGCGGCAGGACGTTTCCGGTCAGCTGCAGCGAGATGAAGATCGCCGGCAGCGAGTAGGCGAAGATCATGATCACGTACTGCGCGATCTGCGTGTAGGTGATGCCCTTCATGCCGCCGAGCACCGCATAGACGAACACGATCGCCATGCCGACGTAGAGGCCGGTCTCGATGGACAGGTTGAGGATGTTCGCGAAGGCGATGCCGACGCCGCGCATCTGGCCGATCACGTAGGTGATCGAGATCAGCAGGAGGCAGATCACCGCCACCGTGCGCGCCGAGGTCGAGTAGAACCGGTCACCGATGAACTCGGGCACCGTGAACTTGCCGAACTTGCGCAGGTATGGCGCGAGCAGGAGCGCCATGAGCACGTAGCCGCCGGTCCAGCCCATCAGGTAGGCGCCGCCGGTGTAGCCGAGGAAGGCGATGATGCCCGCCATCGAGATGAACGAGGCCGCCGACATCCAGTCGGCCGCGGTCGCCATGCCGTTCGCGACCGGATGCACACCGCCGCCGGCGACGTAGAACTCCTCCGTCGATCCCGCCCGCGACCAGATCGCGATCGCGATGTAGATCAGGAAGGTCAGGCCGACGACGAGGAGGCTGAGTGTCTGAAGTTCCATGTGCAGCGCCCCCTTATTCTTCGTGCACGTCGAATTCGCGGTCCAGACGATTCATCCGCCACGCGTAGAAGAAGATCAGTACGATGAAAGTATAGATCGCGCCCTGATGCGCGAACCAGAACCCGAGCGGGTAGCCCCCGATGCTTCCCATACTGTTAAGCGTGGGCCCGAGGATCACCCCGAATCCCAACCCCACGACCGCCCAGATCGCCAGGCACCACCCGATGATCCGAACGTTCGCCCGCCAATACTCCCCTCGGTCCTTTCCCGGAGCCGCCATGCCTTTCTCCCTCACGTTTTCCCGCACCGAAACCCGGCGCAAGCGCCGGGGCAATTTTGTTTTCGCGGAGTCACAAAGTTATGCCGCACCGCACCAAAGTGGTTAAATCTTTCACAACTGATAGTCCAGAGCTAATTTTGACTGCATTCGGCGCGCCTCCCGGAAGGCCTCTTTCAGTATCCTCCGGTCGAGGTCGTTGAGCCGGTCCGGCGCAATTCGGTTCGAGAGCGGCAGACCCGCCAGCGCCTGTTCCTGATTGATGCGCATCCGCAACATCCGGATGTAGTCGTAGGCATCCGACCAGGCCGAGGCGTCTCCGGGGTCGAGAACACCCGCCTCGGCGGCGCCGGAAAGACGCTCCTGCGTGTTGGTAGCACGTATCCGGTTGGCAAGGGCGAAGATCCGCGCTGCGTCGATGAACGGCGTGACACCGTTCAACTTGAGGTCGATCGTGTTCGACTGGTCGCCACTACCGCTCAGCCGGAAATCCCGGATGAGCCCCAGCGGGGGGGCGTTCCGCAGGGCGTTCGCGGCCATCTGTTTCAGGAAGCGGCTGTTCCGCGCGGTTCGATCGAGCAGCCGTTCGCGCAGTTCGCGCGCCGGTCCGGATGGGCCGTGCAGCGGTCGGAAGTCGAAGAAGATGGACGACTTCAGCAGGTGTTCGGGCGTGCCCTGGTCGATCCAGCGGACGAAGCGCGCTTCCCATTCCTCGAGGCTCAGACAGCACTCTGGGTTGCGGGCCATGATGTTGCCCGGACAAAGCGTGAAGCCACAGGCATCGAGGTCCCGGTTCACCCTGTCGGCCAGCGGCAGAAGCGCACGCCGCGCATTTTCGGCGCTCATGCCGTCCGGTGCCGCGAAGAGTATTCCGTTGTCCTGATCGGTCTTCAGCGTCTGTTCGTGGCGACCCTCGCTTCCGAAGGCCAGCCACGTGAAGGAAAGCCCGGCTGGCAACTGCGCGTCGGCGAGCGCGAGTTCGAGGATGCGCTCGAGGATCTGGTCGTTCAGGAGCGTGATGATCTGGGTGATCTGGCCGACCTTCACGCCCTGGGCGATCATCTGGGCGACGAGCTGATGGATGTCCTTGGCGATCCGGGCGAGTTCCGGGACCGACGCCGCCCGCCCGATCGACTTGCTCAGGTTGACAAGGCCCACGCGCTGCATCGAGAAGAGGTCGCGCTCCGAGATCACGCCGACGAGCCGCTGGTCCTCGACCACGCACAGGTGCTGAATCCCGTTGTGCGCCATCAGCATCGCCGCCTCGAAGGCGAAGGCGCCCCGACTGACGGTCACCGGGTCGCGGCTCATGACTTCGCCGATCGGCGCATGCAGCGGCACGTTCTTCAGCGCCACACGGTTCATCAGGTCCTTGAGCGTGAAGATGCCCAGGGGCCGGCGCTCGGAGTCCGCCACGACCATCGAGCCGACCTTTTCGGCCCCCATCGTGCGGAGCGCATCGCGGATCGGCGTATCCGGAGGGCAGGTCAGCGGCTCTCGCAGGGATTTCTGCCCGAGGGGCACGTTGAGCGACGTGTCGCCGCCGAGATCGCGTATCGCCTGGGCCTGAACCTGTTGGTGGACCTGCTCGAGCAGGCTGGACAAGCGCGAGGTACAGAATTCGCTGAACACGGCCGAGCGCCCGCGCAGCTCGTCGAAAGCCGAGCGGTCCATGGTCAGGCAGGTCACATCCGTTTCGGCCCGCTGGGCGTTGCGAACGGGCCTGCGATCGAGGAGCGCACCGATCGGAAAGCACTCGCCCGGCACGAGTTCCCAGGCGTTGCCGGAGCTTCGTTCGTCCTCGCCCTGTTCGTCGCCGACGATACGTCCTTCCTTCAGGACGTAGAACCATTCCGCAGGACCTGCGTCGGGATCCGTGATGGCATCACCTGCCGCAAACTCGATCGGCCGCAGGCGCGCGGAAAGAAAGTCCAGATCGCCCTGCGCCATGTGGTCGAAGGGCGAATGCCGGCGGAGGAAGTCCTGAACCGCGGCTTCATCGATCACGTCTGTCACCATTCCTCCTCAGCCGCCGGTTCCCGTGCCGTGCGCAAAGACCGCGCCGCGGTGACGCAGTTCGGCCGCCATGTTCGAGGCCTTCATCACCTGTCCGAAGGTCATCAGCCCCTGGGCCTCCAGCCGGTCGATGAGCTTCAGAAGCAGCTCGGCGGTGCCGATCGTGTCGCCGAGGGCGGTGTGGCGGCCGGTGATCGAAATACCGTACCGATCGCAGAGCGCATCTAGCGAATGGTCCTCCTCGGCGCCGTCGAGCATCGAGGAGACGAGCATGGTGTCGAGTACCGGATTATCGAACCGGACGCCCGCCGCGGCCTCCTTGAGGCTCAGGAACTTCAGGTCGAAGGCGGCATTGTGCCCGACCAGCACCGAGTCACCGGCATAGGCGCGAAACTCGGGAAGGACCTGGATGATCCCGGGCTTGCCGGCGACATCGGCATCGGTGAGGCCGTGGAACTTGATCGAGGCCGGCGGGATGGGGCGGCCGGGATTGACCAGGCGCTCGAAGCTTTCGCCGGTGAGGATGCGTCCCTCCACGACCCGGACCGCGCCGATCTGGATGATCTCGTCGCCCTGCATCGGCTGCAACCCGGTCATTTCGCAGTCGAAGACCACGAAACTGAGCGCCCGGATCGGCATTGCGGCGATCGCGGCATCCCCTTGGTGCTCGCGCATCAGGCCGAAATCGTAGAACTCCGGGCGGGCCGGAAGCCGTTTGACGGCGGGCACGAATTGCGGGCGGTTCGGCGCGATAAGCGGCAAGCGCAGCATGGCGAAGCCGGGCCTCGGGGTGGTCGTCGACCAGGGTTCCGAACCGTGGCGTTCGAGCACGTCGCGCAGACGCTGCGACTCGACTTCCGGACTGCAGGGCAGATCCAGCCATGATTCGAGTACGCCCGCCGGAATCGGATCGCCCTCCCACACGATGTCGAGATAGACCCGCTTGTCGCCGAGCAGGGGCTCGATGTCGAAGGAGTCGACGCCGGTCGTCGCGTGCAGCTTGCCGACGAGGAACTCGAGCGACTGGATCAGCGAGAGGCTGTCGCCATGGATCCAGAGGGGAACGCCGACGAGCGTGACTTTGATGGGGCCGTCGGCGAGGTTCTGCTCGAGGCATTTGACGAGGTCGGTGACGTAGATGTCGGCCATCGGCCAACGGCCTAGCATGTGGCCGCGAACCTCGCGGCCGAGGTCGTCGATGGTCTCGGAGATCCGCTCGCCTTCATCCAGGATGATTCGCTCGAAGGCCTTGCGGTCGTCGGGCTTCATGTCGGGATAGCTGGTCATCGTCTCGGCAGCGGCGCGCAGGTTCCCGACCATTCCGCGCAGGTCGCGCGTGAGCGCGCGGCGCACACCGTCGCCCTTGGCGAGAAGGGCGAGCTCGTCGGAAATGTCAACCAGCGTAATGAGATAGCCGGTCACCCGCCCGCCGCCGTCGTGCAGGAGCGCCATGCGTCCGTGCAGGATCCTGGCGCGGTCGGCGGAGGTGCAGACGAAGGGGGCGGAGAGGGTCAGGGGTGCGTCGGGGTCGGCGAGGTGACGGGCCTCGAGCCGGGTCATGCTGTGCCGGAGGGGGGCGAGCGAGAGGAGGTCGCCGATGCTGCGTCCGAGGCCGATGCGGTCGGGCTGGTCGAGGAGGGCGACCGCCGCGCCGTTGTAGAGCATGATGCGGTGCTGGCGGTTGCAGACGAAGACACCCTCGGCGAGGCTCTGGAGAATGGCCTCGAGCCAGGCCTTCTGGGTCTCGACATGGGCGGATTCGGTCTGGGCCGTCTTGCGGACGTCGCGGCGGGTGTTGCGCAGGCTCGTCACAAGATCGTCGATCCGGGCGGGAAGGTCCCCCAATATATGGGTCTCGGGCGGCACCAGTGCGGTGTCGGAGGAGCGGGATTCGAGGACGGCGCGGATGCTGCGGGAGAGGCGGCCGGCGGGGGCGAGGACGAGGCGGTCGACGGCCAGCCAGAGGGCGAGGATGCAGGCGGCGGCGGTGGCGGGGGCGAGCCAGGGGGCGGCGGGGCCGGAGAGGGTCACGGCGGCCCAGACGAGACCGGCGGCGACGGCGGCGAGGGTGAAAAGAACGGTCAGGACGCGCTGTCTTGACGCCATTCGGCCCCTCAATCGTTCAGGATCGGCATGTATTGCCGCACACGCTCGATGACCTGGCGCGTGGAAAACGGCTTCGTTATGTAGTCATCCGCACCGAGCGCCAGTCCCTTTTCCTGTTCTATTGATCGACCCTTGGCGGTCAACATGATTATGCGCAACTTTGACCATTCTGGCGTCGCGCGGACCGTCTGGCATACTTCGTAACCATCGCGTTTGGGCAGCATGACGTCGAGCAGCATGACGTCGGGAAGTCGTTCGCGCAGGGCTTCGAGGGCGGCTTCTCCGTCCCGGGCGACCCTTACTTCGAAACCCTGCTCCTTCATCAAGTATTCGAGAGACAAGGCGATGTTGGGTTCGTCGTCGACCACAAGTACCGAGCCGTTCGCCATGGCATTCCTCCTCCCGCGGTCTCCGGTGCCGCCTTGCCCCCGACCTTACGGCAGGAATCGCGGTTTTTCTATTTGAAAACGCGGCGCGGGACCGCGGGAGAGACCCCTGGGCCGGGCCGGGGGATGCCGCGCCGGCCTGCCCGGAGGGCGTTCGACATTCGGGTGATATTCGGGTGCTATTCGGGTGCTATTTGGTTTTGTGAATGTGTCGCGCGGCCCGGGACGTCCGTGGGTCCCGGGCAGGGCGATCGGGCCGGGTCAGGCGAGGCGGCGCGGGGCGGGCGGCGCGCCGATCGCGCGCTCCTCGAGCCAGGCGTTGATCCGCCAGGCGAGGCTCTTCCAGTGGGGGTCGATCGGCAGGCCGTGGGCGGTGTTCGGCAGCACCACGGTTTCCGCGCCATAGGCCATGCGCAGCGCCCAGAGTTCGGAGGCGGGGACGAAGGCGTCGTGCTCGCCCCGGATCGCCAGCGTCGGGGTCCACCAGGCGAAGGGCCAGACCGGCAGGTCCCAGGTCAGCCCGTCGAGGAGCACGGCGGGGCTTTCGGCCGCGGGCCGCGGCGCCACTTCGGCGATCCAGTCCGCCGGCGTCTCCTCGGTGAAGAGCGCGCGGCGCACCGCCTCGACATCGAGAAGCGCGCCGGCGCCGACCTGGGCGAGCACCAGCGCGACCAGCACGTCGCGCGAACGGGTCGAGAGGTTCCAGAGCGTCGGGCCGAGCCCCATCGGCCCCGGCGAGGCGACGAGCACCGTGCCCGAAAGCCGCATCTCGGCGGCGAGATGCTGGGCGACGAGACCGCCGAGCGAATGGCCGATCGCCACCGGCTTCTCGTCGAACCCGGCCGCGGCCTGCCGCGCGGCGGCGACATAGTCGCGCAGCCGGAGCGGCCGGCCGGTCGCCGCGCCGAGTTCGGGCACGGCGATCCGGTAGCCGCGGGCGGCGAACCAGGGGGCGACGAAGCGGCTCCAGACCTCGGGCCCGGCGAAGGCCCCGTGGAGGAACAGGAGGGGCGGGCGGTGCTGCATGCGGCGGTCCTTTCCCGGAAGCGATACCGCGGTGCAGCATGGTTGTCGACGGGGCGCGGGGCCGCGTCCGTGCGGTTCGGGGTCGCGGAGGGGAATCCAGCGGAGCGGCCTGTTGGCCGCAAGACGTTTTCCCCCGCCTGTTGGCGGGGCCCCGTTACTGCCCGATAGGGTATCAAGCCAGTATGAAAGCCGGAAGGGGATGGGGGCGGCGGGGGCGCGGGATAAGGTCGGGCGGTGCGGCGGCGGTAGCGGTGTGACGGTGGGGTCGGCGGCGCCTGGACAGGCGGTGCTGGCGGTCAGGCGGCGCGGGGTGGACCGAGGCGGTCGCGGATGAGGGCCATGGGATGCGCGCGCAGGGTGAGGCGCAGCGCGGTGTAGTCGGCGACCACCTCCTCGCCCAGCGTCATGCGCGGCAGGGGGACGGGGCCCTCGGCGCCCTCCGGGCCCTCGCCCTCGATCCCGGCGAAGAGCGGCAGGGGGCTGTCGCCGCCGAGCGCGCGGGCCTGCCAGAGCGCCGCGCGCCGGGTCAGGCCGAGCGCGGCGAAGGCGTCGGCCTCGGCCAGGGCGGCGAGCAGGCGGGGCGGCGTGCCGGCCCGGCGCCAGACCGCGGCCACGTCGCGGTAGCCGTTGCCGCGGGCGGCGGAGATCCAGCCGGCCTCGTCCTCGCGCATCGCCCGGATCTGGCGGAAGCCGAGGCGGAGCGCGAGGCCGCCGCGGCCGTCGGGTTCGAGCACGTTGTCCCAGTAGCTGGCGTTGATGCAGACCGGCCGGAGAGTGACGCCATGGGCGCGGGCGTCGCGCAGGATCTGGGCGGGGGCGTAGAAGCCCATCGGCTGGGAATTGAGGAGCGCGCAGGCGAAGACCGCCGGGTGGTGGCACTTGAGCCAGGCCGAGGCGTAGACCAGGAGCGCGAAGGAGGCGGCGTGGCTTTCGGGGAAGCCGTATTCGCCGAAGCCCTCGATCTGGGAGAAGCAGCGCTCGGCGAAGTCCGGCGGGTAGCCGTTCCGCGCCATGCCGGCGAGGAAGCGTTCGCGGAAGGTGTGGATGGTGCCGGTCTTCTTGAAGGTGGCGAGCGCGCGGCGCAGGCGGTCGGCCTCCTCCGGCGAGAAGCCCGCGCCGATGATGGCGATCTGCATCGCCTGTTCCTGGAAGAGCGGCACGCCGAGGGTCTTGCCGAGCACCTGCCCGAGCGCGTCGGAGGGGAAGGAGACCGGCTCCTCGCCCCGGCGGCGGCGCAGGTAGGGATGCACCATGTCGCCCTGGATGGGCCCCGGGCGCACGATCGCCACCTCGATGACGAGATCGTAGAAGCAGCGCGGCCGCATCCGGGGCAGGAAGTTCATCTGGGCGCGGGATTCCACCTGGAAGACGCCTAAGGAGTCGGCGGCGCAGAGCATGTCGTAGACCGCCGGATCCTCCGCCGGGAGGGTGGCGAGCGTGTAGCGGGTGCCGTGGTGGGCGGCGATCAGGTCGAAGGCCTTGCGGATGCAGGTGAGCATGCCGAGGGCGAGGATGTCGACCTTGAGGATGCCCAGCGCGTCGATGTCGTCCTTGTCCCAGCAGATCACCGTGCGGTCCTCCATCGCGGCGTTCTCGATGGGGACGAGTTCGTCGAGCCGGCCCTCGGTGATCACGAAGCCGCCGACATGCTGGGAGAGGTGGCGGGGAAAGCCGATGATCTCGTCCACGAGGTCGAGGGTGAGCGCGAGGCGGCGGTCGGCGGGGTCGAGGCCGATCTCGGCCAGCCGGTCGCGCGGCAGGCCGGAGCTGCCCCAGCCCCAGATCTGCGAGGCGAGGGCGGCGACGGTGTCGCGGCTGAGGCCCATGGCGGTGCCGACCTCGCGCAGCGCCCGCTTGGCGCGATAGTGGATCACCGTGGCGCAGAGCCCGGCGCGGTGGCGGCCGTAGCGGCGGTAGAGGTACTGGATCACCTCCTCGCGGCGTTCGTGCTCGAAATCGACGTCGATGTCGGGCGGCTCGTCGCGGGCCTCGGAGACGAAGCGCTCGAAGACCATGGTGCCGACCTCGGGCGAGACCGAGGTGATGCCGAGGGCGTAGCAGACCACCGAATTCGCCGCCGAGCCGCGGCCCTGGCAGAGGATGCCGCGGGAGCGGGCGAAGTCCACCACGTCGTGCACGGTCAGGAAGTAGGGGGCGTAGTTCAGCCGGCCGATCAGCGCGAGCTCGTGCGCGACCTGGGCGCGGACCCGGTCCGGCGCGCCGGCGGGATAGCGCCAGGCGAGGCCGCGGGCGGTCAGCCGTTCGAGCCGGGCCTGGGGATCCTCGCCGTCCCAGATCTCGCTGGGGTATTCGTAGCGCAACTCGTCGAGGGAGAAGCGGCAGGTCTCGGCGATCCGGCCGGCGCGGTGCACGGCGTCCTCGTGGCCGGCGAAGTAGCGCAGCATGTCGGCCTCGGACCGCAGGCGGCGCTCGGCGTTGAGCTGGGCGGCGCGGCCGATGCGGTCGATGACGAGCCCCTCGCGGATGCAGGTCAGCACGTCGAGCAGGCGGCGGCGCGCGCCGTGGTGCATCAGGGGCTCGGCAGTCGCGACGAGGGGCAGGCCGAGGGCGCGGGCGGCGTCGGCGAGATCGGCGATGCGGGCGGCATCCCGGCCGTCGTAGCGGGGTGCCGCGGCGAGGTGGAGGCCGGGAAGCCGGCCGGCGAGGGCGCGGGCGGTGGCGAGCCCCTCGGGCGCGAGCGGCCAGGGCAGGTGCAGCAGGAGGGCGAAGCCGGGGCCGAGGGTGTCGAGATCGGCGGGGTCGAGCCGGCATTCGCCCTTGGGGGCGCGGCGGGCGCCGGTGGTCAGCAGCCGGCAGAGCCGGCCCCAGGCGGCGCGGTCCTGCGGCAGGGCGGTGATCTCGGTCCCGTCGGTCAGGCAGAGCCGGGTGGCAGGGATCAGCCGGGGCACGGGGCCGCCGATTCCCCCCGCCGCCTCGCGCGCCATGTCGCGCAGTTCGAGATGGGCGCGGACGATGCCGGCGACCGAGTTGCGGTCGGCGATGGCGAAGGCGGGCAGGCCGAGGTCGAGGGCACGGCGGGCGTATTCCTGCGGATGGCTGCCGCCGGTGAGGAAGGTGAAGTTCGAGGTGATGCAGAGCTCGGCGAAGGGCATGGGGACATGATATTCCCGTTTTGTTCCGGTTTGGAGTCGATTCGCGGACGGGACGGACTGCCAGGACCGGGGAAATGTGCTAGGCTCGGGCCAGCAGCAGAGGAGAGCGTCGATGGACCCGAACCAGATCGATGATTACGCCCGGCGGCTGTATTCGGCCCATGGCGACCGCGCGGAATACGAGGCGGCGCAGAAGGCGAAGGCCTGCGAGGAGCAGGGCGACAGGACCGCCGCCGAGCAGTGGCGCAGCGTGCGGTCGCGCATCCGCATCCTGCGCGGGCCGAACGCCACCTGAGGCGGCGGGGGCGGTCTAGGGGAAGATGCCCTGGACGAACCAGCGGCCGGTCTCGCCGCCCAGCGTGCGGAACAGCCAGAGGCGGGGGCCGTCGGCGGTCTCGACGCGCCAGTAGTCGCGCGGGCCGGAGCGCCAGGCGGGGTCGTCGTTCCACCATTCCGGGGCGATCCGCTCGGGGCCGAAGGCCGCGGCGCGGGTGAGTTCGCGCCGGCGCCAGCGGAAGGCACGTGGCGGGCGGGGGTCGTCGAGCGCCCCGGGGGCGGGGTGGAGCGGCTCGGGCGGGAACATCCGGTCGGGGCGCGGGGCGGAGTCCTGCGGCCAGCCGGCCACCGGCGCGCTGAAGGCGGCGGGCACGATCCGGCGGGCCTTTTCGGGGATATGGGTGTCCACCGGCTGGAATCGGATGATCTTGTCGATGCCCACCCGGGCGCCGAGGCAGCTGATCAGGTCGGCGATCGCGGGGTTGTCGGCGGTCCCGCCCGCGGCATCGGCGCCGGCCGCCAGCCGGTCGCGGTGCTGCCAGGGCCGCGCCGGTTCGGATTCGGTGGCGGCGAGGCGCAGGACATCGAAGCCGAAGCCTGCGTCGATCCCGTCGAGCCGGAGCGACAGGAGATGGCGGATCAGGGCCGGCTCGGCGCAGGCCCGGGCGAGCCCGACCTCGACCCGGTGGCGGCTGCCGTCGGTGCGGATCAGCTCGTAGCGCACCCGCCGCGCGCCGCGGCCCGCCGCCGTCAGCCGCGCGCAGAGCGGCACGAGCAGGCGGTCGAGGCCGGCGAGCACGTCCTCGGTCCGGGCGATCGGCTCGGGCAGGGTCAGGCGCAGGGAGAGGGTCTGCTCCGGCGGGACGGGCGAGAGCGGCTCGGCGGCGCGGCCGAGCGCCTGGTCGAGGCGGGTCACCACCTCGGGGCCGAGGCGGCGGGCGAGCTGGGCGCGGGGCAGCACCGCGAGATCCTCGATCCGCCGCAGGCCGAGGCCGGCGAGCGCCTCCACCGCCGCGGCGGAGAGGCGGAGTGCTGCGACCGGCAGCGGTCCGAGATGCGCCCGCGTCTCGCCGGGGGGCAGGATGCGGGGGCAGTGCCCGCCCGCCGCGGTCGCCGGGATCGGGGCCGGCGGCGGGCCGCCGCGTTCCCACCGGCGCTTGCGCGCGCGGGCGCGGGTCGCGCGGGCCTCCTGGTCGATGGCGTCGCCGGCGGGCGGCGCCTCGGCGGGCGTGCCGGCTCCGCTGCCGCCGTAGCGCGCCACGGCCCAGGCCGCGCCGATCGTGTCGGCGAGGCCGAGCCGGGAGCTCAGGCCGAGATCGGCGGCGGCATCGGTCACCGCCTGGGCCATCCCCGCCTCGCCGCCGAAGAGGCGGGTGCAGCCGGTGATGTCGAGCGTGAGCCCGTCCGGCGCATCCTCGGCCACCCAGGGGCTGAAGCGGCCGGCCCAGCGGCGGAGCGCGGCGAGGAAGGCGGCCTCGGCCTGCGGATCGGCGGGGCGGGTGACGAGGTCGGGGCAGATCGCGCGGGCGTCGCCGAGCCCCATGCCGCGGCGCAAGCCCACCGCGGCCGCGGGATCGGAGAAATCGACGAGGGTGAGGGTGTTGCGCTGGTCGGCCACGACGGCGAAGGGCACCTGCGCGAGATGCGGCTCGGCGCGGATGCACCGCTCGGCGAGGAGATGGGGGAACCAGAGCGAGAGGAAGCGGCGGGAGGGCATGGCGTCTGTTTCAGGGCGATTCGGATAGATGTTCCTGTTATGTTCCATTCTGGAACTCCCAACGCGAGAGTCGAGTCCCCTCGTGCCGCGTCGCCGCACCCCGGCCGAGGTCGGCTGGACGCGGCGGACGGCCCCGGCTAGGACGGCGCGAACCGAAACCGGACCCATCGCCCGTGCAACCCGACCGTTATCGCCTGTTCGCCCTGCAGATGGTCTTTGCGCTGAACGCGCTGGGCCTGTCGGTCTGGTTTCCGCGGATTCCGGACGTGAAGGACGCGCTCGGCCTCGACGTGCTGACGCTGGCGCTGTGCCTGTTCGGCCTGCCGCTCGGCACGATGCTGGGCTTTCTGACCGTGGACCGGGTGACGGCGCGGATCGGGCTGAAGGCGACCTGCGTCTGGGCGGGATCGGCCTTTCTCATCAGCTTCGTCGGGCCGGGGATGGCGGGATCGGCGCTGGCGCTGGGGCTGACACTGTTCCTCGCCGGGGCGCTGGTCGCCTTCATCGAGGTCGCGATGAACGCGAAGGCGAGCCAGATGGAGCGGGCCTCGGGGCGGCGGCTGATGACCCGCTGCCATGCCTTCTGGAGCTTCGGCACCATGATCGGCGCGCTGATCGGGGGGGCCTTCGCCCAGGCGGAGGTCAGCTTTCTCACCCAGCAGCTGATCGTGCAGCCGGTCTTTGCCGCGGCGACGGTGTTCTTCGCCCGCGCGCTGGTGGCGGACGCGCCGGCGGAGACGGAGACGGAGGCGAAGCCGGGGTTCTCGTTTCCGAGCGGGGCGCTCCTGCTCGTCTGCCTGCTGCCGCTCGGGGCGCTGCTGATCGAGGGGGCGATGATGGAGTGGTCCGCACTCCTCCTGCGCGAGCACGTCGGCGCGAGCCCCTTCGGCACGGCGCTGACCTTCTCGGTCTTCGCGCTCGCCATGGGGATCATGCGGATGTGGGGCGACCGGCTGGCCGAGCAGTTCGGGCCGCAGCCGGTGCTGGTCGGTTCGGGGCTGGTGATGGGGCTGGCGATGGGGGTCTTCGCGCTGTCGCCGTCGCTGTGGGTGTCGCTGCCGGCGGCGGCGCTGGCGGGGCTGGGCTGCGCGAACGTCTATCCGCTGGTGGTGTCGCTGGCCGCGCCGCTGCCGGGGCGGCGGCCGGAGCAGAACGTGGCGACGCTGGCGCTGGTCGCCTTCACCGCCTTCCTGATCAGCCCGCCGCTGATCGGGGTGACGGCGAGCCTCGTCGGCCTGCCGGTGGCGCTGGCGCTGCTGGCGCCGCTCGGCCTCGTGCCGTGGCTGATGCTGCGGCGGGGGACGCTGCTGCCGGCGGCGGAGGGGCCGGCCCCGCGCAACTGATCCTGGCGGAGCCGTGGCGCGGGCCCCGTGCGGCGGGACCTGCGCGGTGTGGTCCGGGCGGTCAGCCGCAGTAGACGCGCTCGATCCGGTCGTTGGTTCCGACGACGACGTTCACCCGGCCGGGCTGGAAGTCCATGGTGGCGGCCATGCCGGGGAAGAGGACGCGGCGGTTCTCGGGCAGGGTCGAGGGGTCGAGATCGCCGACCGAGCGGCCGAGCAGGCCCTGGAGCGCGGCGGCGCCGCAGGAATCGCCCGCCGTCGCCTGGGCCGGGGGCGTCTCGCCGGGTTCGGCCGCGGGCTGCATCGTCTCGCAGGCCGCGAGTGTCGCGAGAAGGCCGAGGGCGATGAGGGGTCTGAGCGGGGACATGGGCGGGCTCCATCGGGGTTCGGGTTCTGGTTCGGGTTCGGGGCGCAAGGAACCACGCGACGCCCGCGGAGACAAGCGAAGGGCCGGGGTTTTCACCCCGGCCCCCGCGCGTTTCGGCCCGGTGCGCGGAAACCCGCGCGCTCGGTTCAAGTCCGGATCAGGCCCGGTTCATGCGGTTGTCGATCAGGTCCTGCACCACGCCGGGATCGGCCAGCGTCGAGGTGTCGCCGAGCGAGCCGTAGTCGTTCTCGGCGATCTTGCGCAGGATGCGGCGCATGATCTTGCCCGAGCGGGTCTTGGGCAGGCCGGGCGCCCACTGGATCAGGTCGGGCGAGGCGATCGGGCCGATTTCCTTGCGGACCCACTGCACGAGTTCCTTGCGGAGATCCTCGGTGTATTCCTCGCCAGCGTTCAGGGTGACATAGGCGTAGATGCCCTGGCCCTTGATGTTGTGGGGATAGCCGACGACCGCGGCCTCGGAGACCTTGGGATGGGCGACGAGGGCGGATTCGACCTCGGCCGTGCCCATGCGGTGGCCGGAGACGTTGATCACGTCGTCGACGCGGCCGGTGATCCAGTAGTAGCCGTCCTTGTCGCGCCGGCAGCCGTCGCCGGAGAAGTAGTAGCCCTTGTACTGGCTGAAATAGGCGTCGACGAAGCGGTCGTGGTCGCCGTAGAGCGTGCGCATCTGGCCCGGCCAGCTGTCGGCGAGCGCAAGCACGCCCTCGCATTCGGTCTCGGCGATCTCGGCGCCGGTGGTGGGTTCGAGCACCACGGGCTGGACGCCGAAGAAGGGCTTCGTGGCCGAGCCGGGCTTCGTGGGGATCGCGCCGGGCAGCGGGGTGATCAGGATGCCGCCGGTCTCGGTCTGCCACCAGGTGTCGACGATCGGGCAGCTGCCCTTGCCGACGACCTCGTTGTACCAGTTCCAGGCCTCGGGGTTGATCGGCTCGCCGACCGAGCCGAGGACGCGCAGGGACGAGAGGTCGTGCCTTTCCACCCATTCCCGGCCCTGGCCCATCAGCGCGCGGATCGCGGTGGGGGCGGTGTAGAAGATGTTGACCTTGTGCTTGGCGCAGACCTGCCAGAAGCGCCCGGCGTCGGGATAGGTCGGCACGCCCTCGAACATCAGCGTGGTGGCGCCGTTCGCGAGCGGCCCGTAGACGATGTAGCTGTGGCCGGTGACCCAGCCGACGTCCGCGGTGCACCAGTAGATTTCGCCGTCATGGTAGTCGAAGACGTACTGGTGGGTCATCGAGGCGTAGACCAGATAGCCGCCGGTGGTGTGGACCACGCCCTTCGGCTTGCCGGTCGAGCCGGAGGTGTAGAGGATGAAGAGCGGATCCTCGGCGCCCATCGCCACCGGCTCGCAATGGTTGGAGACGCGCTCCATCTCCTCGTGCAGCCAGGAATCGCGGTCGGGGTTCCAGGCGATGTTGCCGCCGGTGCGGCGCACCACGAGCTGCTTCACGCCGGTCAGCCCCTCGAGCGCCTTGTCGGCATTGGCCTTGAGCGGGGTGTGACGGCCGCCGCGCGGCGCCTCGTCGGCGGTGATCAGGAGCTTCGCGCCGGAATCCTCGATGCGCGAGCGCAGGGCGTCGGCGGAGAAGCCGGCGAAGACGATGGAATGGACCGCGCCGATCCGGGCGCAGGCCAGCATCGCGTAGGCGGCCTGCGGGATCATCGGCAGGTAGATCACCACGCGGTCGCCCTTGCGCACACCCATCGCGTGCAGGACGTTGCCGAACTTCGAGACCTGGTCGTGCAGTTCCTGGTAGGTGATGTGCTGGCTGACGCCGGGATCGTCGCTTTCCCAGATGATCGCGGTCTGGTGGGCGCGGGTTGCGAGGTGCCGGTCGATGCAGTTGGCCGAGACGTTCAGCTGGCCGTCCTCGAACCACTTGATCGAGACGTTGTGGTAGTCGAACGAGGTGTTCTTGACGCGGGTGTAGGGCTTGATCCAGTCCACCCGCTTGCCCTGCTCGCCCCAGAAGGCGTTGGGGTCACGGATCGACGCCTCGTACATCTCGGCGTATTTCGCGGCATCGGCATGCGCGCCCGCGACGATCTCGTCCGAAGGCGGGTAAGTCTGGTCGGTCATTGGCGTTTCCACTCCGTTGCTCGTCGTTGCGATGCGGCAGGACGGATTGCTGATCCGGCGCGACGGCTGGGTGAAGCCCTTGAAGAACCGCCGGAAACCCCCTCCGTGCTCCTGCCCTCCCTTGGCGCCGCCTTATAGGTTTTTCACCCGCAATTGTAAAACATTATGTCTGCTGCACTGCAAAAAGTATGCAATGGCATGCCGGCCACGGCCTAAGTTTCTGATTCCCGGCACAAACCCTCCGGGCGCTTGGGGATTGCCGCGGCGGGCGGCTCCGGCTTAGGCTCCGCCGACGGGGCGGCGCGGTCCGCGCCCCGCGGAGAAAGGCGGTGAGGATGGCGCCTGATTCTCGGAAGCCGGCCACCGGGGAGGCGGCGGAGAACGGCCAGCCGCTGGCGCGCGGCGCGCTCGCCCGGCGCAAGCGGCGGGACGCGGCGGCGATCCTGCCGCTGGTGGGGGTCGTGCTGTTCGCCTCGCCGCTGATCGACGCCTTTGCCGATGCGGGTCCGCTCTGGGGCATCCCGGGCAGCGTGATCTATGTCTTCGGGGTCTGGTTCGCGCTCATCGCGCTGACCGCGCGGCTCGCCCGGGGGCTGCGGGACGACGAGGACGGCTGAGCGATGCCGGTGTGGAACCTGCTCGTCACCGTCTGCCTCGCCTATGTGGCGTTCCTGTTCGCCATCGCCTTCTGGGCCGAGCGGCGGGCGGCGACGGGCCGGCTGGGCTGGCTGCGCTCGCCCTATATCTACACCCTGTCGCTGTCGGTCTACTGCACGGCCTGGACCTTCTACGGGGCGGTCGGCACCGCGGCGCGCGGCGGGCTGGAGTTCCTGCCGATCTATCTGGGACCGACGCTGGTCTTCATCGGCTGGTTCTACCTGCTGCGCAAGCTGGTCCGGATCGGGCAGACCCAGCGCATCACCTCGATCGCCGACCTGATCTCGTCGCGCTACGGCAAGTCGGGCGGGCTGGGCGTGGCGGTGACGCTGCTCGCGGTCGTCGGCTCCACCCCCTACATCGCGTTGCAGCTGAAGTCGCTGACCCTGAGCTTCGCCACCTTCGCCGCCTTCTCCGGCCACGAGGAGGAACTGGTGGTGAGCGCCGAGATCACCGCGCTCTGGGTGGCGGTGGGGCTCGCCGCCTTCACCATCCTGTTCGGCACGCGCAACGTCGACGCGAACGAGCGGCACCACGGGGTGGTGACGGCGATCGCGGTCGAGGCGCTGGTCAAGCTGTTTGCCCTGCTCGCCGTGGGGATCTTCGCGGTCTGGGGGCTTTTCTCCGGACCGGCGGCGATCTTTGCCGAGATGCCGCCGCATCTGGCGGAGATCGACTCGATCTTCACGCCGCGCTGGGTGACGCTGACCTTCCTGTCGGCGACCGCGATCATCTGCCTGCCGCGGATGTTCCAGGTGCTGGTGGTCGAGAATTCCGGCGAACGGCAGATCGCGACGGCGGCCTGGGCGTTTCCGCTCTACCTCGCGCTGATCTCGCTCTTCGTGCTGCCGATCGCGGTCGCGGGGCTCGCCACCCAGCCGGAGGGGGCGAACCCCGACCTCTTCGTTCTGACGGTGCCGCTGATGGCGGGGCAGAACGAACTGGCGCTGCTCGCCTTCCTCGGCGGGTTCTCGGCGGCGACCTCGATGGTGATCGTGGCGGCGATCGCGCTGTCGACGATGGTCTCGAACCACATCGTCATCCCGCTCTGGCTCGACTGGACGCGGCGGCGCGGGGTGACGGGGGACCTGCGCGGGGTCCTGCTGCTCAGCCGGCGGCTGAGCATCGGCGGCATCCTCGCGCTCGGCTACGTCTATTTCCTGGTGAGTGCGCCGGATGCGCTGGCGGCGATCGGGCTGATCTCCTTCGCCGGCATGGCGCAGGTGTTCCCCAGTCTGATCGGCGCGCTGTTCTGGCGGGGCGCGACGCGGGCGGGGGCGATGGCGGGCATCGTCGCGGGCTTCGTGGTCTGGGCCTACACGCTGTTCCTGCCGAGCTTCGAGGGCGGGTTCCTGCTGAGCGCGGCGACGATCCAGGACGGGCTCTTCGGGATCGCGGCGCTGCGGCCGCGCGCGCTCTTCGGCATGACGGGCATGGACCCGCTGGTGCACTGCATCTTCTGGAGCATGGTGTTCAACGTCGGGCTGTTCGTGACCGTCTCGCTCCTGTCGGTGCCGCGGCCGCTGGAGCAGTTCCAGGCGGCTCAGTTCATCGACGTGTTCCGTCAATCCGCGGCCGGGGACCCCGGGCTGGTGTCGCGGAGCGCCACCTCGGAGGACCTGCTGGTGCTGGCCACCCGCATCCTCGGGCCGGAGGCGGCGCAGACGCTGTTCTCGGCGGCCGCGCGGGAGCAGGGGCGGTCGGAGGGGCTGCCGCAGCCGACGGATGCCTTCATCCAGCGGCTGGAGCGCGAGATGGCGGGCTCGGTCGGGGCGGCCTCGGCGCATGAACTCGTCAGCCAGATCGCCGGGCGGGGCACGGTCTCGGTCGAGGGGCTGATGAAGATCGCCGACGAGACGCTGCAGCTGATCGAGACCTCGCGGCGGCTGGAGGCGAAGTCGGCGGAACTGGAGGAGACGGCACAGCAGCTGCGCCATGCCAACGAGCAGCTGAAGCGGATGGACGCGCTGAAGGACGCGTTCCTGAGCCAGGTGAGCCACGAGCTGCGCACGCCGATGACCTCGATCCGGTCCTTCGCCGAGATCCTCGGCGACAGCCCGGATCTCGATTCCGCCACGGCGCAGCGCTTCCTCGGGATCATCCGCGAGGAGAGCCAGCGGCTGACGCGGCTCCTGGACGAGATCCTCGATCTGAGCTTCCTCGAATCGGGCCGGGTCACGTTCCACATCGCGCCGGTGAAGCTGTCGGACGTGATCGACCGGGCGCTGGGCGCGACCGAGGGGCTGCTGACGTCGCAGGAGGTGCCGGTCGAGCGCGGGGCGGACCCCGGGCTGGTGGTCGAGACCGACTTCGACCGGCTGGCGCAGGTGATCATCAACCTGATCTCGAACGCGGTGAAGTACGGCCGCGGCGAGGAGGCGCGCATCCGGATCAGCGTCGGCGAGGAGGGGGATCGGGTGTTCGTCGACGTGGCCGACAACGGCCCGGGCATTCCCGAGGGCAAGCGCGAGGAGGTGTTCGAGAAGTTCGCGCGCCTGGGCGAGGCGAACCTCGCCGGCAGCGCGGGGCTGGGCCTGCCGATCAGCCGCGAGATCATGCGCAACCTCGGCGGCGACCTGAAGGTGATGCCGAACGCGCCGGGCGCGGTGTTCCGCATCCTGCTGCCGCGGCGGGCGGAGGCGGTCCGGGCGTCAGCCGCCGAGTAGCGCCACCGTCTGGGGGTCCTTCACGCCGCCGTAGAAGGCGTCGAGCGCCCGCTGGAAGAGCGGCTCTCCGGGATCGGCCGCGGCGAAGAGCGTGAGGCTGGAGCGGAACTTCACCGCGTCGATGCCGCCGAGGATCGCGGCGGGGGCGCGGCCCTCGTGGGCCAGCATCAGGTTGACCGCCTCGCGCAGGCGGGGGCCGAGCACGGGATGGGCGAGATAGGCCCGGGCCTCGTCGAGCGTGGCGATGGCGTAGCGCATGGACATCGGGCTTTCGCCGAGGCCGGCGATCTGGGGAAAGACGAACCACATCCAGTGGCTGCGCTTGGCGCCCTCGGTCAGTTCCGCGACGACGCGGTCCCAGACCGGGTTCTGGGCGGCGGTGAAGCGTTCGAGTGCGTCCATGCTCAGCCCTCCCTCGCCCGGCGTCCGGTTTCGGCGTCGACGAGGGCGCGCAGGGCGTCGACGAGCGGATGGGCGCCGTCGAAGCCGCGGCCGTAGCCGAGGTTGAAGGCGTAGTCGAAGCCCGGCGGGTTCGCGCCCTCGACGTGCTGGAGGCAGGTCTCGAGCTTGTCGAGCGCCTTGGCGATGCGGGCCTCGGGCGTGGCGGCGGCCTCGTATTCGTCCCAAAGCGCGAGCAGGCGCGCGGCGGGCGCGGGCGGCAGCGGCGCGAGGAGGCCGGCGAGATCGGCGCGTTCGTCCGCGGCCTTGGCGCCGGTCTGGAGCGGTGCGGGGATGTCGCCGCGCACCGCCTCGCCGAGATCGTGGATCAGGAGGAGGGAGATGAGGCGGGCGAGATCGACCCCGGGCAGTTCCTCGGCGAGCGCGAGCGCCATCAGCGCGAGCCGCCAGCTGTGCTCGGCCGTGCTCTCGCGCCGGCCGGCGCTGGTCCAGGAATTGCGCAGCGTGTGCTTCAGCGGTTCGGCCGCGCGTAAGAAGGCGAGATAGGCGGCGGGATCGGGCGCGGTCATGGCGGCTTCCGTTGGATCGGTCCAAGGGAGACCAGCCGATGACGGGCGTCAAGATGCTTGCCTCTTGAGCAGGGCGCGTCACATTGCTATGAAAATTTGTTTCCTTTGAGTAGCGGAGCACGCCATGTGCGGGATCGTCGGACTGTTCCTGAAGGACGCGCGCCTGCAGCCCCGGCTGGGGGACCTGCTGGCCGACATGCTGATCACCATGACCGACCGCGGACCGGACAGCGCGGGCATCGCGATCTATGGGCCGGGGGCGGGGGCGGAGGCGAAGCTGGTGGTGCAGTCGGACCGGAGGGCGTTCGACGGGCTCGACCGGGTGACGGGCGGGTCGGTGAAGGTGAAGGACAGCCACGCGGTCGTCGGCCTGCCGGAGGCGCGGCTGGAGGCGGCGCGGGGCGCGCTGCCCGAGGGACTGCGGGTGATGAGCGCGGGCCGGCGGATCGAGATCTACAAGGAGGTCGGGCTGCCCCGGGACGTGGTGGCGCGGTTCGGCATCCGGGGCATGACGGGGACCCACGGCATCGGGCACACGCGCATGGCGACGGAATCGGCGGTGACGACGCTGGGGGCGCATCCGTTCTCGACCGGGCCGGACCAGTGCCTGGTGCACAACGGCTCGCTCTCGAACCACAACGCGGTACGGCGGGTGCTGATGCGCGAGGGGCTGAGGTTCGAGACCGAGAACGATTCCGAGGTGGCCGCGGCGTATCTGACGCACCGGATGCGGCAGGGGGCGGGGCTCGGGGAGGCGCTGGAGGCGGCGCTCGGCGATCTCGACGGGTTCTTCACCTTCGTGGTGGGGACCGAGACGGGCTTCGGCGTGCTGCGCGACCCGATCGCCTGCAAGCCGGCGGTGATGGCCGAGACCGGGGACTACGTGGCCTTCGGTTCGGAATACCGGGCGCTGGCCGTGCTGCCGGGGATCGAGGCGGCGCGGATCTGGGAGCCGGAGCCGGCGCGGGTCTATTTCTGGGAGCATTGAATGCGGAGCTTCGACCTCGGCACGGAACCGCTGCGCGCACTGAACGGCGCGCTGCACGCGCTGCCGACGCAGACGAACGAGACGGACTGGGAGGTGCTGAACCCGCGCGGGCTGCACGCGATCGCCGCGGGGCTGGACGCGCCGGTCACGGTCACGGTGCGCGGGTCCACCGGCTATTACTGCGCGGGGATGAACCAGCGGGCGACCGTGCGGATCGCGGGAAATGCGGGACCCGGCGTCGCCGAGAACATGATGTCGGGCACGGTGATCGTCGAGGGCGACGCGAGCCAGTATGCGGGCGCGACCGGGCGCGGGGGCCTTCTGGTGATCCGGGGCAATGCGGCGAGCCGCTGCGGCATCTCGATGAAGGGGATCGACATCGTGGTGGGCGGCAGCGTCGGGCACATGTCGGCCTTCATGGCGCAGAAGGGAAACCTGGTGGTGCTGGGCGACGCGGGCGAGGCGCTGGGCGATTCGATCTACGAGGCGCGGCTCTTCGTGCGGGGGGCGGTGAAGAGCCTCGGCGCGGACTGCGTCGAGAAGGAGATGCGGGCGGAGCATCGCGCGACCCTCGCGGGCCTGCTGGAGCGGGCGGGGATCGAGGCCGATCCGGGCAGCTTCCGGCGCTACGGCTCGGCGCGCCGGCTCTACAATTTCCACGTCGACAATGCGGGGGCCTACTGATGGACGCGACACCGCCCACCCATCCGCGCAAGTCGGCGACCTTCGACGACTACACCCTGTCCGAGATCCGGCGGGCGGCGGCGACGGGGATCTACGACATCCGCGGCGGGGGCGCGAAGCGGCGGTTGCCGCATTTCGACGACCTGCTGTTCCTCGGCGCCTCGATCTCGCGCTATCCGCTGGAGGGCTATCGCGAACGCTGCGAGACCGCGGTCACGCTCGGCACCCGGCACGCGGCGAAGCCGCTGGAACTCGCGATACCGATCACCATCGCGGGGATGAGCTTCGGGGCCCTTTCGGCGCAGGCGAAGGAGGCGCTGGGGCGCGGGGCGACCGCCGCGGGGACCTCGACGACCACCGGCGACGGCGGCATGACCGAGGAGGAGCGGCACCATTCGGCCACGCTCGTCTACCAGTACCTGCCGAGCCGCTACGGGATGAACCCCGACGACCTGCGCCGGGCCGACGCGATCGAGATCGTCGTGGGTCAGGGGGCGAAGCCGGGGGGCGGCGGCATGCTGCTCGGCCAGAAGATCAGCGACCGGGTGGCGGAGATGCGCGACCTGCCCAAGGGGATCGACCAGCGCTCCGCCTGCCGGCACCCGGACTGGACCGGGCCGGACGATCTGGAGATCAAGATCCTCGAGCTGCGCGAGATCACCGACT
Source organism: uncultured Rhodobacterales bacterium (assembly GCA_964575795.1). Lineage (GTDB taxonomy): Bacteria > Pseudomonadota > Alphaproteobacteria > Rhodobacterales > Rhodobacteraceae > Amaricoccus. Next base: position 41,060 of record CAZNSP010000013.1, read on the forward strand.
GGCAGAAGCCGGTCTTCGTGAAGATCGGCGGGGCGCGGCCCTATTACGACACGGCGCTGGCGGTGAAGGCGGGCGCCGACGTGGTCGTGCTCGACGGGATGCAGGGCGGCACGGCGGCGACGCAGGAGGTCTTCATCGAGCATGTCGGCATGCCGACGCTCGCTTGCATCCGGCCAGCGGTACGGGCGCTGCAGGAACTCGGGATGCACCGGCAGGTTCAGCTGGTCGTCTCGGGTGGCATCCGCAACGGCGCGGACGTGGCGAAGGCGCTGGCGCTGGGCGCGGACGCGGTGTCGATCGGCACGGCGGCGCTGGTGGCGCTCGGCGACAACGACCCGCGCTGGGAGGCGGAGTACCGGGCGCTCGGCACCACGGCGGGGGCCTATGACGACTGGCACGAGGGGCGCGATCCGGCGGGGATCACCACGCAGGACCCGGAACTCGCCGCGCGGCTCGACCCGGTGGCGGCGGGGCGGCGGCTCGCCAACTACCTGAAGGTGATGACGCTGGAGGCGCAGACCATCGCGCGGGCCTGCGGCAAGAGCCATCTGCACAACCTGGAGCCGGAGGACCTCTGCGCGCTGACCATCGAGGCGGCGGCGATGGCGGGGGTGCCGCTGGCCGGGACCGACTGGATACCCGGGCGAACCGGGATCTGACTGCGGACAGCAAGGAGGGTACATGACGGCGGATCTGGCGGACTATGCGAAGGAACACGGGATCCGGTATTTCCTGATCTCGTTCACCGACCTCTTCGGGGCGCAGCGCACCAAGCTGGTGCCGGCCTCCGCCATCGGGGACATGCAGGCCGAAGGCGCGGGCTTCGCCGGGTTCGCCACGCATTTCGACATGAGCCCGGCCGATCCCGACCTCTTCGTCTTTCCCGACCCCGCCGCGGTGATGCCGCTGCCGTGGAAACCGGGGGTCGCCTGGGTGGCGGCGGACTGCCACCTGCGGGGCGCGCCGCTGGCGCAGGCGCCGCGGGTGGTGCTGAAGCGCCAGCTCGCCGCGGCGGCAGAGCGGGGGTTCTCGATCCGCAGCGGGGTCGAGGCGGAGTTCATGCTGCTGACCGCGGACGGCCGCGCGATCTCGGACGCGGACGACACGGCGGAGAAGCCCTGCTACGACCAGCAGGCGCTGATGCGGCGCTTCGACGTGATCGCCGAGATCTGCGACCACATGCAGACGCTCGGCTGGAAGCCTTACCAGAACGACCACGAGGACGCGAACGGGCAGTTCGAGATGAACTGGCAGTTCGACGAGGCGCTGGTGACCGCCGACCGGCATTCGTTCTTCAAGTTCATGGTGAAGTCGGTGGCCGAGCGGCACGGGCTGCGCGCGACCTTCATGCCGAAGCCCTTCACGAACCTGACCGGCAACGGCTGTCACATCCATGTCTCGGTCTGGAACCGCGAGGGCACGGTCAACGCCTTTGCCGACGGCGGGGAGAACGGGCTGTCGGCGGAGGGGATGCGGTTTCTGGGTGGCATCCTCGCCCATGCGAAGGGGATGGTGGCGCTGACCAATCCGACGGTGAATTCCTACAAGCGGATCAACGCGCCGGTCACGCTGTCCGGGGCGACCTGGGCGCCGAACACCATCACATGGTCGGGCAACAACCGCACCCACATGGTGCGGGTGCCGGGTCCGGGGCGGTTCGAGCTGCGCCTGCCGGACGGGGCGGCGAACCCCTATCTGTTGCAGGCGGCGGTGGTCGCGGCGGGGCTGAGCGGGATCGCGAACGGGGCCGATCCGGGGCCGCGGCTCGACATCGACATGTATGCCGAGGCGGACAAGGCGCCGGACGCGCCGCGGCTGCCGCTGAACCTGCTCGACGCGCTGCGGGCCTTCGAGGCGGACGCGGACCTGCGCGCGGCGCTGGGCGAGGAATTCAGCGCGAGCTACCTGAAGCTGCGCCGGGCCGACTGGGCGGCCTATGCCGCGCATCTGACCGAGTGGGAGCGGGCGCACACGCTGGACGTGTGAGCCCGCCGGCCGCCGTCAGAGGCGGCCGTGGCAGTGCTTGTACTTCTTGCCGGAGCCGCAGGGGCAGGCGTCGTTGCGGCCCGAATGCACCCAGGTCGAGGGGTCGTCGGGATCGACGCTGCTGCCGCCGGGCAGCGCGACCGTGGCGCCGGCCATCGCCGGCTGCGGCGCGGGGCGCGGGGCGGCGGACTGGGGCGCCGGCTGGCCCTCGGGCGTGGGGAGGCTGGCACGCGCGGCGGCGATCAGGTCGGCCTGCGCCTTGGCCCGCGCCTGGTACTCGGCGATCATGGCCTGCTGTTCCTCGGGCGTCATGATCTGCACGTAGGAGAGCATGCGCGAGACCTCGCCCCGCAGGCGGGTCAGGAGCCCCTCGAAGAGCTGGAACGCCTCGGACTTGTATTCGTTCAGCGGGTCGCGCTGGGCGTAGCCGCGGAAGCCGATGACGCTGCGCAGGTGCTCGAGCGTGACCAGATGCTCGCGCCAGTTGCGGTCGATGGTCTGCAGGAGGACCTGCTTCTCGATCATCCGCATGGTCTCGGCGCCGTATTTCTCGGCCTTCTCGGCCATCATCCGGTCCACGGCCTCGGTCAGGCGCTCGGTGATGAGTTCCTCGTCGACGCCCTCCTCCTCGGCCCAGGCGGGCACGGGCAGGTCGAGGTTGAACGTTTCCTTCACCTTGGCCTGAAGGCCCTCGACGTCCCATTGCTCGGCATAGGCCTTGGCCGGGATATGCTTGGCTACGAGGTCGTCGATCACCTGGTGGCGCATGTCGGCGACGACGTCCGAGAGGTCCTCGGCCTCCATGATCTCGCGGCGCTGGCCGAAGATGGCCTTGCGCTGGTCGTTCATCACGTCGTCGAACTTCAGGAGGTTCTTGCGGATGTCGAAGTTGCGCGCCTCGACCTTGCCCTGGGCCTTTTCCAGCGCCTTGTTGACCCAGGGGTGGACGATGGCCTCGCCCTCCTTCATGCCGAGCCGGCCGAGCATGGAATCGAGCCGGTCCGACCCGAAGATCCGCATCAGGTCGTCCTCGAGGCTGAGGAAGAACATGGTCTTGCCGGGGTCGCCCTGACGGCCCGAGCGGCCGCGCAGCTGGTTGTCGATGCGCCGGCTCTCGTGGCGTTCGGTGGCGAGCACGAAGAGGCCGCCCTCGGCCAGCGCCTTGGCCTTGCGCTCGGCGACCTCGGCCTCGACGCTCGCCCGGATGGCGGCGGGATCGACGTGGCGGCCTTCCTTCTCGGCGGCCTCGACCGCCTCGATCACCTTCATCTCGACGTTGCCGCCGAGCTGGATGTCGGTGCCGCGGCCGGCCATGTTGGTGGCGATCGTCACCGCGCCGGGCACGCCCGCGTCGGCGATGATCTTCGCCTCCTGCTCGTGGTAGCGGGCGTTCAGCACGTTGTGGGGGATGTTCGCGGCCTTCAGCATCCCCGACAGCATCTCGGACTTCTCGATCGAGGTGGTGCCGACGAGGATCGGCTGGCCGGCCTTGTGGGCCTTCTCGATCTCGCTGACGATGGCGGCGTACTTTTCCTTGGCGGTGCGATAGACCTGATCGTCGTGGTCGACGCGGGCGATCGGCCTGTTGGTGGGGACCTCGACCACGCCGAGCTTGTAGATCTCGAGGAACTCGTCGGCCTCGGTCGCGGCCGTGCCGGTCATGCCGGCGAGCTTTTCGTATAGACGGAAGTAGTTCTGGAAGGTGACCGAGGCCATGGTCACGTTCTCGGGCTTGATCGTCACGCTCTCCTTGGCCTCGATGGCCTGGTGCAGCCCGTCCGACAGGCGGCGGCCGGTCATCATGCGGCCGGTGAACTCGTCGATCAGCACCACCTCGTCGTTGCGGACGATGTAGTCCTTGTCGCGCTTGAAGAGCACATGCGCCCGCAGGCCCTGGGTCACGTGGTGGACGATCGTCGTGCTCTCGGGGTCGTAGAGCGACTGGCCCTCCTTCAGGAGGCCCATCTCGTGCAGGCGCTGCTCGACGTATTCGTTGCCTTCCTCGGTCAGCGTGGTCGAACGCTGCTTCTCGTCGAGGTCGTAATGCTCGGGCTTCAGCTCGGGGATCAGCTTGTCGATGGTGATGTAGAGCTCGGACCGGTCCTGGCTGGGGCCGGAGATGATCAGGGGCGTGCGCGCCTCGTCGATCAGGATCGAGTCGACCTCGTCCACGATGGCGAAATAGTGATCGCGCTGGTTCACCTGCGAGAGTTCCGACTTCATGTTGTCGCGCAGGTAGTCGAAGCCGAGCTCGTTGTTGGTGGCATAGGTCACGTCGGCGGCATAGGCGGCCTTCTTGTCCTCCTCGGCCATGCCGGGGACCACGACGCCGACGGTCAGGCCGAGCGTGTGGTAGACGAGGCCCATCCATTCCGCGTCTCGGCGGGCGAGGTAGTCGTTGACCGTCACCACATGCACGCCGCGCCCGGTCAGGGCGTTGAGATAGGCGGGCATGGTCGCGACCAGCGTCTTGCCCTCGCCGGTCTTCATCTCGGCGATGTTGCCCTGGTGCAGGAAGATGCCGCCCATGAGCTGCACGTCGAAGGGGCGCAGGCCGAGCGCGCGGCGGGCGGCCTCACGCGCATTTGCGAAGGCCTCGGGCAGGAGGTCGTCGAGCGTCTCGCCCTTTTCCAGCCGCTCGCGGAATTCCGCGGTCTTGGCGCGGATGCCTTCGTCGGTGAGCTTCTGGAACTCGGGCTCGAGGGCGTTGATCTGCTCGACGAGCGAGCGGGTCGCCTTGATCTTGCGGTCGTTCGGCGTGCCGAAGACCTTGCGCGCGATAGTACCCAATCCCAGCATGAGAGTCCTGTCCTCGAAGGTCCGGTGCGAGCCGCGGAGGCCTCTCGAGGCGCCTCCGGTCCCGACGGGGGCGCTTGTTCCCCGGCGCCGAACGGACTAAGTCTGCGCGAGGCGCGGCCGGCCCCTGTCCAATCGGGCATGGATGTAAGCGGCGCGATCATGCCTGTCAACGGCGGCCCGGCAGGGTCCGACCGACCGAGAATGTCCTAGTGCCCGCGCGAGGGCACGCCATCAGGAGAGCTTCATGCGCAGCCTTTTCGCCACCGGCCTCATCGCTGGCCTGGCCCTGTCCGCCCCGGCCTTCGCCCAGGACGCGGCCGCCCCCGAGGCCGGCGGCTACGACGCCTCGACCGTGGTCGCCACGGTCAACGGCACCGAAATCACCCTCGGCCATGTCATCGTGATGCGGAACCGCCTGCCCGAGCAATACCAGGCCGTGCCGGACGCCGCCCTGATGACCATGATCGTGGAGCAGCTGATCGACCAGACGCTGCTCGCCGACACGCTGTCGACGGATGCGGCGGAGGATCCGTTGGCGGTCCGGCTGCATCTGGAGAACGAGCGGCGCGGCAACCTCGCCCTGCAGGCGCTGAACGCGAAGATCGAGGATGCGGTCACGCCCGAGGCGGTGCAGGCGGCCTATGACGCGGCGATCGCCGAGTTCGAGCCGGCCACCGAGTACCGTGCCGCCCACATCCTCGTGGAGACCGAGGAGGAGGCGCGGGACCTGCTGGCCCAGATCGAGGGCGGCGCGGATTTCGCGGCGCTGGCGACCGAGCATTCGCAGGATCCGGGATCGGGGGCGAACGGCGGGTCGCTCGGCTGGTTCGGGCTCGGCCGCATGGTGCCGGAGTTCGAGGCGGGCGTCGTGGCGCTGGAGCCGGGCGCGGTCTCGGAGCCGATCCAGACCCAGTTCGGCTGGCACCTGATCCGGCTCGACGAGACCCGCGAGACCACGCCGCCGCCGCTCGACGCCGTGCGCGCCGAGGTCGAGAACCAGGTGCGCCAGGACGCGGTGCAGACGGAGATCGAGGCGCTGCGGGCCGGGGCCTCGATCGAGGTGATCGAGAACGCCGTGGCACCCGAGGCGATCCGCGACAGCGCCGTTCTGGAAGCGGACTGAGCCACGGGCGCGGGAGCGGGGTCGGGTCGATGGGCAAACTGAAAGACGCCAGGACCAAGGCGGCGAAGGCGGCCGTCAAGAAGCTGCGCAAGCAGGTGAAGAAGCTGAAGGGTGCGGTGGAGGCGACGGCACCGGTCAAGGCCGCGCCGTCCGTCTCGCCCCTCGCGCCGCCTGACGGCTTCCCGGCGCTGCCGCCCATCGCCGGGGTGCGGTTCGCCGCGGCCGAGGCCGGGGTTCGCTACAAGGGGCGGCTCGACGTGATGCTGGCCGAGATCGCGCCCGGGTCGTCGGTCGCCGGCGTCTTCACCCGCTCCGCCACCCGCTCGGCCCCGGTGCTGTGGTGCGAGGAGAAGCTCGCGGCGATCGCCGCGGGCAAGGGGTTCAAGGGCGGCTATGCGTTCCTGGTGAACTCCGGGAACTCCAACGCCTTCACCGGCGGCGTCGGGCGCGAGGCGGTCCAGGCGACCGTCGCGGCGACCGCGGCCGCGCTGAAGGTGCCGCAGGGCCACGTCTTCGTCGCCTCGACGGGCGTGATCGGCGAGCCGCTGCCGGCGGAGCGGATCACCGCGAAGATCGGCGAGCTGCGCGACGGGCTCTCGCCCGACGCGGCGGAGCGGGCGGCGCGCGCGATCATGACCACCGATACCTTTCCGAAGGGCGCGGTGGCGCGGGTCGAGCTGGACGGGGTCGAGGTGACGATCACCGGCTTCGCCAAGGGTTCCGGCATGATCGCGCCCGACATGGCGACCATGCTGGTGTTCCTGTTCACCGACGCGGCCATCGAGCAGAAGACCCTGCAGGCGATGGTGTCGCGGGCGTCCGACCGGACCTTCAACTGCATCACGGTGGACGGCGACACCTCGACCTCCGATTCGCTGATCATGGCGGCGACGGGCAAGGCGGCGATGGCGCCGATCGCATCGGCCCGCGACCCCCGGGCGAGGGCCTTCGAGGCGGCGCTGGAGGGGGTGATGCGCGATCTCGCGCATCAGGTGGTACGCGACGGCGAGGGGGCGACGAAGTTCGTCGAGATCGCGGTGACGGGGGCGAAGTCGGATGCGGAGGCGCGCAGGGCGGGCCTCGCCATCGCCAATTCGCCGCTGGTCAAGACCGCCATCGCCGGCGAGGACCCGAACTGGGGCAGGATCGTGATGGCGGTCGGCAAGTCGGGGGCGAACGCGGACCGCGACAGGCTGTCGATCCGGTTCGGCGACATCACGGTGGCCGAGAACGGCTGGGTCTCGCCGGACTATCGCGAGGCGGACGGTGCGGCCTACATGAAGGGGACCGAGCTGGTGATCGGCGTGGACCTCGGCATCGGCAAGGGCGCCGCGACGGTCTGGACCTGCGACCTGACCCATCGCTACATCGAGATCAACGCGGACTATCGTTCTTGAAACTGGTTCTGGTGGCGGCCGTCGCGCTCATCGACCGCGACGGCCGGGTTCTGCTGGCGCAGCGGCCCGAGGGCAAGGCGATGGCCGGCCTGTGGGAGTTTCCCGGCGGCAAGGTCGAGGCGGGCGAGACGCCCGAGGCGGCGCTGATCCGGGAGCTGCACGAGGAGCTCGGCATCGACACCTGGGAAAGCTGCCTCGCGCCGCTGACCTTCGCGAGCCATGCCTATCCGGAGTTCCACCTGCTGATGCCGCTCTTCGCCTGCCGCAAGTGGCAGGGCATGCCCCAGTCGCGCGAGGGACAGGCGCTGAAATGGGTGCGGCCGGCCGAGCTGCGGGACTATCCCATGCCGCCGGCCGACGTTCCGCTGATCCCGGTGCTGCGCGACTGGCTGTGAGGCGTCAGGCCCAGCCGGCCATCTCGTTCTGCAGGATCGCCACCATCATGTCGACATGGGCGGCGTCGTCGTTCAGGCAGGGGATGTAGGTGAAGCTCTCGCCGCCGGCGTGCTCGAAGCTCTCCTTGATCTCCTCGTTGATCTCCTCGAGCGTCTCGACGCAGTCCGAGGAGAAGGCCGGCGCCATGACGGCGATGTGCTTCTTGCCGGCCTCGGCGAGGCGGGCGACCTCCTCGACCGTGTAGGGCTGGAGCCATTCCTCGGGGCCGAAGCGGGACTGGAAGGTGACGACGATGTCCTCCTTCTCCCAGCCCAGCCGTTCGCGCAGGAGCCGCGAGGTCTTCTGGCACTGGCAGTGATAGGGGTCGCCCTCCATCAGGTAGCGGCGCGGCACCCCGTGATAGCTCGTCACCAGCACGTCGGGCCGGCGGTCGAGCCCGGCATAGGCGCGCTCGACCGAGCGGGCCAGCGCCTCGATGTAGAGCGGGTGGTCGTAATAGGCGGGCACCGTGCGGATCGACGGCTGCCAGTTCATCTTCATCAGCGCCCGGAAGGCCTGGTCGTTGGCCGTGGCCGTGGTCGGGGCGGAATACTGCGGGTAGAGCGGGAAGAACACGATCCGCTCGCAGCCCTGCTGCTTCATCTTCTGGATGACCGAGGGCGTGGAGGGGTTGCCGTAGCGCATCGCGAAATCGACGACGACCCGGTCGCCGTAGAGGAGCGCCATGCGCTCGGCCACCGCCTCGGTCTGCTTGCGGGTGATGGTGAGCAGCGGGCTCTCGTCCGCCTCGGTGTTCCAGATGCCACGATAGGCCTCGCCCGAACTGAAGGGGCGCTTGGTCAGGATGACGAGCTGCAGGAGCGGCTGCCAGAGCCAGGGGGAGTAGTCGATCACCCGGCGATCGGACAGGAACTCGTTGAGATAGCGGCGCATCGACCAGTAGTCGGTCGCGTCCGGCGTGCCGAGATTGGCGAGGATGACGCCCACGCGGGCCGGCGGCACCGGCGGATGGTCCGGCGCGGCATGCGCGAGACGGCCTTCGCCCGGCCTGACCTGGGAAAGGGGGGTATTGATCATCTGGGCGTCATACATGGGGGACCTCGGCAACACAATTGCTTCCCGGACCGGCGGCCAACTAGCCCGCCGGGGGCCGGCGTCAACGCGGAATCATCGTCCGGCCTTCTCGCCGGCGGGGTATTCGGGAACGCCGAGGGCGTCGGCGAGGCGCATCCTGGCGCTGCCCGGGCGGAGCGGCTTCGGCTGGTCGGCGGCAGGGGCCCAGCCGGTCAGGACGACGATCTCGAAGGTGGCGGGGATGCGCGCGTCGGGTCCCGCGAAACGCTCGGCATATAGTTCCGCCGCGCGCAGGAAGACCGCCCGCCGCGTCGGGCGGCGCAGGCGGTCGCGCAACACGTTCGTCTCGCCCATCGCGCGCAGGTCGCGCAACAGGTCGAAGGCGGTGGCATAGGTCACGGTCAGCCGGTGGCTGTCGGCGACAGGCATGGCGAAGCCGGCGCGCTGCAGAAGGCCGCCGAGGTCACGGATCTCGCCCATCGGGGCGATGCGGGGGCTGAGCCCGCCGGTGATCTCGACCTCGGCCGTGGCGAGGGCGGTGCGGAGCTCGCCGAGGGTCTGGCCGCCGAAGAGGAGGCCGAGGAAGAGCCCGTCGGAGCGCAGGGCGCGGCGCGACTGGACGAGCTGGCCGACCGGATCGTTCGACCAGTGCAGCGCGAGCGCGTGGACGAGGAGATCGTGCGCGCCTTCGGCGAGGCCGAGCGGCTCGGAATCGGGGACGGGCCGCGCGGGCGTGAGGCCGCCCTCCGCGAGCCGTTCGGCCCAGAGCGCCGCGCGGGGGCCGACGACCACGGGGTCGGTAAAGGTCCTGTTAACCTCCTTCAGCCTTTCTGAGACCTCGACCGCCATCGCCTCGTGCAGGAAGTCCGCGCCTGCGTGGCTGGCACGCGCGCGGCGGCGGGCGAGGAGATCGGTGTCGAAAAGGGCGGGGGCGGTCTGCATGGGCTGGTCCGTTGTTCCGCCCTCTATGTAGCGATTGCGGGGCCCCGCGCCATGCTCGAAGCGATAAAGACCGTGGTGCTGAACACGATCTACCCGCCGCGCTGTCTCGCCTGCCCGGCGCCGACGGATGCGCCGCACGGTCTCTGCGCGGCCTGCTGGAAGGAGACGCATTTCGTCGCGGGCACGGCTTGCATGAAATGCGGTGTGCCGCTGATGGGCACGGCGGGGGAGGAGGACGTCTGCGACGGCTGCAACCGGCATCCGCCGGCATGGGACCGCGGGGCGGCGGCGGTGCTCTATACCGGGGCGGGGCGCAAGGTGGTGCTGGCGCTGAAGCACGGCGACCGGCTGGACATGGTGAAGCCGCTGGCCGCGTGGATGGCGACGGCGGGGCGGGGCGTGCTGGAGCGGGCGGACGTGATCGCGCCCGTGCCGCTGCACTGGCGGAGGCTGATCAAGCGCCGCTACAACCAGTCGGCCGAACTGGCCAAGCGGCTGGCGGTCCTGTCGGGCAAGCCGGCGGTGGTGGACCTTCTGACCCGGACCCGGGCGACGATCCCGCAGGAGGGGATGGACCGGCTGAGCCGGCAGGCGAACCAGGCGGGTGCCTTTGCCGTCGCCGCGCGGCACCGGCCGCGGATCGAGGAGCGGACGGTCCTGCTGATCGACGACGTGCTGACCTCGGGCGCGACGCTGTCGGCCTGCGCGGATGCCTGCCGGTCGGCGGGGGCGGACCGGGTGGACGTGCTGGTCCTGGCCCGCGTTGCCTTCGAGGAAGCCTTGACCGTATAGTGGGCCGAACGAGCAGAGGCCGGCCCCGGATGAAACCCGTCACGATCTACACGACGCCGTTCTGCGGCTATTGCATGGCCGCGAAGAGCCTTCTGACGGGCAAGGGCGTGGCCTTCGAGGAGATCGACGTGCTGCGCGCGCCGGAACGCCGGCAGGAGATGATCCAGCGCAGCAACGGCGGGCGGACGGTGCCGCAGATCTTCATCGGCGGGACGCCGGTCGGCGGCTACGACGACATCGCCGCGCTGGACCGCGCGGGCAAGCTCGACGCGCTGCTGGCCGGGTGAGCCGATGCGCGCGGCCCTCGTCCAGATGTGTTCGAGCGACGTGCCGTCGGCGAACCTGTCGCAGGCCGAAGGCCTGATCCGGCAGGCGGCGGCGGGGGGTGCGGCGCTGGTACTCACGCCCGAGGTGACGAACATCATGTCGGCGAGCCGGGCGCGCCAGGAAGAGGTGCTGCGGACCGAATCCGAGGACGCGACGCTCGCGCGGCTGCGCGCGGTGGCGGCGGAGACGGGGGTGTGGCTGATGATCGGCAGCCTCGCGCTCAGGACCGGCGACGCGGACGGGCGCTTCGCCAACCGGTCGTTCCTGATCGCGCCGGACGGGTCGGTGACGGCACGCTACGACAAGATCCACATGTTCGACGTCGATCTGGACGGCGGCGAGAGCTATCGGGAATCCGCGGGCTTCCGGCCGGGGGAACGCGCCGTGGTGGCCGAGGCCGCGGGGGCCAAGCTGGGCCTTTCGGTCTGCTACGACCTGCGGTTCGCCTATCTCTACCGGGCGCTGGCGCAGGCGGGCGCGCAGGTCCTGACCGTGCCGGCGGCCTTCACCGTGCCGACCGGGCAGGCGCACTGGCACGTCCTGTTGCGGGCGCGCGCGATCGAGACCGGCTGTTTCGTGCTGGCCCCGGCCCAGACCGGCACCCATCCGACGAGCGCGGGCGCGGTGCGGCGGACCTATGGCCACAGCCTTGCCGTGGCGCCCTGGGGCGAGGTTCTGGCGGACGGCGGCGAGGAACCGGGGGTGACGCTGGTCGATCTCGACCTCGGCGCGATCGAGCGGGCGCGCAGCCGGGTGCCCGCGCTGCGCCACGACCGTGCGTTCGCGGGGCCATGAGCGCCACGCCACCGAGGGACCCGCTGGTGATCGCGCTCTTCAGCGAGATCGTGATGACCGAGCAGCTGGCGCGGAACCGGCTGAGCCGCGCGCTGCCGAAGGGCATGGAACTGTCGCAGTTCATGGTGCTGAACCAGTTCGCGCGGCTCGGCGGCGAGCGGACGCCGGCGCAGCTCGCCCGGATCTTTCACGTCACCAAGGGCGCGATGACCAACACGCTGCACCGGCTGGACGCGGCGGGCTGGGTCCATATCCGGCCAGATTGGGACGATGCGCGCCGCAAGTGGATCAGCCTGTCACCCGCCGGGCAGGCCGCGCGCGACGAGGCGGTGCGGGCGATCGTGCCGGTCTTCGACGACGTGCTCGCGCGGCTGGGGCCGGAACGCATCCGGACCGCCCTGCCCTTCCTGCGGGCGCTGCGCGAGACGCTGATCGCCGAGGACCCGCGGCGCTAGGACTTGGGCCGGATGCTGGCCGTCACGTAATTCACCGACAGGTCCCGGTCGGAGATCGACCAGCGCCAGGCGATCGGGTTGAAGACGAAGCCCTTGCGGTCGACCGGGTCGAGTCCGGCCTCACGCAGGAGGTCGAAGAGCTCGTCGGGCGTGATGAACTTGTTCCAGTCATGGGTGCCCTTCGGCAGCCAGCGCATCACGTGCTCGGCCCCGATGATCGCCATGAGATAGCTCTTGGGATTGCGGTTGATGGTCGAGCAGATCATCAGCCCGCCCGGTTTCAGGAGCTGCCGGCAGGCGTTGAGATAGGTGAGCGGGTCGGGGACATGCTCCACCACCTCCATGTTCAGCACCACGTCGAACCGCTCGCCCGCGGCGGCGAGATCCTCGGCGGTGGTGTGGCGGTAGTCGATGTCGAGGCCCATCTGCTCGGCGTGGAGGCGCGCCACCGGGATGTTGCGGGCGGCGGCGTCCGCACCGACCACCTCGGCGCCGAGACGGGTCATCGGCTCGCACAGGAGCCCGCCGCCGCAGCCGATGTCGAGGAGCCGCAGTCCCGCGAAGGGGCGGTCGGCCTTCGGGTCGCGGCCGAACTCGGCGGCGATCTGGTCGATGATGTAGTCGAGTCGGCAGGGGTTCAGCATGTGCAGCGGCTTGAACTTGCCGTTGGGGTTCCACCATTCGGCGGCCATCGCCTCGAACTTGGCGATCTCGGCGGCGTCGACGGTGCTGGCGGATGACGTTGCGCTCATGTGTCCAACCTGCGATTGTTGCCCGTATCGAATTCGTAGATAGTGCGCGCATGAAGGAAAACCTCGGTCCCAGTGGCGCAGGTCCCCGGAACGGTCTCTACCCCCCGCTGGAGCCGTTCCGCCAGCAGATACTGGAGATGCCGGGTGGCCACCGGGTCTATGTCGAGCAGTGCGGGCGGCCGGACGGGGTTCCGGTCGTTGTGCTGCACGGAGGACCGGGCGGCGGGTGCAGTCCCGGGATGCGCCGGTTCTTCGATCCGCGACATTACCGCGCAGTGCTGTTCGACCAGCGGGGATGCGGGCGGTCGACGCCCTATGCCTCGGTCGAGAACAACACGACCTGGGACCTCATCGCGGATATCGAGCGCATCCGCGTCCATCTCGGGATCGAGCGCTGGGTCGTCTTCGGCGGGTCCTGGGGCGCCTGCCTCGCGCTGATCTACGCCCAGACGCATCCCGACCGGGTCGCGGCGCTGGTGCTGCGCGGGGTCTTCACCATGACGCGGGCCGAGCTCGACTGGTTCTACGGCGGCGGGGCGGGGGCGTTCTGGCCGGACCAGTGGCGGGCCTTCGCCGAGATGGTCCCCGCGGCGGAGCGGGACGACCTGATCGCGGCCTATCACCGCCGGCTGTTCGGCGGGGACCACGACGAGCAGGTGCGCTTCGCCCGCGCCTGGGCGGGATGGGAGGCATCGCTCGCCGTGCTCGATCCCGGCGAGGGGCGCAGCTATCCCTCGCCGTCCTATGCGCTCGCCTTCTCGCGGCTGGAGAACCACTATTTCATCAACGGCGGGTTTCTCGACGGCGATGGTCATGTGCTGCGACACATGGACCGGCTGAAGGGCATTCCGGGGCATATCGTGCAGGGCCGCTACGACATGATCTGCCCGCCGCATACCGCCCACGCGGTCCAGCGGGCCTGGCCGGGGTCGGAGCTGCGCATGGTCACGGCTGCGGGCCATGCGCTGTCCGAGCCGGGCATCACCGCGGAACTGGTCGCGGTGATGGACCGGCTGCGCGCCTGAGATCAGCCCACCGCCGCGGTGACGATCACCTCGAAGCGATAGTCGGGCGTGGCGAGCTTCGCCTCGCCGGTGGCGCGGGCGGGCGGGTTCGCGGGATCGACCCAGGCGTCCCAGATCTCGTTCATCGCGGCGAAATCGGCCATGTCGGCAAGCCAGATCGTCGCGCTGAGGATGCGCGACTTGCTCGATCCGGTCTCGGCGAGCAGGGCGTCGACCTGGGCGAGCGCGCTCTGCACCTGTTCGGCGAGTGGTGCACCGGCAGTGCCGACCTGGCCCGCGAGATAGACGATGCCGTTGTGGACGACGGCCTGGCTCATGCGCGGGCCCTTGTGCAGGCGGGTAATGTCGGACATGGGAATCTCCTTGCTGTCAGGTGGAACGGAGGCCGGGACGGCCAGCGGAAAGGGCTGCGACCGTCGCGGGGTCGAGCGCGGGCGGGCGGCCCGCGATCAGGTCGGCGGCGAGGCGGGAAAGCGCCGGGGCGGTCTGAATGCCGTAGCCGCCCTGCCCCGCGAGCCAGAAGAAACCGGGGGCCTCCGGGTCGAAGCCCGCGACCGGCGTGCGGTCGGCGACGAAGCTGCGCAGGCCCGCCCAGCTGCGCTCGACGCGGGTGACGGGGACGGTGACCATCTGCTCGAAGCGGTGCAGGCCCTCGGCCAGCACCATGTCGTCGGGCCAGGCGTCGTGCGGCTCGACCGGGTCCTCGTCGGCAGGCGAGACCATGAGCTTGCCCCCCGTGGGCCGGGCGTACCAGTCCTCGGCCAGCGGTCCGAAGAGCGGCCAGCCCATCGGGTCGTGCCCCTCGGGCGCGGGCAGGATCGCGGCGGAGCGGCGCAGCGGGCGGAGGCCGATGGGCGCGATGCCCGCGAGGCGCGCGACGGCGTCGACCCAGGCGCCGGCGGCGTTCACCACGACCGGGGCGGTGAAGCGCCCTGCCCGCGTGTCCACGGTCCAGAGGCCGTCACCGCGGGTGATCGCGATGACCTCTGCCCCGGTCTCGATGCGCCCGCCGTTCCGGCGCAGGCGCCGGATGCAGCCCTGAAGCAGGAGATCGACGTCGATGTCCCGGCCGTTGGGGTCGTAGGCGGCGGCGCTGAAGGTCTCCGCACGCAGGATGGGAACGATCGCCACGGCCTCGGCGGGACTGACGGGCCGGGCGGTCGATGACGTGGCGAGATGGGCGGTCATCTGCGCCTCCTCGCCCGGGCGCGCGAGGAAGAGCTCGCCCCGCGGGGCGAGGAGCGGTGCGGGCCAGAATTCCGGATCGGGGTCGAGGTAGAAGGGTTCGGAGGCGCGGGTGAGCTGGCGCACCGGGGCGTTGCCGTAGTTGAGCAGGAACGCCGCGGCGGAGCGGCCGGTGGCGTGCATGCCCGGCGACACCTCGCGTTCGAGGACGATGACGCTGGACGCGGCCGAGATCTCGGCCGCGGCGCCGATGCCTGCGATGCCGCCGCCGATCACGATCACGTCGAACTTTTCTGCCATGAGCCTTTCTAGATCCGCGCGGCGAGACGGCTGCCCTGATCGATGGCGCGCTTGGCGTCAAGCTCCGCCGCGACATCGGCGCCGCCGATGACATGCGGCGCGATCCCGAGAGCGCGAAGTTCGTCCGCCAGCGACCGGTTCGGCTCCTGCCCCGCGCAGATCACCACGGTGTCGACCTCGAGCAGTTCCGGCCGCTCGCGCGCCGGCCCGTGGCTTATCCGCAGGCCGCGGGGGGTGATCTCCTCGTAGTTCACGCCGCCGAGCATGGCGACGCCGCGGGCCGCGAGACGGGCGCGGTGGATCCAGCCGGTGGTCTTGCCGAGCGACTTGCCGGGACGGCCGGGCTTGCGTTGCAGGAGCGTGACCTGCCGGGCGGAGGGTTCGGGCCGGGCGGGGACCAGCCCGCCGCGGAAGGCCTCGGGGTCGCCCACGCCCCATTCCGCGCGCCAGAGGTCGGGATGCTCGGCCGGCGAGGGGCCGGAATGGCTGAGGAATTCGGCGATGTCGAAGCCGATGCCGCCTGCGCCGACAATGGCGACGCGCGGGCCGACCGGGGCGCCGCGCAGAACGTCGAGATAGCCGAGCACATGCGGCAGATCCTGACCCGGAATGCCGGGATCGCGCGGCAGGACACCGGTGGCGAGGATCACTTCGTCGTAACCGGCGAGGTCGGCAGCGGTCGCGTCAGTGCCGAGGCGCAGGTCGATCCCGGCCTCGGCGACGGCGTTTGTGTAGTAGGTGACGAGGCCGTGAAACTCCTCCTTGCCGGGGATCAGCCGGGCGAGGTTCAGCTGCCCGCCGATCCCGGCGTCGCGCTCGAAGAGGGTGACGCGATGGCCGCGGCCCGCCGCGACCAGCGCCGTGGCGAGGCCGGCGGGACCGGCGCCCACCAAGGCGACGGCGCGCGGATGCGGCGCGGGGGCATAGACCAGTTCGGTCTCGTGGCAGGCGCGCGGGTTGACGAGGCAGGTGGAGAGCTTGAGCGCGAAGGTATGGTCGAGGCAGGCCTGGTTGCAGGCGATGCAGGGCACGATCGCGCGGGAGCGACCCGCGCGGGCCTTGGCCATGAAGTCCGCATCGGCGAGGAACGGCCGGGCCATGGAGACCATGTCGGCGCAGCCCTCGGCGAGGACGGCCTCGGCCACCTCGGGCGTGTTGATCCGGTTCGATGTGATCAGAGGCACCGGGACCGCGCCCATCAGCTTCTTCGTCACCCAGGCGAAGGCGGCGCGGGGGACCGAGGTGGCGATGGTAGGCACCCGCGCCTCGTGCCAGCCGATGCCGGAGTTGATGAGGGTGGCGCCCGCCGCCGCGACCGCGCGGGCGAGCGTGACGGTCTCGTCCCAGGTCTGGCCGTCGGGGACGAGGTCGATCAGCGACAGGCGGTAGATCACGATGAAGTCCGGGCCGACCGCCGCGCGGACCCGCCGCACCACCTCGACCGGCAGGCGCATGCGGTTCTCGAAGCTGCCGCCCCAATCGTCGTTGCGCCGGTTGGTATGGGTCACGAGGAACTGGTTGAGGAGATAGCCCTCGGACCCCATGACCTCGACGCCGTCGTAGCCGGCCTCGCGGGCGCGGGCGGCGGCGGTGGCGATGTCGGCGATCTGCTTCTCGATCCCGGCCGCGTCGAGTTCCCGCGGCGTGTGCGGCGAGATCGGCGAGCGGATCGGGCTCGGGGCGACCGCCTCGGGCGTGTAGGCATAGCGGCCGGCGTGCAGGATCTGCATGGCGATCCGGCCGCCCTCGGCATGAACCGCATCGGTGACGCGGCGGTGGTTGGCGATGTCCGCGCGGGTGAAGAGGCCGGCGGCACCGGGCAGGACCGCGCCCTCCCCGTTCGGTGCCATGCCGCCGGTGACCATCAGCGCGACGCCGCCCCGGGCCCGTTCGGCATAGAAGGCGGCGACCCGGGTCCAGTCGCCGGTTTCCTCCAGCCCGGTGTGCATGGATCCCATCAGGATCCGGTTCGGCAGGGTGACGTGGCCGAGGTCGAGCGGGCGGAAGAGGTTCGGGTAGGGGGCCGCCGTCACGTCGCCGGGCTCAGGAGGCGGGGGCCGGCGCGGCGATCCCGTTCGCGCGCTGGATCGCGTCGGCGAAGGACTGGAGATAGGCGAGCCCCTGTTCCGGACCGACGCCCGCGCCCTGGAACCCGATGACCGAGAGCGCCACCATGCGGTCCGAGGCGTCGAGGAAGGCGCGCCAGAACCGCTGCTCGACGCCGGGGATGCGCTGCTGGCCGCGGTCCTCGACCAGGACGTAGAGCACGTTGTTCCGCGTCCGGGTCTGGAGTACGCGGGTCCGGGCCGCGTCGCCGCTGCGCCCGACGATGGCCCGCCCCTGGGCGGTGCCGAAGAACGCCTCGAGTTCGGCGAGGGTCTGTTCCGCCGGGATGCCGGCGTTCAACCCGCTCGAGACGCTGGCGGTCAGCACGGCGCCGACCGGAACGCCGTTCGACGGGCTCTGGCCGAGGAGCGCGCAATCGCTGACGAGGACGAAGGCGCCGGCGGCGTTGACGTTCGTGCTGGCATGATCGACGCAGAAGCCGGGGGGCGCGGCGATGGTCACCGCCTGGCCCGAGACCGTGACGACCGTCCGGTCCGCCCCCTGCCGCGAGACGCCGGGCTCGCAGCCCGCGACGGCGAGCGCCGCCACGAGAAGGCCGAGGCCCGCGAGCAGCCGGCGCAGGGGCACGACCCGCGCCGGCCGAGGTCGATCAGAGATCGGCGTAGACATGACGCTCGGCGCGGGCGCCGGGATGGGTGACGGCGCCGAGCCGGGTCGGACCGACGAGCTGGGCGTATTTCCAGAGCGCGCCGCTGGCGTGGATCGTCTCGCGCGGGCCCTTCCATTCCGCGCGACGCCGGGCGAGCTCCTCGTCGCTGAGCGCCACGCTGATCTCGCCCTTGATCGCGTCGAGCGTGATCATGTCGCCGTCGCGCAGGAGGCCGATGGGGCCGCCGTGCGCCGCCTCGGGCCCGACATGGCCGACGCAGAAGCCGCGGGTCGCGCCCGAGAACCGGCCGTCGGTGATGAGCGCGACCTTCTTGCCCATGCCCTGGCCGGAGAGCGCCGCAGTGGTCGACAGCATCTCGCGCATGCCGGGGCCGCCCTTCGGCCCCTCGTTGCGGATGACGATGACGTCGCCTTCCTTGTAGCTGCGCGCCTTGACGGCGGCGAAGGCGTCCTCCTCGCATTCGAAGACACGGGCGGGGCCGGTGAAGACCAGCTGGTCCTCGCTCATGCCGGCGATCTTCACGATCGCGCCCTCGGGGGCAAGGTTGCCCTTCAGCCCGACGACGCCGCCGGTCTTCGAGATCGGGTTCGTGACCGGGTAGATCACCTTGCCGTCGGCATCGCCGGTCACACGGTCGAGTTCCTCGCCGATGGTGCGGCCCGAGGCGGTGATGCAGTCCTCGTGGATCAGGCCCGCCTTGCGCAGTTCCTTCATCACCACCGGCACGCCGCCGACGTCGTAGAGGTCCTTGGCCACGTATTCGCCGCCGGGCTTGAGGTTCACGAAATAGGGCGTCTCGCGGAAGATTGCGCAGACGTCGTCGAGGTCGAAGTCGATCCCCGCTTCGTGCGCGATGGCCGGCAGGTGCAGGCCGGCATTGGTCGAGCCGCCGGTGCAGGCGACGACGCGGGCGGCGTTCTCGAGCGACTTGCGGGTGACGACGTCGCGGGCGCGGATGCCCTTTTCGAGCAGGCGCATCACCGCCTCGCCGCTGGCGGTGGCGTACTGGTCGCGGCTTTCGTAGGGCGCGGGCGCGCCGGAGGAGTTGAAGAGCGCGAGCCCGATCGCCTCCGACACGCAGGCCATGGTGTTCGCGGTGAACTGTCCGCCGCAGGCACCGGCCGAGGGGCAGGCCACACGCTCGAGCGCGTCGAGCTCCTCGCTGGAGTTGGCGCCGGCCTGGTGACGGCCCACCGCCTCGAAGACGTCCTGCACGGTGACGTCACGGCCCTGGAAGCGGCCGGGCAGGATCGATCCGCCGTAGATGAAGACCGAGGGCACGTTCAGCCGCACCATCGCCATCATCATGCCGGGCAGCGACTTGTCGCAGCCGGCGAGCCCGACGAGCGCGTCGTAGCAATGGCCGCGCATGGTCAGCTCGACCGTGTCGGCGATGGCGTCGCGGCTGGCGAGCGAGGACTTCATCCCGTCATGGCCCATCGCGATGCCGTCGGTCACGGTGATGGTGGTGAACTCGCGCGGGGTGCCGAGGGCTGCCTTCACGCCGAGCTTGACCGCCTGGGCCTGGCGGTTCAGCGCGATGTTGCAGGGCGCGGCCTCGTTCCAGCAGGTCGCGACGCCGATCAGCGGCTGGTGGATCTCGGCCTCCGAAAGGCCCATGGCGTAGAGATAGCTGCGATGGGGCGCGCGCTCGGGCCCTTCCGTCACGTGGCGGCTGGGCAGCTTCGACTTGTCGAACTTCGGCGCGTCCATTCCGTAATCCTCCCCGGCATTCATGGTTCCTGACGGCATAGGCGAGAGGCGCGGGAATCTCAAGCGTTGAGCCCGCCGGGTCCGGGACCTAGGTAAGGGTCCTGCGCGAGAGGAGCCCGATGCCGATCCTGCCCCACCGTGATGCCCGCCTCGAGGCCTTCGTCGCGCCGGCGCAGGCCCGGCCGGAGGTCTGGCGGCTGGTGCTCGGGGTGCTCGCCACGGTGCTCGTCTGGTTCGCGGTGGCGGGCGGCATGCTGGGGCTCGCCGCACCGTTCCTCCGCCAATCGGCAGACGGGGGTCGGCTCCTCCTGCTCGGCTTCCTCTTCACCTTCGCGGGCCTTCTCCTCGGCCTCGTCGTGGGCCTCCGCCTGTTTCACCGGCGCGGCCTCGGCAGCCTGATGGGGCCCGCGGGGTTCAGCCTGCGCCAGTTCGCGCAAGGCGCCGGGGTCGTCTTCGGGATCGCGGCTGCGACGGCCCTGCCCGTCCTGTGGTTCCTTCCGATCGACCAGCGCATTCCGCTCGGTGCCTGGCTCCCCTGGGTGCCGGTGGCGCTTCTCGGCGTGCTGGTCCAGACTGGGGCGGAGGAACTGGCGTTCCGCGGCTACCTCATGCAGCAGCTCGCCGCGCGGTTCCGCAGCCGGCTCGTCTGGTGGCTGCTACCCTCGATCCTCTTCGGCCTTCTGCACTGGAACCCCGTCACCTTCGGTGCGAACGCCTGGCTGATGGCGCTCGCGGCCGGGCTGATGGGGCTGATCCTCGCCGACGTGACCGCGAGGACCGGGAACCTGTCCGCCGCGATGGGGCTGCACTTCGCCAACAACACGGTCGCGATCCTCCTGGTGGCGGTGTCGGGCGAGCTTTCGGACCTCGCGCTCTTCGAGGCGCCGCTCGACACGTCGGACCCGGTGGCGGTGCGCAACGCGCTTCTCGGCAACATCGCCATGATCCTCGTCGCCTATGCGGTCTACCTGTGGATCCTGCAGCGCCGGTGCGCGTTGCAATCGCGGGGCGAGGGCTCTATCTAGGCGCAGGCTCCGGAGGCGCCCGAATGAACTGGATCTCCAACTACGTCCGCCCGAAGATCAACTCGCTGTTCTCGCGCCGCGAGATCCCCGAGAACCTGTGGGTGAAGTGCGAGAACTGCGGGAGCATGCTGTTCCACCGCGAACTCGCCGACGCGCTCAACGTCTGCAACAACTGCGGCCACCACATGGCGATCACCCCGCGCCAGCGCTTCACCGCGCTGTTCGACGGCGGGATCTTCTCGGAGATCGCGGTGCCGAAGCCGTTGACCGATCCGCTCGGCTTCCGCGACCAGAAGAAATATTCGGACCGCCTCAGGGAAGCCCGCAAGTCCACCGGGGCCGAGGACGCGATGCTGGTCGCCGAAGGCGAGATCGCGCGCCTGCGCACGGTCTGCGTCGGTCAGGACTTCAGCTTCATGGCCGGGTCCATGGGGATGTACGTGGGCAATGCGGTGATCGCCGGGGCCGAACGGGCGCTGGAGCTGAAATGCCCCATGGTGCTCTTCTCCGCCTCGGGCGGCGCCCGGATGCAGGAGGGCATCCTCAGCCTGATGCAGATGCCGCGCTCGACCGTCGCGGTGCAGATGCTCAAGGAGGCGGGCCTGCCCTATGTGGTGGTGCTGACCCATCCCACCACGGGGGGCGTGACCGCCTCCTACGCGATGCTGGGCGACGTTCAGATCGCCGAGCCGAACGCGCTGATCTGCTTCGCCGGGCCGCGGGTGATCGAGCAGACCATCCGCGAGACCCTGCCCGAGGGGTTCCAGCGGGCCGAGTACCTGCTCGACCATGGCATGCTCGACCGGGTGGTCCCGCGGGGCAAGCTGCGCGAGGAACTGGCGATCCTCCTGCGGCTCCTGATGAAGCAGCCGCCGCCGGTCTTCGGCGAGCTGCCCGCCCCGAGCGAGGCGGAGCCCGCGCCCGCCCCGGCCGAACCGCCAGCCCCATGACCCACGACAGCGACCGCGTGCTCGCACGCCTGATGTCGCTGCATCCCAAGGTGATCGACCTGACGCTGGGCCGGGTCGAGCGCCTGCTGGCCGCGCTCGGCCATCCGGAGCGGGACCTGCCGCCGGTGGTGCATGTGGCCGGCACGAACGGCAAGGGCTCGACGGTCGCGATGATCCGGGCGGGGCTGGAGACGGCGGGGCAGAAGGTCCATGTCTATACCTCGCCGCATCTCGCGCGGTTTCACGAGCGGATCCGGCTCGCCGGCGAGCTGATCGACGAGGACCGGCTGATCGACCTGCTGGAAACCTGCGAGGCGGCGAACGGCGGGGCGCCGATCACCTTCTTCGAGATCACCACCGCGGCGGCCTTCCTCGCCTTCGCCGAGACGCCGGCGGATGCCGTGCTGCTCGAGGTCGGGCTCGGCGGGCGGCTCGACGCGACGAACGTGGTCGACCGGCCGCGGCTGACGGTGATCACGCCGGTCTCGCTCGACCACCAACAGTACCTGGGCGAGACGATCGAGGCGATCGCCTTCGAGAAGGCGGGCATCCTGAAGCGCGGTGTGCCCTGCGTGGTCGGCTTGCAGGACGGGGCCGCGCGGGCGGTGATCGAGGACCGGGCCATGGCGGTCGGCGCGCCGCTGATCGCCGAGGGCGAGCACTGGCAGGTGCGCGAGGAGCACGGGCGCATGGTGTTCCAGGACCTGACCGGGCTTCTGGACCTGCCGCTGCCGAACCTGATCGGGGCGCATCAGGTCGGGAACGCGGGCACGGCGCTGGCGGCGCTGCGCGAACTGGGGATCGACGAGGCCGGCTGCACGGCGGCGGTGACGCGGGCGGAGTGGCCGGCGCGGATGCAGCGGCTGCGGCGCGGGCCGCTGGTCGAACTGGCCGGGACGGCGGAGCTCTGGCTCGACGGCGGGCACAACCCGGCGGCGGGCGTGGCGCTGGCCGAGGCGGTCGGGCGGCTGCCGGCTCGGCCGCTGCACCTGATCGTCGGCATGCTGAACACCAAGGACATCGGCGGCTTCCTGCGGCCGCTCGCGGCGGCGGCGCGGACGCTGCACGGGGTCGGCATCCCGGGTGAGGCCGCGACCCTGACGGCCGAACAGACCGTGGCGGCGGCAGAGGCCGCCGGTTTCCCCGCCCAAACCGCACCGTCGATCGCCGAGGCCATCGCGGCGATCGTCGCGGCGGAACCGCAGGCGCGCATCCTGATCTGCGGGTCGCTCTACCTCGCCGGACGGGTGCTGCGCGAGAACGGGTAGAAACGACGAGGGCCGGGGGTGGTCGCCCCCGGCCCTTTGCATGTCGGATGGTTCGGCCCGGGGCCGGAAAACCTCAGACGGTCTCGTCGATCCAGCCCTTCAGGCTCGCCTTGGGGGCGGCGCCGGTGCGGTTCGACACGACCTCGCCGCCCTTGAACATGAAGAGCGCGGGGATGCCGCGGACGCCGAACCGGGCGGGCAGGTTGGGGTTCTCGTCGACGTTGATCTTGGCGATCTTCAGCTTGCCCTCGTATTCGGCGGCGAGCTCCTCGAGCGCAGGGCCGATCTGCTTGCAAGGGCCGCACCACTCCGCCCAGAAGTCAACGAGTACGGGGACTTCCGAGGACAGCACCTCGTCGCTGAACGTCTTGTCCGTCACCTTGACAGTGGGCATCGGAGACTCCTGTTCCTGATCTTCGGGCCTAAACTATGGCCGCCCCGGAGGAGGGTCAAGGGCGGGTCCGGACGGTGGTATACCGCCCGCGGCGAGCGCGGCGCCTGCCCGGGCGAGGGCGGCGGTGGTGAGTGCGGCGGGCAGCGGCATCAGGAGCGGCCCGCGGGTCCAGAGCACCGCGGTCTCCACCCGCCGGCCGGGCCAGAGCGGGGCCAGCGCGGCGGCATAGGCGCCCATCTGGCGCAGGATCGCCTCGGGCACCTCCTCGGGCCGGGCGGGCAGGACGCGGTTCGACTTGAAGTCGAGGGCGAGCACCCGGTCGGGCCCGACCACCAGCCGGTCGATGCGGCCGCGGATGCGGCGGTGGCCGAGTTCGGCGAGTTCCGCCGTCACCTCGACCTCGGCCAGCGAATCCGGGCCGAAGACCTGCGCGAGGTCGGGGGCGTCGAGCACGGCGGCGGCCTCGGCGAGCAGTTCCTCCGCCTCCGGCAGACCGGGCAGGAGCCGCGCGGCGCGGTCCGCGCGGGTGGCGGCGGGGCGGCCGTGCAGGTGTTCGAGCAGGAGATGGATGCGCGTGCCACGGTCGAGCGCCGCGGCATCGCCGCCGGCGCCGGCTTCGGCGGGCAGGACATGCGCGCCACCGAGGGCGGAGGGGGAGAGCGGCGCCGGCGGGGTCTCGGGCACCGGCGCCGGACGCGTGACCCAGTCGGGCAGCGTCGCGGTATCGGGCTCGGGTCCGGCGACGGCGCTGGAGGTCGCGTCGGACCAGCCCTCGGCAATCACGCGGCGGCCCTCGGGGTCGGTGGCGGCGCCGAGCCGGTCCATCGCCTCGGCGACGAGGCCATGCCAGCTGTCCGCCGGCTCCTTGCCCGGAAGGCCCGCGCCCGCGACGATCAGCCATGTGCGCGCGCGGGTCAGCGCGACATAGAGCAGGCGCAGGTTCTCGGCCTCGGCGCGGGTGCGGCGGTCGTCGTCGGCGGCGATCAGTGCCGGGGGCGAGTCCTCGCGCGGCCCGGCCCAGCCGGCGAGGCCGTCGGGCAGAGGCAGGACGGCAGGCCGGTTGCGGCCCTCGCGGCGCTTCGCGGTGTCGGGCAGGATCACGATCTCGGCCTCGAGCCCCTTGGCGCCGTGCACGGTCATCACCCGGACCTGCGCGCCGCCCTCCTCCTGCCGGCGCTTCACCTTGACCTCGGCGCGGTCCATCCAGGCGATGAAGCCGGTGAGGCTGGGCGGCTCGGCGCGTTCGTAGGCGAGCGCCTGGTCGAGGAGCGCGTCGATCCCGTCCTCGGCCTCGGCGCCGAGGCGCGCGATCAGCCGGGTGCGGCCGTCGTGGCGGATCAGCAGCCGCTGGAGCATCTCGTAGGGACGCAGGAAATCCGCCTGGCCGGCGAGATCGGCGAGCATCGCGCGCAGATCGCCATGGTCCGGCGACTGGCGCAGCGCCTGCCACAGCGTGCCGGGGCGGTCGTGGGCGAGACGGAAGATCTGGGCTTCGCTCAAGGCTCCGATCGGGCTGCGCAGGAAGGCGGCGAGCGAGAGGTCGTCGGCCGGGGTGACGGCGAAGCGGAGCGCGGCGAGCAGGTCCTTCACCGCCAGCTCGCCGCCGATGCGCAACACGTCGGCCCCGGCGACCGGCACGCCGTTGCGCTTCAGCGCGCGGATGATCGCGTGGAAGAGCGGGCCCCGGCGCTGCACGAGGATGGCGATGTCTCCGGAGCCGATGGCGCGGCCCTTGCCCGGCAGGGTCCGCCCGACCGACAGCCAGTGGGCGATCTCGGTCGCGACGTCCTCGGCGAGCATCAGGACCGGGTCGTCGGGGGCCGGCATGTCGACCGGCTCGTCCCAGGGGGTTTCCTCGGGCTTGTCCGGCTTCGGCAGGAACGGCCAGAGCTCCACCCTTCCGGGGCGGCCGGCGTGGAAGGCGCGGTGCTCGATCCCCTCGAAACCCCGCACGTGGGGTCCGCTGAGGACCGCGTCCACGAGCCGCAGCACCGGCGGCGCGGAGCGGAAGGACCAGATCAGGTCGCAGGGCCTGAGCGCGGATTCGAGCGCGTCGAGCTGGTCGGAGATCACCGCGCGCATGTCGGCGAAGGCGGCCGGGTCAGCGCCCTGGAAGGAATAGATCGACTGCTTCTCGTCGCCGACGACGAAGATCGTGCGGGCGAGGTCGCGCGCGCCGGTGCCGGCGAAGAACTCGGCCGAGATGGCGCCGATCACCCGCCACTGGGCGGGGCTGGTGTCCTGCGCCTCGTCGACGAGGATGTGGTCGAGGCCGCCGTCGAGGCGCCAGAGGACCCAGGTGGCGGTCTCGGGGTTTTCCAGCAGGAGGCGGGCGCGCTCGATCAGGTCCTCGAAATCGAGCAGGCCCGCGGCGGCCTTGCGCGCGGCGTAGCGGTCGAGGAAGCCGCGGGCGAAGGCGTTGAGCGCGCAGGAGCGTTCCCAGGCGGCGCGGGCGACGCGCCGGCGGCGGGCGTCCTCGACGCGCAGCATGAGGGCGTCGAGGTCTTCCGAAAGGCCGGGATGGGCGTTGCGCAGGTCTTTCGTGGGGAACTTGCCGATCTTGGCGCCGAAGGGCGCGGCGGCGCCGGCCCCGAAGAGCAGGATCGATTCGAGGGTGTCGAGCAGCGTGTCGGTCGTCACAGCGAGCGCGGTGCGGAGTGCTGTGGCGGCCTTCTGATCGGTGGTCTTGCCCGCGGCGAGGATCGGCACCCAGCCGCGCAGGAGGTCGCGGGTGCCGGGGGTCAGCACCGCATCCGCGATCGCCTGCGGCGTCAGCGCGGGATCGGCGTCGAGCACGTCCGCGAGACGGGCGGGGTCGAAGGGTCCGGCGAAGAGCGCGCGGCGGGTCGCGATCTCGGCGGCGAGCGGGTCGGGTTCGTCTCCGCCGAGGTGCCGGGCCATGGCGGCGAAGGTGGCGGGGTCCTCGAGCGCCAGCGCCTCCAGCACCTCCTCGCGCAGGGCGCGGGCGCCGGGATCGTCGAGCACGGCGAACTGGGGGGCGACACCGGCTTCGAGCGGGAAGCGGCGCAGCAGCGTGTCGCAGAAGGCGTGGATCGTCTGGATCTTGAGCCCGCCGGGGGTTTCCAGCGCCCGGGCGAAGAGGGTACGGGCGCGGGCGAGATTCGCGGAAGCGAGGGCGGGGCCGGTCTCGCCCAGTTCGGCCAGTTCGCCGGCGAGCGGGGCATCGGCGAGCATCGACCACTTGCCGAGCCGCTCGAACAGCCTGTTCTGCATCTCGGCCGCCGCCGCCTTGGTGTAGGTCAGGCAGAGGATGCGCTGGGGATCGGTGCCGGAGAGCAGCAGCCGCGCCACCCGGTCGGTCAGCACCCGGGTCTTGCCCGAACCGGCATTGGCCGAGACCCAGGCCGAGGCGCCGGGTTCTGCCGCTTCGATCTGGGCGCGGGCGGCATCGGTCATGCGAGGTCCTCCGCCAGCGGCGTATCCTCGTCGGACCATTCGCCGAAGCGCGAGAGGTGGTCGTAGTCGCTGTCGTAGCTGAGCTTCTGCGGGCGCAGGCGGGCGGTGAAGCCGGCGGTGGTCTGGTAGAGCGCGATCAGGCGGGTGAGCCGGGTGAGGACCTCGGCGGGATCGGCTTCGAGGACGAGCGACGTGCCGCCGGCGCCGAGGCCGATCAGCTCCATGTGGAGTGTGGGACCTGGTGGCAGGCCCTCGAACCCGCCGGCGGCGGCGATCGCGGCTTCGAGCGGCAGCTGCAGGTGGAAGGCCCTGGCTTCGTTGGCGCTGGGCAGGCCGCCGGACTTGTAGTCGTAGAGCGCGTAGGCACCGTCGGCGGTCATGTCGATGCGGTCGGCCTTGGCGCTGAGGGTGAAGCCGAGCGGGGTGGGCAGCGCGAGGGTGCCCGAGACCTCGCGCGCGCGGGGCGCGGCGCGGGCGCGGCGCTCGGATTCCGCGGCGGCGAGCCAGTCGGCGGCCCGGTCGAGCCGGGCGAACCAGAGCGCGCGGGTGGCGGGCCAGGGCACCTCGGCGGCGAGGGCGGCGCGGGCGATCGCGCGGAAGAGCGCGGCGGGGTCGGCGGGCAGGCCCGCGTCGGTGGCGGCGCCGAAGGCCTCCATCACGGCGTGGAGCGCCGTGCCGCGGGCGAGGGCGTCGGGCGCGCGGCCCGGCGGGTCGAGCCGCTTCAGCCGCAGGACGTGGCGGGCGTAGATAGCATAGGGATCGCGGACCAGCGTCTCGACCTGCGTGACCGACAGGCGGGTGGGCCGGGCCGCAGCGGGCGGGCGCGGCGAGGGGCGCCGGACGGCGGGGACGGGCGCCGCCGGCCGGTCAACGAGGGCAGCGCGGGCGAGCCAGACCTTGCCGCGGTCCTTCGCGGCCTCGAGGGCGGCGGGGCCCTCGGGGGGGAGACCCGCCATCAGGTTCTGCAGCCGCAGGAGCCAGCGCGAGGGCACGGTCGGCGCCTCGGCGTCGCGGATGGCGCGGGAGAGGACGACGCGCGCGGCGCCTGCGGCCTGCTGGAAGTCGTGGGCGGAAAGGCCGATCACCCGCTCGGGGCTCGGCAGGCCGAGCGACCGGCGCATAGCGCGCGAGAGCCAGGGGTCGGGGCCGGGCAGCCGCGGCCAGGTGCCCTCGTTGAGCCCGCCGAGGAGGACGAGGTCGGCGGACTGGACGCGGGCCTCGAGCGTGCCCCAGATGGCGATGCCGGGATGGGTGATCACCGCCTCCTCCGGCACCTCGCGGCCGGCCATGAGCGAGGCGAGGAGGGCGCGGTACTGGGCGGGGGTCAGGGTGCCGCCGGCGGAGGCCTCGGCGGCGAGTTCGTCGATGAGGGCGAGCGCGGCGCGGCCGGCGTCCTTGTCCCAGAGCACGTGCGGCCCGCCATGAGGCCCGGCGGCGAGCGTCTCGGCGGCGGCGCGATGACGCGCGAGAAGGTCGGGGAGCGGCAGGGCACCGGGGGCGGCGAGCGGGGCGAGGGCGTGGCGGAGCCAGGCCATCCAGGCGGGATCGGCGGCCTCGGTCCGGGCGGCCCAGTCTTCGAGCGCGTCCCAGTCGAGGAAGGGCGGGCCGCCGCGCAGGAAACGAAGTTCCAGCACCTCGGTCTGGCGCAGGTGCGGGCGGCGGGCGTCCGGCGCGGAGGCGGTGAGCGGGTGCTTCAGGAGCGCCAGCAGAACCTCCGGGGTGAGCCGGGCGCCGGCGAGTTCGGCGAGGCGGGAGAGCAGCACGCCGGGCGGCGTCAGCGCCAGCGGACGGCCGGCGCTGTCGTCCGGGCGCAGGCCCCAGCGCGCGAGCGCGGCGGTCACCTGCCGGGTCAGCATCCGGTCCGGGGTGATCAGCGCGGCGCGCCGACCCTCCTCGGCGGCCGCGCGCAGGATCAGCGCCAGCGCCTCGGCCTCGGCGC
Source organism: uncultured Rhodobacterales bacterium (assembly GCA_964575795.1). Lineage (GTDB taxonomy): Bacteria > Pseudomonadota > Alphaproteobacteria > Rhodobacterales > Rhodobacteraceae > Amaricoccus. The sequence goes on from CAZNSP010000013.1 coordinate 69,851, forward strand.
GCGGGCTTTCGGCCTCGATCCAGGTCAGGCCCTCGGCGGCCGCGGCCAGCGACGGCGCGAGTGCCGGGCCGTCCACCATCCACTGGTCGGTGACCGGCGCGGGGCGCAGCGCCAGCGAGACGAGCGCCGCGCGGGCCGGGTTCGGCGCCGGCGCCAGATGCCAGGGCGGCACGACCCAGGGCGCGATGCCGAGCGCGGCGCAGACCGCAGCGAGCCCGTGCTGGGGATGGTCGCCGGCGGCGCGGTCGTCCTCGGCCAGCCGCTCCCACACCGCGGGGGGCAGGTCGGGGTCGAGCCCGGGCAGGATGACCGCGCCCTGCGGCAGGCGGGCGACCGCGGCCATGAAGGCCCGGGTCGCCCCGCGCGATCCGGTCGAGCCGGCGACGATCACCGGATGGGCGGGAGGTGCGGTGGCCCAGTCCGCCGCCAGCGCCTCGGCGGCGGCGCGCAGCCGCGCCTGCCCCTCGGCCATGTTGCCGGCATCGAGCCAGTCGCGGACGATCGACAGGAAGGCGAGGCTCGTCTGCCAGTGCGCGGCATGCTCGCCGATGTCGAGCGTGGCGAAGCCCGCGGGATCGACCGCCTCGCCCCGTATCTCGTCCATCAGGTCCGCGAGGCTGTCGGCGAGGTCGAAGGCGGCGGTCTCGGCGGCGAGGCCGGGGCGGGCGTTGATCAGCCCCTGCACGAGGCGGGCGAGTTCGAGCTTGCGCCGCAGCGCGGGCACCGGCGGCGGCAGGTCCACGGGCAGGCCCGGGTCGTCGGCGAGTTCCGTGACGACGCGGATCCGGGGCAGGAGGCGCGCGGGGCCGGTGCTGAGGCGCTCGGTCAGGCCGCGGGCGGCGCGGCGGGTGTTCACCCAGATGTCGACCCGCGCCCAGGCTTCGGGCGGTCGGCCGGCGAGCCGGGCTTCGAGCCCCGCGACCAGCGCCGCGGTGAAGTCGGTCCCGGGTGGCAGGGCAAAGACCCGGGGCCCGGGCCCCGGCGGGAAGAGCGCGGTCATGCGGACGGGTCCGGGCGGGCTAGCTCCGCCTCGGCGCGCGCGATGCCTTCCGGGCGGCCGACGTCGACCCAGATGCCGCGCCACGGCAGGCCGTAGAGCCGGCCCTCGGCGATGAGGTCGTCCCATATGGGGTTGAGCGAGAAGACCCCGGGCGGATGGGCGGCGACCGGGCCGGTCCCGAGGATCTGGGCGCCGGCATAGACCCAGTCGGCGGTCGGGGCGTCGCCGCGGCGGCTCAGGCGCCCGTCGGGTGCCATGTGGAAGTCGCCGGGGCCGGTGTGGCCGATGGCGGCGGCGCGCGGCACGAGGGCGAGGAGCGCGCCCATCTCGGGCCGCCAGGCCGATGCCAGCGCCGAGAGCGGGTTCGGGCCGCGCCAGACCATGTCGGCGTTGAGCGTCAGCACCGGGTCGGCGGCGAGCAGCGGCAACGCGGCCCTGAGGCCGCCGCCGGTCTCGAGCAGCACCGGTTCCTCTGAGATCAGCGCCTCGGGCGCGGCGCGGGCGAGATGGGCGCGCATCTGCTCCGGGTGGGCATGGACGTTGACCACGATCCGGGGGATGCCGGCCGCGCGGACCAGCGCGAGGGCATGGTCGATCAGCGGCCGGCCGGCGACCTCGATCAGCGGCTTCGGCCGGGTGCGGGTGAGTTCCCCCATCCGGGTGCCGAGGCCGGCGGCGAAGATCATGGCGGCGGCAGGGGTCATGGCAGGACCCGGGGCGGGAGCACCTTCCGGGCCGGAAAAGCGGATGTCCGGTGGACATCCGCCCGGACCGGTCGCCCGCAGCAAACCTGCGGAGGGCGAGGGGAGCAAGCGAGGCGATGGATGATCGGCGCGCGCCTGCCAGGGCGGGCGCGGAATCGCGCCTGCCGAGGGGCAGGCAGGCGCGGGCCGATCCACCACGGGTCGGATCGGCCAGGGAAGCGGCGGTGGTGCGAGAGACCGGGGTCGCCGGATGAGTGCCCCGGGCCGGAAAGGCGAGAGTCCGATAGACAGCCGGCTGGACAGACCCTCACGCCGGCACCGTGGCGAGGCGCGCGCGCTGGGCGGCGTCGGGGGCGGGCACGTGCGTCGCGACCCAGTCCCGCAGGGGCGCGAGGTCGGGATGGGCGAGGTCGCGCATCAGGTGGTCCCAGACCCGGGGCAGGTGCGCGAGATAGCCGGGCTTGCCATCGCGGCGGGCGAGCCGGGCGAAGATGCCGAGGATCTTCAGGTTGCGCTGGGCCGAGAGGTAATGGGCGGCGTAGATGATGGCGTCAGGATCGGCCCCGCTGCGCTCGAGGTAGCGGGCGGTCATCGCGGCGCGCAGCCCGGGCGCCACATCGCGGCGCGCGTCCTCGAGCAGCGAGACGAGGTCGTAGGCGGGATGGCCGCGCCGCATGTCCTGATAGTCGAGCAGGCCCACCCGGGCGAGGCCGGCGCGGCCGGGCCGCCAGACCAGGTTCTCGGCATGGTAATCGCGCAGCACCGCGACCGGGGGCGCGGCGAGCACGGGGGCCGCGAGGGTGCCGATCAGCGCGGTCAGTTCCGCTGCGCGCTCGGCCCGGCCCTCCGGCGGAAGGTACCAGTCGGTGAGGATGCGGGCCTCGAATTCGAGGAAGGCGCGGTCGTAGGGCGGCGGCTCCCAGCTGTCGATCGCGTCGGGCGCGGGTTCCGCGTGCAGGCGCGCAAGCAGGTCGGTGGCGGCGGCGTAGAGCTCGGGCTCGGCTGCGGGGGCGCGGGTGCAGACCCGGACGAAGAGGTCGTCGCCGAGGTCTTCGAGCAGGACGAGGCCGTGTTCGGGATCGGCGGCGAGGATCTCGGGGGCGCTGAGCCCGAGGCCGCGCAGCCAGCCGGTCATCGCGAGGAAGGGCCGCGGGTCGATGCCGCGCTCGGGCGGGGCGTCCATCAGGACCGCGGTCCCGGTCCCGCGGGTGAGCCGTTCGTAGCGGCGCGGCGAGGCGTCGCCGGCGAGCGGTGAGCGGCTCGCCGCGCTCCAGCCGGCGGCGGCGAGGAAATCCGCGATGGCGGCCTCCCGGCTCATGCGGCCTCGGCCCGCAGGAGGGGGCCGAGCCAGTCCCAGCCGGGGCCGCGCGCATCGAGCGTCAGGCTGCGGACGTCGTCGTCGCCGGGCAGGAAGCCGAAGGCGAGGTCGAGCCGGCGGGCGGGCAGGAGCGCGCCGAGGCGGTCGGGCCATTCCACGAGGCAGATCGCCACCGGGATCGCCTCGTCAAGGCCGAGTTCGGGCAGTTCCTCGGCCGAGGCGAGCCGGTAGAGATCGGCGTGCCAGAGGGTGACGGTCCCGAGGTCGTAGGTCTGCACGAGCGTGAAGCTCGGCGAGGGGATGTCCTCGGCACGACCGAGGGCGGCAAGGCGGGCCGTGATCAGCGCGCGGGCGAAATGGCTCTTGCCGGCGCCGAGGGGGCCGGAGAGGCCGAGGAAGTCGCCCGCCCGCAGATGCGGCGCCATCGCCGCGGCGAGGCGTGCGGTGGCCGTCTCGTCGGCGAGGGTCAGGGTCACGGGCGGGAGGGGGTCGGGTCCGGGCTGCATCCGGGGCAAGTTCTACAGGCTCGACGGCGCGGTGCAAGGGCGGGACCGAAAGGGGAGGCCGCCCGTTGGCGGCCAGCTGGAGCGCGCGGTGCGCGCGAGTCGTCTGCTGGCGCGGGCGTGTTCGCCCGCGCGGTCTGCTCGATAGGGTAAGCTTGCCAGTATGAAAGCCGGAAGGGGGCGGGCTGGCGGGGACGCCCTCGAACCCGAGGCCGCTCGCGGCGCCGCGGTTCCGACTGGCTGATCGACGCCCGACCTTTCGGCGTCAGGCGCGCCGGGCGCGGCGTTCGGGCCGGGCGAGGAGGACGCCGGGGCGGTCGAGCCGGTCGAGGGCGATCTCGGCGGTGAGGGTGAGACGGGCGGATTCGCCGGGGGGGCTCGCCTCGAGGCTGCCGCCGAGGGTCTCGACCATCCGGCGGGCGAGCGCGAGGCTGACGCCGGCGGAGGCGGCCCCGGCGCCGGCGGGCGCGGCGGGGGCGGTGGCGGTGATCCGGGCCCGGGCGCCGTCGCGCAGGCAGGCGAGCTCCACCGTCGCGCCCGCGCCGGCGCGTTCGGCGGCGGCGAGCATCAGGCTCCAGGCGAGGCGGCGCAGCACCGGGCCGTCGGGCAGGGTTTCGGCATCCTCGACGAGCGCGAGGGCGAGGCCGCGCGCCTTCAGGAGCGGACCGAGCGCCTCGCAGAGGTCGGATTGCGGGACGCCGTGCTCGCCGGCGCGGGCGAGTTCGGCCCGTGCCGCGGCCTGCAGGTCGCGGGCGCGCGCGAGTCCCTCCTTCACCGAGCGGGCGGCGGCGGTGAGCGCCTGGAACGCCTCGGGGTTCGGCGCGCTGCGCACCGCGGCTTGGAGCTGGGCGAGCGCGGTCTCGGCCGGGAGCTGGAGATGGCCGAGCGCGAGATCGTCGAGGAGCGTCGCCTGGCGCAGCGCCGAAAGCGCGCCCTCGATGCTGCCGCGGGCCTCGGCCAGACGCTCGTGCTCCTCGCTGATGTCACGGAAGACGACGAGGGTGGAGCCGTTCGGCAGGGGGGCGGCGAGCATGTGGAGCGGGCGGCCCGCGCGGGTCTCGACCGCCGCACTCCAGGAGGTGCGGGTCTCGGCGCCGGTGGCGTAGTCGCGCAGCTGCGCCCAGGCGGGGCTCGGCGCGCAGCGTTCCTGCCAGAGCGCGGTCATCTCGGCGACGCCGGGGCCGTCGAGGGTCTCCATCGGATCGAGGCCCCAGATCGCCTCGAAGGCGGAATTGACGAAGACCAGCATGCCGGAGGTGTCGAAGACCGCGACCGCCTCGGAGAGCCGGTCGAGCGTCGCCTGGCTCAGTTCCAGCTCGCCCCGGTAGCGGCGCTCCAGCATGATCGCGGTCGAGATGTCCTCGAAGAGGAAGGCGAGCGCGCCCTGGGGATGCGGCCGGCCGGTCACCCGGAAGATCTTGCCCGAGGGCAGGACCCAGTTCTCCTCGTAGGTGCCCTCGCGCGCGCCCTTCTCGAGTTCCGTCAGCATCCGGCGGAAGGCGGCGAAGTCCTTCTGCTCGGGCATCTGGCGGGTTTCGCGCAGGCGTTCGAGGAAGTCGCGCAAGCTCGGCCGGGCGGCGAGCCAGACCGCGTCGATCTTCACGAGGTCGGTCAGCGCGGGGTTGAAGAGGCCGAGGCGGCGGTTCTTGTCGAAGACCGCGAGGCCGATCGGCAGATGCGCGAAGGTCTCGGTCAGGGTCTCGACGAAGCGGCGCAGGCTCGCCTCGGCGGCGACGATGTCGTCGGCCGGCGTAGCATAGCCGAGCGTGGCGCCCTCGGCGCCGCGGACCTGGGCGACCTCGAACCAGTCGGGATCGGCCTCCTGCCTTCGGGCGACCGCGACGCGGCGGCGGAGCCCGCCCGAGGGGCCGGAGGTGAGCGGCACCTCCTCGAGCGTGTGCAGGAAGGCGTCGTGCAGGCGGTGGTCGGCCAGCCCCTCGGCCGGGTCGTCGAAGCGTTCGCGATAGGTGGCGTTCGCCCAGGCGACATGGCCGTCGGGGCCGAGCGTCCAGGCGAGGAAGGGGGCACGGTCGAGCACCTCGCGCAGAAAGGCCGCCTCGGCGGTGGCGGCCTCGAGCGCGCGGCGGGCCTCGGCCAGAGCGCGGGCGTCCTCGCTCGCCGGGCGCAGGGTGACGACGGCGGCGCTTCCGCGAGGCTCGCCCGCGACCTCGAGCACGCCGCCCTCGGGCCGGGCGACATGGTGGCGGAAGGCGGTGCCGTAGAGCACCAGCGCCTCGATGTCGGTCCGGATGGAAGGCTCGTCCCGGGCCAGCAGCGCGGTGAGCGCGCCGAGGCGAGGGCCGCGTCCGAGCCCGTCGAGCATGGCCCGGGCGGCGGGGGTCTCGGCCCGGAGCGCGGAGCCCTCGATCAGGAAGACGCAGTCGCCGTCCGCGGCACCGGGCAGCGCCGCCGCGACCGGCAGGCGCGCGGCGCGGCGCGGCGCCACGAGGGCGATCAGCCCCAGCGTCACCACCGCGGCGACGACGCCGCCCCACAGGGCCTCGGGCAAGGCCGCGAGGGTCTCGGTCAGCGGGGCAGCGGAGGAGAGGAAGCGCGACAGATCCATGGTAAACCCGGCAGCCTGACCATCGGGGCCCATGTGACGGGACAGGGGTTAAGAGGGCCTTAACCCTGAGCTGTGGTCGGCGGAGAGGCGCCGGTCGGTCACCTGTACCATGTGACCTGTGAACGCCGGGCGCTTGCGATGGTGCGCTGCTCGCTGCAATCCCCCGCCGGCGCGTCCCGCACGGCCTGAGGACGGCCGGGCAGCCTCAGGCCGGCAGGTTCGGGCCGAGGGGGCCGCGGGCGGTGGCGGGCTCGACGGCGATGCGGGCGCGGGGCCATCTGACCGCGACGATCGCGCCGGTGGGGCGGGAGAACTCCACCGGACCGGCGAGGCGGGCTGCGGCGGGGTCGTCGCAGCCGTTCGAGAACTGCAGCTCGGCCCCGGTCCGCTCCAGCAGCGTCTTGGCGATGAAGAGGCCGAGGCCCATGCCCTCATAGCCCGGCCGGGCGGCGGCGAGGGCCGGGTCCTGCGCCGGATTCTGCGCGGGGTTGTGCGGCGGGTTCTGGGCGGGACGGACGCGCACGAAGGGCTCGCCGATGCGGCCGAACAGGTCCTGCGGATAGCCCGGCCCGTCGTCGCCGATCACCGCGCGCAGGTCGGTGGAGGTCCAGTCGAGGTCGATCCAGACCGTGGTCCGGGCGAAGTCGACGGCGTTCTGGATCAGGTTGCGCAGGCCCTGGATGATCTCGGGACGGCGCAGGATCTCGGGCTGGATCGGCGGCACGTCCTCGGCCAGCGCGCCTTCCATTCGGGTGATGATGCGAATGCCGCGGTCGGCATGGGGGGCGGCGGCCTCTTCGATGATGCTGGAGAAGGGCGCGTGATGCACGAGCGCGTCGTCGTGCCCGCGGGTGCCCATCGCGCGCAGGATGTCGCGGCAGCGGTCGGCCTGCGCCCCGATCAGGAGCGCGTCCTCGCGCGCCTCGGGGCGGTCGCGCAACTCCTCGGCGAGCTCGGTCGCGACGAGGCGGATGGTGGCGAGCGGCGTGCCGAGCTCGTGCGCGGCGGCCGCGACCACGCCGCCCAGCGCGGCGATCTGCTGTTCGCGGCCGAGCGCCATCTGCGTGGCGCTGAGCGCCTGGGACATGGAGAAGGTCTCCTCGGTCACGCGGCGGGCATAGGCGGCGAGAAAGACCACGCCCACGACCAGCGAGGCCCATGTGCCCACGATCAGCAGGCCCGGAGGCGCGACCTCCTCGCCGGTGACGAGGCGGAGCGGCAGGTGGAACACCACCAGAAGGGTGATGATCGAACAGGCGAGCGTGCCGAGCAGGATCGTCGCGCGCAGGCTCAGCACCGAGGCCGAGATCGTCACGGGCGCCATCAGAAGGAGCGCGAAGGGATTGGAGAGCCCGCCCGTGAGGAAGAGCAGCGCGCCGAGCTGCACGAGGTCGAAGCCGAGGCTGACCGTCGCCTCGACCTCGGTCAGGCGCCGGTTCTGGGCGCTCAGCTTCATGGCGATGCCGTTGAAGACGAGCGCGGACCCGATGACCAGCGCACAGAGGTCGAGGCGCAGGTCGAGCCCGAGGAAGAGGCTCGCGAACAGGACCGCCGCGCTCTGGCCGATGATCGCGAGCCAGCGCAGGAGGATCAGCGTCCGCAGCCGCAGCCACGAACTGCGGGCGGCGCGGGTCAGCAGCGGAAGGTCGTCGTCGAGCATGCCGCCTCCGCCCCGGAAGGGGCCACACCCCCGTGAAGTGAGGTCGCGCGACCTTGTGACAAGGCCGGTCCCGTGCAAGAAGGCGGCATTCTTGCAGAGGAACGAGGCTCATGACCCGTGTGATTGCGCTGTTCTCGGCAGCGGTCGTGCTGCTCGGCCTGGCCGTGGGCTTCTTCTTCGTGATGCGCGCCCAGAACGCGGACCAGTTCGCCGAGTGCCGCCGCTCGGCGGTGGCGGGCGGCAGCGCGTCGATCGGCGGTCCCTTCACCCTGACCGACCCCGAGGGCCGGACGGTGACCGATGCCGACGTCATCACCGGGCCGACGCTGGTCTATTTCGGCTATGCCTTCTGCCCGGACTTCTGCCCGACGGACCTCGCACGCAATGCCTGGGCGCGGGAACTGCTGGCCGAACGCGGGCAGGACGTCGGCCTCGTCTTCGTCTCGGTCGACCCCCAGCGCGACACGCCGGAGATCCTCGCCGATTTCCGCGACGCGATCGACCCGGAGATGATCGCGCTGACCGGCACGCCCGAGCAGGTGGCGGAGGCGGCCAATGCCTATCGCGTCTATTATCGCAGGAACGGCGACGATCCGGAATTCTACCTGATGGACCATTCGACCTTCACCTATCTGGTCGATCCCGAGCACGGCTTTCTCGAGTTCTACGCCTCGACTCTCGGCGCGGAGGAGATCGCGGATTCGGTCGGCTGCTACGTCTCGAAGCTCTAGCCGGAGCGTTTGACCTCGGCCGGGACCATTCTATCTGCCGCCACAGGCAGACCGGAGTGGCTGATGTACGTCCCGCAGACGAACGACCTTGGACCCGACCGATCCCTCCTGATCCTCGACGACGACGAGCCGTTCCTGCGGCGGCTGAGCCGGGCGATGGAGAAGCGCGGTTTCGACGTGACCGCGGTCGAGACGGTCGCGGCCGGCCGCGCCGCGATGTCGAGCCGCCCCCCGGCCTATGCGGTGATCGACCTGCGGCTCGAGGACGGCAACGGGCTCGACGTGGTCGAGATGCTGCGCAGCCACCGCAGCGACAGCCGCATCGTGGTGCTGACCGGCTACGGAGCGATCGCCTCGGCGGTGGCGGCGGTCAAGATCGGGGCGACCGACTATCTGTCCAAGCCCGCGGACGCCAACGACGTGACCAACGCGCTCCTCGCCCGGGCCGAGGACAAGCCCCTGCCGCCGGAGAACCCGATGTCCGCCGACCGCGTGCGGTGGGAGCATATCCAGCGCGTCTACGAGATGTGCGACCGCAACGTCTCGGAGACCGCCCGGCGGCTGAACATGCACCGCCGCACGCTGCAGCGGATACTGGCGAAGCGCGGCCCGAGGTAGGCCGCGTCCCGCCGGGACGGCAGGGCGACACCGGGGCTTCGCGCGATTCCCCTTGCATCCGGTCCCCGCTCTCGCTACATGACGCGACAACAGCGGCAGGTTGAACTCCGGTTCATCCTTCCACCGGAAATCACAACGGGCCGCGGGCCCGTTTTTTTGTGTCCGAGGAGACCCTCTTGGCCGAGCTGATCGCCAAGTCCGCCATCGACCGGCGCCTCGCCGCCATCGTCGCCCCGACCATCGAGGGTCTGGGCTACGAGCTGGTGCGGCTGCGGCTGATGAGCGGCAAGCGCGCGACCCTGCAGATCATGGCCGAACGGCCCGAGGGCTGGATCGAGGTGGACGACTGTGCACGGATCAGCCGGGCGGTCTCGGCGGTGCTCGACGTCGAGGACCCGATCAGCGGGGAATACGTGCTGGAGGTGTCCTCGCCCGGCATCGACCGGCCGCTGACCCGGCTGAAGGATTTCGAGCGTTACGTGGGCTACGAGGCGAAGCTCGAGACCGAGGAGCTGATCGACGGGCGGCGGCGCTTCAAGGGCGTGCTCGCCGGGGTCGAGGACGGCGAGGTGCTGATCGAGATCCCCGAGGGCACCATCGGGCTGAAGTTCGACTGGCTGAGCGACGCGAAGCTGGTGCTGACCGACGAGCTGATCGCGGAAAGCCTCGCCGCGCGCAAGGCGCAGGGATTTGACGAGGCGGATTTCGACGAGATCGAGACCGAAGACGAGACGGAAACCTCCGAGGACCAGGACGAGGAAGTGAAATGAGCGTGACCTCCGCCAACAGGCTGGAACTCCTGCAGATCGCCGATGCGGTCGCCCGGGAGAAGATGATCGACCCCGCGCTCGTGATCGAGGCGATGGAGGACAGCCTCGGCAAGGCGGCGCGGTCGCGCTACGGCGCCGAATACGACATCCGCGCCAAGATCGACCGCAAGTCGGGCGAGCTCTTCATGACCCGCTACCGGCACGTGGTGGACGAGGTCGAGAACCACTTCACCGAGCTGACGCTCGAGGATGCGCGCGCGATCAAGCCGGACGCGCAGATCGGCGACTACCTGACCGACCCGCTGCCGCCGATGGACTTCGGCCGGATCGCGGCGCAGTCGGCCAAGCAGGTGATCATGCAGAAGGTGCGCGAGGCCGAGCGCCTGCGCCAGTACGAGGAATTCAAGGACCGCGTCGGCCAGATCATCAACGGCATCGTGAAGCGGACCGAATACGGCAACGTGATCGTCGACGTCGGCCGGGGCGAGGCGATCCTGCGCCGCGACCAGCTGATCCAGCGCGAGGCGTTCCGCAACGGCGACCGGGTGCGGGCGCTGATCCGCGACGTGCGCCACGAGACGCGCGGGCCGCAGATCTTCCTGAGCCGCACCGCGCCCGAGTTCCTGGCGGAGCTCTTCAAGATGGAGGTGCCCGAGATCTACGACGGCATCATCGAGATCAAGGCGGTGGCGCGCGACCCCGGCAGCCGGGCGAAGATGGGCGTGATCAGCTACGACAGCTCCATTGATCCCGTGGGCGCCTGCGTCGGCATGCGGGGCAGCCGCGTGCAGGCCGTGGTGAACGAGCTGCAGGGCGAGAAGATCGACATCATCCCGTGGTCGGCCGACCCCGCGACCTTCCTCGTGAACGCGCTGCAGCCCGCCGAGGTGTCGAAGGTCGTCTTCGACGAGGATGCCGAGCGCATCGAGGTGGTGGTGCCCGACGACCAGCTGAGCCTCGCCATCGGCCGGCGCGGCCAGAACGTGAGGCTGGCGAGCCAGCTGACCGGTTTCGACATCGACATCCTGACCGAGGCGCAGGAGAGCGAGCGGCGTCAGGCCGAGTTCGCCGAGCGCAGCCAGCTGTTCATGGACACGCTGAACGTCGACGAGATGGTGGCGCAGCTTCTGGTCGCCGAGGGCTTCGCGACGCTCGAGGAGGTCGCCTATGTCGATCCCGACGAGCTGTCCTCGATCGACGGCTTCGACGAATCGACCGCCGAGGAGCTTCAGGCCCGCGCCCGCGAGAGCCTCGAGGAGCTGAACCAGAAGGCGCTGGAGCGCGCCCGCGCGCTGGGCGTCGAGGACAGCCTGATCGGCTTCGAGGGGCTGACCCCGCAGATGATCGAGGCGCTGGCCAAGGACGGCATCAAGACGCTGGAGGACTTCGCCACCTGCGCCGACTGGGAACTGGCCGGCGGCTATACCACCGTGGACGGCAAGCGGGTGAAGGACACCGGCCTTCTGGAGAAGTTCGACGTCGGCCTCGAGGAGGCGCAGCATCTGGTGATGACCGCGCGCGTCCTTCTGGGCTGGGTCGATCCCTCCGCGCTCGAGACCGCGGCGGCCGAGACCGCCGAGGACGAGGGCGAGGGCGACGCCGAGGAGGAGGCGCAGGCCTGAGGCCTGCGCGGGAGGCGCAAGTGACCCGCGGCGGACGCACCAAGGAACGCGGGGAGCCGGAGCGCCGCTGCATCGTCACCCGCGAGAGCGGGCCGAAAGCCGGGCTGATCCGATTCGTGATCGGCCCGGAGGATCAGATCCTGCCCGACGTGACCGAACGGCTGGGCGGGCGCGGCATCTGGGTCAGCGCCGACCGGGAAGCGCTGGACAAGGCGGTGGCAAAGGGGCTATTTGCCCGCGCCGGACGTCGGTCGGTCAAGGTGCCGCCCGATCTGACGGACAGGGTGGAGGCGCTGATCGCGGCGCGGCTGGTGGAACTGATCGGGCTCGGCCGCAAGGCGGGCCAGGCGATCGCGGGACGGGAAAAGACCCGCGAGGCGCTGCTGGGCGGCAAGGCTGCGCTGCTGATCCAGGCCGCCGACGGCTCGGCGCGGGAGAAGGCGGAACTGAGGCCGCCCGAGGGTGAAGACACGCATGTGACGTGCCTTTCGGGGCGGGAATTGGGTTTGGCATTCGGGCGCGATAGTGTGATACATGCCGCCATGCTGGCGGGTGGTCTTGCGGACCGGGTCAAGAGAGAGGCCCTGCGGCTGGCCGGGCTCAGGGGCAGGAACGACCGGCATTCGGCCGGTGACGGATCGGCGGGGGAAGGCCCCCGCCTCGAAAGGTTTGGAACGGAATGACGGATACCAAGGACACCGACGGTAAGGGCCGGACCCTCGGACTGCGCGGCGGTACCGAGACCAGCCACGTGCGGCAGAGCTTCTCGCACGGCCGGACGAAGTCCGTCACGGTCGAGCACAAGCGCAAGCGCGTCGTGGTGCCGAAGCCCGGCGGCGTAATGGAGCGGCAGCAGTCGGGGGGCCGCACCTCCGGGCCCAGCACCTCGCCGAACCTGTCGGATGCCGAATTCGAGCGCCGTCTGAGGGCGGTCGAGGCCGCGAAGGCCCAGGAGGCCGAGCGCGCCCGCGCCGAGCGCGAGGCCATGGAGGCCCGCGCCGCCGAACTCGCGCGCCTGCGCGCCGAGAAGGAAGCCGCCGAGCGCGCCGAGCGCGAGGCCGAGATCCGCGCCCAGCGCGAGGCCGCCGCCGCCGAGCAGCGCGCCGCCGAGGCGGCGAAGGCCGCGCCGAAGCCGAAGCCCGCCGCGCGCGAGGCCGCCCCGGTCGCCGACCCCGCCGCCGCGCAGGCCGAGGCCGCGCGCGCCGAGGCCGGCCGCCCCGTGGCCGGCAAGAAGGCCGTGCTCAAGGCCCCGGTCGAGGAAAAGAAGACCCGCCCGGCAAAGGGCGAGGAGGACCGCCGCCGCGCCGGCAAGCTGACCATCGCCCGGGCGACCGACGAGGAAGGCCGCCAGCGCAGCCTCGCCGCGATGCGCCGCCGGCAGGAGCGCGACAAGCGCCGCACCATGGGCCAGAGCGGCGAGCGCGAGAAGATCGTGCGCGAAGTGCAGGTGCCCGACGCGATCACCGTGCAGGAACTGGCGAACCGCATGGCCGAACGGGCCGCCGCGGTGGTGAAGGTCCTGTTCCAGAACGGGATCATGGCGACCCAGAACCAGACGATCGACGCCGATACCGCGGCGCTGATCGTCGAGGAATTCGGCCACAAGGTCGTGCGCCGCTCCGAATCCGACGTGGAGGACGTGATCGTCCAGGCCTCCGAGGACGACGAGGGCAAGCTCAAGCCGCGCGCGCCGGTCGTGACCATCATGGGCCATGTCGACCACGGCAAGACCTCGCTCCTCGACGCGATCCGCAAGACCAACGTGGTCTCGGGCGAGGCCGGCGGCATCACCCAGCACATCGGCGCCTATCAGGTGACGACCGACAAGGGCCAGGTCCTGACCTTCCTCGACACGCCGGGCCACGCGGCCTTCACCTCGATGCGCGCCCGCGGCGCGCAGGTGACGGACATCGTGGTGCTGGTCGTGGCCGCCGACGACAGCGTGATGCCGCAGACCGTCGAGGCGATCAGCCATGCGAAGGCCGCGGGCGTGCCGATGATCGTGGCGATCAACAAGATCGACAAGCCGGCCGCCGACCCGCGCAAGGTGCGCACCCAGCTTCTCCAGCACGAGGTCGTGGTCGAGGAGATGGGCGGCGAGGTGCTCGACGTCGAGGTCTCGGCGGTGACCGGCAAGGGGCTCGATACCCTGCTCGAGACGATCGCGCTGCAGGCCGAACTGCTCGACCTGACGGCCAACCCGGACCGCAACGCCGAGGGCGCGGTGATCGAGGCGAAGCTCGACGTCGGCCGCGGCCCGGTCGCGACGGTGCTGGTGCAGAAGGGCACGCTGCGGCGCGGCGACATCTTCGTCGTCGGCGAGCAGTGGGGCAAGGTCCGCGCGCTCATCAACGACAAGGGCGACCGGGTCGAAGAGGCCGGCCCTTCGGTGCCCGTCGAGGTCCTGGGCCTCAGCGGCACGCCCGAGGCGGGCGACGTGCTGAACGTGGTCGATAACGAGGCGAAGGCGCGCGAGATCGCCGACTATCGCGCGCGTCTCTCGCGCGACAAGCGGGCGGCGGCCGGCAGTGCCACCACGCTCGACCAGCTCCTCGCCAAGGCCAAGGCCGACCGCGACGTCAAGGAACTGCCGGTGGTGGTGAAGTCCGACGTGCAGGGCTCAGCCGAGGCGATCGTCCAGGCGCTGGAAAAGCTCGGCGGCGGCGAGGTCCGGGTGCGCGTGCTGCATTCCGGCGTCGGCGCGATCACCGAGACCGACGTCACGCTGGCCGAGGCCTCGAACGCGCCGATCATCGGCTTCAACGTCCGCGCCAACGCGCCGGCCCGCGAATCGGCCAGCCAGAAGGGCGTGGAGATCCGCTACTACTCGGTGATCTACGACCTCGTCGACGACGTGAAGAAGGCGGCCTCGGGCCTGCTCAGCCCCGAGATCAAGGAAAAGTTCGTCGGCTACGCCACGATCAAGGAGGTCTTCAAGATCACCGGCGTCGGCAAGGTCGCGGGCTGCCAGGTCACCGAGGGCGTGGCACGGCGCGCGGCGGGCGTCCGGCTCCTGCGCGACAACGTGGTGATCCACGAGGGCAAGCTTAAGACGCTGAAGCGTTTCAAGGACGAGGTGCGCGAGGTTCAGGTCGGCCAGGAATGCGGCATGGCCTTCGAGAACTACGACGACATCCGCCCCGGCGACGTAATCGAGATCTTCGAGACCGAGAAGGTCGAGCGCACGCTCGCCTGAGATCTCGCGACCGGACTGCGAAAGGCCCCGGCGTCCATCGCCGGGGCCTTCGTCTTTTCGGCCGCCTGTGTGACGCGGATCACAGAGGCGGCGGGGCGAATCGGGCAGGGTGCGCGAAAGGGCCGGATGGGCCGGCCCGGCCAGCAGGTCGAACCCCATGCCCGCCACCGCCAGCATCCCCGGCCTCCCGCAGCAGATCGCCCTCCGCCCGTTCCACGCGACCCTGCTCGGCGGGCGGCTCGCGGGGCCCGGCGGGCTCTTCCTGATCGGCGAGCCGGAGCTGGCCGCGACCGCGGGCCTGCTGCACGCCATCGGCAAGTTCGGTAGCGCGCTGAAACCCGAATCCGCCGGCGGCCGCTGACCCGCGATCTGGCGGACCACGGTACTGGTCAGCCGCGTTCCCGCCTTCGCCCTCGTCCTGATCGAGATCGCCGCCGTCCGGTCGCTGCCCGGCGGTGCCGACCCGATGACCCTTGCCGGGCCGGTCACCCTCCTCGGCTGCTACCTGCTCTGGACCCGCGCCGACCTGATGCTTTTCCGCAGCTGACGTCCCTTCCAGTCCGCTGACGACTGCCCCCGGCTCGTCCGGGGGCTTTTTTTGCTCGGCGGTCAGCCCGCCTCGCGCACCTGCGGCATGGCGGCCGGCGGGACCTTGGCCTCGGCCGGGTCGGCGACGTAGCTCGGGGTCATGATCTGGACGCCGCGCTCGGCGAAGACGTCCTGAATTGCGGCGTGGAGGCGCGTATAGGTGTACGGCATCGCCTTCTCGTCGCGGGTGTAGATGTTGATCTCGTAGACCGGGGAATAGTCGCCGAGCTTCTTCTGCAGCACGAAGGGCGCGGGATCGCGCAGCGCGCCCTCGGTGCGGCGCGCGGCCTCGAGCAGCATCTCCTCGACCTGCTGCCAAGGCACCTCGTAGCCGATGCCGACCTCGGTGTGCAGGATCAGGCCCTGTTCCCGGGTGAGCCGGGAATAGTTGGTGACCTGGCTGCCGAGGACCAGTGCATTCGGCACGGTGACGCGCTCGTTCTTCAGTGTGCGGATGTAGGTCGCCTGCGCGGTCATCTCCTCGACATCGCCGAAGACGCCGGCCACCTCGATCCGGTCGCCCACGCGGAAGGCGCGGCGGTAGATCAGCGACTGCCCGGCGATCAGGTTCGCGACGATCGAGGTCGCGCCGAGCGAGAACATCACGCCGGCGAAGATCGAGATCGCGCGGAACGCCTCGGAAGACGAGCCGGGGATGTAGGGATAGGCCATGATTGCCGCGAAGAGCACGATCAGCACCCGGACGAGCCGCTCGGTCGGCGAGGACCACTCGGGGTCGAAGTTCCTGAAGCGGATGCGCCCCGTGCCGATCATGCCGAAGAAGCGGCCGGTGGTGCGGAGCACGTAATATGTGATCGCGACGATGATCGTGATCGCGATCAGGTCGGGGATCGAGGCGACAATGCCGGCGAGGATGCGCCGGAACGGGTCGGCGACGAGGGCGAGCGCGTCGCGCCCGGTGTCGCGGGTCGCCGGCAGGGCGAGCAGCACGCCGTTCAGCCAGATGTAGGTCGACAGGAGCCCAAGCGCCACCATGGCATAGTGGAGCAGCCTGCGGATCGTGCGCCAGATCGCCTTCAGTTGCACGACGTTCCGGGCGCGGGCCTCCCAGCGCCCGATCCGGGCGTCCACGTAGCGGTCGATCATCCGGGCCCCGGACCGCGACAGGACGTAGAGCGTCCCGATCAGCGCCAGGTAGCCCAGCGTCCAGAGCCCTGCGGTCCGCCAGGCGGCGCGCAGCCCCTCGGGCGTCCGGTCGGCGCGATAGGCGGTGATCGCGCGCGCGATTCGCGCCTCGATCGCGGTCGCGAGAACCGCCGCCTCGATTTCCTCGAGCCGGGCGTCGGCGTCGTAGATCGTGACGAGGAAATGCTCGGGGGTGGCGAGTCGCACCCCGTTCGGCACCGGCTCGACGACCATTTCCGCAGGGTCGAAGGCGGGATCCTCCGCCGCCGCGACGAGACGGTCCCGGACGAGGCGGGCGCGTTCCTCGGCCGGGAGGGCGGAGACGCCGCGCAACTCGAAAAGCGGCTGGCCGTCGAAGAAGACCATGGCACGCTGCTCCGCCTCCGGCGGGGCCTCCTGCGCGGCGAGCGGTCGGGGCGTGACGGAGACGGCAATCAGCGACAGCAGCAGCAGAAGGACACGCACCATGGCCACGCACTCCCGCGGGGCCGCGGCCCCGACCATTCATCCGGGAAACTGAATACCACGGGGGGCGGGAGGTTGCACAGGGGTCCGCGCGCGGCGGTCGGGGTGGCGCCCCGCGGCATCTGCCCCTATATGGGCGCGGAACCCGGAGGGAGCATGAGCGAGACCGAACGATTCCCCGGCTGGCACGGCACGACCATCGTCGCGGTGCGCAAGGGCGGCAAGGTGGTGGTGGCGGGCGACGGGCAGGTCAGCCTCGGCCAGACGGTCATCAAGGGCACGGCGCGCAAGGTCCGGCGGATCGAGCCGGGCGGCAAACCGGTGCTCTGCGGCTTCGCCGGCTCCACGGCGGACGCCTTCACCCTGCTCGAGCGGCTGGAGAAGAAGCTGGAGGCGGCGCCGGGCCAACTGGCGCGCGCCTGCGTGGAACTGGCCAAGGACTGGCGTACCGACAAGTACCTGCGCAACCTCGAGGCGATGCTGATCGTCACCGACGGACGCGAGCTCTTCGTCATCACCGGCGCGGGCGATGTGCTCGAGCCCGAGCATGACGTGACCGCGATCGGGTCAGGCGGCAACTATGCGCTGGCCGCCGCCCGGGCGCTCTACGACACCGATGCCGATGCCGAGGCGATCGCGCGCAAGGCGCTGGCGATCGCCGCGGAGATCTGCGTCTACACCAACGGCAACCTGACGGTGGAGACGCTGGCGTCGTGACCCCGGGATCAGAGGTTCAGGCCGGCGCGGTCGAGATCGCCCAGCCGGATCGGGCGCGGCTGGTGCACGCGGACCGGCGCGGGCCGGGCGCGCAGCGTGGGCGGCAGCGGCGCGAGGCTGACGTTCAGCGCGGCGCGGATTTCGTCCAGGATGTTGAAGCGATGGCTTTGCATCTGCGTGCTTCCCCGTTGTTTCCTGTCCGTAAATGCATACGAAGCGGAACGGTTCCCGCGTTACCCGATCACGGGCAATTTTCCGCTCATCGGCTGCGGCGCGGCGCCCGGCGTCCCGCGAGGAGGAGAGTGACGTGACCGAACTGACCCCGCGCGAGATCGTCTCGGAACTCGACCGCTTCATCATCGGCCAGGGCGAGGCCAAGCGCGCCGTCGCGGTCGCGCTGCGCAACCGCTGGCGGCGCAAGCAGCTGGCCGCCGACCTGCGCGAGGAGGTCTATCCCAAGAACATCCTGATGATCGGCCCGACCGGCGTCGGCAAGACCGAGATCAGCCGGCGGCTGGCCAGGCTCGCCAAGGCGCCGTTCCTGAAGGTCGAGGCGACGAAGTTCACCGAGGTCGGCTATGTCGGGCGCGACGTGGAACAGATCATCCGCGATCTGGTGGACGCCGCCATCGTCATGGTGCGCGAGGACATGCGCGAGCGGGTGAAGGCCGCGGCGCACGAGGCCGCCGAGGACCGGGTGATCGACGCGCTGGCCGGCGAGGGCGCGCGCGACCAGACCCGCGAGATGTTCCGCCGCAAGCTGCGCTCGGGCGAGCTCGACGACAAGGAGATCGAGCTGGAGGTCGCCGACACCTCGAACCCCTTCCCGATGCTGGAGATCCCCGGCCAGCCCGGCCAGATGGGCGGGATGAACCTCGGCGACATCTTCGGCAAGGCCTTCGGCGGACGGCGCCGGCGCCGGCGGATGAGCGTGGCCGCGTCCTACGAACTCCTGATCACCGAGGAGGCGGACAAGCTCCTCGATCAGGAGGTGGTGACGCGTGAGGCGATCACCGCGGTGGAACAGAACGGCATCGTCTTCCTCGACGAGATCGACAAGGTCTGCGCCCGGGCCGAGACCCGCGGCGCGGACGTGAGCCGCGAGGGCGTGCAGCGCGACCTCCTGCCGCTGATCGAGGGCACGACGGTCTCGACCAAGCACGGGCCGGTGAAGACCGACCACGTGCTCTTCATCGCCTCCGGCGCCTTCCACATCGCCAAGCCCTCGGACCTCCTGCCCGAGCTTCAGGGCCGGCTGCCGATCCGGGTGGAGTTGCGCGCGCTGACCGAGGCGGACTTCGTGCGCATCCTGACCGAGACCGACAACGCCCTGACCCGGCAGTACTCGGCGCTGATGGCGACGGAGGAGGTCACGGTCGAGTTCACCGAGGACGGGATCGCCGCACTTGCGCGGATCGCCGCCGAGGTGAACCGCTCTGTCGAGAACATCGGGGCGCGGCGGCTCTATACCGTGCTGGAACGCGTGTTCGAGGACCTGAGCTTCACCGCGCCGGATCGCGCGGGTGATTCGGTGACGGTGGACGCGGCCTTCGTCGAGAAGCATCTCGGCGAGCTCAGCCGGTCGACGGACCTCAGCCGCTACGTGCTCTGACGGACCGGGCTACTCGGCGGGATCGATCGCGCGCATCCGCCAGACGGAGATGGCGCAGAGAAGCGCCAGCGTCATCGAACCGCCGAGGCTGTAGACCAGGAAGGCGCCGAGCAGCCCCCAGCCGACCCACAACGCCACGGCCGCCATCACGAGTGCAATCGTGATGGAAGTAAGCATGAGGCTGAGCAGGTTCGGACTCACGGACGCGGACTCCTCCACAAACATATGGGGACGAATTGCCGTCACCCAACATGAGACCCCGCATCCGTGAAGGAATCGTTAACACGTGACCGGTCAGGGCACCAGCACTGTCGCTCCGGTTGTGGAACGGTTAACGAGCGCCTCGTGCGCCCGGCCGGCCTCGGCGAGCGGGAACCTCTGGCGCACCTCGGCGCGCAGGGTGCCGTCAGCGACCGCGGCGAACAGGTCCGCGGCCCGCGTCTCGAGCTCCTCCCGCGCGGCGATATAGTCGAAGAGCGTCGGCCGCGTCAGGAAGAGCGAGCCGCCGGCGGCCAGCATCCGCGTGTCGAATCCCTCGATCGGCCCCGAGGACTGGCCGAAGGTCACGAGCATCCCCCGCTTGCGCAGGCAGGCGAGCGAACCCTTCCAGGTGTCGCGGCCGACGCTGTCGTAGGCGACGTCGACGCCGCGGCCGCCGGTGATCTCCTTCACCCGCGCGACGAAATCCTCGGCGCGGTAGTCGATGACATGGGCATAGCCGTGCGCGCGGGCGAGCGCTACCTTCTCCGGGCCGCCGGCCGTACCGATGGCGGTGGCGCCCTTGGCCGCGATCCATGGGCCCAGCATCAGGCCGACGCCGCCGGCCGCGGCCTGCACCAGCACGGTCTGGCCCGCCTGCACCGGAAAGGTCGAGTGGATCAGGTACTGAGCCGTCATCCCCTTCAGCATCAGCGTCGCGGCGATCTCGTCGGAAATCGCGTCGGGCAGCTTCACCAGCCGGTCGGCGGCGATCACCCGCACGGTGCAATAGGCGTTGAGCGGCTGGGTATAGGCGACCCGGTCCCCCGCGGCAAGGTCCGTCACCCCCGCGCTCAGCGCCTCGACCACGCCGGCGGCCTCGGACCCCGGCACGAGATCGCGCTCGACCGGCCAGGGGTAGAGGCCGGATCGGTGGTAGACGTCGATGTAGTTGAGCCCGATGGCGGTGTGGCGGATGCGGACCTCGCCGGGGCCGGGATCGGGCACGGCGATGGCGCGCTTCTCGAAGGCCTCGGGGCCGCCCGGGGCGGGGACGAACATGGCATAGTCGGACATCGGCGTTTCCTCCGCATCGGGTTTGCCGCGACCCTAGGCGGCGGCGGGACCGGCGTCCACCCGGGCGGTCAGATGCGGATGAGCCTGCGCATCGCCTCGACTCCGGCCATCGGTCCGAGCGCCATCAGCGCCAGCGTGACCGGCCAGCCGAACATGGCGGCCAGACCCGGCACCGCCTGCACCGTGAAGAAGGTGAGCGTGAAGCCGAGCGCGGTCTGGAAGGTCATCAGGCTGCCCGCGCGTTCGGGCGGCGCCGAATCGGCGACGAGGGCGGAGAACTGCGCCGAATCGGGCACGATCGCCGCGCCCCAGGCCAGCACCAGCAGCACCATCAGCCAGACCGGCCCGCCGAAGGCGAGCGCGGTGGCGAGGCCCGCGGCCGCGCTGATCATCATCGCGCCCAGCGCGACCCGGGCCTTGCCCACCCGGTCGGCGATCCATCCGGCCGGCACGCAGAAGAGCCCGCCGAGCGCGATCGCCCCGAAGGCGAGCAGGCGTGCCGCCGGCGCCGCCCCCTCGCCCAGCGGGCCCGCGAAGGCCGCCGTGGCGGCGACGCCGATCCAGGCCCAGAAGGCGTAGAGCTCCCACATGTGGCCGAGGTATCCCGCATAGGCGAGCCGCACCCGCCGGTCAGTCCAGGCGAGGCGCAGCGCCGAAGGGTCGAAGGCGGCGGCCCGGGCATGGTGCGGCCCGAGCCCGGTCAGCCGCCCGAGGAGCCCGCCGAGCACGGCGAGCGCCGAGGCGCCGATCACCGTCAGCCGCCAGTCCGCGCCGCCGGCGAAGGCGATCAGATGCGGGAGCGCCGATCCGAGCGTCAGCGCCCCGATCAGCAGGCCCACCAGCAGGCCTCTGTCCCGCGTGCCCCAGCCGATCGCGATCTTCATCCCCACCGGATAGACCCCGGCGAGGCTGACCCCGGTCACGAACCGCAGCGCCACCTGCGCCGCGCCTCCCGTCGGCACCGCGATGAGCGCGAGATTGGCCGCGCTCCCGACCAGCGCCGCGGCGAGCAGCACCCGGCGCGGGTCGTAGCGGTCCGGGGTGCCGTGCAGCGCGAGGCCGAGCGCGCCCGCGACGAAGCCGATCTGCACCGCGCTCGACAGGGCGGCGGCGCGGCCGGGCCCGATCCCGGATTCGGCGACGATCTCCGGCAGGATCGCGGCGGAGACGAACCAGAGGCTCATGCTCGCCACCATCGCCAGCGACAGGAGGACGATGCTCGCCGCCTTGCCGCGCATCAGAGCGCGGGCAAAAGCCGGGCGAGCAGCGCGGCGATCTTCTCCCCCGCGACCGCGGCATGGGCGAGCACGTCCTCGATCGTGTCGGGCGCCTGTTCCGGCCCGCCGGTCGCCGCGTTGGTGATCGCCGAGAGGCCGAGCACCGGCAGGCCCGCATGGGCGGCGGCGATCACCTCGATCACCGTCGACATGCCCACCGCATCCGCACCCGTGGACCTGAGCCAGCGCCGCTCGGCCGAGGTCTCGAGCGAGGGCCCGGCGATGCCGGCATAGATCCCGCGGTGGAGCGCGACCCCGGCCGCCGTGGCGGCCTGCACCGCGACGGCGCGCAGCTCCGGGTCGTAGGCCCGGCTCATGTCGGGAAAGCGCAGGCCGAGCGCGGGCTCGTGCGGCCCGGTCAGGGGGTTCGCGCCGGTCAGGTTCAGGTGATCCTCGATCAGCATCACCTCGCCGGGCCGGTAGCCGGCGTTCAGCCCCCCCGCGGCATTGGTGACGATCAGTCGCCGCGCCCCGAGCCGCTTCATCAGGTAGACCGGCAGCGCCACGTCCCGCGCCGACCAGCCCTCGTAGAGATGCAGCCGCCCCTGCATCAGCGCCACCCGCCGACCGGCGAGCGTGCCGAGGACCAGCCGCCCGGCATGGCCCGGCGCGGTCGAGACCGGGAAACCCGCGATCTCCGTATAGGGGATGACCGTCGCTCCCTCGGTCTCGTCCGCACGCCCGCCGAGGCCCGAGCCGAGGATGATCGCGGTATCGACGGGTTCCCCCACCCGGTCGGCAATCGAGACGAAGGCCGCCTCCAGCCGCTCCGCCTGCGAGGTCACGCGATGCTCGCGGCGATGCGCGGGGTCAGCTCCGCCACCGCGGCCAGCGTCCCCGCCAGATCGCCGCGGGTCAGCGCCCCGTCGCGCACCACCTGCCGCCCGCTGACCCAGACATGGCGCACGTCCGACTTCGCGGTGGAATAGACCAGATGGGTCAGCGGATCGAAGAGCGGCGCCGCATGCGGCCGGTTCAGGTCGATCAGGATCATGTCGGCGAACTTGCCGGGCTCGAGCGAGCCGATCCGGTCCGCGGCCCCCAGCGCCGCGGCCCCGTCGAGCGTCACCATCCGCAGCGCCTGCCCGGTCGAGACCGCGTCCGCGCGCAGCGTCGCCCCCTTGTGCAGCGTCGCCGCCAGCCGCAGCGCCATCCACATGTCGAGATCGTTGCCCGAGATCGCCCCGTCCGTCCCCAGCGTCACCCGCACGCCCGCCGCCAGCATGTCGGGGATCCGCGCGATCCCGCTCGCGAGCTTCAGGTTCGACACCGGGTTGTGCGACACCGTGGCCCCGGTCCGGGCGAGGATCGCGATCTCCTCGTCGTCGAGCCAGACGCAATGGGCGAGCACCGTGCGCGCGTCGAGCAGCCCCAGATGCTCCAGATGCCGGATCACCGACCGGCCATAGCGGTTCGCGATATCCGCCTGCTCGGCGCGGGTCTCGGCGGCATGGGTGCAGAAGAGCCCGCCCGCCGCCTCGGCGGTCAGCTTCGCGGCCATCAGGTTGTCCGGCCCCACGGTATAGGCGCCGTGCGGGAACGCGCCGGGCAGCACGTCCTCGGCCCCGGCGTATTCCGCGAAGAACCGCTCCGCATCGGCGACCCTCTGCGCCTCGGCATGGCCGTCGATGCCGGGACCGTCGAAGAAGATGCCCCCCGTGGACACCCGGATGCCGAGCTCCCGCGCGGCGGCGACGGTCTGGTGGGGGTGCCAGAACATGTCCATCACCGTGGTCACGCCCCCGAGCAGAAGCTCCGCAAGCCCCAGCGTCGCGCCGAGCCGCACCGTCTCGGGCGACAGGATCGCCCGCTCCGCCTTCCACACCGTCTGGAGCCAGGGTTCGAGCGGCAGGTCCTCGACCAGCCCGCGGAACAGGCTGTCCGCCGCATGGCAATGGGTGTTGACGAGCCCCGGCATCAGGATCATCCCGCCCGCGTCGACCAGCTCCGCCGCATCGGTCCCGACCTCGGCCGAGGTGCCGATCCGTGCGATGCAGCCGTCCCGCACCGCGACCGCCCCGTCACGGATCACCGTGCCCGCGGCATCCGCGGTGACCACCAGCGCGTTCTGGATGATGAGATCGGCGGTCATGGGCGGCCCTCGCTTTTCCCGAACCGGTTGCACGCACCGCAAGGGGCTGTCAACTGGAGGGGGAGCGGCGGGGAGGGATCGGGAATGCCGGACTGGGTGCTGCGCGGGCCGGTCCCGCCGGAGTTCGCCACGGACGAGCGCTGCTTCATCACCGAATGGCTGAACGACCCGGCCCACCCCGCGGCATCGCTGGCGCAGGCCCGGGTGCCGCCGGGCTGTGTTCTGCGGGCGCGGGCCCATCGAAATAGTGTCGATAGCTGAGGCAAAAAAGTGTAACAGTCTGTCCGAAAAGCCGCTGAGATGGGTTGAGTGACCGCCGTCGGCCTGATT
>CAZNSP010000014.1:0-90034 GCA_964575795.1 uncultured Rhodobacterales bacterium
GTCACATCGGCCCCGCTACTCCGCCGCCTGCGCCGCGGGGTTGTTCGGATGCGTCGTCCAGTTGGCGTATTCCCGCTCCACGACCTTGCCCGTCCGCGGGTCCACCGTTCCCGGCGCCAGCGCCTCCATGGTGATGCAGTTCTCCACCGGGCAGACGTTGACGCAGAGGTTGCAGGCGACGCATTCGTCGTCCTTCACCTCGAAGACCCGCCCCGGCAGCATGGCGATCGCCTGATGGCTGGTGTCCTCGCAGGCGGCGAAGCAGCGGCCGCACTTGATGCAGAGGTCCTGGTCGATCCGCGCCTTCGCGACGTAGTTCAGGTTCAGGTGCTGCCAGTCGGCACAGTTCGGCACCGCCCGCCCGATCACGTCCGACAGGCTCCGGTGCCCCTTCTCGTCCATCCAGAGCTCGAGGCCCGAGATCATCTCCTTCACGACGCGGAAGCCGTAGGTCATCGCCGCGGTGCAGACCTGCACGTTCCGCGCCCCGAGCGCGAGGAACTCCGCCGCGTCCTTCCACGTGGTCACGCCGCCGATCCCGCTGATCGGCAGGGTCGCCGTCGCCGGGTTCCGCGCGATCTCCGCCACCATGTTCAGCGCGATCGGCTTCACCGCCGGCCCGCAATAGCCGCCATGCGCGCCCTTGCCGTCGATCGTCGGCTCGGGCGCGAAGATGTCGAGGTTCACGCTGGTGATCGAGTTGATCGTGTTGATCAGGCTGACCGCATCCGCGCCGCCGCGCGCCGCCGCCTCGGCGGGCTTCCTGATGTCGGTGATGTTCGGCGTCAGCTTCACGATCACCGGCATCCGGGTGTTCGCCTTGCACCAGCGGGTGACCATCTCGATGTATTCCGGCACCTGCCCCACGGCCGAGCCCATGCCGCGCTCGCTCATCCCGTGCGGGCAGCCGAAGTTCAGCTCCACCCCGTCGGCGCCGGTCTCCTCGACCTTCTTCAGGATGAACTTCCACGGCTCCTCCTCGCAGGGCACCATCAGGCTCACGACCATCGCCCGGTCCGGCCAGTCGCGCTTGACCGTCTTGATCTCCTGCAGGTTCACCTCCAGCGGCCGGTCGGTGATCAGCTCGATGTTGTTGAGGCCGAGAAGCCGCCGGTCCGCCCCCCAGACCGCGCCGTAGCGCGGCCCGTTGACGTTCACGATATGCGGGTCGAGGCCCAGCGTCTTCCACACCACCCCGCCCCAGCCCGCCT
Source organism: uncultured Rhodobacterales bacterium (assembly GCA_964575795.1). GTDB lineage: Bacteria > Pseudomonadota > Alphaproteobacteria > Rhodobacterales > Rhodobacteraceae > Amaricoccus. The sequence goes on from CAZNSP010000014.1 coordinate 1,212, forward strand.
CGAAGGCGCGGCGGACGTTGTATTCCTTGTCCGTCGGCGGCGCGGAGGCCAGCCAGAACGGGTTGGGCGACTTGATGCCGACGAAATCGCTGCTGAGATCGGCCATGGTCAGTGCTCCTCGATCGGGGCCGGGTCGGGCGCGCGGCGGCGCCGCCCGGCGGGACGGACAGTCGGATGGGTGTCGGAACGGAACGGATCGTGTGGCGTCAGGCGCCGAAGACCGACCGCCACAGGTGGCCGAGCGCGTTGCCGCCGAACTCGCCGGTCTTGGGGATGATGAAGGCCCAGCCGACCGCCCCCGCGAGATTCGCCAGATGGAAGCTCAGCGCCGGCATCGCCGCGATGCCCGCGGCGAGGAAGGCCACCGACCGCAGCGGGCCGAAGAAATGCCCCACGATCACCGTCAGGCTGCCCCAGCGTGCGAAGGCCACCTGCCCGCGCTCCAGCAGCAGGGGATCCCGGTTGAGCGGCCAGCGGGCGAACACGGCCGGCCCGTAGCGGACCCCCAGCAGGAACGACAGGCCGCCCCCGAGGGTCGCGCCCAGCGCCGCCGCGACGAAGACGGGCCCGAACTCCAGCGCCCCCGCCGCCACCAGCGCGCCGACCCCAACCAGGATCGCCGTCGAGGGGATCAGCAGCGACACGAAGGCCAGCGTCTCGGCGAAGGCCAGCAGGAAGACGATCGCCGGCGCCCAGGCCCGGTGGGCCGAGACGAAGTCGACGACGGCGGTGACGAGGCTTTCCATGATCCCCCGGCGATGCGCTCGCCGCCGCAGATAGGCGCGGCCCGGCCGCCGCGCAAGCGGACGTGGTCCGGGCGCGGAGCGCGCCGGTCAGGCCGCGGGGGCTTGCCGCCGCCACCGCCTCACCCTCCGGTCAGGCTCGCATGGATGTCCATCGCCGCGTCGCGCCCCTCGGCCACCGCGGTCACCGTCAGGTCCTCGCCGCCGAGCGCGCAGTCGCCGCCGGCCCAGACGCCCGGCAGGCTCGTCCGCCCCGGCCCGGTGACCCGGATCTTGCCGCGCTCGACCTCCAGCCCCTTCGGCACGTCCTCCAGCGTCTGGCCGATCGCCTTGAACACCTGGTCGGCCTTCAGCGTGAAGGTCTCGCCGGTCTCCTCCAGCCCATTCGGGCCCTCCCGGGTATAGGCGAACTCCACCTCGCGCACCGCGCCGTTGCCCTTCACCTTCACCGGCATGGCGTTGCAGACGATGCGCACGCCCACGCTCGTCGCATGCTCCTGCTCGTGGTCGGAGGCGGCCATCCGCTCCTGCCCGCGGCGATAGACGATCGTCACCTCCTCGGCGCCGAGCAGCTTCGACTGCACCGCCGCGTCGACCGCCGTCATGCCGCCGCCGATCACCACGACCCGCCGCCCGACCGGCAGCTTCGTCAGGTCCTCGGCCTGGCGCAGCTCGGCAATGAAGTCGACCGCAGGCCGCACGCCCTCGCGCTCCTCGCCCTTCAGGCCGAGCGCGTTCACGCCGCCGAGCCCGATGCCGAGGAAGACCGCGTCGAATTCCTCGCGCAGGTCCTTCAGCTTCAGCCCGGCCCCCAGCGCCTGGCCCCAGGCCACCTCGATGCCGCCGATCTGCAGCAGCCATTCCACCTCGCGCTGGGCGAAGCCGTTCGTGGTCTTGTAGGCGGCGATGCCGTATTCGTTCAGGCCCCCCGGCTTTTCCCGCGCGTCGAACAGCGTCACCGCATGGCCGAGCATGGCGAGCCGGTGCGCGCAGGCGAGGCCCGCCGGCCCCGCGCCGACGACCGCCACGCGCTTGCCGGTCGGCGCCGCGCGCTCGTAGGGATGCACGCCCTTCGCCATCAGCGTGTCGGTGGCAAACCGCTGCAGCCGGCCGATCTCGACCGGCTTGCCCTCCGCCGCCTCGCGCACGCAGGCCTCCTCGCACAGCGTCTCGGTCGGGCAGACCCGCGCGCACATGCCGCCGAGGATGTTCTGGTCGAAGATCGTCTTCGCCGCCGCCTCGGGCGTGCCCGTCGCGATCTGGCGGATGAAGAGCGGGATGTCGATCGCCGTCGGGCAGGCGGTCACGCAGGGCGCGTCGTGACAGAAATAGCACCGGTCGGCCGCGACCTGCGCCTCGTGGGCGTCGAGGGGCGGCTCGACATCGGCGAAATTCGCGGCGATGCGCTCGGCGGCCAGACGGCCCGCCACGATACCCGGTGTCTGCGGAGTGGCTGACATTGGCTTCTCCCTGCTGCAGCCCTTTTTTTCGAAGGCTGGCATAGGTCCATTTTTTTATCAATTGGTAAAATCGCGCAACCGCCTCCCGGCTTTCATACTGGCATGCATTCCTGTCGGGCAGTCGCGGGGCCCCGCCAACAGGCGGGGAGAATCGTCTTGCGGCCAACAGGCCGCTCCGCCGGATTCCCCGCCCCCCCTTTGGCATTCGCCCCCGAACCGCCTAGATTTGCATCACACGGGGCCCCGCGCGCCCCGGCCCGAGCGGAGCCGCCCATGCCCATCGCCATCCTGATCCTCGTGCTCGCCGCCTATGTCTACGTGCTGGCGGCGGTCCCGGAATGGCGGCGCGGCGGGCTCGTCCTCGGGGCGCTCGCGGCGGCGGGGCTCGGCGCCTACTTCTGGTTCTCCGAACCCGAGGCGGAGCGGGCGGCCGCGCGCATCCCGCCCTCCGGACTCGTGCTCGGCACGCTGGAGCTCACCCCCACCCCCCGCGGCTGGACCCTGCGCGGCCGGGTGGAGAACACCTCCCCCGCCTTCCGCCTGCGCGAGATGACGGTGCGGCTCACCCTGCGCGACTGCCCCACCGACGCGGGCGCCGACACCCACTGCCCCGTGATCGCCCAGAGCAGCGCCCTCGTCCGCGTCGACGTGCCGCCGGGCCAGCTGCGCGCCTTCTCCGCCCCCTTCGTCTTTCCCGACATGCCGCCGGTGCTCGGCGAACTGCGCTGGGAACACGCGATCGAGGGCACGCGCGCGACGGACTGATCCGCCCGCCCGGCCCTCAGGACGGATCGGGCAAGGGCGGCAGCGACCGCAGGTAGAGCACCACCGCGTCGAGATCCTTCGGCGTCATCTTCGCGAGGAACCCGTAGGGCATCGGCGGCAGCAGCGCGCGGCCGTCGGGATGCACCCCCTCGGTGATCATCGCCTTGACCTCCTCGTCGGAATAGGGCGCGAGCCCGTCCTCGCCCGACGTCAGGTTCGCCGCGACCGAGACCCCCCACGGCCCCCGGAACGCGAACCCGCCCTGGCCGAGCGCGGTGTCGAGCATCGGCCCCTGCGGCCCCATCGGCGTGTGGCATTCCATGCAATGCGTGACCGGCCCGGCGAGATAGGCGCCGTATTCCACCGTCACCCCGCGCGCCGGCGCGGTGACGCTCGCGACCGGCGGGCCGTATGCCGGGGGCAGCGGGACGTGGTACTCCGACGCCGGCAGCTCGTTTCCGACCGCGGGCAGCGTGCGCAGGAAGGCGACGACGGCGGCGAGGTCCTCGTCCCCCAGCCCCCGGTACATCGAGAACGGCATCGGCGGGCCGATCAGGCTGCCGTCCGGGCGGATCCCCTCGCGGATCGCCCGGGCGAGCTCCGCATCCGACCACTCCGCGATCCGCGCGCCCGGGGTGATGTTCGGGGCCCAGGCGGTGAACATCCACGGGGTGTCCTCCACCAGCCGCCCGGCCATCTCCTGCTCCATGACGAAGCCCGCCGGCCCCATCGGCGTTTGTGGCAGTTGCCGCATCCCATCGGCCCGCGCACGAGGTATTCGCCCCGCTCGACCGGCGTCTCCGCACCGGCCGGAACGGCGAGCAGCGCGCCCGCGAGCGCGCCCACAATCCCGATCTTCATTTCTGGCTTTCCTCCGGGCCGGGTGTTGCCGCCGCGCGGGATCCCTCCCCGCCGCCGGTCGCCCGGTCATCCTTGTGGCCTTGCGCCATACGCCCCGGACCGATTCGCGTCAATCCGAAAGACTTCCGCACAGGTTTCGAAACCGACCCGGCCGACAGGACCACCCCGGCCCCGCGCCGGCAGGTCCGCGATCAGGCCCGACACCACGCCCCGTCGAGGCGAACCCCCACCCCCCCGAGGGCCCGCGCGGACGCCCCCTCACCAGCGCCCCGCCTCCGTACTGCCCAATGCAGATCGGTATTGCCGCTCCGGTTCCCCACGCCCAGCGCCAACACTGACTCTGTTGTCGTATCGGGCGCACCCACCGCTTCCCATTACAACCCGAGGAAGTCGGGTTAATGAAATTTTAACACATTCTATTGACCGGTTCGGAAATTCGTGTTGTGTTAACGTCGGATAATCTTCGTTGGCGCCGTGTGGGGCGGTGAAGCTGCCCATGGGTACGACCGGTACGGGCGCTGGGTGCGCCCCGAGGGAGAAAGGGAAAAACTGTGCTTGAATCGAGAAACCTGACTGCATTTGCCGGCGCCGGGATCTTGGCGCTTTGTCTGGCGGCGGCACCCGTGTCTGCCAACGTCGTGACGGTAACCAGCGTGGTCGGCACATGGTCCAACACGACGCAGGACGGAACCGGATCCGGTTCCGTTTTCGGGCAGGGAACGTCTGTCATTTCATGGGGACAGCCAACCAACCAACAATTAAACAATCCGGACCTTAAGCAGAGTCAGTACATATTCACACCTAACACAACGCCAATCTCCACCACGGCAGAATCTCCTTTCATATTCGGCACGCTGACGCACGAGAATTGGACGATCTTCGCCCCGTCACTTCTCACTGCCCAGTTGAACTTGACCATCGGATTCGAGATCGACGGCGTCGAACAGACTCCGCTCTCGGCAAGCTACCTGTTCACCCACAACGAGACGCCCAATAGCAGTCCTTGCGGATTTTCGAGCACGTCTGTGTGCGATGACATTGTGACATTCGCACCTATCGCGAGCTCGTTCGGGACGATCGATGTGAATGGAACATTGTTCACCTTCGTCCTCGACAACTTCCAGAACCCCCTCGGAACCAACGTCTCGGCCTTCCAGACACTGGAAGCCAACTCGAACCAGGCCTTCTTGGTCGGGCGTTGGACATCGGAAGTGCCCATCGTGCCCCTCCCCGCAGCCGCATGGCTCATGCTCGCCGGCATCGGCGGCCTCGGCCTGATGGCACGGCGGCGCAGCGACGCGGCCTGATCTGGCAAGTTCCGAACAAGGCATCGAGAGGGGCGCTTCCGCGCCCCTTTCCCTTTCCGTACACGCTCCGCAGGGCCGCGTCGGCCGTCACCCCCTGCCCCGGCTCGCGCAATCCCCCGCCCTCGTCGAGGCAGCCATGGCGCACCCGCACACAACCGCCGCGATACTTCGGCCCCGCGCGCCTTCGGAAGTGACGATTTCTCCGATACTTGCCCGGCTACCGCCGCGAGCGGCACCCGGAGGCGGCCATGGACCCGAGTTTCATTGACTTTGTATTCACCGACGTGCATCCTTTAACCTGGAATTAGCCATGTTTCGCGGAGTGGGTCCGCAGGCTTTCCACGGGTACGACCAGTCCTGGCGCGGTGCGCCACGAGGGAGAAGGGGGAAAGAGGAATGAGTGATCTATCTTTTGCGAGGGGTCTGAAACGATCGCTTGCTGCGGTGGCTGTGCTCGTCGGTGTCGCGACGGTCGCGACCGCAGCGCCATGCCCGTCGACCGGCCTTTCGGATGGGCCGCCGCTGATATCGCGCATCATGGACGCGACGGGACCGACGCCGGTCCCACCAGGGACAGACCAGACTGCCTGTTATGCCTACGGCTCGGGCAACGTCAACGGCAACATCGCTCAGGATCCGCTTCTTAACGGCCAGTCGATGGGCAACAACACCTTCTATCTCGACGCCAATTCGCCCCTGCCGGCCCTCAAGGCGTCGCTGGGCGAGATCGCGTTTGCCGAAAAGGTGGATGCCGGCCAGCAGCCGGGGACCTACGTTACATTCACCGGAACCCAGTCCGGAACGTTCTCCATCCTTCAGCCGTTCGGAAGTTATGCGAATCTGATCGTCGCTCTCAAGATGGGCGGCGGCAATGATTCGGTTGAGCCCGAATGGTTCTCATGGGTGATCCCGAACGAAGTCGCGACCTACAACTGGAGTTGGGTGACCGGCAAGGAGACTGGGCTTTCGCACATCAACGTCTACGGCGCCGTACCCCTCCCCGCAGCTGCATGGCTCATGCTCGCCGGTCTCGGCGGCCTCGGCCTGATGTCGCGGCGCCGGAAGGCGGCCTGACGCGACCCGCGGCGGCGCCCCCGGGCTCCCGACCGCACCAAGTTCTCCGAACCGCCCTGTCCCCGGCAGGGCGGTTTCGTTTTGCCCCTTCGCCGCGCGCGCCCCGGGAACCATCCGCCCCCCGCCGCGTTGTCCCCGCGGAACCGCCCGGCCGCCCCTGCGGCGCGCAGGCGGCCGTCACGGCACCGCAACGGAGGGACAACACCATGCTGACCTGGGCCCTGATCTTCCTGATCGTCGCCATCGTCGCCGGCGCGCTCGGCTTCTCCGGCGTCGCCGGCACCGCCACCGGCATCGCGAAGATCCTGTTCTACATCTTCCTCGTGCTCCTGCTCGTCTCGCTCCTCGTCTCCTTCTTCGGCGCCGCCGCCTGACGGCGCGCCGGCCCGCTGCCGGCCGGCGGGCGGGGAACCATCGCCCCCGCCGCGCCCGCCTCTGTCAGACGTGCCTGACACCCACCCGGGTGGGGTACTCGCCGCCGGCGCGTGGGACCGAAATAGCACCCAAATTGCACCCAAATATCACCCGCGATTCCGCGGCCGCAGGCTTCCCTTTCGCCGGGTGTCAGGCTAGGCTGACACTCATGCTGAAGCGCCCCCATCCGGCGATCGTCGCGCCCCCGCTCCGCCCCGCCGTACCCCGGTCGCTCTGCACCGATTGCGGCCTCTCCCGCTCGACGACACCGCGGACCTGCGGGACCGCCTGCCAGTTCATCCGCCCCGACTACGCGGGGCTCGAGGCCCGCGTCCACGGCCGCACCCGCGACCTCGACACCGACGAACGCTTCTTCGGCCCCACCCTCTCCATGCACCGCGCCGCCCTCCTCGACCCCCGCGACGGCGCGCAATGGACTGGAATCACGACGAGAATCGCCGAACGCCTGCTCGAGACCGGCGCCGTCGACGGCGTCCTCGCGGTCCGCCCCTCCGCCACCGACCGCTGGGCGCCGGAGCCGGTGATCGTCACCGACCCCGCCCGCCTCGCCGATTGCCGCGGCATGCGCATGGGCTATGCCCCGACCCTCGCCCTCCTGGAACCCGCCCGCGCCATGGGCCTCAGCCGGATCGCCCTGATCGGAATTCCCTGTCAGGTCCATGCCTTGCGGGCGCTGGAGGCCGAGCTCGGCTTCGAGCGCATCCTCGTGATCGGCACCCCCTGCTCGGACAACACCACCACCGCCAGTTTCCACCGCTTCCTCGCCCTGCTCGACCCCGCGCCGGAGACGATCACCTATCTGGAATTCCGCGCCGACTTCCGCGTCGAACTGCGCTACGCGGATGGCCGCAAGCGGTTGATTCCCTTCCTGAAGTTGCCGATCTCGCAGCTGCCGCCGGACTTCTTTCCCATGACCTGCCGGACCTGCGTCGACTACACGAACGCGCTCGCCGACATCACGGTGGGCTACATGGGCGGCAGCGGGGAGCAGTGGCTCCTCGTCCGCAACACCCGCGGCCGCGAGATGCTGGACCTGATCGCGCCGGAGCTGCGGCTCGACCAGCCGGCCGACCGGGGCCGCCGCAAGGGACCGGTCACCGGCTTCCTGCAGAACACCGAGCGCGCCGCCGGCGGCCTGCCCCTGCGGGCGATGCCCGACTGGCTGCGGCCGCTGATGGGCTGGCTGATGCCGCGCATCGGGCCGAAGGGACTGGAGTTCGCCCGCGCCCGGGTGGAAATGAAGGCGATCGAGACCGTCCTGCACCTGCGCCGCGCGCATCCCCGCCGCATGAAGGCGATGATCCCGCCGCATGTCTGGCGGCTGGTGGCCCCCTACGGGATCACGCCCCGTCCCGGCGAGACGCCGCTCAGGACCGGGGCCAGCTGATCTCGAACCGGCAGGAACCCTCGCCCCGCCCGCAGCACCGGGTCTCGCGCGCTTCGGCCCGGTCGTGCACCAGCCGCTGGAAGAGCCGCTCGAACACCGCCGCGTGCCAGACGCATCCCGCAGACCCGGCCAGCGGATTGTCCGCGATCTCGACCACCGCCGGCAGCCCGGCGCGACAGGCGAACCGGCCGGAACCCGCAAAGGTCCAGGCATGCGCCTCGATCGCCTCGAGCAGGAGTCGCGACGAAAGCTGCGGCGGCAGGAGCCGCAGCGTCATGCGCACCGGCCGCGGGATACGGTGGGCGAGCACGTAGTCCCCGGTTCGCCGTCCCGCCTCGGCGGCAAAGGCCGCGGCCTCCGCCTCGGGCAGGAGCCGCCGCAGCGCGTCGTGAAGCTCGGCCACGTCCGCCTCGGGCAGCATCCCGGCCGGGGGCGTCGCCAGCCAGTCGGGATGGCCCGCGGCGAGGTAGACCTCGCGCGCGAGGCCCCGCCGGCCATGGGCGAGAAGCGTCTCGCCCAGTTGGATCACCGCGTTCGGACCGATCCGGGCCTCAGTGGAGGGGACGGGCGCGTGCATCGTCGTCGGGCATCTGCAGGTCACCGCCGCCGCAGGCGAGCACGGTCTCGCGCTCGGACTTCAACTGCGCCTTGACCGCCGCCTTGCGCTCGGCCGCCTTGATCTTGCGGTCGTGCATGGCGGCCCAGTCCTCCATCTGCGCCGGCGCGATCCGGCGCGTCTCGTCGAACTGGAAGTCGACCTTGCCCTTGGTCTGCGGCCCCCAGTAGCCCACCTTGCCGAGATCGTAGAAGGTGCGCTGGACGCCCGCACGCAGGAAGGCCTTGAGACAGCCGAGCAGGTAACGGCGGCGGAACCCCGTGCCGCGCCAGGGATAGTGGAACAGCGCCTTCTTCATGTAGAAGCGCCGGTAGTTGTTCATCACCCGGTCGAGCAGTTCTGCCCGGTCCATCGCCTCGGGCCGCATGATCGGCGTGACGAAGTTGTACTTCGAGAAGTCGAAGACCTCGACCTTGTCGCCGAGTTCCTGGAAGAGCGGCGTGAACGGCCAGGGCGTGTACATCGACCAGTTGGCGAGGTCGGGCTGCCAGTCCCAGGCCATCTGGTAGGTCTCCTCCAGCGTCTCGGCGGTCTCGTTGTCGAGCCCGACGATGAACTGCGCCTCGGTGAAGATGTCGGCCTCGCGCAGGAGGCGGATCGCCTCCTTGTTGTTGGCGACCTTGGTCTCCTTGTTGAAGCGGTCGAGCTTCATCTGCGCCGCCGCCTCGGTGCCGAGGCTGACGTGCACGAGCCCCGCCTTGCGCCAGAGCGGCAGCAGGTCCTTGTCGCGCATGATGTCGGTGACGCGGGTGTTGATTCCCCATTTCACCCGGTCGGGCAGGCCACGGCGGATCAGTTCCTCGCAGAACTCGGTGAACTTCGCCTTGTTGATCGTCGGTTCCTCGTCGGCGAGGATGAAGAAGCCGACCTGATGGTCGTTCACCAGCCGCTCGATCTCGTCGACCACTTTCTTCGGGTCGCGCACTCGGTAGTCGCGCCAGAACTTCCACTGGCTGCAGAAGCTGCAGGTGAACGGACAGCCCCGCGCCATGTTCGGGATCGCCACCCGGACGCCGAGCGGCACGTAGATGTACTTTCCCCATTCCAGCAGCGACCAGTCCGGGTCGATGCCGTCGAGATCCTTCACGGTCGGCGCGGCCTGCGTAGCGACGATTTCCTCGCCGTCGCGGAAGGCGAGACCCTTGATCTGGCGGCGCTCCTCGAACCAGCGGCCCCGATCCACCGCACGGATCAGTTCCACGAAGATCTCCTCGCCCTCGCCACGCACGATGGCGTCGATCCAGGGCGCCTCGGAGAGGACCTGCTTGTACATGAAGGTCGCATGCACGCCGCCGAGGACCCGCAGCGCCTCGGGCACCGCATCGCGCGCGATCTCGAGCACGCGCTCCGCGGCATAGATCGAGGGGGTGATCGAAGTGACGCCGATCACGTCCGGCCGCAGCTCAATCATCCGCGCCTTCAGCTCCTCGTCGCTCAGATGGTTGGTCATCGCGTCGACGAAGGTCACCTGCGTGTAGCCCGCCGCCTTCAGCGACCCGGCCAGATAGGCCACCCAGGCCGGGGGCCAGTTCCCCGCGATCTCGGCTCCCCCCGAATGGTAGTTGGGGTGAATCAGCAGGACATGCATGGCGACACCTCGCGGGGGAAAAATCGTCCCCGCAGGCTATGCCCGTTGGTGTCAGAAAAATTTGACATGGATCAAGTCAGAAGACTCTGACACTCACATCCGCATCCGCGCTCCGTCCGGATCGAAGGGCGGCGCGGTCAGGATCCGGGCCGGCCGCCGCTGGCCGAGGATCTCGATCTCGAACAACCCCGCTTCCGACCGTTCCGCCAGCGCCGCGGGAACATAGGCCTGCGCCATGGACAGGCCGACGTGATGGGCATAGCCCCCCGAGGTGACCCAGCCGACCACCCGCCAGTCCCCGTCCCGCCGACCGTCGCGGCGCGGCGTCTCGGTCCCGGCGGCATCATAGCGCGGCGCACCGATCCCGTGCGGGGCAGCCACGGCACCGAGGTCCTCGACGCAGCGTGCCCAGACCGGCTCGTCGCCCATCACGTCGGCATCGGCGGCATCGATCGCGAAGCTGACCCTGCGCAGGCGCGGCCCCTCGGCCGCCTCGCGCGCCGCGGCCGCGCGACCGATGAAGTCGTCCTTGTCGAGCCGCACGAAGCGGTCCATCCCGCCCTCGAAAGGTCCGTAGATCGGACGCAGTTCCGCGAACCAGGTGGGAAAGTTCTTCTCGAGCCGCATCGACAGGAGCGCCCGCATCCCGAAGTCGGCGATGCCCTCCGGCCCGCCGGCCTCCTTGATGGACCGGTAGAGCGTGCGCAGGTAGCAGGGCTCGACCCAGATCTCGTAGCCGAGATCGCCGGTATAGCTGATCCGGTTCACGAGCGCCGGGCAGCCGGCGACGTCCATCGCGCGGAAATCCATGAAGCGGAACGCCGCGTTCGAGACATCAGTATCGGCCAGCCCCTCCAGCACCGCCCGCGACCGCGGCCCGGCCAGCGCGAGGCCGACGAACCTCTGGCCCAGCCGTTCCACCCGGACCGAGCCGTCGGCCGGCAGATGCCGCTCGAACCAGCGCATGTGGTAGATCTGCGCGGCGGACGAGCCCCAGATCAGGAACCGCTGCGCCTCCGCCCGCGCGACGGTGAAGTCGCCGATCAGCTTGCCACGCTCGTTCAGCATCGGCGATAGCACGATCCGCCCCGGGCGCGGCATAACATTGGTCAGAAGCCGCGACAGCCAGCCCTCCGCCCCCGGTCCGGTCACCTCGTATTTCGCGAAGTTGGCGATCTCGGTCACGCCGACCCGCTCGCGCACGGCGCGGACTTCCGCAGCGACATGGGGAAAGTCGTTGGAACGGTGGAAGGAGAGCACGTCCAGCGCCGCCTCGGCCGAGGGCGCGAACCAGAGCGGCACCTCGAGCCCCCATGTCACGCCCATGACGGCGTGGTTCTCCCGAGTCATGATATCGTAGAGCGGGGTCGTCTGCGCCGGCCGTGCGGCGACCAGTTCCTCGTTCGGGAAGCGGATCGAGAAACGGCGCGCGTAGTTCTCGCGAACCTTGGCGTTGGTGTAGCGCAGCGTCGACCAGTCGCCGAAGCGGGCCACGTCCATGCCGAAGACGTCGTGCCCCGGATCGCCCTCGACCATCCAGTTGGCGAGCGCGAGGCCGACACCGCCCCCCTGGCTGAAGCCCGCCATCACGGCGCAGGCGCACCAGAAGTTCGTACGCCCCTGCACCGGCCCGACGAGCGGGTTGCCGTCCGGCGCGAAGGTGAAGGGGCCGTTGATGACCTGCCGGATCCCCGCGTTCTCGAGCGCGGGAAAGTGGCGGAAGCCGACCTCGAGCGAGGGCGCGATCCGGTCGAGATCGGGCGACAGCAGTTCGTGGCCGAAATCCCAGGGCGTGACCTTCGGCGACCACGGCACACAGGCCTTCTCGTAGGTGCCGAGCAGGATGCCGTCACGCTCCTGCCGCGTGTAGATCTCGCCCTTGAAGTCGATGACACCGACGAGCTCGCGCCCCGTGGCCCGGTTGAACTCCACCACCTGCGGCATGGGTTCGGTCAGCAGGTACATGTGCTCCATGGCCAGGAGCGGCAGCTCGATGCCGACCATCCGCCCGACCTCACGCGCCCAGAGGCCGCCGGCGTTGACCACATGCTCGGCCCGCACGGTCCCCTGCTCGGTGACGACGTTCCAGATCCCGTCCGCGCCCTGGGTCAACTCGACCACCCGGTTGCGCAGCACGATCGTCGCCCCGAGCTTCTGCGCGGCCTTGGCATAGGCATGTGTCGTTCCCGACGGGTCGAGATGGCCCTCGACCGGATCCCAGAGCGCGCCCACGAACCGCGTCTCGTCCATCAGCGGGAACATCGCCTTGGCCTCGGAGGGCGTGATGATCTCGGTCTCCATGCCGAGGCACCGGCCCTTGGCATGCACCAGACGCAGGAAGTCCATGCGCTCGGGACTGTCGGCCATCATCACCCCACCCGTGAGGTGCAGCGAGCAGGACTGGCCCGAGATCTCCTCCAGTTCCTTATAGAGGCCGACCGTGTAGGCCTGGAGCTTCGCGACGTTGGGATCGCCGTTCAGCGTGTGGAAACCGCCCGCCGCATGCCAGGACGAGCCCGAGGTCAGTTCGGAGCGTTCGATCAGCATCACGTCGGTCCAGCCGGCCTTCGCCAGGTGGTAGAGGACCGAACAGCCCACCACCCCGCCTCCGATCACGACGACCCGCGCCTCGGTCTTCATGACATTCCTCCGGATTCAGCCGTCCAGCGCGGCCGTGATCGCCGAATCGCGATCGGCCAGCCCCTCGATCACGTCGAAATGGTGGCGGCCGGGTTCGATCACCTGCGACATCTCGGCGCCCAACCCCGTCCAGATGTTCGCCAAGAGCGTGGTCTGCCGAACGAATTCCGGCCGCTCGGCATCGCCGACCCATGCGGTCACGCGCGTGCCCTCGAATGGCTCGCGCAGCGCCGGGCTCTCGGCCGCCGCCTCGGCCGCATCGAGGCGCAGCCCCTCGTTGAGCTTCAGCCGCAGGACCGGGCGCAGGTCGTGCAGGCCGCTGATCGACAAAACGCGCAGGATACGCGCCCGCACCGCGGGCGGCACCGCGCTGTCGGTGCAGACCTGTCGCGTCACCAGATGACCGCCCGCCGAATGCCCCGCCAGCACGACCGGCCCCTGCACAACCGAGGCCGCCGCCGTGACCGCCCGGGCGATCATGCCGGTGATCGCGGCGATCCGCGCCTCGGGCGCCAGCACGTAGCCGGGCATCGCCACGGCCCATCCGCGCGCGAGCGGCCCCGCCGCGAGATGCGACCAGTCGTCCCGGTCGAAGTTCAGCCAGTAGCCCCCGTGCACGAAGACGATCAGCCCCTTCGGCCGCCCCTCGGGCAGGAAGAGGTCGGCCTTCTCGCGCGGATGGTAGCCATACGGCAGCCCGGTACGTCGCCGGTCTGGTGCGAGACCGGAACGGAACTCGGCGGCTGCCGCGCGCCACCGGTCCGGATAGGCCGCCCCGCCCGGGATGTGCGCGGCATTGGCATAGGCGTCGTCCCAGTCGGCGATCATTCAGAACGCCTTGAAGGTCATGGTCGTCAGGCTGCGCTCGATATGCGGCACGTCATAGAGCTTTTCGCTGACATAGCGCCCGATGTCGGCGCCCTCGGGGATGTAGACCTTCATGATCAGGTCCCAGTCGCCCGAGGTGGAATAGAGTTCGGAGGCGAATTCCTTGTCGTAGATCGCATCGGCGACCTCGTATGTCCGCCCCGGCTTGCAGCGAAGCTGAATGAAGACCAAGGTCATGCGCGCCCTCCCCTGACGCGGCCACGATGCCGTCGGCACCTGCACGATGCAACCGCGATGTTGAGCCGGGCGGGCATGCGACACCGCCGCACTTGTCTGCCGGGCAAAAATACTTTATGCTTGAAACAAATCAGGGGAAGCCATCGATGCTGAAGAAGCTGAATACGCCCGAGACCGCCCGCGCTAAGCCCGCCGCCCTCGTTTGGGAGGATCCCTTCCAGCTCGAGGACCAGCTGACCGAGGAGGAGCGGATGATCCGCGACGCCGCACGCGACTACTGCCAGGACCGTCTGGCGAGCCGCGTACTGGAGGCGAATCGCCACGAGCATTTCGACCGCGCGATCATGTCCGAGATGGGCGAGATGGGGCTGCTCGGCCCGACCATCCCCGAGGAATTCGGCGGCGTCGGCGCGGGCTATGTCGCCTACGGCCTCGTCGCGCGCGAGGTCGAGCGCGTCGATTCCGGCTACCGCTCGGCCATGTCGGTGCAGTCCTCGCTGGTGATGCATCCGATCTTCGCCTACGGCACCGACGACCAGCGCGCGAAGTACCTGCCGAAGCTCGCCAGCGGCGAATGGGTCGGCTGCTTCGGCCTGACCGAACCCGACCATGGCTCCGATCCCTCGGGCATGATCACCCGGGCGAAGAAGGTCGACGGCGGCTATTCGCTCTCGGGCTCCAAGAACTGGATCACCAACTCGCCGATCGCCGATGTCTTCATCGTCTGGGCGAAGTCCGAGGCCCACGGCGGCAAGATCAAGGGCTTCATCCTCGAGAAGGGCATGAAGGGCCTGAGCGCGCCCAAGATCGAGGGCAAGTTCAGCCTGCGCGCCTCGATCACCGGCATGATCGCGATGGACGAGGTCCACGTGCCCGAGGAGAACCTGCTGCCCCATGTCGAGGGTCTCGCCGGTCCCTTCGGCTGCCTCAACCGGGCGCGCTACGGCATCGCCTGGGGCGCGATGGGGGCTGCGGAGTTCTGCTGGCACGCGGCGCGGCAGTACACGCTGGACCGCAAGCAGTTCGGACGCCCCCTCGCCCAGAACCAGCTCATCCAGAAGAAGCTCGCCGACATGCAGACCGAGATCGCGCTCGGGCTGCAGGGCGCCCTGCGCCTCGGGCGGCTCTTCGACGAGGGCAAGGCTCCCGCGGAGCTCATCTCGCTGATGAAGCGGAACAACTGCGGCAAGGCGCTCGACATCGCGCGGGTCGCCCGCGACATGCACGGCGGCAACGGCATCTCGGACGAATACGGCGTGATCCGGCACGTGATGAACCTCGAGGCGGTAAACACCTACGAAGGCACCCACGACATCCACGCCCTGATCCTCGGCCGCGCGCAGACCGGGCTCCAGGCATTCATGTGACGGCCTTGCCGGGCCGCTGCCGGCTTCGGCACGGAATAACCCCGGGGGCTGGCGCGTAGTCTTTTAAGCCAGTCCAACCGGGGAATGCGATGACCCGTGAAAACGAGTCCGGCATCAGTCGGCGGCGCCTGCTCCTGCGGCTCGGCCTCGCCGCGACTGCCGCCTATGCCGCACCGGCGCTCACCCGTCTGAGCGGCGCGCGGGCCTCGTCGATCAGCCGGCCGAGCAGGCCCAGCCGTCCGAGCCGCCCCAGCCGGCCCACCGTTCGGCAGCAGGCGCGGGTCGCGCCGCCCCCGCCGGAATTTCTCGTGTTGCTGCCACTCGGGACCGTGCTCGCCCCGATCGAGGCACTCGGCTACACCGTCGTCGCGCGGAGGCCGAACGGCGTCCTCGACGGGGAACTCCTGCGGCTTCGCCCGCCGCCGGGCCGGTCCCTCGAAGCGGCACGCTCCGAGGTCTCCGGACTGCTGCCGGTCCGCTCCTTCGATCTGAACACGCTTTACCGTCCCAATGCACTCCTCTGCGACAAGGATGGCTGCGCCGCGTTCGAGATGGTCGACTGGCAACCGCGCATCGGGGCCTGCGGGCTCCGGCCGCGCATCGGCATGGTCGACACCGCGGTCAACCCCTCCCAGCCGGCGTTGCAGGGCCAGCGGCTGCAGGTCCTCGACCTGCCCCGCCCCGACGAGGGGCCCGCAACCGCCCTCCACGGCACCGCCATCGCCACCCTGCTCATCGGGCGCGCCGACAGCAGGACGCCCGGGCTCCTGCCCGAAGCCGAGTTGATCGCCGCGAACGCGTTCTTCTCGCAGGGCGGCGAGGACGTGGCCGACGCCTACGCCATCGCCGAGGCGGTCGACCTCCTGGTGACGCTGGATGTCGACGTGATCAACATGAGCTTCGCAGGGCCGGCGAACGAGGTCCTCGCCGACCTCGTCGCCCGTGTGGCCGGCAAGGGCGTGGCGATGGTGGCGGCGGCGGGCAACAACGGCCCGCGGGCGGACCCGGCCTATCCCGCCGCCTATCCCGAGGTCGTCGCGGTGACGGCCGTGGACCGGCGCGGGCGGGTCTACGCCGAGGCCAACCAGGGAAGCTACATCGGCTTCGCCGCCCCCGGGGTCGATCTATGGACGGCGGCGTCGATCTCGGGCGGGCGGCTGCGGTCGGGCACGTCCTATGCCGCCCCCTTCGTGACGGCGGTCCTCGCGGCGCGCCGGGCCGAGCGGCCGGACGAGCCGCTCGAGGCGAGCCTCGCCGTCCTGTCTGAGAGCGCGCGCGACCTCGGACCCGAAGGGCCCGACCCGATCTTCGGTCAGGGCCTGATCCGGGCCGACTTCATCTGTCCCGACTGAACCGCGGTCGCGCGGGATCACCGCGCCGAGAACACGCGGTCCAGCGCCCGGTCGACCGCCGACCAGTCGTCGATCTGCAGCCGCACCGGCAGGGCCAGCACCTGCCAACGCATGGCGGCCGGCATCCGGACCGCGTCCTTCTCGGTGGTGACGAGCTGAGCGCCCCGCGCCTTCGCCTCGGCGGTCAGCCGCGACAAGAGCATCGGCGGATAGGCGGCGTGGTCCGGGAAGGCATGGGCGGCCACCACCTCGGCACCGAGCGCGCGCAGCGTCGCGAAGAACTTCTCCGGCCGCCCGATCCCCGCAAACGCCAGCGCCCGCAGCCCGAGCCAGCGCATGCCGGTCAGGAGCGGCTCGAGCCGGCCGCTCACCCGGTCCCGCGCGGCTAGCTCCGGCCACTCGGCCCACAGGCGGGCACATTCCTCGGCGCTGCCGATGGCGAGGACGAGATCCGCACGAGCCAGGCCATCCCCGACCAGTTCGCGCAGCGGTCCCGCGGGCATCACCCGGCCATTTCCGAAGCCGAAGCCCGCATCCACGACGACGATGGAACAGTCCTTCGCAAGGATCGGATTCTGCAGGCCGTCGTCCATCAGGATCACCTCGGCCCCGGCCTCGACCGCGGCACGCGCGGCGGCAAGCCGGTCGCGCGCGACCCAGACCGGCGCGAAGGGCGCGATCAGGAGCGGCTCGTCGCCGACCTCGGCGGCGCTGTGCCGGCGCTCGTCGACCCGGACCGGCCCCGGAAGATTGCCGCCATAGCCCCGGCTGATCACATGCGGGGCGACCCCGCGGGCGACGAGGCGCTGGGCCAGCGCGATCACCGTCGGCGTCTTGCCCGCACCGCCCACCGTCAGGTTTCCGACGCAGATCACCGGCACGCCGACGCGTTCGCCGGAACGGCGGAGCCGGGCGCGGGTGACGGCCGTCCAGAGCGCCGCAAGCGGGGCGAGCAGCACGGGCCAGAGCCCGGCGTGCCCCCGCGGCCGCGACCAGAACCGCGGCTGTCGCATCAGGCCGCCTTGCGGTCGAGATAGCCGCCGAGGGTCGCGATCACCGTGTCGGTGACCTCGGCGCCCTCGCTCACGGTGTCCCAGGCGGCGGCGGCCATCACGGCGGCCCGGTCGGGCGAGAGCGAGGCGACCAGCGCCTCGACGAGCGACGCCTCGCCCGCCACCTCGACCGCCGCGCCGGCCGCCTGCAGCCGGGCGTAGCCGTCGGCGAAG
Source organism: uncultured Rhodobacterales bacterium (assembly GCA_964575795.1). GTDB lineage: Bacteria > Pseudomonadota > Alphaproteobacteria > Rhodobacterales > Rhodobacteraceae > Amaricoccus. The sequence continues at coordinate 19,098 of CAZNSP010000014.1, forward strand.
TTGCGCACATGCGGGCCATGCAGGATGGCGCAGCCGAGAAGCGCCGGCTCGAACGGGTTGTGCCCGCCCACATCGACCAGCGAGCCGCCGACGAAGGCGACCGAGGCGATCCGGTACCAGAGCCCCATCTCGCCCAGCGTGTCCGCGAGATAGACATCCGTGTCGGGCGTGATCTCCTCGCCGGCCGAACGCTGGGCCACCTGCCACCCGTCACGCCGCAGCATCTCCGCCAGACCGTCGCCGCGCACCGGATGGCGCGGCGCGAGAATGAGCGCGAGCATCGGCAGCGACTTCCGCGCCCGGGCATGGACGAAGCTGACGATCTCCTCCTCGCCGGAATGGGTCGAGGCGGCGAGCCACACCGGGCGCCCCCCGAAGGCGCGCGCAAGCCGCTGGCGCTCGGCCTCGTCATGCGGAAGGGGCGCTGCACCCTCCTTCAGCGTACCGAGCACGGTAAGCCGCTCCGGGTCGGCGCCGAGGCCCTTCAGCTGCTCGCCGGCCAGCGCATCCTGGGCGAGGATGCGATCGAACCGCGCCAGAAGCGACGTGGAGAAGCCGTGCGCCCAGCGCCAGCGACGGTAGCTCCGATGCGAGATGCGGGCGTTGATCAGGACCATCGGGATGCCGCGGGCATGGGTCTCGACGAGGGTCGCCGGCCACAATTCGGATTCGGTCCAGACCGCGATGTCGGGCCGCCAGTGATCGAGAAACCGCCGCACCCAGGGCACGACATCGACCGGCGCGAACTGGTGGATGCACCCCTCCGGCAGCCGGTCCTCGAGATACTGCGCCGCCGTCACCGTGACCGAGGTCACGAGGCAGGTCAGGTCGGGCCGGTCGCGGCCGAGCCGCCGCAGCATCTCTAGCAGCGACACCGCCTCGCCGACGCTCGCGGCGTGGAACCAGGCGAGCCGTCCTTCGGGGCGCGGCAGACCCGGCTCGCCCATCCGCTCCGGCAGCCGGGTCACATGTTCCTTGCCGGCAATCTGACGGCGCGCGAGGACGCGGCGCGCGATGCCGCCCGCCCGCCGCGACAGCGCGAGATAGAGCGAAAGGATGATCGAACGCGGCGGAGCCACGGTATGCCGTCAGCCGAGCTTCTCGGTCGGACCGGCGGGCTCGGCCTCATCGGTCAGCCGGTGCAGATGGGCGATGAAATAGCGCATGTGGGCATTGTCCACCGTGGCCTGGGCCTTGCCCTTCCACGCCTTGTAGGCTTCGGCATAGTTCGGATACATGCCGACGATGTCGATGGCGGAAACGTCGCGGAACTCGGTCGACTGCGGATCGACGAGTTCGCCGCCGAAGACGAGATGCAGCAACTGCCTTGCCATGAGGTCCTCCGCCGTTTGAACGCGCGCCGACCATAGCCCCGGCAAGCGGGCAGTCAATGCATTTGACGCAGTGCAGCAACAGCCCGGACCCCGGCCGTGCCATCGGCGCGTGGTCGTGTTAACCATTCGGCCCAGGCGCTCCCGGGATTCGGGACGCCGTCAGCAAGGAGAACAGCATGTCCCTGCGCATCAACGACATCGCACCCGATTTCACTGCCGAAACCACCGAGGGCACGATCCGGTTCCACGACTGGATAGGCGATGGCTGGGCCATCATGTTCAGCCATCCCAAGGACTTCACGCCGGTCTGCACCACCGAACTCGGCTACATGGCCGCAATCGCCCCGGAATTCGCCAAGCGGGGCGCCAAGATCATCGGCATTTCGGTCGACCCGGTCGAAAGCCACCTGAAGTGGAAATCCGACATCAGCCTCGCCACCGGGCACGAGGTGAACTACCCGATGATCGGCGACAAGGACCTGACCGTCGCCAAGCTCTACGACATGTTGCCGGCCGAGGTTTCCGGCACGTCCGAAGGCCGCACGCCGGCGGACAACGCCACCGTGCGCTCGGTCTTCATCATCGGGCCCGACAAGCGGATCAAGCTGATCCTGACCTACCCGATGACCACCGGCCGGAACTTCGACGAGATCCTGCGAGCGCTCGATTCGATCCAGCTGACGGCGAAGCACGCCGTGGCGACGCCGGCCCAGTGGAAGCAGGGCGAGGACGTGATCGTCACCGCCTCCGTCTCCGACGAGGACGCCGAGAAGCGCTTCGGCAGCTTCGAGCGGATCCTGCCCTATCTGCGCAAGACGCGGCAGCCGACCGGCTGAGAGACCGGAGCAGGTCAGGCGGCGGGACGAACCCGCGCAAGCAGCGCGGAGTGCAGGTCCGGCCCGGCGGCGATCACGCCAGGCAGACGCGGCGCGGCGCGATTGAAGACCGGCTCGCCACCGGTGCGATCGGTCACGGTCGCACCGGCCTCCCGCGCGATCAGCACGCCCGCGGCCACGTCCCATTCCCAGGCGTCGCGCAGGGTCAGCATCGCGTCGAACCGTCCCGAGGCGGCGAGGCACAGACGGTAGGCGATCGAGGGGCGAAAGACGCGCCGCAGGTTCGGCACACCTCCCGGCCAGAACTCGGGCCGCAGCTGCGCCGAGGGCATCAGCACCGTCGCGTCCTCCAGCTCGACGCGCCGGCTCGCATGGATCGGCTCGCCGTTCAGGGTCGCGCCACCGCCACGCACCGCCGCATAGGTCCGGTCGAGCATCGGCAGATGCACCACCGCCGCGACGACCCTGCCGGCTTCGACCAGCGCGAGCGAATGCGAGAACGACGGCTCGCCCGCGGCGAAGGCGCGCGTCCCGTCGATCGGATCGACGATGAAGAGGCGCTCCGCCGCCAGCCGGTCGGGGGCATCGGCGCTCTCCTCCGAAAGCCAGCCGTGATCCGGCCGCGCCCCGGTCAGCACCCGTCGCAGCATCGCGTCGATCTCGAGGTCGGCCTCGGTCACCGGACCCTCGCCCGCCGGCTTGTCCCAGACCTGCACCTTGCCGATCCGGGCCCGTGCGATCTCGCCGGCCGCATTGGCCGCCTCGGTCAGGAGCGCGAGATCCGCGGCGAGGTTCGTCTCAATCACCGGCAATCGTCAGCCCTTCGACCAGGAGGCTCGGCACCACGCGGCTCACGTACGGGCGGCCGTCGTTGGCCGGCCGGATCGTCATCAGCATCTCGCGCAGGTTGCCCGCGATGGTGCATTCGTTGACCGGCCGCACGATCCGCCCGCCCTCGACCCAGAAGCCCGAGGCGCCGCGGGAATAGTCCCCGGTCGTCGGGTTGATCGACGCCCCGAGCATCGAGGTCACGATCAGCCCCGTGCCCATCTCGGCGATCAGGTCGTCGCGCGTCGCCTCACCGTGGGTCAGCCACAGGTTGCCAACGGCCGGCGACGGCGGGGACGAGGTGCCGCGGCCGGCATTGCCGGTGCTCGCGAGCCCGAGCCGCCGCGCCGTGGCGAGATCGAGCGTCCAGCCCTTGAGGATGCCGTCCTCGACCAGCGCCCGCCGGGCCACGGGAAGTCCCTCGGCATCGAACGGGCGCGAGCCGCTGATCCGGGGCCGGTGCGGGTCCTCGATCAGGTCCATGCCCTTCGGCAGCACCTGCTCGCCGAGGGCATCCTTCAGCCAGCTCGCGCCACGCGCGATGGCGGTGCCGTTGACCGCCTGCACCATGTGTCCGATCAGGCCGGAGGCGACCCGCTCGTCGAACAGCACCGGATAGGCACCCGTCGGCGGCTTCGCGGCGCCGCGCCGCGCCACCGTGCGCTCACCGGCCAGCCTGCCGATCTCGACCGGATCGGGCAGGTCGGCGTGAAAGGTCCGCGATTCGGCGGCATAGTCGCGCTCCATGCCCAGACCCTCGCCGGTGATCGCGACGGCATGCACGCTGTGGCCGCCTCGGGCATAGCCACCGGAAAAGCCGTTCGTGGCCGCGAGATGGACGCGGTTCAGGCTCCAGCCCGCGCCGGCGCTGTCGATCTTGCTGACGCCGTCGACGCCAAGGGCCGCCGCTTCGGCCGCCCGCGCCGCCTCCTGCAACGCCTCCGGTCCGGGCGGCGGTGCCGGGTCGAACAGTTCCAGCCCTGCGACGTCCCACTCCCGGATCAACTGGTCGGGATCGGCGAGCCCGCAATACGGATCCTCGGGCGCCTCGCGGGCCATGGCGACCGCCCGCTCGGCCATCGCGGCGATGGTCTCGTCGCGGGTGTCGCTGGACGAGACGCAGGCCTGCCGATGACCGATCAGCACGCGCAGGCCGATGTCCACGCCCTCGGCGCGCTCGGCATGCTCGAGCTTGCCCTCGCGAACCTCGATCGACAGGCTGTCGCCCGCCACCGCGATCGCGTCTGCCGACTCGGCACCCGCCCTGCGCGCGGCATCCAGCAGCGCCCCGGTCAGCCGCTCCAGGTCCTGTGCCATGTCTCAGATCCCCCGTGCCAGCGCGTGGCCGATCAGCCCGAGGCTGCCCGCGAGCAGCACGAGCATCGTCAGGCCCGCGCCCAGCCCACGCTGCCAGGCCGGTGCATCGGCCTGCACGAAATGCCAGCCATGGGCGAGCCGCCCGATCGTCAGGGCAATCCCGAAGAGATGGAGCACCCAGCCCGGCGCCCCGACCGCCGCCATCAGGGTCAGGAGGACCAGGCAGAGCGGTACGTATTCCACGAAATTCGCCTGCCCCCGCATCGCCCGGATCATCGCGGGGTTGCCGCCGTCGCCCATCATCACGCGCTCCCGCATCCGCACGCGCCCCACGTTCACCGACAGCCACAGCAGGATCAGGCCGTTCAGCCCCGCGTAGAGGGCAACGATCGGAAATGTCTCGACGGGGGTCATGCGGGCTCCTTCGCGCGGTCGCGGCCGGGGCGCCGCTTGCCTGCGGTAACTAGGACGTCGGCGCGGGTGAAACAACCGCCGCGCACAGGCCGCCCTGCGCCGCGTTGTCCCTTGCCTTTCGGCGCGGCAGCGCCTTTGATCGGAACCTCGACACAGGCTTCGGCAAGGGATCAGGCACATGGCTTCGCTTTCGGGCAAGAGCGCGATCGTCACCGGCGCGAGCCGGGGAATCGGCGCCGCCACCGCGAGGGCGCTGGCCGCCGAAGGCGCGGCGGTGACGCTGCTCGCCCGCGGACGCGAGGCCGTCGAGGCGCTGGCGGCCGAACTGCGCAGGACCGGCGCGCAGGTCCAGGCGATGGCCTGTGACGTGGCGGATTTCGTCCAGGTCCAGACCGCCGTGAACGGCGCACGCAACGCCTTCGGCCGCGTCGACATCCTCATCAACAACGCCGCGGTGATCGAGCCGATCGGCTCGCTGTCGTCCTCCGACCCGGTTGCCTGGGCACGCGCGATCGACATCAACGTGAAGGGCGTCTACCACGGCATGCGCGCGGTCCTTCCGGGGATGCGGGCGCAGGGGTCGGGGATCATCGTCAACATCGGCTCGGGGGCTGCCCACAACCCGCTGGAAGGGTGGAGCCAGTACTGCAGCTCCAAGGCGGCGACGGCGATGCTGACCCGCTGCGGCCATCTCGAGAACAAGGGCCGCGGCATCCGCGTCGTCAGCCTCTCGCCCGGCACGGTCGCCACCGACATGCAGCGCAAGATCCGTGCGAGCGGCATCAACCCGGTCAGCCAGATCGAATTCTCGGCCCATGCGCCGGTCGAGGCGCCCGCTAAGGCCGTCGTCTGGATTTGCGGACCGGACGCGGCTGAATTTGCCGGGCAGGAGGTCAGCCTGCGGGACCCCGCCATCCGGGCCCGGGTCGGTCTCGACTGAGGCCGGTCACTCCGCCGCCGTCAGCACGTCGACCACGTTCGCGCGGACTAGCTCCGCAGCGCCGGGATACCACATCGCATCGTGCGGCGTCGCCCTGACCGCGTCGAGGAAGGCTTCCGGCACCGCCCGGCGTCGAAAGGTGTCGAAGTCCTTTTCGAGTTCACGGGCGGGATCGCGCATCATGACCGCGAGCGGCCCGAGCATGGCATAGCGGTGGAAGCCGAGGCGGGCGCCCGGCGGGAGGTGGCGCTTCTGCCCGCTGACGAAGACCAGAGTGCAGACCGAGGTGCAGTCCCCCTCGGCCACGGTGTCGAGCCCGTGGCGCTCGATCAGCCGCGCCAGCCCGCGCGCTTCGGCAACCCGTCCGCCCGGGCTCTCGAGGCGGATCAGCCTTATGCCGGGGGAACCTTCCACGAGCTCGGTCATGCGCCGGGTCGCCCCGAAATCGATGACGCCGGCAAGCACGATGCTGCGGCCGTCGGCGGAGCGTTCGATCTGGTAGGGTTCCTGCGTCACGGGCATCTCGGCCCTGGCCGGCGCCCGGGTCCCGGCGATCACCAACGCAATCAGCGCGACAGCGCTCGCGACACCGATCGCGGCGAGCGCCAGACTGCCGACCGTCCCCGTCCTCAGTTGCGCCATAGGGATCCTCCGACGCCCGCGCCGTCCGATGCGCATGTCGATCCTACCACGCCTGCCCGCGAATGCCTGCGACGTTTCAGCGCCGCCGTCGTCGCGGTCCGGCGGTGCGCGCGTGGAAATGCGGCGGTCGCTCGGCGACCCAGGCGAGGAACCGCGCGATCCGCGGATCGGCCCGCAGCGCCTCGACGGTCGAACGGCCGCGCGCAAGTTCCGCCTCGGTGAAGGCCGCGTGCACCGCGTTGTGGCAGATCTGGTGCAACAGCACGGTGGGCCCGTGCGTCCCGCCCTTCAGCCGCGGCGTGAGGTGATGCCGGCTCTGCGGCGCGCCGGGCGGAATCGGCCGCAGACACAGCGGACAGACCGGGTCATCGCTCACCGAAGCCCTCCCCCATCCGCTGTCGCCTGAAAGCCCGTACCGTCCGGCGCATGCATCCCTTTTCCATACCGGCCGCCCCGCGAATTCGCCAGCGCGCCCCGACGCTACCCCTTGTCGCAGCACCGACCGCGCTTGCGGCCCGCGGCGGGTTCGGCGATGTGGGGACATGGAACGGGTGGATACACTGGTGATCGGCGGCGGACCCGCGGGGCTGATGGCGGCCGAGACCATCGCCGCGCGCGGCCACCGGGTGCTGATCGCCGAGGCAAAGCCGTCGCTCGGCCGCAAGTTCCTGATGGCTGGCAAGTCCGGGCTGAACCTGACCAAGGACGAGCCACCCGACACGTTCGCCGCCGCCTATCCCGAAGGTGCAACCTGGCTCGCACCGATGCTCGCGGCCTTCGGGCCGGAGGCGGTCCGGGACTGGGCGCGCGGACTGGGCCAGGAAGTCTTCACCGGCTCCTCGGGACGCGTCTTTCCGGTGGCCATGAAGGCCTCGCCGCTCCTCCGCGCCTGGGCCCTGCGGCTGGCGGAACTCGGCGTGACGGTGCGCACGCGCTGGCGGTGGCAGGGCTGGCGCAACGGCGCGGCGGTCTTCGCGACCCCCGAGGGTGAGGTGCTCGTGGACGCCGGCGCGACCGTGCTCGCACTCGGCGGCGGATCCTGGGCGCGGCTGGGATCGGACGCGGCCTGGGTCCCGATCCTGCGCGATGCGGGGGTGGAGGTCGCAGCCTTCCGGCCCTCGAACGTCGGATTCGACCTGCACTGGACCGATCACATGGCCCGCCACTACGGCACACCCGTCAAGGCGGTGGCGCTGACCGCCGGCGGACGCCGGGTGACGGGCGAGTTCGTCATCACGCGCCACGGGATCGAGGGAGGGGCGGTCTATGCGCTTGCGCCTCTTCTCCGGGAGGGCGCCGCTCTGGTTCTCGACCTCGTCCCCGACCTCCCGGCCGACAGGATCGCGCAGCGGCTCGGCCGGCCCCGGGGCAAGGCCAGCCTGTCGAACCACTTCCGCAAGACGCTCGGCCTGCCGGCGGTGAAGCTCGCGCTCCTGCGGGAATTTGCGCCCGCCGCCCTCGCCGATCCCGCGGCCGCGGCCCGAGCCCTGAAGGCCCTGCCCGTGCCGCTGGCCGTGCCGCGCCCGATCGACGAGGCGATCTCGACGGCCGGCGGCGTGACGCGGGCGGCGCTCGACGAGGCGCTGATGCTGCGCTCCCGCCCCGGTACGTTCTGCGCCGGCGAGATGCTCGACTGGGACGCGCCGACCGGCGGCTACCTCCTGACCGCCTGCCTCGCCACCGGTCGCTGGGCCGGAAAGGGCGCCGCCGACCGGCTCGAGACCGCAGGTGCGCCGGCGGGGCCCTGAGCGCCGCCGCTATCGCGGCGCCAGCATGGCGATGCGGATGAAGGTGCGCTCGACCATCGCCATGCTCGGCACCGGCCGCGACGACCGCAGGGCGAGATCGGTATCCATGATCATGCCGAGCGCGCGCTCCAGCCGCCCCTGACCCAGCCGCCGCACCTGAGCCGCCATCCGGTCGCGGCGCGGGCCGAAGACCGGCGGGCGGGCACGGCCCAGCGCCGCCTCGGGCGCCTCGCCGGACACGGCGGCAGCATGGAGCGTGCGGAAATGCCGCGCGGCCCCGATCATCAACCCGGTCGGGCTCGCGCCCTGCGCGGCCAGGCGCTGCATCTGGGCGCCGAGCGCGGCGGTCTCGCCCTCGGCCACCATGTGCAGCATCTCGTCGATATCCGCCTCGACCGAGAGCGGCGCGCAGGCCGCGACATCCGCCGGCGTCAGCGGCGCAGGATCGTCGCCCTTGTAGAGCGCGAGCTTCTCGACGAACTGCGCGAAGTCGCCCGGATCGACGGCACGCGCATGCGCGGTCAGCGCCGCCAGCGCATCCGGCGGCACGCGCGACAGGCCGGCGCGGGCAAGGGCGGCCTCGACCTCCGCCTGTCCGGGGGGATCGGCATGGACCGCCACCGCGAAGGCGTTCCGCGCCGCCTCGACCCCCTTGCGCAACCGCGACTTCGCCGCGAGCGCGCCCGCGGTCACGACGAGTTCCGCATCGCCCGACCGCCAGTCCGCGAAGGCGGCGAGAATCGTGTCCGCCTGGCCTTCGCCCGCGTCCTCGACCAGGACGACGCGGTGGCCCGGAAAGAAGCCGACCGCCTTCATCGCATCGACCAGCGCGGCGGGATCGCGGCGCAGATCGCCCCCCTGCAGCCGGGTCAGCCGCATCTCGCCCTCGCCGCCGGGTCCGATCAGCGCCGCCACCAGATCCCGGCGCAGGAGCGCGATCCGCATCGGGTCGGGACCGAACATCAGCACCCCCGCCCGGGCCGGGTCCGGACGCCCGAGGTCGCGCAACAGGTCCCGCGCCGCGAGCTTCACCCCGGCCAGTCCCCCGCCGTGACGGCCAGCCGCATGACGATCCGATCGGCGAGCGTCCGCGCGAGCCGCCGTTCCGCATCCTGCCGCGCGACCCGGCTCGCATAGGCGAAGGACGTGGTCGACACCGGCGCGGTATAGGCGGTCTGCTGGGTCAGGCGCTCTTCCAGCACCGCCGGACCCCCGCCGAGCGGGACCAGCCGCATGTCGGCGGTGGCGATCACGCTGTAGGTCACGATCTCGCTCTGCTGGGTGATGCCCGATTCGACCTCGCGCAGCGTCAGATCCACCGTCAGCCGATGGCTCGGTGCATCCGGCACGCCCAGCCGCTCGGTCAGACGCTCGCGCATCACGAAGCCCGCGTCACCGTCGATCGTCGCCACCTCCACACGGCCGACCATCTCGCCCGCCGGCGACCCGGTGCCGTAGAGCGGCTCGAAGCCGCAGCCCGCCAGCAGCGGCAGCGCCGCGAGCAGGCCGAGCGCCCGGCGGCGCTCAGACGACCACATTGACGATCCGGCCCGGCACCACGATCAGCTTGCGCGGTGTCGCACCGTCGAGCGCCCGCAGCACCGTGCCGTCCGAAAGGACCGCGGCCTCGATCGCGGGACCGTCGGCATCGGCGGGTACGACGATCTCGGCCCGCCGCTTGCCGTTGACCTGCACCGGCAGCGTGATCGTGGCCGCGCGCAGATACTCCGGATCCGGCTCGGGCCACGGCGCCTCGACCAGCAGACCCTCACCCCCGACCAGCGCCCAGATCTCCTCGGCCAGATGCGGCGTCATCGGCTGCATGAGCTGCGCGAGCGTGCGCACAGCGAACCGGCGGGCCGCCGCCACACCGGGCCCGTCGGCCCCGGCCTTCGCGAGCACGTTGGTGAATTCGTAGAGCTTCGCGATCGCCTTGTTGAAGGCGAAACCCTCGATCCCGTCGCTCACGTCGCGGATCGCCCGGTGTGTCGCCTGCAGGAGCGCCCGCGCCGCCTCCCCCTGCCCTTCCGCGGCGGAGGGATGCGCGGCGGCGGCTGCGGCGGTCTCGGATGCCGTCTCCACCGCGATCCGCCAGACCCGCTGCAGGTGCCGCGACGCTGCCTCCGCGCCCGCCGCCGTCCATTCGACGTCGCGCTCGGGCGGGCTGTCGGACATCACGAACCAGCGCGCGGTATCGGCCCCGTACTGCGCCACGATCGCGTCCGGGTCGACCACGTTCTTCTTGGACTTCGACATCTTGATCGAAGGCCCGATCTCGACCCGGGTCCCGTCCGCCAGCCGTGCCCCCGCCTCGTCGCGGATCACCGCGGCGGGCTCGTGCCAGACCGGCCGGCCAGCCGCGTCGCGCGTGCTGTAGGTCTCGTGCGTCACCATGCCCTGGGTGAAGAGCGCATCGAACGGCTCGATGGCGCTTGCCGGCAGATGCCCGGTGCGCTGCATCGCGCGGGCGAAGAACCGCGAATAGAGCAGGTGCAGGATCGCGTGCTCGACGCCGCCGATGTACTGGTCGACGTTCATCCAGTAGCCGACCTCGGCCGGGTCCGTCGGCGTCGCGGCATGGGGCGCGGTGAAGCGCGCGAAATACCACGACGAATCGACGAAGGTGTCCATCGTGTCGGTCTCGCGCCGCGCCGCGCCGCCGCATGCGGGACAGGTGGTGCGCGCCCAGCTCGGATGCCGCTCCAGCGGGTTGCCGGGCCGGTCGAAGGTGACGTCCTCGGGCAGGCGCACCGGCAGGTTCTCGCGCCGCTCCGGCACCACGCCGCAGGTCTCGCAATGCACCACCGGGATCGGGCAGCCCCAGTAACGCTGCCGGCTGATCCCCCAGTCACGCAGCCGGAACTTCGTCACCCCCCGCCCGATGCCGAGCGCCTCGCAATGGGCGACGGCGGCGGCCACCGCCTCGTCCCCGGTCATCACCTGCCCGCCCGCGAAGCCGCGCACATAGGTGACCGGCTGGCTCTTCGGCGGCACGAAGGCCTCGTCCGTCACGTCCGGAGCGTCTGCGCCCGCCTTGAAGACGTCGATCACCGGCAGGCCGTACTTCCGCACGAAGTCGAGGTCGCGCTGGTCGTGCGCCGGACAGCCGAAGATCGCGCCCGTGCCGTAGTCCATCAGGATGAAGTTGGCGATCCAGACCGGCAGCTCCCAGTCGGGGGCGAGCGGATGGCGCACGCGGATGCCGGTGTCGATCCCGCGCTTCTCGGCGGTCTCGAGCTCCTCCTCCGAGGTCCCCATGCGCCGGCATTCCGCGACGAACGCAGCCACCCGCGGGTCGCCTTCCAGTGCCTTCGCCAGCGGATGGTCGGGCGAGATCGCGGCGAAACTCGCACCCATCAGCGTGTCGGGCCGGGTGGTATAGACCTCCAGCCGTTCGAAACCCTCGGGCGCGCCCACCGTCTCGAAACCGAACTGCAGGCCCTGGCTCTTGCCGATCCAGTTCTTCTGCATCAGCCGGACCTTCTCGGGCCAGGCCGGCAACCCGTCGATCGCGGCCAGAAGCTCCTCGGCCATGTCCGAGATGCGGAAGAACCACTGGGTCAGCTCGCGCCGCTCGACCGGGGCGCCCGACCGCCAGCCCTTGCCGTCGATCACCTGCTCGTTGGCGAGCACGGTCATGTCCACCGGGTCCCAGTTCACCACTGCGGCCTTCCGGTAGACCAGCCCCGCGTCCAGCATGTCGAGGAACAGCCGCTGCTGCTGGCCGTAATACTCCGGGTCGCAGGTCGCGAACTCGCGGCTCCAGTCGATGGAATAGCCGAAGGGCTTCATCTGCGCCCGCATCTGGGCGATGTTCTCGTAGGTCCAGGACCCCGGATGCACGCCGCGCTCGATCGCGGCATTCTCCGCCGGCATGCCGAAGGCGTCCCAGCCCATCGGATGCAGCACGTTGAAGCCCCGCGCCTTGCGCCAGCGCGCGACCACGTCGCCCATGGTGTAGTTGCGCACATGCCCCATGTGGATGCGCCCCGACGGATAGGGGAACATCTCCAGCACATAGTACTTCGGCCGGGACGGATCGTGCTCGGCACGGAACGCGCCCGCGTCCTCCCAGGCCTTCTGCCACTTTCCCTCGATCTCGCGGGCGTCGTAGCGCGACATGTCACCTTCCCCCGTGCGACGCGCCCGCGCCGCCCTTGTCCCGTTCGAAGTTCAGGACCCGCGCCGCGATCCGGCGATGCGCAGCTGCCGCGCGCGGGTCAGGATCGCGTCCTCGAGCCGCCGGTTGTCGGCCTCGGCGATGGGGACCGACCGCCCGCCCTGCTGGCGGAAGCCCGCGACCTTCAGCGAGGTCGCGTCGAGGTCGGGCGCGTTGATCAGCACCGTCACCCGGTACGGCGCGCCGCCGCCCCCGACCTGCCCCCAGTCGGTCACGATCAGCCCCGAGAAGGGATCGGCCCGCTCGATCGGCAGGAAGGACAGCACGTCGAGGCTCGCCGTCCAGAGATAGCGGTTCACGTTGATCTCGCGGCCCGGATCGGCGCTGCCGCGGAAGAGGTCGAGGAAGGTCTCCTCGGGAATGTCGAATTCCCGGTCCTGGCTCTCGATCGCCGCCTGCCGGTTGCGCTCGGCCGCCTCGGACCGCGCCACCGGATCGCCGGTGCCGGGGCCGCTGCCGATGCTACCGGGACCGCTCCCGATGCTCCCGGGGCCGCTGCCGATGCTGCCCTGACCGCATCCGGCCAGCGCCAGCGCGAGCGCCGCGATTCCCGCCAGATGATGCAGCTTCATTCGGGGCGCCCTTGCCGGTCCATCTCGATCCATGGTCTCTAAAGGCTGCTCCGCGCGCGGGCAAGTCCCGATTCCCCGAAGGCCCGCAAGGCCAGTGTGGCATAGCTGCATCAATTGCGCGGACAACGAAACCGGCGTCCTGCCATTCGCTTGACCGTGCACCGCCCCGTGATGGATGAAAGATGCACTTGGTCCGGATGTCCCGGATTTGAGATGGGTTTCAAACCAGAAGAATGAGGAAAGCGATGAAGAAGGTACTCTTCGCCTCGACCGCTCTCGCCGCGATGGCGATCGGCGGCGCGGCTTCGGCCCAGGGCATCACGCTGTTCGGCGACGCCCGTCTGGGTCTCGGCTACAACATCGACAACGCCGGAGCGCCCCTGCTCTTCGCAGAGGACGAGCAGATCGAACTGATCGCACCGGACGGCAATTCCATTTTTGTCGACGACCTGCGCGAAGACGGCGAAGTGCGCGCCGTTTCCCGCGTCCGTTTCGGCGTCCGCATGAGCGGCCAGACCAACTCGGGCATCACCTTCGGCGCGACGATCCGCGCGGACAACGCTTCGGGCGGCCAGGGCGGCGACGGCGTCAACTCCGGCATGCGGTCCGGCAGCGTCTTCGCCTCGGGCGCCTGGGGCACGATCACCATGGGCGACACCAACGGTGCCGACGAACAGCATGTCGGCGACGTGAACGGCACCGGCTCGCTGACCAACTTCGACGACCTGAACGAGACGCTCTACTTCACCAACGGCGGCCAGCTCAGCTCCGACTCCGGCCTGACTATCGCGCCGGGCAAGCGTCCGACCGTCCGCTACGACTACAACTTCGCGGGCTTCGGTCTGTCGGCCTCGACCGATCGTGACCTCGAGGACATCGCCGTCGGCGGCAGCTACACCTTCGACTTCCAGGGCGGCAGCTTCGACATCGGTGCCGGCTGGGCGCAGGTCGACGGCCGTGGCGTCGTCAACGACATCGAGCAGTGGTCGGTCGGCCTCGGCGGCACCTTCGGCGACTTCAACGCGAAAATCCTCTACTCCGAAGCGAGCACGGACGGCGGTGGACCCGAGGGGCTTGAGGAAGCCGAGCTCAACCAGTGGGCCATCGGCGCTGGCTACAACATGAACGAGTGGAGCTTCAACGCCTACTACCGGGGCTATTTCGACGCGACGGGAAGCGCGGCAGGCTTCGACGACACCGAGAGCTACGGCATCGGCGTCGCCTACGACCTCGGCGGTGGCGCGGTTCTGGCCGGCGGTATTGCCAAGTCCTTCGGCAGCAGCGCGGTTGTATTCCAGTCGGGCGTCGACGGTGCAGGCGATCCGATCTACAGCGGCACGAACGAGCGCGAAGACGCCGTGCTCGCCGACTTCGGCATCCGGATGAGCTTCTGATAGTCCGAACAACGGACAGTGAGAGGGAAAGGCGGGCTTCGGCCCGCCTTTTTCTTTGCCGGAACGGCCGCCGCTGCCTTCGCCCGTTCGACTGCCGCCCCGACGACACGGCCTTTCCGTGCGTCCGGGCAGCCTGGCGTCTGACCGCACCGCAGGGCGCAAGAAAATGGGCCGGGCCGGCCCCCCTCGCTTCGGGGGCTTTTCCCGGGCCGGCGGGGGCGCTAACAAGACCCCATGCCGCTCGCCGATATCCAGTCCCGCATCGCCGCCGCCCTCGCCCGGGCCGAACGCCCTCTCGATGCCGTCACGCTGATCGCCGTCTCCAAGGTCCAGCCCGAGGACCGTGTCCGCGCCGTGCTCGAACAGGGCCACCGCACCTTCGGCGAGAACCGCGTGCAGGAGGCCGAGGGCCGCTGGCCACCCCTCCTCGCCGAATACGGCCCCCTCTCGCTGCACCTGATCGGACCGCTCCAGACCAACAAGCTGAACCGCGCGCTCGACCTCTTCCAGGCGATCCACACGCTCGACCGCGACCGCCTCGCCCGCAAGCTCGCCGACGCGGTGCAGGCCCGCGGCACCTGCCCCACCCTTTTCGTCGAGGTGAACACCGGCGCCGAGCCGCAGAAGGCCGGGGTGCTGCCCGACGCGGTGGACGCCTTCGTGCGCGCCTGTCGCGACACCTATGCGCTGCCGATCGAGGGGCTGATGGCCATTCCCCCGGTGGACGAGGATCCCGCCCCGCATTTCGCCATGCTGCGCGACATGGCGGCGCGGAACGGCCTGACCGGTCTCTCGATGGGCATGAGCGCGGATTTCGAGACCGCGATCGAGATGGGCGCCACGCATGTCCGCATCGGATCGGCGATCTTCGGCGCCCGCGCCTACGAACCCTGACGCACGATCACCCGGCTCCGCGGCGTCCAGCGGGCCAGCACCCAGCAAAGGTCGCGGCGCGACAAGGCGATGCACCCCGCCGTCGGATGCCGCGGCTTGCGCCAGCAATGCAGAAAGATCGCGCTGCCCCGCCCCTTCACCACCGGATGGCGGTTCCAGTCCAGCACCGCCACCAGGTCGTACTGCCGGTCCGCCCGGCGCAGCGCCTCGTGGCTGAAGGCATGCGGCCGCCGGACCATCCGGTTGTAGGCAGGGTCCGTGGGGTCGTCGGACCAGCCGTCCGCCGGCCCGATCGCCCGGCCCTGCACGGCACCCGGGCCGCGATCCCGGCGCAGCAGCACCGCCTCGATCCGGTGCACGCCCGCCGGCGTGATCCCGTCGCCCTCGGCCCGCTTGCGCCCGATGCCGCCCCGGCCGACCGAGCAGGGCAGCATCCGGCCGCGAAACCGCGCGCCCCAGTGCCCGACGACCAGATCCTCCGCCCTCACAGCAGATGGCCGCTCTTCGCCGCCTTGGTCCGCAGATAGCCGATGTTCTGCGCGGTGTGCCCCACCTTCAGCGGCACCCGCTCCACCACCTCCAGCCCGCAGGCGTTCATCATCGCCACCTTCGCCGGGTTGTTCGTCATCAGCCGCACCTTGCGGAACCCCATGGCCTTCAGCATCTCCGCCCCGGTCCGGAAATCCCGCTCGTCGTCCTCGAACCCCAGCCGATGGTTCGCCTCCACCGTGTCGAAGCCCTGGTCCTGAAGCGCATAGGCCCGCATCTTGTTGGCGAGGCCGATCCCCCGGCCTTCCTGGTTGAGATAGAGCAGCACGCCCGCCCCCGCCTCGCCGATCTGCGCGAGCGCGGCGCGCAGCTGCGGCCCGCAGTCGCATTTCAGGCTGCCCACCAGATCGCCGGTGAAACAGGCCGAATGCAGCCGGCAGAGCACCGGCTCCGCCCGGTCGGGACTGCCGATCTCGACGGCATAATGCTCTTCCGCGCCGTCCCGCGGACGAAACACCCGCACCCGTCCCGCCTCCGAGACCTCGAGCGGCACCCGCGCCGCCGCGACCTCGACCAGCGGCCAGCCGACCCGCGCCTCGCCGACCAGCCCCGCGTCGACCGCCTGCAACCCGTGCCGCGCGGCGAGCACCGCCGCCCCCTCGCGCGCCATCGGCAGCACCAGCGCCGCCGGCAGCAGATGCGCCTGCTTGCAGAGCGCCAGCGCGGCCCGGTGCAGTCCCGCATCGCCGCCGCGCCGGCTGACGAAGGGTCCCTTCATCGGCCAGGCGAGGTCCGAGGACGGATCGGCCGTCGCCCGCACCCACGCCGCATCCGCCTCGTCCGGCACGACGATCCGGGCGAGGTCCTCGTCATAGGCCGTCGCCTTCAACGTCCCCGCCCGCCGCGCAGTCAGGGCGAGGTCAACCGCCCCGAGTGCGCGCAGGTCGGCCAGCCGGTCGGCGGTCGCCACCTCGCAGGCCACCACCAGCGCGCCGTCCTCCGCGCCGAGCAGCACCACCACCGCACCCATCCGCAGATCGGCGCGGGCACGGGCGAGTATCTCCTGCGATGTAAGGCCAAGACTCATTGAAACCCCTTCGCCGCGCCCCGGGCGGCTCCGCCGGTGTCACCGCGTGAAACATAACCCATGCGAGGGACACAGCTCCGTGAAATTCCATGCGCATATATTGCGCGCATCGCAAGGCTCAAACAGATCGATCACGAAATGGAGGCAGACCCATGAGCAATCTGAAAAAGATCCTGATGGTCGACGACGATGCCGACCTGCGCGAAGCCCTTGCCGACCAGCTCGTGCTCACCGAGGAGTTCGACGTCTTCGAGGCCGAGAACGGCGCCGACGGCCTGAGCCGCGCCAAGGACCAGCACTACGACCTCGTCATCCTCGACGTCGGCCTGCCCGACATGGACGGCCGCGAGGTCTGCCGGCTGATGCGCAAGCAGGGCGTGAAATGCCCGGTCATCATGCTGACCGGCCACACGACCGACAGCGACCAGATCCTCGGACTCGACGCCGGCGCCAACGACTACATCGCCAAGCCCTTCAAGCTCCCGGTGCTGCTCGCCCGCATCCGCGCCCAGCTCCGCCAGCACGAACAGTCCGAGGACGCCGTCTTCGGGATCGGCCCCTACACGTTCAAGCCGTCCATGAAGCTCCTCTTCGACGAGAAGGACAGGAAGATCCGGCTGACCGAGAAGGAAACCAACATCCTCAAGTACCTCTACCGCGCCAACAGCTCGGTAGTCGCGCGCGACGTGCTCCTGCACGAGGTCTGGGGCTACAACGCCGGCGTCACCACCCACACGCTCGAGACGCATATCTACCGCCTGCGCCAGAAGATCGAGCCCGATCCCTCGAACGCCCGCATCCTCGTCACCGAACAGGGCGGCTACCGGCTGGTGGCCTGAGCGGGGGCTCAGCCCGCGAAGGCGAGCACCGCGAAGAGGACGGCGAGCAGCGAGGACGCCCCCGCCGCGGGCCCGGGCTTCGGCAGCCGCGCCGCGGCGGCTGCATTGCCGCGGCGGACCTCGGCATGGGTCAGCCGGCTCGCCACCGCCGCCGCCGTCAGGGTCAGGATGAAGGCGAACTTGACCCGGAAGACCCCGGGCAGGCTGCCCGGGCCGTCCCACAGGTTCCAGACGAGGACGACGCCGCTCCCCCACAGGAGGGCGAGGCCTGTCAGCGTGACATTGGCGAACATCGGGCCGACCTCGCGCAGCGGACGCGCGGCTTCGGGCGGTACGGCCTTCGTCCGGCGCGCGATGAGCGCCGAAGCGAACCCTCCGGTCGCCCCGAGCATCAGCCCGACGAAATGCAGGAAGATCAGCGTCTGGTTCACCGGCATCTCCGACAACGCCGGGGCAGCCTGGCGCGCCGCCGACCCCGCGGCAACGCGCGGGACGGAACCCCTGCGGCCCTGATCCGCATCGTACTCCCCCCGGGGTTGTCTCGCTCGCCCCCCCGCGATATGAGCGCCGCATGACCGTCAGGATCGCCACCTGGAACATCAACTCGGTGCGCCTGCGCGAGGAGACGGTGCTGCGTCTCCTGCGCGAGGAGGCTCCCGACATCCTCTGCCTTCAGGAAACCAAGTCGCCGGTCGAAAAGCTGCCGCGCGACGGTTTCGCCGCGCTCGGCTACACCCACGCCGTCTCGCGCGGCGAAAAGGGCTACAACGGCGTGATGATCCTCAGCCGCCTGCCGATCGAGGACGCGGGCCACCGCCATTTCTGCGGCCGGTCCGACGCGCGCCACGTCGCCGGGCGGCTCGCCGACGGCACGGTGATCCACAATCTCTACATCCCCGCCGGCGGCGACGTGCCCGACCCCGGTGCGAACCCGAAGTTCCGGCACAAGCTCGACTTCCTCGACGAGTTGCGCAACTGGTTCGCGGCCGAGCGCCCGCACAAGGCGATCCTCGTCGGCGACCTGAACATCGCCCCGCGCGAGGACGACGTCTGGAACCACAAGCAGCTGCTGAAAATCGTCAGCCACACGCCGGTCGAGACCGAGGGGATGGCCGCCATGCAGGCCGCCGGGAACTGGGTCGACGTGACCCGCAAGGACATCCCCCACGGCAGGCTCTATTCCTGGTGGTCCTACCGCAGCCCCGACTGGGACGCGGCCGACAAGGGCCGCCGGCTCGACCACATCTGGGCCACGCCCGATCTCGCCGCCCGCATGGGCGGCAGCCGCATCGCCCGGCACGTGCGCGGCTGGGACCAGCCCTCCGACCACGCGCCGGTCTTCGCCGAGCTCGACCCGTGATCGAGGAGCGCCTCGACGGCGCGATCGGCCGCATCACGCTCGACGCGCCCGCGGCGCACAACGCCCTCGACCAGGCCGCCATGCGGCGGCTGACGGCGCTGCTCGACGACTGGGCGGGGCGCGACCTGCGGGCGCTCGTGCTGACCGGCCGCGGACGCAGCTTCTGCGCCGGCGCCGCCCTCGGCGACGTCGGAGCGGCCGACTGGACCGAGAACCCGCTGACCCGGCTCTGCGACCGGCTCGAGGACTTCCCCGCGGTCACCGTGGCGGCGCTGAACGGCGGGGCCTACGGCGGCGGCGTGGAACTCGCGCTCTCCTGCGACTTCCGCGTGGGCGTCACCGGCATGCGCGCCTTCGTCCCGCCCGCCCGGCTCGGCATCCACTACGAGCCCGCCGGCATCCGCCGCGCGATCGACCGTCTCGGCAGCCAGACCACGCGGCGGATGTTCCTGCTGGCCGAAACCTTCGGCGACGAGGCGCTGCTGGCGGCGGGCTTCCTCGACCATCTGGTGGCGCCGGAGGCGCTCGAAGCGAAAGCCCTCGAGATCGCCGAGACCGCCGCCGCCCTCGCCCCGCTCGCGGTGCAGGGCATGAAGCGGACCATCGTTGAGTTGTCCCGCGGAACGCTCGATACCGCGGCGGCGCGCGCACGCATCGCCGCCTGCTTCGCCTCGGCCGACCTTGCCGAGGGCCTCGCCGCCCAGCGCGAGAAGCGCCCGCCGGTCTTCCAGGGCCGCTAGCCGCCCTGCTGCCGCCGGTTCAGCTCGGCCATCTCGATGTTGAACAGGGTGCGCTCGAGCGCCACGTTCGTCTGCATCTCGGTCAGAGCCACCTGGGTCCGTTGACCCTGGGCCGTGGTGATCACCCATTCGCGCAGCACGATCGGGTTGTCGCCGAAGGTCATCACCATGCGGCCGTCCTGCGGCGCGCGCGGATCGACGACGGTGATATGCGTGCCCCGCTCGTCCCTCGTCGCGCCCAGCACCATTCCCGGCTCGCGCAGGCTCAGATCCTCGCGCAGGAGCAGGCCGAGCGGCGTGCGCCCCAGCGGATAGCGCGATGACACCCGCGTCGACTTCGGATCGAATACGGCCACGTTGATGCCGTCGGCGATCACCATCGAATTCGCCGGAGTGTCGTATTCGAAGCGGATCCGCCCCGGCTTCTGAAGGAAGAACGCACCGGTCTGGACCGAGCCGTTCGGATTGACCTGCCGGAACCGGCCCCGGGCGCTGCGCAACCGGTTGAGATAGGTGTTGATCGCCGAGACGTCGACGCCCTGCGCCACCGACGGCAGCGGCATCAGCGGAAGGAGCGCCAGTGCGCCGAGAAGGGTCCTGCGGTTCATGCCCCCGATATAGCCTTTGCGCGCCGCCCACGCACCGGGCCGCCGCTCACTTGTGCGACAGCCCGGCGTGATCCCGCTCACCGTTCCGGCACCAGCACCTCGCGCTTGCCGACGTGGTTGGCCTGGCTGACCACGCCCTGTTCCTCCATCAGTTCCACGAGCTTCGCCGCCTTGTTGTAGCCGACGCCGAGCTTGCGCTGGATGTAGGAGGTCGAGCACTTGCGGTCCTTGGCGACGATCGCCACCGCCTGATCGTAGAGCAGGTCGTCGCCCGTGGTGTTGCCGCCGAGGCCGAGCACCAGGTCGATCTCGGATTCCTCCTCGGCATCGGGTCCCTCGACCACGCCCGCCTCGTATTTCGGCGCGCCATAGGCCTTCAGATGCGTCACCACCTCCTCGACCTCCTCGTCCGAGACGAAGGGCCCGTGCACGCGGGTGATCCGCCCGCCGCCCGCCATGTAGAGCATGTCGCCCTGCCCGAGCAGCTGTTCGGCCCCCATCTCGCCGAGGATCGTGCGGCTGTCGATCTTCGAGGTGACCTGAAAGCTGATCCGCGTCGGGAAGTTCGCCTTGATCGTGCCGGTGATCACATCGACCGAGGGCCGCTGCGTCGCCATGATCAGGTGGATGCCCGAGGCCCGCGCCATCTGCGCCAGCCGCTGGATGCAGGCCTCGATCTCCTTGCCGGCGACCATCATCAGGTCGGCCATCTCGTCGACGATGACCACGATGAAGGGCATCGTCTCGGGCAGGAACGACTCGGTCTCGAACATCGGCTCGCCGGTGTCCTCGTCGAATCCGACCTGCACCGTGCGGGTGAAGCCCTCGCCCTTCTCCAGCGCGTCGCGGACCCGCGCGTTGAAGCCGTCGATGTTGCGCACGCCCATCTTCGACATCTTGCGGTAGCGCTCTTCCATCTCGGCCACGACCCACTTGAGCGCGACCACCGCCTTCTTCGGGTCCGTCACGACCGGCGACAGGAGATGCGGAATGCCGTCATAGACGCTCAGTTCCAGCATCTTCGGGTCGATCATGATCAGCCGGCATTCCTCCGGCGACAGCCGGTAGAGCAGGCTCAGGATCATCGTGTTGATCGCCACCGACTTGCCCGAGCCGGTGGTCCCGGCGATCAGCAGGTGCGGCATCCGCGCGAGGTTCGCCACCACCGGCTCGCCACCGATGTCCTTGCCGAGCGCCAGCGGCAGGGCATGGGCGCTGTCGCCGAATCCCTTCGCCGACAGGATCTCGCGCAGGAGCACCTTCTCGCGCAGCTCGTTCGGCAGCTCGATGCCGATCACCGACCGCCCCGGAATGGTCGAGACGCGGCAGGCGAGCGCCGACATCGAGCGCGCGATGTCGTCGGAGAGCCCGATCACCCGGCTCGCCTTCAGCCCCGCCGCCGGCTCCAGCTCGTACATGGTGACGACCGGCCCCGGACGGATCGCCACGATCTCGCCGCGCACCCCGTAGTCGTCGAGCACGTTCTCGAGCATGCGGGCATTCTCTTCCAGCGCGTCCGAGCTCAGGTGATGGCGCACGATGGTGGCGGGGTTCTGCAGGAGCGAAAGCGGCGGCGTCCGATAGGCCTCCGCCGCATCCTCCTCGAGCGCGAGCTGCGGCTGTTCCTCCGACTTCGCCCGGGCGCTCTTGGCGAGCGGCTTCGGCACCGCCTTCTGCACGCGCGGCTCCGCCACCACCTCGGCCCCGGCCGCCGCCGCGCGCAGCGGCGGCACATCTGCCGGGTCGTCGTCAAGGACGTCCGCGGCGGTCAGCGGCGGAATGGTCCGCAGGCCCGTCCGCGGCGCCGCGACCTCCGGCTCGGTCCGCGAGCGCACCGCCGCGCCGATCCGCGCCATCATGCCGTCCTCGGCGACGCGCATCGCGGCCGGGTCGTAGCGCGGGATCGCGCCGGCACCCGAGCCGGGCTTCGGCAGGTCCGGATCCGACGGCTCCATCCGGCCCGCGCGCGCCGCCTGGGCCGCCAGCGCCAGCTCGCGCGCCTGCCGCGCCCCGCGCGTTGCGCCGCTGACCGCACCGCTCACCGCCTGGCCGGTCAGGCGCAGGATTCCGGCATAGACCAGCACCGAGCCCTGCTGCACGAAACGGGCGAAGGCGGTGAACTCGGCCCAGTTCACGCCGAGCGCATAGGCCGAGGTCAGCACGAAGACGATGCCGAGCCCCAGCGTCGCGATCAGGAGCGCGGTATGCAGCTCGAAGGGCAGCGCCGTCATCACGCTGGCCACCGTTGCATCGCCCAGGAGGCCGCCCAGCCCGTAGCCATGCGGCCAGCCGTCGGGCGGCACATGGGTCGAGGCGAAGGCCGCCGCGGCGAGCAGCGCCGCCGGGCTCAGGATCGACCGGCTCACCGCGCGGGTCTCGCCCTGGTGCAGCACCAGCCGCAACCCCCAGACCCCGAAGACCAGCGCCGGGCCATAGGCGGCCCAGCCGAGCGCCCGGTGCAGCGGATCGGCGATCGAGGCGCCGATCAGGCCCAGCGCGTTCTGCGGCGCCGCGTCGGTCGCGCTGAAGAGGCTCGGGTCATCCGGCGAATAGCTCCAGACGATCAGCCCGAAGATGGCCCCGATCCCCAGCAGGATCAGGCCCAGAAGCTCCGCCCCGCGGCGGCGCAGCGCCTCCTCGGTGTCGCTCTCGACCAGTCTCGCCCGGCGCTTGCCCTTGGTGCGTACGGCCATTCCGTCCTACCCTCTCACTGTCTCGGCCGCGGTGCCGAGCACGTCGCGGATCGCCTCCAGCCCGCGCTCCACCGCCCCGGCCTCCGCGACCAGCGCCACGCGTATGTATTCCCGTCCCGGATTGCTGCCGTCGGGCATGTCCCGCGACAGGTATTCGCCGGGCAGCACCCGCACCCCGGCCGCCTGCCACAGCCGCAGCGCCGCCGCCTCGCCGTCACCCACGCGCAGCCACAGGAAGAACCCCGCGCGCGGCGGCAGATAGCCCGGCATGCCGCCGAGGATGCGGTCCGCCATGTCGAACTTCGCGGCATAGAGCGCCCGGCTCTCCGCCACATGCGCCTCGTCCCGCCAGAGCGCCGTCGCCGCGTGCTGCAGCGGCAGCGGCAGCGGCGCACCGCCATAGGCGCGCAGCTGGCGCATCGCCGCGATGCTGCGCGGCCCGCCGGCGGCAAAGCCCGACCGCAGCCCCGGCACGCTCGACCGCTTGGAAAGCGAATGGAACACCACGACCCGCTCTGGATCGGCCCCCGCGGCCGCGGCCACCTCCAGCATCCCCGGCGGCGGCTCGTCGCGATAGATCTCGGAATAGCATTCGTCGGCGAGGATGCGGAAATCGTGCCGCTCGGCCAGCGCGAGCAGCGCCCGCCAGTAATCGGCCGAGGCCACCGCGCCCTGCGGATTGGAAGGCGAGCAGACGTAGCAGAGCGTCACCCGGTCGAGCAGCGCGGGATCGAGCGCGGCGAAATCCGGCAGGAACCCCGTCGCCTCGGTCGCCGGCACCTGCACCGGGTCGGCCCCGCAGGCCCGTGCCGCCGCCGCATAGCACTGGTAGAACGGGTTCGGCATCAGCACCGCCGGCCGCTTCCCCGCCTTCGTCTCGGGCGAGAGCGCCAGCGCCGCGTTGAACAGGCCCTCGCGCGTGCCGTTGAGGGCGATCAGCCGCTCCGGCCCGACCGCCACGCCATAGCGCATCTGCAGCCAGTCCCCGATTGCGCCCAGCAGGCCCGGCGCGCCCTCGTTCGGCGGATAGAGCCCGAACTCCGCCGCATGCTGCGCCACGATCCGCGCCACCAGTTCCGGCACGCCGTGCTGCGGCTCGCCGATCGACATGGCGAGCACGGGGCCACCGGCCTGCGTCCCGTCGAGCAGGCGCCGCAGCCGCGGAAAGGCATACTCCGGCAGATCGGAGAACCGCTCAGGAAACTGCATTCACGTGCCTCGTTCGCCGGGATCTGGACGCCCCGATCTTGGCCGGGAGTGTAGCCCGCGAAGCCCAACAGGTCCAGCGGCTTGCACCGCTCAGGTTAAGGCGGCCTCCATCGCCGCGCCCAGCCGCAGCAACGCCCGGTCGCGCCCCGGGGCGGCCATGGCCATCACCCCGCAGGACGGCATGTCCGTCGGCAGGGTCAGCGCACACAGCCCCATCAGGTTGCCCACCACCGTGTTGCGCAGCGCCAGCACGTTCTCGGAGCGATAATGGTCCGACTCGGCCAGCAGCCGCTCGACATTCGGCGGCAGGTTCGCCGTCGTCGGCAGGATCACCGCGTCATAGCCCGCCGTCGCCGCGTGATACTCGCCGCGCAGGCGCTCGAGCTTGCGCAGCGCCTCGACGTACTGCGCGCCGGTGAAGGCGGCCCCGGCCCGGAAACGGTCCCGGATCTGGTGGAACATCACGTCGGACCGGGCCTCGATCAGCGCGCCCCATTCCCCGTAACCCTCGGTGGTATAAAGGCAGGCCGGCAGCGGCAGCGCCTCGACCACGCAGTCGAGCGCCCGCCGCTCGATCCGCGCGCCCGCCGCCTCGAGCCGCCCCACGGCGTCCTCGAAGGCGGCCTCCGGCGCCTCGCGCAGCGGGCCGATCCCCTCCAGCACCATCAGCCGCACACCATCGAGCCGGGCGCCCTCCAGATCCGCCGGCGCCTCGCCCGCCAGCACCGCGAGCAGGAGAGCGGCATCCTCGACCGTCCGGCAGAGCGGCCCGACCGTGTCGAACCGCCGCGCCAGCGGCACCACCCCGTCCATCGGCAGCAGACCATGCGTCGTCTTCAGCCCGACCAGATCGTTCCACGCCGCCGGGATCCGCACCGAGCCGCCGGTGTCCGACCCGATTCCCGCCGCCGCCAGCCCGAAGGCGACCGATGCCGCCGCACCCGAGGAAGACCCGCCCGGCGCCAGTTCCGGATCATTGATGTTCGGCGGCGTCGCCGTCACCGGGTTGACCCCGAGCCCCGAGAAGGCCAGCTCGCTCAGATGGGTCTTGCCGAGACAGACGAGGCCCGCACGGCTCGCCCGCGCCAGGACCTCCGCATCGCGCCCCGGCACCCGCCCCTTCAGGAGCGCCGATCCCGACTCGGTCTCCACGCCCGCGCTGTCGAACAGGTCCTTCCAGCTGACCGGCACCCCGTCGAGCGGCCCGCGCCGCACGCCCGCCCGCGCCCGCTCGGCGGCCGCATCGGCCTCGGCGCGCGCCCGCTCGGGCGTGGTCCGGGCATAGATGCCCTCGGTCTGCGGATGGGCGTCGATCGCCGAGAGATAGACCTCGGTCAGCTCCCGCGGATCGATCCGGCCTTCGCCGATCCCCCGGCCCAGATCCGCGGCGCTCATCCAAAGCCAGCTGTCCGACATCTCCGTCCCCGCATTGCGCCGGTCCCCGGCCCGTGCCGCAGGTTAGAACCGGAGCGCGGCGCTTGGAAACCGGTTTTTCACCGCCCGGCGCACCAACGGCGCGGGATGGACAATCGCCCGCCGCCGCCCATACTTGCGGCATGCAGACGGATTGCGATGTCCTGATCGTCGGCGGCGGCCTGAACGGCCCTGCGCTCGCCCTTGCCCTCGCCGCTGGCGGGATCGGCTCGATCGTGCTCGACGCCCAGCCGCGCACGACCCATGCCGACCCGGAGTTCGACGGCCGGGCCTATGCCCTCGCGCTCTCCTCGCGGCGCATGCTCGCGGCCCTCGGCCTCTGGTCCCGCGTCGGCCAGCACGCCCAGCCGATCAACGAGATCAAGATCAGCGACGGCCGCGCCGGCGAGGGCGCCGCGCCATGGTTCCTGCATTTCGACCACCGCGAGATCGAGGAGGGCCCGATGGGCCATTTCCTCGAGGACCGGTTCCTCCGCGCCGCCCTCCTCGAGGCGATGGACGCCAGCCCCCGCATCGACCATCGCCCCGGCACCGAGGTCGTGGCCCAGTCCGTCGAGGGCCCAACCGCCTGCGTCACCCTCGCCGACGGCACCGTCCTGCGCGCCCGGCTCATCGTCGGCTGCGACGGCCGGGCGAGCGGCACCGCGGCCCGCGCCGGCATCGGCCGGATCGGCTGGGACTACGGCCAGACCTCGCTCGTCTGCGCCGTCGAACACGAACTTCGCCATCACGGCGTGGCGCATCAGTTCTTCATGCCCGAAGGTCCGCTCGCGATCCTGCCGCTGCCCGGCAACCGCTCCTCCATCGTCTGGACCGAGGAAACCGGCCGTGCCGCGGCGATCCAGGCCATGGACGACGAGGCCTACCTCGCCACGCTCCGCCCGCGCTTCGGCGACTTCCTCGGCGACATCCGGCTCGCCGGCAGCCGCTACACCTATCCGCTCTCGCTCTCGCTCGCCGACAGCTTCACCGCCGAGCGCCTCGCGCTCGCCGGCGATGCCGCCCACGGCATCCACCCACTCGCCGGCCAGGGGCTGAACCTCGGCCTGCGCGACGTGGCAGCGCTGGCCGAGGTCGTCGTCGCCGCCCATCGCCGGGGTCAGGACATCGGCGCGCCGGACGTGCTCGCCGAATACCGCCGCTGGCGGCGCATCGACACGCTGATGCTCGCCGCCGCGACCGACGGCATCAACCGCCTCTTCTCGAACGACAATCCGATCCTGCGCGCCGGCCGCGACCTCGGCCTCGGCCTCGTCAACCGCCTGCCCGCGCTGCGCCGGACCCTGATCCGCGAGGCGGCCGGCCTCTCGGGCGACCTGCCGCGCCTCCTGCAGGGCCGCCCGATCTGATCGCCGCAAATTCCTCTGGACAGCGCGGTTTCGGTGTCCTAGTCACGGGCGCGTCGGCGGCCAGCGGTCCCGACACGCCCGGGTAGCTCAGGGGTAGAGCAGCGGATTGAAAATCCGCGTGTCGGTGGTTCAAATCCGCCCCCGGGCACCACAGCCCCCGAGACCCGACAGCACCCGGCCGATCCACCGCACGACGCCGCTGGACATCACCGCTATCCGGCACGAGAATCGGGCAGCCGCAACTTCCGAGGACCCCATGACGGCCTTCCCCGGCGCCTTGGACCGCCGCTGATGCACGTCGTCGTCCGCGACATCCCCCGCGCCGAGCCCGAGATCATCGCCGGCCTCGCGGCCTGCGGCGTCGCCACCGTGCACGAGGCGCAGGGCCGCACCGGTCTCATGCGCGCCTTCATGCGCCCGATCTGGCCCGGCGCGCAGATCGCCGGCTCGGCCGTCACGATCTCCGCCCCGCCCGGCGACAACTGGATGCTGCATGTCGCGATCGCCGAGCTGACCCCCGGCGACATCCTCGTGCTCGCCCCCACCAGCCCCTGCGACGACGGCTATTTCGGCGACCTCCTCGCCGTCTCCGCCCGCGCCCGCGGCTGTGCCGGGCTGGTCATCGAGGCCGGGGTGCGGGACGTCCGCGACCTGACCGCCATGGCCTTCCCGGTCTGGTCGAAATGCGTCAGCGCCCAGGGCACGGTTAAGGAAAGCCTCGGCTCGGTCAACGTGCCAATCGTCTGCGCCGGCGCCCGGGTGAACCCCGGCGACGTGATCGTGGCCGACGACGACGGCGTCTGCGTCGTCCCCCGCACCGATGCCCCGGCCGTGCTGGAAAAGGCCCGCGCCCGCCTCGCCGCCGAGGAGGACAAGCGCCGTCACCTCGCCGCCGGCGAATCGAGCCTCGACCTCTACGACCTGCGCGCGCGGCTGGCGGCGAAGGGCCTCAGGTACATCTGACCGCGGACCGGGTGACGTGCCGCCCGGTCCGCAGCCGCGCGACCGCACCCAGGCCGCCCCGGCACACCGATTCGCCCCGCACCCACGGGGCGACGACAACGCCCACCGGCATCCGCTTCCCCGCCCGCGGCATTCCCGCTAGGCTCGCGGCAACCGCCGTCTGCGAGGATTCCATGCCCCACGCCCATGCCGACCTGCCCCGCACGCCCGCCAACCACGTGCCGCTCTCGCCCACGGGCTTCCTGCGCAAGGCGGCGGCGGTCTTCCCGGACCGCACGGCGGTCGTCTACGGCGCGACCCGGCGCAGCTGGGCCGAGACCCACGCCCGCTGCAAACGCTTCGCCTCGGCGCTGACCCGCGCCGGCCTCGCCCCGGGCGAGACCGTCGCGGTCATGGCAACGAACACGCCCGAACTCTACGAGGCGCATTTCGGCGTGCCGATGGCGGGCGGCGTGCTCAACGCGCTCAACTGCCGGCTCGACGCGCGGACGATCGCCTACATCCTCGACCATGCCGAGGCGAAGGTGCTGATCACCGACCGCGAATTCTCCGCCACCATCGCCGAGGCGCTGTCCCTCGCCACCGCCCGCCCCATCGTCATCGACATCGACGACCCCGCCGCGCCCGGCGGCGACCTGATCGGCACGATGGAATACGAGGCCTTCCTCGCCGGCGGCGACCCGGATTTCGCGCCCCTGCCCGTCGCCGACGAATGGGACGCCATCTCGATCAACTACACCTCGGGCACCACCGGCAACCCGAAGGGCGTGGTCTACCACCACCGCGGCGCGTATCTGAACGCCATCGGCAACACGCTCGAATGGTCGATGCCGATGCACCCGACCTACCTCTGGACCCTGCCGATGTTCCACTGCAACGGCTGGTGCTTCCCCTGGACCATCGCCGCCAAGGCCGGCACCAACGTCTGCCTGCGCAAGGTCACGGCCCGCGCGATCTACGACGCCATCGCCGACCACGGCGTCGACCATCTCTGCGGCGCGCCGATCGTGCTCGGCTTCATGATCAACGCAGGGCATGACGAGCGTCGCTCCTTCACCCACCGCTGCCGGGTCATGACCGCCGCCGCCCCGCCGCCCGCCGCCGTGCTCCAGGCCATGGCCGAGCAGGGCTTCGACGTCACCCATGTCTACGGCCTGACCGAGGTCTACGGCCCCGCCGTCGCCTGCGCCTGGCACGACGACTGGTCCGATCTGCCGATGGCCGAACAGGCCGCGCTCAAGTCCCGGCAGGGCGTCGCCTATCTCGTGCAGGAGGAGGTGACGGTGGCCGATCCGCAGACCCTCGCCCCGGTCCCCGCCGACGGCGCGACCATGGGCGAGGTCATGATGCGCGGCAACATCACCATGAAGGGCTACCTGAAGGACCCGGATGCCACCGCGAAGGCCTTCGCCGGCGGCTGGTTCCACACCGGCGATCTCGGCGTGATGCACCCCGACGGCTATCTCCAGCTCAAGGACCGCGCCAAGGACATCATCATCTCCGGCGGCGAGAACATCTCCTCGATCGAGATCGAGAACGTGCTGCACGCCCATCCCGCCGTCGCCCTCGCCGCGGTGGTGGCGCGGCCCGACGACAAGTGGGGCGAGACCCCTTGCGCCTTCGTGGAACTGAAACCCGGCGCCAGCCTGACCGAGGCCGAGGTCATCGCCTTCTGCCGCGACAACCTCGCCCACTTCAAATGCCCGCGCGCGGTCGTCTTCGGCGAACTGCCCAAGACCTCCACCGGCAAGGTCCAGAAGGGGCCGCTCCGCACCGTCGCCGCCGGGCTCTGAGCGGCGGCGCGCTCAGCCCGCGGTGATCGTCCGCGCGAAGAGGCCCGCGTCCACGTTCCCGCCCGTCGCCACCGCGATCACCGCCTCGCCCGCGACCTCCTCCGGCCGGAAGAGCGCCGCGGCCAGCGCCACCGCGCCGCCGGGCTCCAGCACGATCCGCAGGTGCCGGAAGGCGAGCCGCACCGCCGCCAGCGCCTCGTCGTCGCTCACCACCAGCCCCGGCCCGGCCAGCCGCTGCAACACCGGAAAGGTCAGCCGCCCCGGCATCGGCGTCAGGATCGCGTCGCAAACCGAGCCCGAGGTCCTCGCGTTGCCGACCCGCTCCCCCGCCGCCAGCGACCGCGCGGTGTCGTCGAAGCCCTCCGGCTCCACCGTGCGCACGCGCAGTCCCGGCGCCTCCGCCTCCAGCGCCAGCGCGATCCCCGCGCTCAGCCCCCCGCCGCCGCAGCAGACCAGCACGTCGGCACGCTCCACGCCCTCCGCCGCCGCCTGTTCGGCGAGTTCCAGCCCCACCGTGCCCTGCCCGGCGATCACCTCCGGATGATCGAAGGGCGGGATCAGGACCAGCCCCCGCTCGGCGGCCAGCCGGGCGCCGAGCGCGTCGCGGTCCTCGCGCGACCGGTCGTAGGTCACCACCTCCGCCCCCCAGTCCCGCGTCGCCGCGATCTTCACCTCGGGCGCATCCGCCGGCATCAGGATCACCGCCGGCAGCCCGTGCGCCGCCGCCGCCCGCGCCACCCCCTGCGCATGGTTGCCCGAGGACATGGCGAGCACCCCCGCCGCCCCCTCCGTCAGCGCCGAGACCGCCGCCCAGCCGCCGCGGGCCTTGAAGCTGCCGGTCAGCTGCAGGCTCTCGGACTTCACCAGCACCCGCCGCCCCGCGATCCGGTCGAGCGCCGCGGCCGACAGGATCGGCGTCACCCGCACATGCCCCTTCAGCCGCGCCGCCGCCGCCCGGATCGCGGCGATGTCGCTCACGCCTCCACCCGCGCGATCAGCGCCTCCAGCGCGCCGAGGCTCTCCGGCTCGTCGAGGAACGGCACATGACCGCGGTCCGGCACCTCCGCGACGATCAGGTCGGGCCGCCGCGCCAGCATCGCCGCCACCGTCTCGGCACTCAGCAGCGTCGAGTTCGCCCCCCGCACCACCGCGGTCGGCACGCCCGCCAGCGCATCGAAGAGCGGCCACATGTCCCCCGCCGGCTGGGCCGAGGCCGCCTCGACCGCGTCGCGCAGCTTCGGGTCGTAGTTCAGCACCAGCCCCTCCGGCCCCTCGTCGAACCAGCGCCGCGCCAGCACCTGCCACTTCTCCTCCGGCAGCCCGGGGAACTCCGCCCCCATCCGCGCCTTCAGCGCGCCCGCGACCTCCGCATGGGTCTTCGCCCGCGGGGTCACGCCCAGATAGGTCATGATCGTGGCCAGCCCCTCGCCGCCGATCTCCGGCCCGATGTCGTTCAACAGGACCCCGGCCAGCCGCTCCTTCGCCGCCATCGCCAGCACCATGGCGATCAGCCCCCCGCGCGACGTGCCGACGATCACCGCCCGTTCCAGCCCCAGATGGTCGAGGAACTCCAGCACGTCCCGCGCCTCGACCGGCACCACGTAGTTGAGGAAGTTCGGATCCCGGTCCGACGCCCCCCGCCCGCGCAGCGTCAGCCGGATCAGCCGGTGCCGCCCGCCCAGCGCCGCGGCGAGGTCGTCGAAATCCGAACCGTTCCGCGTCAGCCCCGGCAGGCAGACCAGCGGCAGGCCGCTGCCATCGTCGGAATAGGCGAGCGAAAGCCCGTCCGAGGTTGTGAACCGCATCATCCCTCCCGCGCCAGTTCCGGAATCCGGGTCAGGTCCGGCAGCACCCGCCGCGGCGTCCATGGGAGCCGGTCCATCGGCTCGCCCGCCCGGTTCACCCAGACCGTGTCGAAACCGTAGCCCGCCCCCGCCGCCGCGTCCCAGCCGTTCGACGACACGAAGAGCACGGCCTCGGGCGGCACTCCGAAGGTCTCGCCCACCAGGTCGTAGACCGCCCGCGCCGGCTTGAAGATGCCCACCGCCTCGACCGACAGGATCGCGTCGATCAGATCGCCGATCCCCGCACTCTCCACCGCCCCGTCCAGCATCGCCGGCGCCCCGTTCGACAGGATCGCGGTGCCGAGCCCCGCCTCGCGCAGCGCGGCCAGCATCCCCGGCACCTCCGGATAGGCCTCGAGCTGCCAGTAGAGCGCCAGCAGCCGCTCCCGCAGCTCCGCATCGCCCGCCAGACCGGCCGCCTCCAGCGCCCAGTCGAGCCCGTCCTGCGTCACCGTCCAGAAATCCGCATGGGCCCCGGTCACCGCCCGCAGCCACGAATACTGCAGCTGTTTCGCCCGCCAGTCCCGCGCCACCTGCGCCCAGACCGCCGCCAGCGCCGCGCGCCCCGGTTCCTCCGCCGCCCGGCGCGCCGCGGCATTCACGTCGAAGAGCGTGCCATAGGCGTCGAAGACCACGACCTTGATCATCTCTTCGCCCCCCTGACGGCGCGGCCGCCGCCTCAAAGGTTCTCGGGCTGGGCCATGCCGGTGACGTGATAGCCGCCGTCCACGAAGATCACCTCGCCGGTGGTACAGGCCCCGAGATCGGACAGGAGATAGAGCGCCGTGCCCCCCACCGCCTCCAGCGTCGCGTTCGCGCGCATCGGCGCGTTCATCTCCGAGGCGCGATAGACCTTGCGCGCCCCCGCGATCGCGGCCCCCGCCAGCGTGCGCATCGGCCCGGGGCTGATCGCGTTCACCCGGATGCCCTGCGGCCCGAGGTCGTTCGCGAGGTACCGCACCGCGCTCTCCAGCGCCGCCTTCGCCACGCCCATCACGTTGTAGTTCGGCGTCACCCGCTGCGCCCCGAGATAGCTCAGCGTCACCAGCGACCCGCCGCCCTGCATCAGCGGCTCGGCCCGCCGGGCGAGGTCGACGAAACTGTAGCAGGAGATGTCGAGCGAATTGAGGAAGTTCGCCCGCGTCGTGTTCAGGAACCGCCCGTCCAGTTCCGCCTTGTCGGAATAGGCGATGGCATGGACCAGGAAATCGAGCCGCCCCCATTCCGCGGCGATCGCCGCGAAGACCGCGTCGAGGCTCTCCGCATCCTGCACGTCCGCCGGCAGGACGATCGTCGCGCCCACGCTCTCGGCCAGCGGGACCACCCGCTTGCCGAAGCCCTCGCCCTGGTAGGTGAAGGCGAGCTCCGCGCCCTGCGCCGCCAGCACCCGCGCGATGCCCCAGGCGATCGAATGGTCGTTCGCGACGCCGAGGATCAGCCCCCTGCGTCCCGCCATCAGCCCGGCTTCAGCCATGATAGCGGCTCAGCGCCAGCGTGGCGTTCGTCCCCCCGAAGCCGAAGGAGTTGGAGATCACCGTGTCGAGTCCCGCGTTATCTATCCGCGTCGTCGCGATCTCGCCGGGGCGCAGCGCGGGGTCGAGCTCGGTGATGTTCGCCGAGGCGGTGATGAAGTCGTCCTTCAGCATCAGCAGGCAGTAGATCGCCTCCTGCACCCCGGTCGCGCCGAGGCTGTGCCCGGTCAGGCTCTTCGTCGAGCTGATCTTCGGCATGTGCTCCTCGCCGAAGACCCGGCGGATCGCCTCGACCTCCGAGATGTCGCCGACGGGCGTCGATGTGCCGTGGCTGTTCACATAGCCGACCTTGCGGTTGCCGATGGTCGAGGTCGCGAGCCGCATCGCCCGCTCGCCGCCTTCACCGCTCGGCGCCACCATGTCGTAGCCGTCCGAGGTCGCGCCATAGCCCGTCACCTCGGCATAGATCTTCGCCCCCCGCGCCTTCGCCCGCTCCAGCTCCTCCAGCACCACGACCCCGCCGCCGCCGGCGATCACGAAGCCGTCGCGCGTCGCGTCATAGGCGCGGCTCGCCGTCGTGGGCGTGTCGTTGTACTTGGAGCTCATCGCCCCCATCGCGTCGAAGAGGCAGGAGAGCGTCCAGTCGAGCTCCTCGCCGCCGCCGGCGAAGACGATGTCCTGCTTGCCCCACTGGATCTGCTCGACACCGTTGCCGATGCAATGCGCGCTGGTGGAACAGGCCGAGGTGATCGAATAGTTGATCCCCTTGATCCGGAACGGCGTGGCCAGACAGGCGGAGTTCGTCGAGCTCATGCCCCTCGTCACCATGAACGGCCCCATGCGCTTGGGGCTGCCCTTCTCGATCACGATGCGATGCGCCTCGAACAGGTTCCTCGTCGAAGGCCCGCCCGAGCCCATGATCAGCCCGGTACGCTCGTTCGACACCTCGCCCGGCTCCAGCCCGCTGTCGGCGATCGCCTGCTCCATGGCGAGATAGTTGAACGCCGCCCCGTCGCCCATGAAGCGCATGTGCCGCTTGTCGATATGCTCGGCGGGGTCGAGCTTCGGCTTGCCGTGGACCTGGCTGCGGAAGCCGTGCTCGGCATAATCGGGCGCGAAACTGATCCCCGACCGGCCCTCCTTCAGCGAGACCATGACCTCATCGGCGTCGTTGCCGATCGAGGAGACGATGCCGAGGCCGGTGATGACGACACGGCGCATGGCGGTCCTCCTTCGCGCTTATTCCTGGAACAGGCCGACCTTCATGTCGGTGGTGGTGTAGATCAGCTCGCCGTCCGCGCGCATCTCGCCGTTGGCGACGCCCATCTTCAGCTTGCGGTCGATCACCCGGGTGAAGTTCACCCGGTATTCGACCAGCTTCGTCTTCGGCGTCACCATCCCGGTGAACTTCACCTCGCCGACCCCGAGCGCCCGGCCCCGCCCCTGCATCCCGCGCCAGCCGAGGTTGAACCCGGTCAGCTGCCACAGCGCGTCGAGCCCGAGGCAGCCGGGCATCACGGGGTCGTTGATGAAATGGCAGGCGAAGAACCACAGGTCGGGGCGGATGTCGAACTCGGCCACCACATGGCCTTTGCCGTCCGGCCCGCCGTCGGCCGAGATGTCGGTGATCCGGTCGAACATCAGCATCGGCGGCGCGGGCAGCTGCGGGTTGCCGGGCCCGAACATCTCGCCGCGGGCGCAGGCCAGCAGCCCCTCGTAGTCGATGCTGCTCGGTCGATCGCCCATGCCCGGGGGTCCTCCGCGTGGTTTCCTGCGCCTCCCGGCGACCTCTAGCACCCCCGCCGCCGCGCGTGCAATAGCTTGACAATTGCGGGTCCGGCACACAGTTCCGCGTGAAGAGGCTGGAAATTTCCGGCCCGTTCTGCTTAGGTTCGGACCATGTCCCCGCAAGGCACCAGTGAGGAGAGCCTGCCCGACACCGCCGCGCGCCAGCGCGCCGCGGCCTGGCTCGGCGCCGCGGGCCTGCGCCCCACCCGCCAGCGCCTCGCGCTGGCCGAGCTCCTCGTCGGCGACGGCCGCAACCGCCACGTGACGGCCGAGAGCCTGCACGAAGCCGCGCTCGCCCAGACCGAGCCCGTCTCGCTCGCCACCGTCTACAACACGCTCCGCGCCTTCTGCGACGCCGGCCTCCTGACCGAGGTCACCGTCGACGGCACCCGCTCCTATTTCGACACCCGCATCGACGACCACCCCCACTACTACTGGGAAGAAAACGGCCACCTCACCGACGCCCCCGCCGACGCCATCCGCCTGATGGGCCAGCCCCGCCTCCCCGAAGGCGCCGAGCTGTCGCGGATCGACGTGGTTATCAGGTTGAGGAGAAGGGGGTAGGCGGCTTCGGTCTCGCCTACGGCAGGCAGCCGAGTTCCTGGACGATGACTCGTACTCGAGCCGGAGACAGCTTGGGCGAAGCACGGACCGCTGCGCAAACCGCCTCCCGATCCGAGGCATGAATCGCCCCGACGATACCCTGCCGGCTCGGATTCATCTGCCTGCCCAGCAGCAACTCGAGTTCCGCATCTGTAACGGTGATCAGATCACCGCCGCACCCGATGAAACTGTCATGTGCAAGAAACCGTGGATAAAGCGCATTAGAAAGCGGCGCGCACAATTCGGTATACTTCTGCGAGTTGATTCTCAGGAACCACAGATCGGCCCGCGAGACACAGACCCACATCTTGTGCTTGCTCGGGTTGGCCCTGTCGTCGAACGGGAACACGACATCCCAGGGCGCGAGTGCAGCAACCGTCGCAACCGGATCAAAGCACAAGGCGCGGACCCATCGCCTCCAGATCCTCGATCAGCTCGGCACGGCCCGGAAGATCGGGCCGGATCATGTCCTCGTAGGCCATCCGCTGCCCGTCCCGGCGAGTACCCTCGACCCAGTCCATGCCATGGGTCTCGCGCGTCCGCTGGTCGAACGTCATGGCTCTGCACTGCGCGAACGCGTCCCGCAGGATGTCCATTTCAACGGGCGCGATCTCGCTGTAGATTCGGGGCTCATTCCACCCCGGATTCAGCTTGACCCGGTAGCCCGTCCGCTCCCACGGGTATTCGTCTCGGGCGAGTTCGGTGAGCCAGTAGGGCTCGCACTTGAGCATCTCGTAGATCTCGAGCGGCACCGGACCGTAGTTCATGGCACGATAATTCGCCCCGAAGACCGGACGGCCGTGCTCGTTGAGCATCTGCTTGTCGGCGAAATACGCCGCCTTGAGGATAGTGTGGAAATCCACTTCCTTGCCGGCGTTCTCAAGCATCCACTCCACGGCCTGCAGAGCCTTCAAGGGATTGAAGCGGAACTGGATCACCGGCTTTCCTCCGCACACATTTCACCACTCCGGCCAAAGTTTAGCACATGATGTCAAGCCCGGCCTAAATCCTCCCCTACTCCACCCCCCACAACACCCCCTTCGCCACCCAGCCGTCGATCCGCCCGGCGCTGATCCGGCACCACACCCCCTCGCATTCCTCCGGCGACTCCGCGCTGATCCGGCACCAGTCGCCGTCGCAGCCTTCCAGCCGGGCGATCGCCCCCGGCTCCATCCAGGCGATCAGCCTGCCCCGGTCCGAGGGCTCGGTCAGCATCGGCGCCATCTCCGCGCCCTGCACCATCACCGTCCGCGCCCCGGAGAGAAGCCCGTGGTGCATCCAGCCGCCCTGCCCCTCGGCATCCTCGACCCGCCGCCACTGGCCGTATTCCGCCACCACCTTCAGCGGCAGCCCGCGGCGCCGGAATTCCCAGTCGACCCGGTAGCTCAGGTTCGGCCCCCGCCGCGCATTGGCCGAGCCGGCCTTGAGCGAGACGTAGCGCGGCAGCGGCAGGTTCGTCACCGGCCCGCGCTCGGCCTCGGCCACCGCCTCCTCCGCCGCCGCATACAGCACTCCGCCCGGCGCAGGCACCACCGCCAGCACCGCGACGAGCACGGCCAACCGCAAGGACAAAGCCCGCATTCCCGGTTCCGCTCACTGCCTCTCGACCGCCGGGAAGTGTCTGGATATTTCCGACCTGCCCGGTCATTATCACCGCAAAGATAAGATAATTTCGCGGCCAGAGGAACAGGAAACCGCATGCCCTCGCCCCAAGTCAAAGTCGTCGTCACGCGCCGCCTGCCCGAACCGGTCGAGGCGCGCATGCGCGAGCTCTTCGACGTGACGCTCAATTCCGACGACCACCCGATGAGCCCCGAGGAACTCGGCCGCGCCCTGTCCGAGGCCGACGTGCTGGTGCCCACAATCACCGACCGCATCGACCAGCGCCTGCTCGCCCAGGCAGGTCCCCGGCTGCGGCTGATCGCCAACTACGGCGCGGGCTTCGACCATATCGACGTGGCCACCGCGCTCCAGCGCGGGATCATGGTCTCGAACACCCCCGGCGTGCTGGCCGAGGACACCGCCGACATGGCGATGGCCCTCATCCTCGCCGTGCCCCGCCGCCTGCCCGAGGGCTGGCGCCTGATGCAGGGCGGCGAATGGCAGGGCTGGAGCCCGACCGCGCTGATGGGCCACCGCATCGCCGGCAAGAAGCTCGGCATCCTCGGCCTCGGCCGCATCGGCCGCGCCATCGCCGCCCGCGCCGCCCCCTTCGGCCTCGAGGTCCACTACCACGCCCGCCGCCGCGTCCATGCCGACATCGAGGCGAGCCTGAACGCCACCTGGTGGGAAAGCCTCGACCAGATGCTGACCCGGATCGACATCCTCTCGATCAACGTGCCGCACACGCCGTCGACCTTCCACCTGATGAACGCCCGGCGGCTGAAACTGATGAAGCCCACCGCCTACATCGTGAACACCGCCCGCGGCGAGGTGATCGACGAGAACGCGCTGACCCGCATGCTGCGCGCGGGCGAGCTCGCCGGCGCCGGCCTCGACGTCTTCGAGCACGGCCACGAGATCAACCCCCGCCTGCGGGAACTGCCGAACGTCATGCTGCTGCCGCACATGGGCTCGGCCACGCTCGAGGGCCGGCTCGAGATGGGCGAGAAGGTGATCATCAACATCAAGACCTTCGCCGACGGCCACCGCCCGCCCGACCAGGTCGTGCCCTCGATGCTCTGACCGCGCCGCATTTACGATAAACCCTCACGGCTTTTGCCGCGGGGGGCTCGGGCGCGTACACTCCTCCACCGGGGGAAGTGTACATGGTTCGCGTCGTTTTTCTGGTGATCCTCCTGTCGGTGACCTGTGCCCTGCCGAAGGGCGGACGGGCCGACGATCTCGGCGTGCTGCACGCCGGCTTCGCGCTGGCGCCGCTCGACCGGTCCGAGCGGCGGCTCCTGCAGACCGCGCTCGCCGCGCTCGGCGACTACCGCGGCATGCTCGACGGCATCTGGGGCCCCGAGAGCCGGACCGCGCTGGAACGCTACGTCCGCCGGATGTTCGACGACGAGGTGCGCAACCTCCACGCCGCGGCCCTCGTCCTCACCCTCGCCGACGAGGTGGAGCGTCACCGCTGGGAGGCCCGCGACTTCGCCGACATCGGCGTCTCCTTCGCCCTGCCGCTGGCCGAGCTGACGGCGCCGGAACTCGAAGGCGACGGCCTGCGCTGGTGGAGCACGAAGGGCGCGCTCTCGGTGCTCGCGCTGCCGCACACGCCCGACGACGCCCGGCTCTGGCACGAGGTCGGCCGCGAGCGCAACGCCCGCCCCGAGGCGCTCTTCACGATCCGCCGCCCCGAGCTTCTCGTCACCTCCGGCCTGCTCCCGGACGGGCGACAGTTCCATTCCCGCTCCGACCGGGTCGGGGACCGCTGGGCGACGGTCTATGTGGTCGCGGGGCCCGACCAGTCGCGCTTCCTCAACCTGATCGCCGCCAGCATCCGCCCCGGCCCGCCCGAGGCCTGGGACCTGCCGCGCGGCGGCCGGCTGGAACGCCTGACCGCACTGACGCTCGAGCTGATCGAGGAAAGCTGGCCCCCCTCCGCGGCGCTGCCGGCCCCGCTCCCGGAAATCGTCGCCCGCGCGCCGGTCGCCGCCGCGCCCCCCGTGCCTGCGCCCCGCACTGCATCGGCCACGGCGCCGGTCCCGCCGGTCGCGCCGATGGCCTCCGGGACCGGCTTCTACCTCGGCGCGCGCACCATCGTCACCGCCGAGCATGTCGTCGCCGGCTGCACCCGCCTCACGCTTCCCGACGGCAGCCTGCTCGCGGTCGCCGCCGCCGACCCCGCGCTCGACGTCGCGGTCCTGACCGCGCCGCGCCCCTCGCCGGCCTGGCTGACGCTCGCGCCACCGCAGGGACTGCGTCTCGGCCAGCGCCTCCACGCCCTCGGCTATCCCTACTATTCGATCGCCGGCACCGCGCTGCACCTGACCAGCGGCAACGTCAGCGCGCTCGCCGGCATCGGCGACGACGCCCGCTTCTTCAGCTTCAGCGCCCCGGTCCAGCCCGGCAACAGCGGCGGCCCGCTGATGGACCAGTCCGGCCGGGTGATCGGCGTCGTGGTCGCCCGCCTCTCCGAGGCATTCATCGCCGAGACCACCGGCACCCTGCCGCAGAACGTCAACTACGCGGTCAGCACCGCCGAACTCTTCACCTTCCTGCGCCGCAGCGGCATCCGGGCCCAGCCGCGCGGCCTCGGCGGGTTCGAGATGGAAGGCGGCGCCCCCGAGGCGATTTCCGCCGCCATCGTCCCGATCCTCTGCGACTGACCCGGGCGCCACGCCCCCGCAGCCCCCGGTTTCATACTGACAAGCTTACCTGGAGAGCAGTTCGCGCGGGCCGAACACGGCCCGCGCCAGCAAAAGGACTCGCGCGCACCCGCGCGCTCCGAATGGCCGCCAACGGGCGGCCTCTCCACGATCCTGCAAACGCGCCGTGCCGGCGTCATGCGGACGACCGCAGCCGCTTGCGCCAGCAACCCGACCGGCGCTGCCGGCCCTCAGCCCGCCTTGTGCCGGACCGCCTCGCCGAAGGCGCTGAACAGCGGCCGCGACACCGGGTCGTTCGCCGCGTTCCATTCCGGATGCCACTGCACCGCCAGCGCAAAGGCGCGGGCATCCACGATCTTCAGCGCCTCGGGCGTCTCGTCCGGCGCGTAGCCCTCGATCTCCACCCGCGCGGCCTTGTCGAGGATGCCCTGCCCGTGCAGCGAATTGACCAGCACCTCCGGCGCGCCGAGGATGCGGTGGAACTGCCCGCCGGGCGACAACCGGACGATGTGGCGATAGGCGAACTTCTCCTCCAGCGTGCCGTCGGGCGGCATCCGGTGGTTCATCCGGCCGGGGATCTCGCGGATCTCGGGATGCAGCGTGCCGCCGAAGGCCACGTTGAATTCCTGGAACCCCCGGCAGATGCCGAAGACCGGCACGCCGCGGGCCACGCATTCGCGGATCAGCGGCAGCGTCACCGCGTCCCGGTCGAGGTCGAAGGCGCCGTGCTTCTCGGTCGGCTCGTGGCCGTAATGGCTCGGATGCACGTTCGGCCTCCCGCCGGTGAAGACGAAGCCGTCGCAGGCCTCGATCAGGTCGCTGATCGCGCCGACCTTGGGCAGGGCGGGCACGATCAGCGGGATCGCCCCGGTGACCTCCGCCACCGCCTCGATGTTCGACACCCCTACCGCCTGGACGGGATATTCGTCGTTCAGAAGATGTGCGTTTCCGATGATGCCGATGACTGGCTTTGACATGGTCCGAAAGCGCTGCCCGGCGCCCCTCGTGACGGTTTCCCCGCAAGATAGGCGCTCGCCCCCGCCACGTCGAGGGGGGTTCGCTCACGTCTTCGCCCCCCGTCTTCGCCATTGACCCTCCCGCACCCGCGTGACACCGTCCCCCTTCGCCAGACGGAGGCTCAGATGCGCGACGAAGCCGGGGCCGAGATCACCCGCCTCTCCGACTACGCCCCGCCCGCCTGGCTGGCCGAGAGCGTGCACCTCACCTTCTCCCTCGCGCCGCGGGGAACCCGCGTCCTCGCCCGCATCGACTTCCGCCCGAACCCCGCCGCCGCCGCCGGCCCGCCGGCGGACCTCGTGCTCGACGGCCGCAGGCTGCGGCTCATCTCCGCCGCGATCGACGGCGCGCCGGTGCCGGAGAACGCGCTCGCCACCGAGCCCGAGGGCCTGCGCATCCCCGCCGCCCTCGTGCCCCGCCGCCCCTTCACCTGGCATTGCGAGACCGAGATCGACCCCGCCGACAACACCGCGCTCGAGGGCCTCTACATGTCGAACGGCATGTACTGCACCCAGTGCGAGGCCGAGGGCTTCCGCAAGATCACCTACTTCCCCGACCGCCCCGACGTGATGGCCGAATACCACGTCCGCATCGAGGACCCCTCCGGCACCGCCCCCGTCCTGCTCTCGAACGGCAACCCCGTCGCCCGCGGCCCCGGCTGGGCGGAATGGCACGACCCCTTCCCCAAGCCCTCCTACCTCTTCGCCCTCGTCGCCGGCGACCTGCACGCCGTGCGCGACCGCTTCACCACCCGCTCGGGGCGCGAGGTCACACTCGAGATCTGGGTCCGCGACGGCGACCAGCCCCGCTGCGGCTACGCCATGGACGCCCTCAAGCGCGCCATGGCCTGGGACGAGGCGGAATACGGCCTCGAATACGACCTCGACCTGTTCATGATCGTCGCGGTCGACGACTTCAACATGGGCGCGATGGAGAACAAGGGCCTCAACATCTTCAACTCCCGCTACGTGCTCGCCAGCCCCGAGACCGCCACCGACGCCGACTACAAGAACATCGAGGCGATCATCGCCCACGAATACTTCCACAACTGGACCGGCAACCGCATCACCTGCCGCGACTGGTTCCAGCTCTGCCTCAAGGAGGGCCTCACCGTCTTCCGCGACCAGCAGTTCTCCGCCGACATGCGCTCGGCCGGGGTCAAGCGGATCGAGGACGTGAACCGCCTGCGCGCCCAGCAGTTCCGCGAGGATGCGGGCCCGCTCGCCCACCCGGTCCGGCCCGCGGAATACATCGAGATCAACAACTTCTACACTGCCACCGTCTACGAGAAGGGCGCCGAGCTGATCCGCATGCTGCGCACCCTCGTCGGCCCCGAGACCTGGCGCCGCGCGATCGACCTCTGGTTCGCCCGCCACGACGGCCAGGCCTGCACCGTGGAGGACTGGCTGCGCGTCTTCGAGGACGCCTCCGGCC
The DNA here is from genome assembly GCA_964575795.1 of uncultured Rhodobacterales bacterium. GTDB lineage: Bacteria > Pseudomonadota > Alphaproteobacteria > Rhodobacterales > Rhodobacteraceae > Amaricoccus. The sequence continues at coordinate 61,193 of CAZNSP010000014.1, forward strand.
GCGACCTCACCCAGTTCTCCCGCTGGTACACCCAGGCCGGCACGCCCCGCCTCACCGCCGAGGAGGACTGGGACGGCAGCCGCTACACCCTGCGCTTCCGCCAGACGACGCCGCCCACCCCCGGCCAGCCGGACAAGGCGCCGCTCGTCATCCCCGTCGCCTACGGCCTGATGGCGCAGGACGGGCGCGACATGGCCGCCGGCGTGCTGGAACTGACCGAGGCGGAACAGGCCTTCACCTTCGACCTGCCCGAACGCCCGGTGCCCTCGCTCCTGCGCGGCTTCTCGGCCCCGGTGATCCTCGACCGGCCGACCGCGCCGGGCAAGCGCGCCTTCCTCTTCGCCGCCGATCCCGACCCGTTCAACCGGTGGGAGGCGGGGCGCGACCTCGCGCTGTCGCTCCTGACCCGGCTCTGCGACGACCCCGAGGCGCCGCCCGACCCGGAATTCCTCGCCGCCGTCGCCGCCGTCGCCCGGGACGACCGCCTCGACCCGGCCTTCAAGGCGCTCGCCCTCACGCTGCCGTCCGAGGACGACCTCATCGCCCATCTCGCCGGGGCCGGGCTCGTCCCCGACCCGCTGGCGGTGCACCGCGCCCGGCGGGCGCTCGACGCGCGGATCGCCGTCCAGCTCGCCCCCAACCTCGCCGCGCTCTACCGCGACAATGCGGTTCCGGGTCCCTACGCACCCGATGCCGCCGCCGCGGGACACCGCGCGCTGCGGGCCCGCGCGCTCGCGCTCCTCACCCGGCTCGACCCCGCCGCCCCTATCGCCCGGGCGCAATACGCCGCCGCCGACAACATGACCGAGCGCATGACCGCGCTCACCCTGCTCGTCGCCCACGGCCGGGCGGCCGAGGCGCTCGCCGACTTCCACGCCCGCTGGCGCCACGACCGGCTGGTGCTCGACAAGTGGTTCGCGGTCCAGGCCGGCCACACCCCGCCCGAGACCGCCGTCGCCACCGTCGAGGCGCTCACCCGCCACCCGGATTTCGACTGGAAGAACCCCAACCGCCTGCGGTCGCTGATCGGCACCTTCGCCATGGCGAATCCCGCGGGTTTCCACGCCCCCGACGGCGGCGGCTACCGGCTGGTCATCGACTGGCTGATCCGGCTCGACCCGGTCAATCCGCAGACGACGGCCCGCCTCGCGGCCGGGCTCGGAACGTGGCAACTCTTCGACGCCGACCGGCGGCGGCTGATGCGCGACGAACTCGAACGCCTCGCCGCCCAGCCTTCCCTTTCGCGCGATACTGCCGAGATTGTCGGCAGATTGTTGCAGACCGGCGAGGACGGGGGCTGAATTCGATTAACGAAAGGTTTATATGTTCCGTCACGCCACTGTGAAATCGGAGCGGTAGTGTGATGCCATGAGACCGATCATCGATCAGCTGATCGAGGAACGCGCGCCGTGGCTACGGCGCCAGGGCCCCGGGGTCGCCACCGCCCGCGCGCTCCTCTACCGCGTCCTGCAGTACGAGCGCACCGTCCGGATCGCCGAGACGATGGAGCCGCTGCCGGCCGACCGCATCATGGACGCGATGGCCGAGATGATCGCCCACCACCTCGAGGTGGAGGGGCTCGAGAACGTCCCAGCCGAGGGGCCGGCGATGGTGGTCTGCAACCATCCCACCGGCATCGCCGACGGCATCGTGCTCTACGGCGCGCTGGCGCGCCGGCGGCCCGACCTCTTCATCTTCGCCAATGCCGACGCGCTGCGCGTCCTGCCGCAGCTGCACGACCTGATCGCCCCCGTGGAATGGCGAGTCGACAAGCGCACCCACAAGCAGAACCGCGAGACGCTCTGCTATGCCCAGCGCGCCTTCGAGCGGGGCCGCCTCGCGGTGCTCTTCCCCTCCGGCCGCCTCGCCAAGCGCCGCTGGTGGTCGCTGCACGAACGGCCGTGGATGGCCTCGGGCGCGATGATGGCACGCAAGTTCAACCTGCCGGTCGTGCCGCTGCACATCACCGCGCGCAACTCCGCGCTCTTCTACCTCTTCGACCGCATCCACCCGACGCTGCGCGACATCACCCTTTTCCACGAGGTGCTGAACAAGGCACGCCAGCCCTACCGCATCCGCATCGGCGAGGCCATCGACCCGATGACGCTTCCCTCCGGCCATGCCGAAGCGACCGAGGTCCTGCGCCTGCGCACCCTCGCGCTCGGCGGCGAGCGGCCGCAGACCGTGCTGACCGCGCCGCGGCCCGCCCCCCGGGCGGGCAAGCTCCGCCCCGCCAGCCTGATGATCTGAGCCCGGCGCGGGGGCGCGGCGGACGGGAAAACGTGGGACCGAAATAGCACCCAAATAGCACCCAAATAGCACCTGCCCTCCCACGCCGGCACGGGCCGCTTCCAGCCCCTTGCCCCCGCAACGCCATGGCCCTAGAACCTCCTCACGGACAGAACCGCGACAGGTGACCCGAATGGCTGAACTCGCCTATTCCGAACCCGAACCCAAGATCATCGCGGGTGCGAAGGGCGACTGGGAAATGGTCATCGGCATGGAAGTCCATGCACAGGTCCAGTCGAAGGCCAAGCTTTTCTCGGGCGCTTCTACCGCTTTTGGGGCACCGCCCAACACGAACGTCAGCCTCGTCGATGCCGCGATGCCGGGAATGCTTCCCGTTGTCAACGGATACTGCGTCGAGCAGGCCGTCCGGACCGGCCTCGGTCTGAAGGCGAAGATCAACCTCTATTCTCGGTTCGACCGCAAGAATTACTTCTATCCCGACCTGCCGCAGGGCTACCAGATCAGCCAGCTCTACCACCCGATCGTCGGCGAGGGCGAGATCCTCGTGGACCTCGCACCCGGAATAGCGCGCAAGGTCCGCGTCGAACGGATCCACCTCGAACAGGACGCCGGCAAGTCGATCCACGAAATGCATCCGAACATGTCCTTCGTCGATCTCAACAGGTCTGGCGTCGCCTTGATGGAGATTGTTTCCCGTCCCGACATCCGGGGCCCCGAGGAAGCCGCCGAATACATTCGGAAACTGCGCCAGATCCTGCGTTACCTCGGCACCTGCGACGGCAACATGCAGGAAGGCAGCCTGCGCGCCGACGTGAACGTCTCGGTCCGGCCAAAAGGATCGACCGAACTCGGCACGCGCTGCGAAATCAAGAACATGAATTCGATGCGCTTTATCCAGCAGGCCATCGAATACGAGGCGCGCCGGCAAATCGCCATCCTCGAGGATGGCGGCGAGATCGAGCAGGAAACCCGCCTTTACGATCCGAACCGAGGCGAAACCCGCTCGATGCGCTCCAAGGAGGAGGCGCACGACTACCGTTACTTCCCCTGCCCCGACCTTCTGCCGCTCGAACTGGAACAGGCATGGGTGGACGGCATCGCCGCCGGCCTGCCGGAGCTGCCGGACCAGAAGAAGGCGCGCTTCGTTCTCGACTACGGGATGACCGAATACGATGCCGGTGTCCTGACCGCCGAAGTCGCCAGCGCCGATTACTTCGAGTCGGTGGCCCGCGGCAGGGACGGCAAGCAGGCCGCCAACTGGGTGATCAACGAACTGTTCGGACGGCTCAACAAGGAAGGCCACGCCATCGAGGACAGCCCGATCAGCCCCGACCAGCTCGGCGGGCTGATCGACCTGATCGCGCGCGGCGACATTTCCGGCAAGATTGCCAAGGACTTGTTCGAGATCCTCTGGACCGAGGGCGGCGACCCTGCGGCCATCGTCGAGGAACGCGGCATGCGTCAGGTCACCGACCTCGGCGCAATAGAAGCCGCAGTCGACGAAGTAATCGCGGCGAACCCCGACAAGGTCGCCCAGGCCCAGGCAAAGCCGGCGCTCGCCGGATGGTTCGTCGGCCAGGTGATGAAATCGACAGGGGGCAAGGCGAACCCCCAGGCAGTAAACGAGCTTGTCCGCAAGAAGATCGGCATCGAATAGAATCCGGAAACGTATGAACAGGGGGCCGAGATGACCCACTACGACTACAAGGTGATCCCGGCCCCGCGCCGTCTGAAGAAGGTCAAGGGAATCAAGGACACCACGGAACTCTTCGTCCACACCCTGACCGACGCGATCAACGAGATGGCCCGTGACGGCTGGGAATACGTTCGCGCCGAACAACTATCCGCCGAAGAACACCACGGCTGGTTTCGCCGCAGTACTGAAGTCATTCAGACCGTCATGATCTTTCGTCGTGAGCGTTCGGACCTCCCCGGCCCGCGCCTCACCGCGACCGAGCCCGAAACACCCGCGGCACGCCGCCTCCCCGACCCCGTCCGCCGCGACCCGCACCCCCGCGAACCCCAACGCCCGTTGACCGAACGCCCCCACGCCGCCCCGACGCCACGTCCAACTGCCCCCCGCGCCGAGCCAAGGATTGGCGAGGCATCGGGTGCGCCCCTCCGACCCACCCCGCGCCTCGGCCCCGCCGACAACCCCTGACGCGGCTCACGAAGGCGCGGTCAGCTCCAGGGCCAAGGCATGGATACTACTGGATAATTCCGCCTCCAGCGCCCGATGCACGGCCCGGCTGCGTTCCACCCGGCTCATCCCGGCCAGCGCAGCCGACCGCATCACCACCCGGAAATGCGTCTCGCCCCCTTCCCGCCAGCCTGCGTGACCACGGTGACGCTCGCTCTCGTCGACGACCTCGAGATGCTCCGGCGCGAAGGCCGCGGTCAGTTTTTCCCGGATCGTCTCTTCCATCGGTTTGCGTTTCTCGATCAAGTCACCACCTCGCTGCATGATCCCTATTGGCCCTCGCGTTCCAGACGATACAATCACCGACCCGAGTCGAAAAAATCATGCCCCGTCGTCCACCTTTCGAATTCGACATCTCCGTTGCCGCCGACAAGAAGCGCCGCGCGCGCGGGCGCGGCTTGTCCGGCGCCGTGGAGAGCTCGAGCCGGGTCTGCTCCAGGGCCGGCTGCAACCGGCCCGGGAAGTACCGCGCCCCGATGTCGCCCGAGGTCCTGAACGAATTCAGGTGGTTCTGCCTCGAGCACGTGCGCGAGTACAACCTGAAATGGAACTTTTTCGAGGGCCAGTCCGAGGAAGAGCTTGAGCGGCAGTTCGCGGCCGACCGCGTCTGGGAACGTCGCACGCGGCCTTTCTCCGGCACCACCGAAGACCGGCAGCCGCATTCCGACGGCAAGGCCTGGCAGCGTTTCGGCTTCGACGACCCTCTGGAGCTTCTGGGCAGCAAGGGCACGCTGAATCCGGGGACGCCCCGCGCCGAAGGCAGCCGCCCACAACGCCGCCTTCCTCCGACCGAGCGGCGTGCTCTCGAAATCCTCGAGGCGCAGGACGGCCAGACGAAGGCCGAGATCCGCAAGCAATACAAGGCATTGGTCAAGGACCTCCATCCCGACATGAATGGAGGACGACGCGACGACGAGGCGCGCCTCGCCGAAGTCGTCTGGGCCTGGGAACAGATCAGGGCGAGCCGAAGCTTCCCTGACTGAGCCTATCTTCGTCCCGCGGACCCTGCTCACCTTGCAACCCGGGGGGATTTGCGACACATACCGCGAAGGCGGCTCGAAGATGTTACCGCCTCGGAAAAGGCAGACGGCAATGGCTGACGGCGCATTGGACATGGCAGCGGAACCCACCGTGGATCTCGGCGTGCGCGATCTTTTCGGGATCGACAGCGACCTGACGGTCAAGGGATTTGCCGAGCGCAGCGACCGGGTGCCGGACATCGATCCCACCTACCGTTTCGATCGCGATACCACTTTGGCGATCCTCGCCGGTTTCGCCCACAACCGCCGGGTACTGATCCAAGGCTACCATGGCACCGGCAAGTCGACACATATCGAACAGGTGGCGGCGAGGCTGAACTGGCCTTGTGTGCGCATCAACCTGGACAGCCACATCAGCCGCATCGACCTGATCGGCAAGGACGCGATCAAGCTGCGCGACGGCGTGCAGGTGACCGAGTTCCAGGAGGGGATCCTGCCCTGGGCCCTGCGCAATCCCGTGGCGATCGTCTTCGACGAATACGATGCGGGACGACCGGACGTCATGTTCGTGATCCAGCGCGTTCTCGAGGTCGACGGCAAGCTGACCCTGCTCGACCAGAACAAGGTGATCAAGCCGCACCCCTATTTCCGGCTCTTCGCGACCGCGAACACGGTGGGGCTCGGCGACACGACCGGACTCTACCATGGCACCCAGCAGATCAACCAGGGCCAGATGGATCGCTGGAACCTCGTGGTGACACTCAACTACCTGCCCCATGACGCCGAGGCGGAGATCGTCCTGGCGAAGTACCCGGAGTATGGCACCCCGGAGGGGCGGAAGACGGTCAGTCGCATGGTCACCGTCGCGGACCTGACCCGCTCCGCCTTCATGAACGGCGATCTCTCGACCGTGATGTCCCCCCGCACCGTCCTGGCCTGGGCCGAGAACGCCCGGATCTTCGGCGACGTCGGCTTCGCCTTCCGCCTGACCTTCCTGAACAAGTGCGACGAACTGGAGCGGCAGACCGTGGCCGAGTTCTACCAGCGCTGCTTCGACAAGGAACTGCCGGAAAGCGCGGTCTCACTCAGTCTGGGCTAGATGACAAGGCCGCCGGACAATCCCGCCGAGCCTTTCAAGAAGGCGCTGGCCGAAGCCACCAAGGCGCTCGCCGGTCAGCCGGACCTGACGGTGGCCTATTCGGTCGATCCGTCCGGATACTCGAGGGAATCGCTGCGCCTGCCCCAGATCACCCGTCGGATGACGCGTGACGAGGTGATGCTCGCCCGCGGCACGGCCGATGCCTATGCGCTTCGCCTGCGCTTTCACGATGACGCCACGCACCGGCGCTACACGCCGAGCGGCGAGACGGCCGTGGCGCTTTTCGAGGCGCTCGAGACTGCCCGGTGCGAAGCCATCGGGGCCCGGGCCATGCCGGGGACCGCTGCCAACATCGACGCCAAGATCGCGGACGAGGCCCGACGGCTCGGCTTTGCCGAGATAACCGATGCCTCGCGGGCGCCATTGGCCCAGGCCGCCGGCTATTTCGTCCGACATCTCTCGACCGGACGACCGCTCCCCCCCGGCGCTCATAACGTGATGGAGCTCTGGCGGGGCTTTCTCGAGTCGCATGCCGGAAACACCTTCGACCGTCTCGAATCCGTCCTGGACGACCAGCAGGCATTCGCGCGCTTCGCCCGGCAATTGATCGAGGACCTCGGCTATGGCGATCAGCTGGGCGAGGATCCGGACGCCGAAGAGCCCGGGGCCGAGGAGGACGAGGGTACGGAGGCCGAGCAGGACCAGGAACAGTCCGAGGGGGGCGACGAACAGCAATCGACCGACTCCGACGGACCTCAGGACACTTCCTCTGACCGCCAGTTGGACCCGCAGCAGCTCCAGGCCGCAATGGAAGAGGCCGACGCGACCGATGTCGCGGAAGAAGTGGAAGTCGAGGACGGCCAATCCCCCGAAGATCGCGCGCCACCTCCCCGCTCCGAGGCAGATCCGGCCTACAAGGTCTTTTCCACGAAGTTCGATGAAGAGATCGCCGCCGACGAACTCGCCGATCCGGCGGAGCTGGAGCGTCTGAGGACGTATCTCGATCAGCAGCTGGAGCCCCTGAAAGGCGCGGTCTCGCGACTGGCCAACCGCCTGATGCGACGTCTGCAGGCCCAACAGAATCGCGCGTGGGAGTTCGATCTCGAGGAAGGCACCCTCGATGCCGGGCGCCTCGCGCGTGTCGTCGCCAATCCCATGACGCCGCTTAGTTTCAAGCGCGAGCGCGAGACGGATTTCCGGGATACGGTGGTGACCCTGCTGCTCGACAACTCGGGTTCCATGCGCGGGCGTCCGATATCGATCGCGGCGATCTGTGCGGACGTGCTCGCGCGCACACTCGAGCGTTGTCAGGTAAAGGTCGAGATCCTCGGCTTCACTACCCGAGCATGGAAGGGCGGGCAGTCGCGGGAGACGTGGCTCGCCGCGCACAGGCCGAGCCTCCCCGGGCGCCTGAACGACCTCAGGCACATCATCTACAAGCCCGCTGACGCGCCCTGGCGCCGGTCGCGCCGGAACCTCGGGCTCATGATGAAGGAAGGACTTCTGAAGGAGAACATCGACGGGGAAGCGCTCGAATGGGCGCACCGCAGGCTTGCGACCCGCCCGGAGTCGCGGCGCATCCTGATGGTGATCTCCGACGGGGCCCCGGTCGACGATTCGACCCTGTCGGTGAACCCCGCAAACTTTCTGGAGAAGCATCTGCGCGACGTCATCGCCATGATCGAACGACGGGGCGCCGTCGAACTTGTCGCGATCGGCATCGGGCACGACGTGACGCGATACTATCAGCGTGCCGTCACCATCACCGACGTGGAACAACTGGCGGGCGTCATGACCGAGCAACTGGCCTCCCTGTTCGACAACGATCCCGTGCGGATCGTTCGCCAGCAGAGACGGCGATCGTCAGCCGGAATTGCCGCGGGTGTGCGGGCATAGTGCCGCAACGCATGGATCGATCCTCCCCAAAACGGAAGCACATGCGCGATGTTTCAGACCTTCGAGGACAAGTCTGACCCGGCCGCAAGCGCGGAGCGCATCTATGCGCTGCGCGCGCTCATGCGGGCCCGGAACATCGACGTCTTTCTGGTCCCACGTTCCGATGCCCATCAGGGCGAGAACGTGGCCCCCCGGGACGAGAGACTGGCCTGGCTGACCGGGTTCACCGGCTCCGCCGGCTACTCCATCGTTGCGGTGGACGACGCTGCAATCTTCGTCGACGGTCGTTACCAGCTCCAGGTCAGGAACCAGGTCGACCCCAAGCTCTTCGCCATAAGGAAGCACCCCGATGAACGGGCCGCCGACTGGATCCGGCAGAAGGTCCGCAATGGTGCCACGGTCGGGTTCGACCCATGGCTCCACACCGCCGAACAGATCGAGGAGTTGCGGACCGCGCTCGCACCGGACGGCATCGCCCTCAAGCCCGTCGCGAACCTCATCGACGAGGTCTGGTCCGATCAACCTGCCCCGCCCGCTGCCCCCATCGTCGTGCATCCGAACGCGCTGGCCGGTCGAAGCTCGTCCGACAAGCGGGAAAGTCTCGCCGCCGAACTGGCGAAAGACGGGATATCGGCAGCGATACTGACGCTGCCGGATTCGCTTTCTTGGCTGCTGAACATCCGGGGGAGCGACGTCGCCAGGACACCCTCCGTGGCGGCCGCCGCCATACTGCACAACAACGGGCGCGTGGACCTCTTCTGCAATTCCGCGAAACTGGATGAAGGTGCCCGGCATCATCTCGGAGCCGATGTGACACTGCATGAACCGGAGGCGTTCGGTTCACATCTGGATGGACTGTCCGGCAAAGTCGCCGTCGACCGCCGGACCGCGCCGCTCTGGGTATCCGAGCGGCTCCGGAACCGGGGTACCGAAGTCGTCTGGCGTCCGGACCCCTGCATCCTGCCAAAGGCCTGCAAGACGCAGGAGGAGATCGCCGGGGCGCGGAACGCGCATCTGAGGGACGGTGCCGCTGTCATCGAGTTCCTCGTCTGGCTCGACGCGGAACGGGGATCGAAGGACCTGACGGAGATCGACCTCGTCAAGCGCCTCGAGCAAGCGAGAGCTGCGTCGGGCGAATTGAAGGATCTCGCCTTCGACACGATCTGCGGATCCGGACCGAACGGGGCGATCGTGCACTATCGGGTGACCGAAGCGACAAACAGGGCGATCAGGGACGGCGACATCGTCCTGATCGACAGTGGCGCGCAATATCGGGACGGAACGACAGACATCACGCGGACCCTGGCGTTCGGGGAACCCTCGGCCGCAGCGATCCGGCCCTACACTCTAGTGCTCAAGGGCCTGATCGCCCTGTCCCGCCTGCGCTTTCCCGAAGGTTGCAGCGGCCGGGACATCGACGCCATTGCCCGCCAGGACCTGTGGCGGGCGGGCTTCGACTTCGATCACGGGACCGGCCACGGGGTCGGTTCCTTCCTGTCGGTTCACGAGGGACCCCAAGGCATCTCCCGCCGCAGCATGGAGCCCCTGCGAGCCGGAATGATCGTCTCGAACGAACCCGGCTACTACCGCGAGCATGCATTCGGGGTGCGCCTCGAGAATCTTCTCCTCATCCGGGAGCCCGAGAAGACCGATGGTGGCGACAGGGCGATGCTTTCCTTCGAGACCCTCACCCTCGTTCCCTTCGACCGCCGCCTGATCGACCCGACCCTTCTGACAACCGAAGAGACCGAATGGCTGGATTCCTATCACCGCCGGGTCTTTGAAGCACACCGTTCCAGCCTGTCGGGCGAGGCTGCCGATTGGCTCGGGGCCGCCTGCGAGCCGATCTGAGAGCCTTCCGACGCCTGTCCTTCCCCGCCGGATCTACTCCGACAGCAGCTGACGGGCCGCCTCCCTGACGGCCTCGGTCACCTGACCGCCTGCCACCATGCGCGAGATTTCGTCGACCCTCTGTGACCGGTCCAGGGCGACGATGTCCAATCGCTCACCCTCGGCCCCGTGGAGCCGCCTCACCGCAAGATGACGATCGGCGCGTGCAGCGACCTGAGCCGAGTGCGTCACGACGATCACCTGTCCGGATCGGGACAATCTCTGCAAGCGGTTCGCCACCGCCTCGGCCGTGATCCCGCCGACGCCCCGGTCGATCTCGTCGAAGACCATCGTCAGATTGCTGGACCGTCGCGAGAGACAAACCTTGAGCGCGAGCATCAGGCGCGACAATTCTCCGCCCGAAGCGACCTTGCCGATCGGCCCGGGCGCAAGATCGGCTATGGTCGAGACACAAAAGCTCACGCTATCGACGCCATCCGGTCCCGGCTCGCTGCTGGCGACCCGTGTCTCGAACCTCGCCCTTTCGAGGCGCAGCTGCGCCAGTTCCTCGGCCACGGCACGATCCAGCCGCGAGGCGCCCTCCCTCCGGGCATCCGAGAGATGCCCCGCCACTTCCTCGTATCGCCGGCGTGCGTCACTGGCCGCTTCTTCCATTGCGGCGATCCGACCGTCGGCATCCTCGTACGCGAGCAGCCTTTCCCGGTACTCGGCAGCGACCTTCCAGAGTTCGTCGGGAGACACCTGGTGCTTTCGGGCGAGCCCTCGAATGGCAAACAGGCGCTCCTCGATCGACTGGAGCTCGTCCGGATCGACACCGACAAGGTTCAGGCATTCGCCGACCGCGCTCTGGACTTCCGCAAGTTCGTCGAGGATGCGATTCAGCCCTCCGATGGACCGATCCAGTTCGCTGAGGATCTGCCCCTCACTCGCGATGTCGGGCTGTTGTGCCGCGTTCTCCAGCGCCTTCAACGCCTCGAGTGCATTCAGCTCGATACCTTCGGTTCCCACAAAGACGGAGGCTCGTTCGATCGCCGACCGAATACGCTCCATCGCCTTGATCGCTCGACGCCGCAGCTCGAGAGCTGCCACCTCGTCCGGTCGGGGATCGAGCTTGGTGAGTTCTTCCACCGCGTGGGTGAGATACTCGGCTTCGCGCCTGACTTCGCTGCGGGCTGCAAGGGCCGCCTCGAGCGCGTTCTGCCGCTCCTGGAGCGTTCGCCAGGCAGCGCGTGTCGCGGCAACGGGTCCGTCGAGTTCAGCGAACGTATCCAGAAGCGAGCGGTGGCGCCGCTCGTCCATCAGGCCTCTGTCGTCCTGCTGTCCATGCAGCTCGACCAGGACCTCGGAAAGCAGCTTGAGGGTGTCCGCCGTTACCCTGCGGTCGTTGACATAAGCCTGCCGGCGTCCGTCGGAGGACAGGGTCCGCCGGATCATCAGTTCTTCGCCGGGAGGTACGCCGACCGACTCGAGGATACCGGCGACAGGGTGATCGGGCGGCGGAACGAATACGGCCAGCGCCTCGCCCTGCTCCGCACCGTGTCGAACCTTCAGCGCCCGGTTCTGCCAACCGAGGACGAAGCCGAGGCATTCGAGCAGGACCGACTTTCCGGCGCCGGTCTCACCAGTGATGACATTCAGACTGCTGCTGAAGGCGACTTCCAGCGACTCGACCAGGAACAGGTCCCGGATGCTCAGTGTGCGCAGCACGGATGCACCCTCCGAGCGTGCGTCAGAGCCACTGCCCTCGCACGACCTGGCGATAGACCTGGGTGAGCCAGCTTTCGCCCACATCCTCGGGACGGAGGCCCTGCCCGGTCAGCAGGATGTAGGTATCCTGATACCAGTCGGAACCCTGGAAGTTGTAGCCGAGGATCGCGCCCGCGGTCTGCGCTTCCGACACGAGGCCCAGCGAGAGATAGGATTCTACAAGACGGTGAAGCGCCTCAGGCGTGTGGTCGGTGGTCTGATATTCTTCAACGACGACACGGAACCGGTTGATCGCGGCCGCATAGTGGCCGCGTTTCAGATAGTATCTCCCGACTTCCATCTCCTTGCCGGCCAGATGGTTGAGTGTCAGCTCGAACTTCATCTCGGCCGATTTTGCATACTCGCTGTCCGGGTAGCGTTCGATGATGTCCCGCAGCTCCTGCAGTGCATCGAATGTATTTCGCTGGTCCCGGCTCACGTCCACGATCTGATCGTAGTAGCTCAGGGCCACCAGGAACTGCGCGTAGGGAGCGTCCACATCGGCGGGGAAGAAGTCCAGGTACCGATTGGCCGCCGCGCGGCTCTCGGCGTACAGACTTCCCTCGTGATAGGCGAACGCTGACATCAGCATCGCCCTCTTGGCCCACTCAGAATACGGATAAAGGCGCTCCACCTCGGAGAACTGCTCCCCCGCCTCCCTCGGCCTTCCGGCAGCGAGGAGCGCCTCCGCGCCGAGATAGATCTCCTCGGGCGAGCGGGATTCGATCGGAGCTTCGCGGGTTCCGCCCCCGCAGCCGGCGAGGGAAATGAGGAGTGCAATCCAAAGGCCTTTGATTGCTCCCCGCCACATAGCCGAACACCTTCAATCTATCCGTTCAAGCCGACTGGAACGACGGCGGCATGATCAGTTAGCACATCCCGTCAGACCCCGACAACGGGTGTCGCGGCGACCATATGTCAGGGGCCTCAGGCAGTCCGACGGAGTTCCATGTCGACTGCACCCGCTCCCGGAAGGGACCTGGCCAGCTTCCGGTCGACCTGGACGATCCGCCGCGCATCGGGAGTCGCGAACAATTTCCGCAGAAGCCTGTTCGTGGCTCCGTGACCAGCGCGCACGCCCTTGTAGAGACCGATGATCGGCATGCCCGCAAGCGCGAGATCTCCGACGGCGTCGAGCATCTTGTGCCGAACGAATTCGTCGGACCGACGCAGCCCACCGGGATTGAGGACGCGATCACCGTCCACCACGATCGCATTCTCTAGCGACCCGCCCAGCGCGAGGCCGGCCTGCTGCATCATCTCGACGTCCGCGCGCCGGCAGAACGTCCGGCAATCGGCCAGTTCGTGAACGAAGGTACCGTTGACGATCTCGAACGACTGGCTCTGGCTACCGATGGCCGCGTCCGGGAACTCGATCCGGAAGTCGACCCGGAACTCTGGCGCCGGCAGCAGCTCCGCCCGGACGTCGCCGTCCACGAACGCAACCGGCTTCACGATTTCGAGCGCCATCAGTGGCAGTGGCAGTTCACGAATTCCCGCACGCTCTATCGCCTTGACGAAGCGCTTCGCACTTCCGTCCATGATCGGCACTTCCGGGCCGTCGAGATCCACGATCGCATTGTGCACACCGCATCCGGCGAATGCCGCCATCACGTGCTCGACCGTCGAAACCGAAACGCCGGCATGGTTCGTCAACTGGGTGCAAAGGGTCGTATCGCTCACCAGCGAATACTCCGCAGGAACGACGTTGTCGCGATCGGCAACATCCACCCGTCTGAACCTGATACCGGAATGCTCGGCCGGCCGGATCACCATGCGCACGGGACGCCCCGAGTGAAGCCCGGTGCCGACCAGTGTCACATCACGTCTCAGGGTCGTCTGCATATGCCCGTTCCCAGAACCCGATCACATTGCGAAGTTGACCGCGCAATCACGTGACCTTTTTTTGGCCTTCACGCGCGGTCTGGCTGCTCGCGTTGAAGATACGAACGGGCACTATCGCATTCAAATCAAGCTTTATGATCGAATGCTTCAACCGCTGGCGAGGTGTATCGAGCCAAAGGAAAAAGGCACCCGAGTGATCGGGTGCCTCGCGGGTTGTCAAGCAGCACTCTTGGGGGATGCTTCCCGCTCAGTTGGCCTGCCGTCTGAGGAAGGCAGGTATGTCGACGCGTTCGCGCTCTGTTTGATCCAGCTGTTCGTCCCGCGGCCGGTTCGCGCGTGCGTCCGGCGCCGGTTCGGCACGGAACCGCACCGCTGCGTCGTCGCGCGTCGCATGGCCCGTCATCCGATGGATGAGACTGTTGATGGTCATCCGTCCGACCCGTTCGGAATCCCGAACCGCCGATGCGACCGGCGCGGGTGCGGCTGGCGCCTGCGGCACGTTCTCGACGGCTCTCTGCAGGCGGAGCATCGTCTCCGGCGAAGGCTCGGGGGAACGGTGCAACCTGTCCGTCTGGGCCGCAAATGGCGCTCCGCTCGCCGCCGCTTCGCCCGCATAGCGCGCGACGGTCCGCTCTTCCTCCGCTGCGACCGAGGCTTCGTCGTGCAGCTGGGCGTCCGCGAAACTGGCGGCCGGTGCAGCAACGGGCTGCGGCTCGACCACCCTGGGCTGCTCGACCGCGACCGGAGCGGGTTTCGGCTTGGGGGCAGGCGCGGCCACGGGCTCGATGATCGAGCGGCGCACCGCGACCGGTGCCGTCTCGGTCCGGGCGACGGCGTCGATCCCCGTCGCCACGACCGAGACCCGCATCATGCCGGTCATGTCCGGATCGAGGGTGGAACCGACCATGATGTTGGCATCCGGATCGACTTCCGAGCGGATGCGGTTCGCAGCCTCGTCCAGCTCGAAGAGCGTAAGATCCGGCCCGGCGGTGATGTTGATGAGAACGCCCTTCGCCCCCTTGAGGCTGATCTCGTCGAGCAGCGGGTTGGCGATCGCCTTCTCGGCGGCCTGGACCGCGCGGTCCTCGCCGGAGGCCTCGCCCGTCCCCATCATCGCCTTGCCCATCTCGTTCATGACCGAACGGACATCGGCGAAGTCGAGGTTGATGATACCGGGCCGGACCATGAGGTCTGTGACGCCCTTGACGCCCTGGTAGAGAACGTCGTCGGCAAGGGCAAAGGCTTCGGTGAAGGTCGTCTTTTCGTTGGCGAGACGGAACAGGTTCTGGTTCGGAATGATGATGAGGGTATCGACGTGCTCCTGCAGCGCGTCGACACCCGATTCTGCCTGCCGCATGCGGCGGGCACCCTCGAACTGGAAAGGTTTGGTCACGACGCCGACCGTCAGCACACCCATTTCACGCGCTGCCCTCGCGATGATCGGGGCAGCACCTGTGCCGGTTCCGCCGCCCATCCCGGCGGTGATGAAGCACATGTGGCAACCGGCCAGACGCTCGACGATCTCCTCGATCGACTCCTCGGCGGCAGCCGCACCCACCTCCGGACGGGCACCGGCACCCAAGCCCTCGGTCACCCGCGCGCCGAGTTGAAGCTTGTTGGTGGCCCGCGATTGCTGAAGGGCCTGTGCGTCGGTGTTGGCGACGACGAACTCGCAACCCTCGAGAGCCTTCTCGATCATGTTGTTGACCGCATTGCCCCCCGCCCCGCCGACACCGATGACGGTGATCCGCGGGCTCAGGTCGTTCGTGATGGGTATGCTCAAGTTCAAAGCCATGTTCTACCGCCTGTCCTCTCGTGCCCCTGCATTTCGCCTTGATGCCTGCGCATCGCTTGATTCGAAATCGTATCCCATGACGCCACTACCGTCACGACATTTTTAGGCAGTTTCTACCATATTTAGCCTGTCTCTCAAGATCGGGTGTAACTTCAGCCCACAACCCCAATCTACCAGTTTTCCCGGAACCAGCGCAGCGCGCGGGTGACGCGGCGCGCGCCTTGCCGGTCGTGCGGCATGTCGAAATCCCAGCACTCGTCCTGTGGATGCGCGACGTGCAGCGCGAGCCCGACCGCCGTCGAGAATGCCGTTCCCGTCGCCGACAGCGGCAGACCCTGAACGCGTATCGGCTTGCCGATCCTGCACTGTGTTCCCAGAATCCGGCTCGCGACCATCTCGAGCCCCGGGATCTGCGCGCTCCCTCCCGTGATGACGACCCTCTGGCTGGGCAGGCAATCGAACCCGGCCGCGTCGAGCCGGGCCCGCACTTCCTCGAGGATCTCCTCCACCCTCGGCCGCATGACACCGATCAGTTCGGAGCGGCTGATCTGCCGGCGATCGTTGTCCCAGTCCCCGAGGATGGAGGGCAGTTCGATCATGTCCCTGTCGTCGAGGCCGGTCGCCACGAGCCCGCCGTGCATGGTCTTCAGCCGTTCGGCATCCTGGTATGAGACCTGGAGGCCCTGACAGATGTCGGAGGTGATGTCGCCACCACCCATGCGGACGGCGTCAGCATAGATCAGCTGCCGCCGCACGAAGATGGAAATGCCGGTGGTGCCGCATCCGATGTCGACGCAGGCGGCGCCGAGCTCCTGCTCGTCCTCGATCAGGCTGGCGAGCCCCGATGCGTAGGACGAGACGACCACGCCGGCGAGTTCGAGATCGCAGCGCCCGAGGCACTGCAGGATGTTCCGCAGCGGGGTCGAGGCAACCGTCAGAAGATGCATGTCGACCGCCAGCGTCCGCCCGACCTGCCCTCTCGGGTCGATCAGGCCGGTCCGGTGATCCAGCACGAAATTGACGGGAAGCGCATGGATGGCGTCACGGTCGTTGCCATAGTCGGGCACCTCGCAGGCAGCGAGCACCGCACCGACCTCACGTTCCGTGACGACGCCGTTCACGACGTCCACCTGACCGGTCACGCCGTAGGAACGGGGCCGTCCGCCCGAGAACGCCGCGATGACGTGGTCGACCCGAAGGCCGGCCATCTTCTGCGCACCCTGGATCGCCGTCCTGACCGCCGCTTCGGTCTCGTCCATCTCGGCGACCTCGCCGAACCTGACGCCCCTCGACCGAGTGTTGGACGCACCGATCACCCTGAAGGCAGCCTGCTGGAGCGGGCCCATGCCCTCCGCATCGAGGTCAGGGGGAACGAACTGCAGCACGAGGCACGACACCTTGGCGCTTCCGATGTCCAGCACGGCGACCACACCGCGGCGGAAGGCGGCCTCGCGCCGCGCCCGCATTGCCCGTTGCACTTCGTAGATCTTGGCCTTCATGCGTCTTCTCCGGGCCTTCCTGACCGATGCCTCGAAAGCTCCTCGAGGGATGATTCACTCAAGCGGATCGCAGGCCGTCGCGGGTCGCGCAGATCGAGAACCACGAAGTCGCGCCGCGTCAGGTCCTCTTCCCTGTCCATCCGCAAGACCGCGGAAACGGCCGCCTCCGGTGCTGCCTCCGGAAGCTTGATGGTCTGATCCTGATCGAGGACGATGTCCCACCGCCGGTCGCCGACGCGGATCAGACCCCGCATCTTCGGCACCAAAGGCCCCGCGGCGGCGATCACCTCCAATGCTTCGGAGACCGCCCGATCCGCACCGACCCCGACAATCAGGGGAAGGTCCGCGCGCCGCCGGCGATCATCGATCTCCGCGACCCGGACGCCGTTGACATCCAGCAGCTGCAATCCATCCGGCGACCGCCAGACCACGGCGGGGACGCGCTCGATGGCGCGAACTTCCAGGACGCCATTGGCAAGAATACGCACCCGGGCGCGTTCGACGGCATCCAGGGCTTCGATGCGGCTGCGAATGCTCGCCACATCGATGTCGAGGGAACTGATCGGAAGGCTCACGAACGACGCTTCCTCGATCTGCTCGGCGAGATCGGGCGACACGTCGGGGATGGAAAGTCGAGAGACGGTGAACTGGGGCCGCTCGATGAAGGCTTCCCGCATGCCCGTGACGGCATCCGCAACCGTCCGCCGCAGCTGCAGTTCCTCGGCGAGCGTCCAGACGAGCCCGATCGTGGCCAGCGCGGGGACGCCGACGTTGATCGTCCGGCGGAACGGAGCCCAGAGCCAAAGGCGTGTCAGCCGATATCGCAGACGCGACGGTGCAGGATCACGACGCCGGGCCTTCACCGGCAGCATGAGGCATCCTCCACCATCCAGCGCACGAGCTCACCGAAGCTCATGCCGGCATGGGCCGCCTGTTCCGGTGCCAGCGACGTGGGCGTCATCCCGGGCTGGGTATTGACCTCCAGCAGGAACAGCCCCGAAAGTCCCCGGCTCTCGTCCCAGCGGAAGTCCGTCCTGCTGACCCCGCGGCACCCCAGCGCGTTGTGCGCGCGCAGCGCGAAGTCGAGGCATGCAGCCGAAATCTCGTCGGGTATGTCCGCGGGCACGACATGGCGCGAACCGCCCGGCGCATATTTCGCGTGATAGTCGTACCAGCCTTCCGCCAGAATGTCCGTCACCGCCAGGGCACGATCCCCCAGAACGGTCGACGTCAGCTCCCGCCCAGGCACATATTCCTCGACCATGACCTGCTCGGGCATGTCGTCGGACAACTTGGCCGGCCCGTTCGCCCCGACCCCGACCAGGTAGACCCCGACCGAGGAACCCTCGTTGTTCGGCTTCACCACATAGGGCGGCGGCATGGGATGAGCGGCGGAGGCGGAGTTCCTGTCGACGAGGATGCTTTGCACAACGGGAAGGCCGGCCGCGGCAAAGACCTGCTTCGAACGCGTCTTGTCCATTGCGAGCGCAGAGGCCAGCACGCCGGAATGCGTGTACGGGATCGCCAGCCATTCCAGGATGCCCTGGACGCACCCGTCCTCGCCCCACCGGCCATGCAGAGCATTGAAGGCGACGTCGGGCCGCAGTTCCGTCAGCCGCTGCGCGAGGTCCGCGCCAGCGTCGATCTCAACGACGTCGAAGCCTTCCGACCGCAACGCGGCTGCGCACTCCCGCCCGGAGACGAGCGACACTTCTCGCTCGGCCGAACGGCCGCCCATCAGAACCGCGATGCGGGCGCTTGTCCTGCTCGACATGCCCGCCTCAGTTTTGCCTTCCCCGGCCTTTTGACCTGGGGGGTGTTTTCCACCGGTCCCGCGCCTGAACGGGACCTGCTTCGCGCGCCACTGTAGCGCGATTCAACCCGGGCCCAAACCCCTTTTTCGAGGTAATTCGCGTGAATCCGCCGGGCCGGCAAGACGCGGGTCCAACTGGCGGCGCAGCCAGTTCCGCCGCATAGGCTTCACGGCCGTCCGACGCGCATCACTTCCCACTCGAGTGTAATGCCGGTTCGCGCCTTGACGGCCGCGCGCACGTCCTCGCCAAGCCCTTCAAGGTCTGCCGCAGTCGCCCCTCCAGCGTTGACGAGGAAGTTCGCGTGCTTGTCCGACATCCTCGCGCCGCCCCGCCGTGCCCCGCGCAGGCCCGCGTCCTCGATCAGCTTCCAGGCCTTCAGCTCGTGGGTATCGTCGGCCCGCCCCGTCGACGAATACCCGGCCGGGTTGCGAAAGGTGGACCCCGCCGAACGCTCCCTTGTCGGCTGGCTCGCGTCGCGCATGGCGACCTGTCTGGCGATCCGTTCCTCGATCGCCTCGGGTGCGTCGATTGGCCCGCGCAACGTTGCCTCGGTCAGGATCAGACCGTCGGGCAGTCCGCTCGTCCGGTAGCCAAAGCCCATGTCCTCGGGCGACAGGAAGACCGTCTCGCCCCGACGCGTGACCCCGCGGGCCGAGACGAAGACATCCGCGATGTAGCACCCGTAGCATCCGGCGTTCATCTTGACCGCACCACCGAGCGTGCCCGGTATCGTGGCGAGAAAGGCGAGGTCCAACCCCGCCGCTGCTGCCTGCCGTGCGATCCGGGCGTCCAGAGCGGCCGCGCCGGCGGTGACCGTGTCGCCCGTGACCGTGATCGCATTGAACCCGCGGCCGAGACGGATCACTACGCCCTCGATCCCGCCGTCACGCACTATCAGGTTGGAGCCGACACCCACCGGCATGACCGGGACCGAAGGATCCAGTTCGGCGAGGAAGGCGATCAGATCGTCTTCGTCCGCCGGCTGGAAGAACCAGTCGGCAGGGCCGCCGACCCGGAGCCAGGTGAGATCCGCCATGCCGCGCCCGGCAACGAGGCTCCCCCGCACCTTCGGCAGAACCAAGGTCAAGCCTCGACCTTTTCCACCGCTGCCTTTTCGGCGCCGAGGCGTCCCGGCAGGGCGTTCGCCCAGCTGCTGATAGTGCCGGCGCCGAGGCAGACCAGCATGTCGCCCGGCCGGCATTCCGCCTTCACGAACTCCGCCAGCGCCTCCTCGCCCGAGATCGGCAGCGCACGACGATGCCCGTGCGCGACCAGCCCGCCGACCAGCGTGTCCCGGCTCATGCCCTCGATCGGCGCCTCGCCGGCGGAATAGACATCCGAGATGGCGACCACGTCGGCATCGTTGAAGCAGGCGCAGAACTGCGTGAACAGGTCGCGCAGCCGCGTGTAGCGGTGCGGCTGATGCACCGCGATGACACGGCCCTTGGTGGCCTGCCGGGCCGCCTTCAGCACTGCGGCGATCTCGACCGGGTGGTGCCCGTAGTCGTCGATGATCGTGACGCCGTTCCAGTCGCCGACATGGGTGAAACGGCGGTTGACGCCACCGAAGGCCGCCAGCGCCGCCTTGATCGCGGTCGGGGAAATGCCGAGATGGCGGGCGACCGCGATCGCCGCGAGTGCGTTCGACACGTTGTGGTCGCCGGTCATCGGCAGCCGGAGCCCTTCGATCACACGTCCCTCGGCGTTGAGGGCCACGTCGAAGCGCGCGCCGCCGCCCTCGAAGCTGAGATTTCTGGCCTGGACGTCGGCCTGCGGCGAGAAACCATAGGTCCGCACCCGTCGATCGGTCACCCGGCCGATCAGTGCCTGCACCTCGGGGTGGTCGATGCAGCACACGGCGAGCCCGTAGAACGGGATGTTCGAAACGAACGTGTCGAAGGCGGTTCTCAGCGCATCGAAGTTGCCGTAGTGATCCAGATGCTCGGGATCGATGTTGGTCACGATCGCGATGGTCGCTGGCAGCTTGTTGAACGATCCGTCGCTCTCGTCGGCCTCGACCACCATCCAGTCGCCGGCACCGATCCGCGCATTGGAGCCATAAGCGTGGATCACCCCGCCGTTGATCACGGTCGGATCCATCCCGCCACCGTCGAGCAGCGCGGCGACCATGGAGGTGGTCGTCGTCTTGCCATGCGTGCCCGCAACCGCGACGTTCGACTTCAGACGCATGAGCTCGGCCAGCATCTCGGCGCGACGAACCACGGGCAGGCCGCGCGCGCGGGCCGTGTCGAGTTCGGGATTGCCCGGCTTGATGGCCGAGGAGATCACCACGACGTCGACGCCCTCGAGGTTCTCGGCCGTCTGCCCGATCAGGATCCGGGCGCCACGCGCCTGCAGGCGATCCGTGATCGGGCTGGCCTTCAGGTCCGAGCCCTGAACCGTGAACCCGTGGTTGAGCAGCACTTCTGCGATGCCCGACATCCCGATGCCTCCGATCCCGACGAAATGGATCGGGCCGATGTCATGGGGCAGCCGCGTTTGACCGTTCATTCCTTTGCGCCTCCTCGGGCGAGCCGTTCGACGAGTTCTGCGAGTGTCTTCGTGGCATCGGGCGCGCCATGGGCGCGACTTGCCGCTGCCATTTCAGCGGCCTTCGCGGGACTTGCCACGATGGCGGCAACGTGTCCAGCCAGGGACTCCGCGGTGAGATCACGCTCGCGCAGGACGACCGCGGCGCCCGCGGCGGTCAGCGCGGCGGCGTTCGCCGTCTGGTGGTCATCCATCGCCGCGGCATAGGGCACGAGGATCGCGGGCCGCCCGATCGCGGCGATCTCCGCAATCGAACTCGCCCCCGCCCGGGCGATCACCAGATGCGCCGAGGCGAGGCGATCCGGCAGGTCGTCGAAGAACGCGCGCAGGTCGGCAGTCACACCGATCGCGCGCAGACGCTCCGCCGTCGCGTCCAGATCCTCCGGCCGTACCTGGAGCGTCAGCCGAATCCGGGCGCGCAGGTTCGCGTCGAGCGATGCCATGGCTTCTGGAACGACCCGCGCGAACAACGCCGCCCCCTGGCTGCCCCCGAAGGCGAGCATGGAGATCGGGCCCTCGGCAGGCAGATCGTACGGCGCGTCCCGCCACGCCAGCACCTCGGCGCGCACCGGATTGCCCGTCGCGACGTGCCGCGCCCCCTTCGGCAGCTTCGTCGGCCAGATCCCGCAGGCGACGAGGTCGACATGCGGGGCGAACCGCCGGTTGACGCGCCCCAGAACGCCATTCTGTTCGTGGATCAGCCGCGGCCGGTCCAGATACCATGCCGCCAGAACCGACGGCAGGCTCGGATAACCGCCGAAGCCCGCGACACAGGCAGGCGGATCCCGACGCATCCGTGCGATGCTCTCGACGGCGCCGCGCACGATCTCGAGGACCGCCCGCACGCGGAACGTGAGCCCCGAGCCTTGCGCGAAGCTCGCGGAACGCACCACGGATTTCTCGACCTCCTCGCGGAAACCGCCCGAGTATCTGAGCCCCCGTTCGTCCGTGGTCAGGCGGACACGCCAGCCGCGCGCAAGCATCTCGTGGGCGAGCGCCTGCGCCGGATACATGTGGCCGCCGGTGCCTCCGGCCGCGATGACGAGCAGCGGAGCCATGGCTCAGCCGTTCGGCCCGAGGATGTCGTGCATCTCGCGCTGCGGCCGCTTCCGCGTGAGGGCGAGCAGCATCCCGACGCCGATCGACGCGGCAATCAGCGACGAGCCGCCATAGCTGATGAACGGAAGCGTCATCCCCTTGGCCGGCAACAGCCGCACCGCCACGCCCATGTTGATGAGCGCCTGCAACCCGAGCAGCCCCGCGAGCCCGGTCCCGGCGAGCCTCACGAAGGGATCGCGCTCACCGAGCAGACGCAGCAGCGAGCGGACGACGATCGTCGTGTAGAGCGCCATGATCAGGATGCAGAAGAGCACCCCGAATTCCTCGGCCGCCACCGCGATGATGAAATCGGTATGCGCATCGGGCAGGGTCCATTTCACGCTGCCGTTGCCGATGCCGACCCCGAACAGCCCACCCTCCTGGATGGCGTTGGTGGCATAGCCGATCTGGGTTCTGGGATCGATCTCGGAGGCGAGGAACCCGTCGATCCTGCGGGCGACATGCTCGGAGTTGTGATAGGCGAGCCAGCCCGCGCCGACGACCGCGCCGGCAACCCCGCCGAGCAGGAAGATCGGCGCGCCGGCTGCGAAGTACATGATGCACCAGCCGACCACGATCAGTCCCGCCTGGCCGAAGTCCGGCTGGAGCGCGAGGATCAGCGCAAGGAGCACCGCGGTGACGAAGGAAAGCGCCTTGCCCGGAGGGCCGCTCGGGTCGAAGCTCGCGGCCATCAGCCAGGCCCCGAACGCCACGAAGGTCGGCTTCAGGAATTCCGAAGGCTGCACCGAGACCACGCGCAGCGAATACCACCGCACAGCGCCCTTGCCGAAATCCGTCCCGAACACCGGAAGCAACGCCAGTGCAATGACGGCCCCTGCGAAGCCTAGGACCGCCAGGCGGCGGATCGTCACCGGCCCGAGCATCGAGACCCAGATTAGCACGCCCATCGCCAGAAAGGCGAACCCGACCTGCCGCCAGACGTAGTGGAACGGGTCGAGCCCGTTCCTGACGGCGAGCGGCGGTGAAGCCGCGAGGGCGAGCAGCAATCCGCAGAGGAAGAGGCCGACAACCGCGAGCAGCGACCAGTGGTCGATGGTGCGCCACCAGAGCGGCAGAATCGCTTCGCCCTCTCGCGCCGGTCCGGCGCGGAACACCATGTCGGTCATCTGCTCTGCCCTTGCCCAACGCAATCAGTGCGGCATTCTTTCCGCATTTTCAGCAAGGATAACGCAAATTTGCCGACTGGACCAGTGTCCACGCACGGCCACAGGCGAGCGCGTCCGCAGGCCTGCTGCGGGCACTGCCGCCGCTGGCTTCCGTACGTTCAGGCGGCGATGAAACGCTGGCCCTCCAGCGACGCGCCGAATACGTCGATGGCTTCGCTGGCCGGCTTCCAGTTCGGCAGTGCCTTCATCCGGTCGAGCCATGCCGCAACGTTGGGATGCCGACCGAAGTCATGGCGGATCAGGTCCCCAAGCGCGACGATCGACGAGGCGAAGTAGTCCGCGACCGTGATCTGTTCGCCGGTCCGATACTTCCGCCCGCCCACCAGGAAACGATCGTTGAGGATCTGCAGCCAGAACGCGCTGCGTTCGCTGCCCCATACGACGGCAAAACCTGTGATCTTCTTCGGTCGGGCGCCTGGGATGGGGGGAAAGCTGCAGGTGGCAGAGGTTGGAACCCCAGTCCCGATGGAAGTTCGAATTCACCCAGTCCACGAACTCGGCAACCGTCGCGCGCGCCTTCAGGTCCACCGGATACTCGGGAAGCCCGCGCCTGGCGGCGAGATACCCGATGATGGCAACGCTCTCGCCGATGCGCAGGTCGCCGCCTTCGAGCGCCGGCACGAGACGGCTTGTGTTGATCGAGCTGAACGGTTCCTGGTGATGGGGCAGCTGAAGAGGTCGACGGTCGCGTCCTCGATCGTCAGTCCCATCTCGGCGATGAACAGGCGCACGGGGCGGCTCGCGATCGAGGCCGGGTGCATGTAGGGCTTCTTGGATCACTCCTGTCGCCGGGCATAGGGGTTCTTCGGACCGCGGTCGCTCGACAGCGACTCGCGCCCGCGGGACACAAGCGCCTCGATCGCGTCTGCCAGATGCACCTCCGTGATGTTGTAGTCGCCCCTCGCCGTGCGGATCTTGTGCGCCTCCAGCAGGACCTCGCCATGGGTCCAGCCCGCGGGCGGCTCGAACCGGTATGCGGCCAGTTCGACGTGCAGTCCGAGCGGATCGTTGAAGTAGATCGAGTCCATGAAGCCGCGATCCTTCGGGCCGCTGTGCCTGATCCCCCGCTCGTCGAGCCGCTCCACCGTCTGCCGGAATTACGCCTGCGAGACGGCAAGGGCGAGGTGGTGGACGCAGCCGATCTCCGTCGGCGTGCGTGACGGATCGGGTTTCCGGCTTTCGTTGGTGAAGACCGTGATCAGGCGTCCGTCGCCCGGGTCGAAATAGAGATGGCTTTCGGCGGGCACGTCGAGGTTCGGCTGCTCGAACACGAAGGGCATGCCGAGCACCCCCTCCCAGAAGTCGATCGAGGTCTGCCGGTCGGCGCCGACCAGTGTTATGTGGTGGAGGCCCTGGGTCTGCAACTTGCGCATGTGCCCTGCCTTTCAAGGCAGTGCGGCAATCCTCCCGCGCACGGGCCCGGCAGGCCGCAACAGCTCATTATCCGGCCGGCCGAGGGGCCGCGAACGACCCGTCAGGCCCCGTTCCGGCGCGGCGATCCTCAATGGGCCTGCGGGTCGCGGGGTCACCCGATGGTTGCCCGAATGCGGGCGGCCTGTCCACGGCGCTGCGGCCGTTCGGATCGGGTCGGAGGGACGCAAGCCGCGGCATGCGGCGGAATGGTTGACAGCAGGTTGCGTGAACGCGTTCGCAAGGAAAGGGGCGAAAGGCATGAACAATCGATTGATTTGCGTGCATTTTCGCGTGCACCGGAAATCCGGCGGATCCGACGGCAGCAAGGACCTGCAGAATCGCGCCGATCCGCCGATCATAGCCGGGCAGGGTTGATGCCCGGCTAACGCAGACTCAGCGGCGGGCGACCGTGGGACTGGGCACCTGGCCGAGTGCCTGCTGACGGCGGATGTCCGCGGTGGCCTGCCGGACCACGGCGAGCCGCTGCGGCGAGGGCGGATGGGTCGAGAGAAGGCCGCCGCCGCCTTGCAGGGCCGGGCGGGTGAAGATCAGCGCCCCGCGTTCGGGGTCGAAGCCGGCGCGGGTGGCGATGTAGGCGCCGACGACGTCGGCCTCGAGCTCGAAGCTCTGGCTGTAGACCCGCCCGCCGAAGAAGGCGCCCAGATCCATGGCGTCGGCGACGGCGTCGCCGCCGCCGAGTCCGGCGGCGATCGTGCCGAAAATCAGAGCGCCTGCAAGGCTTTGCGCCTGCTGGCGGCTCAGGTGTTCGGCGAGGTGGTGGCCGGCTTCGTGGCTGAGGACGAAGGCGATTTCGTCGGGGGAGCCGGTCTGGGCGAGGAGCGAGGTGGTGATGCCGATGACCGGGCGGCCGTCCCTTCCGATGGTCTGGAAGGCGTTCGGCGGGGCCCTCGGATCGTCGATCAGGCGGACGTCGAAATCGCAGAAGTTGTTGGGACGACTGGGATATTCCTGCCGGCAGAAGGACTCGGCTGCGGCTTCGACGCGGGGGGCGACGCGGCGGTAGTCGGCCAGGGAGGCCTGGCCGCGGGCGGGGGGGGCGGCGACGGTGGTGGTGGCGGGGACGGGGCCGGCGACGGGGCGGGGGGTTTCGTAGACCGGGCCACAGGAGGCGGCGAAAAGGGCAATCACTACAACCAGATAGCGCAACATGGGGGCAGTCTTCCTGCGGCGGGTCGGGGGCGGCCATTGTGGCAGAATCCGCCCCGCTGTCCAGTGACGGGGGCGTGAAGCGCAGGGTGTCATTCGGGTGCTATTTGGGTGCTTTTTCGGTGCCATGCCGCGGGGGCGCGCCGGCTCCACCCGGCATTAACCCCGACCTGCTAGTCTGCCGCCCATTCCACCAGCATCAGGCGGGTCCGATGACCGTGAGACGGCGCAGCGCGACCGAGGCGCGCATCTATACCGAACTTCTGGCACTGATCGACGCGATCGAGCGGGCCGAGGCCGAGAGCCTGCCGCCCGCGGTCGTCCTGCCGCCGTCGCGGCGCTGCCTGGTCCCCTCGGGGCCGGACGCGCCGGAGAGGGTGCGTGACACGCTGTTTCTGGACGGGGAGACGCTGAAATGGTTCCGCGCCACCGGCCGCGGCTATCAGCGGCGGATGAACCTGGTGCTGCGGAGCTACATGCTGGAGGCCGTCGCGCGCGAGGCGGCGCGCGCGCGGCCGCTGCTGGCGCCGCCGCGCGACGGCGTCAGCGCTGGTGATGATCGCTGAGCTTGCCGAGGTCGCTGTCGAGCAGGTTGCGCAGCTTGTCCACCGCGCGGGTGACGGCGGATTGCAGGTTGTCGTCGTGATGGGTGACGGCGGCCGGCTTGCGGCCGTTCAGCCGCGCCTCGACGGTGCAACGCTTGTCCTTGGCGCCGTGCTTGTTCGCCGCCTCGTCGGCCAGATGCACCTCGACCCGGCTGATATGCGCGGCGAGCGGCTTAAGCTTGGAAGCGATGACGCCCTCGACGAACCGGGTCACGTCCTCGCGCCCCTGGATCGAGTTGTCTGTATTGACCTGGACGAGCATCAATTGGCCTCCCTCGGCTCTGGTCACGCCGGGGAATGGCCCGGCCCTGATCCGAGCCTAGGCACGCCCCGCGCGCCCTGCAAGGGGCGTCACGGTGGCGGGGCGTCGCCGTAGTCGCGCGGGCGGTCAGCCGCGGGTGATCAGCAGCAGGAAGGCGAAGACCACCGGCACCGCGATCAGCGCGGGAATGATGATGCCGGCATAGCCGAAGGTCATGCCCGACAGGATCCAGAGCATCACGATCGTGGCGAGGAAATACCAGATGTTGTCCTTGTCGCCGTGCACCACGTCCTTGAGCATCCAGCCGAGGAGCGGGATCGCGTAGACCAGACGCTCGGCGAGCGGCAGGCGGTCGGCGCGGGCGTCGAGCTGGTTCGGGGTGATGTCGGCCATGGTTCTCCTCTCCTCTTTGCTGCGCCGCGATATAGGGCGGCAGGTTTCATGCTGCAACGCGGCAAGACTTCGCAGGCGCGAAGGAGGCGATCACACCGGCGTGAGTTGGGTGCGGGGTGGGCGGCGGGCGGGGCTCAGCCGCCCTGCCCGGCCTTCGTGCGCAGCCAGTCGGCAAGCTCGGCCTCGCCCGCCTGGCGCTGGGCGACGCGGATGATCCACTGGCCGACCTCTTCGACCTGCCATGCGATCTGGACGCCGTTCATGTCGAGACAGGCGTCCATCGACTGATGCGCGGTGCGCTTGTTGGCGTCGTTGAAGCAATGGCCCTGGGCGATCGCTACCGCATAGGCGGCGGCGAGGTCGAAGGCGTCGTGGATCAGGCCGTAGGCGAGGCGGTGGTCGACGCGGGCGAGCGCGCCTTCCAGCGACTTGTCCCGGGCGCGGCCGGAAAGCTCGCCCGGGTTCAGCACCGCGTCGTGGATCGCCTCGACGATTTCCGGCGAGAGAAGCGCGAAGCTCACTTGTCGCGCAGGTAGTCGAGGACCGGCTGGTTCACCTCACGCCGGCGGGCGAGGCTTTCCATCACCTCCTCCATCGTCGCGTAGCGGTGGCCTTCGGGGGCCTGCACCGCCTCCACCGGCACGAGATAGCCGACGAGGGCGGAGTTCTTCAGGATCGCCACCGGCTTGCCGCCGGCGCGGTCGAAGACCTTCTGCGGCTCGCGCAGTTCGGTCATGGAGCAGATCAGGTCGGTCATCAGGCGGGTCATCGGGGCCTCCGGGGGCGCGCGGATCGTGCGATGGAGTATAGACTGCAATGCCTAATATTGCGAGTCCCCGGTGGGGTGAGGCGCGGTTGTCGAATGCGGCGGGGCGGCGCGCGGCCCGGGTTGGGGAGAGATGCTGGAACGACCAAGCCGCTAGTGCGCCCTATAGTTGCAAACATTGGCCGCTCAGCTATTTCTGGTTGCAAGGCGTGGTGATGGAAGCCTCCGGTTCCTCATCTAACACTCCAAGCTGCCATATTCTTGATTCCTTGCTCGCAATGGTATAAGTGTAGTTGCTCGGATTCTCCTTTAACGGAACGTTCATTGAATCGCACATTGCCGACAGCATCAAATGCGGGATTGAATGATGACTAAGAGCGTGTTTGAGAAGGGTTATGCTGCCCGCCTTGCGAGGGTTGCGATGGC